>JBEKVN010000003.1:0-130461 GCA_049513915.1 Candidatus Aminicenantales bacterium | reverse complement strand
GACTTATAACACCATCCGGCCCCACCAATCGCTTGATTATCAGACGCCGGCCGAATACTATCAGGCCTGGCTTAAAAATCATCCTCAGCCCGCCGCGTCACTAATGTAGTGGACGAGACCACACACTTGACACTGGGAGCAATTCGGTCGCAAAATCAACTCAGAGGGTCTGGAGGGGCGGGAAAACGGCTCCCGATGTGCCGTTCGCCCGCGGCGCGCGTCGCGTTCGCCGCGGGGTGGAACGGGGGACGGCGTGATGTCATCCGGATCGAGACCGGGCGCAAGGCTTCTCCAGGCAGGGAGGATTGTCGTTTGCTCAATCCTCCTTTCCGGCTTATTCTCGTCCAACCCCGGCACCGCCCGTGGGCTAACACGGCTCGGCCCGGGCCCCGGCTCTCCGGATCCGGAGCTCAGCTCCATCCTCGAACGGGCCGCGCAATATTGCGACAAGCTCAACCGGTCCGTCTTGAACTTCGTCTGCCGGGAACGGATCGAAGAGTGGTTCCGGCACGCGGCCCCGCCCGCATCCTTCTCGTATGGAAACCGCATCGTTTTTCTCTCAAGTCCCGAGAAGTTCCAATACGTCTACGATTATCAACTCATCCGGGAGCGAGGGGGATCCATCCGGGAGACCCGGACTCTCCTGAAGGAAAACGGAAAGGACGTCCAGGTTTCCGATGCTCCACTCAAGACCCATTCCTTTTGGCACACCAACGTCGTCATGGGCCCGCTCGGGCTGCTCAGCCGGGAACGCCAGGCCGACCATGATTACAGGATCCTGCGGGAAGCGAAGATCGGAGGCGATCCCGTGCTGGTCATCGAGGTGGTCCCCAAGCCTGATGTCCGGCTGGAAGACCTTTTTGGCACGGTCTGGCTCAGGAAAAAGGACGCCGGCATCCTCAAAATCGAGTGGAACCCGTCCTCGATCCGAAACTACAAGGGCGTCGAGGAAACGGCCAAGCAACTCGGCCTGATCCCCAGCCTCCTGGTGACGTCGGAATACGCTTTCGAACAAAACGGCATTCGCTTCCCGAGCCGCTACACGTTGCGAGAGCTTTATCGCCGGGGCAAGAGCGGCGCCCGTTACCAGCGTTCGGAAACCGACGTGGTCTACGACCAATACAAGTTTTTTATGGTCGAAACAAAGGTGGAATTCGGGAAGTGAGGGCGGCCATGAAAGATAGAATCGCGGTTGCCGTGATCGCGGCCGCGGGGGCGGCTGTCGTTTTGTTCGCGTCCGCGGGTCAGGCGCCGCAGACCGGAAAGCAGGAGCGTCCGCTCCGGCATGACGCCGCCGCCATCGTCAAACTCGTCCCGGTCCGCGTCCTCGGCCCGGACAACCGCCCCGTCACCGGGCTCCGGAAAGAGGACTTCGTTCTCTACGAAGACGGACAGCCGAAAACGATCACGGAATTCGAGGTCCACGCCATGACCGACGCGGGAATGACCGTGGCGCCCGGGCCGCCGCGCGCCGCCGAGCCCGCCGTCCGCGCGAGCGGGGCGATGAACCGGAAGATCTTCATTTTCCTCGACCAGCAGGCCAGCGACGAGGTGGGAAAAATCAAGGCCAAGGCCACCGCCCTCCGTTTTCTGGATACGCAGGTGCGGCCAGGGGACGACGTCGCAGTTATCGGATTTTACGCGATGTGGGGCTTCTATATCCGCGAATATTTGACCTCGGACATGAAACGGATTCGCAGGGCGATAAACAAGTCGAGCGAGGCGCCGCCGAGCGCCGGCGACTGGGTCGGTCCCCCCGACGACAGCGTGACCGTCCGAGTCCGTTCTGAGGGAAGCAACGTCCGGCCGGCGGGTGGAGAGAGCGGCAGCCTGCGCGGGGGTGCGGGTGAGGCGGGCGATATTTCGCCGGCCACGGGAATGGGAGCGGTTTTCGCGCCGGGGACCGCCGCTTTTCAAAGGCGAGATTTCGTGCCCCACATGCAGGACTTGGCTGAAGTCTTCAAGACCATTCCGGGGGACAAAAGCCTCGTGCTGTTCACGGCCAGGAACATGGGCCCTGAAGCAGAACGGCTAGGAAAGCTTTTTGGAGCGGCGGGCACCGCGGTCTACGCCATCAACACGCAAGATTGGGACGTCAACGCCTTCGGGACCAAGTTCAAGAAGATCTGGTGGGACCACTCGCTCAAGGACCTCTCGGCGGCTTCCGGCGGAAAATACTTCGCCGATATCAACGAGGCCGCGGCGATCGCCCAGGACCTGCAGTCCCTGACGGGGAATTTTTACGTTCTCGGCTATTATGTCCGGGAGTCCTGGGGAGGGAAATACCACAAGATCCGTGTCGAGGTGGCGCGGCCCGATGCCCGGGTCCTCGTCCAGGACGGCTACGCCGACCCCAAGCCGTTCTCGAAGATGTCGGATTTCGAGAAGGACGTCCAGCTCATCGATTTGGCCTGGGCCGACAGGCCCGTGTCCGCGTTCTTGGGCCTCGTGGTCGATCCCTTGATCGTCCTCCAAGACGACGGCGTCCGGGCCTGCCTTCTAACGCGGCTGGACGTCAACGCCAAAGCGGGAGCGCCGCCCGTCCGGAGCGAGATTGTCGCTTTCTTGAAGGACGACGCTGGCAAAACGACGCTCTCGCGGCGCTGGGAGGTGGATCTTTCGAGATACGAAGGGCAGAGCCTCTGCGCGCACCTCAGCGTGCCGGTATCGGCCGGCGGGTGGGATTTCCGGGTGGTCGTCCGGGATCTCGTCAACGGGGAGACCTGCCTCGGACGGGCCGAGTTTAACGTCCCAGAGGCGTCCGCCGAGACGGACCTCAGGCTGTCGTCACCCCTGCTTTTTGAGGAGGGTACGGGGACGGCCTACGTGAGGCTCCCCACCGCGAAACCGGCCGACAAGAAAGGAAAGCCCGGCGCGGAGCCGTCTCTCATAGAACTCTATCGCCTGATCCCGAAGGACGGCCGTCTCGTTGTCGGAGAGATCTCGCCCGGGGCCAGGAAACTCACGGTCGTGCTCCCCTTCGAAATCCGGACGGCTCAGCCGGATGAGGCGCCCTTTCTGGCTGTCGAGGCAAGATTCGTCTCGAAACCGGGCGGCGAGGAAATTCCGCTCAAGGTCGTCGTCCGCGAACACAGGACATTCCAGGGAAAACCCGACATCCTGATCGCCGAAATCCCTCTGCCGGCCGTCGCCCCGGGCGAATATGACCTCGTGATCTCCGTAGAGGACGTCGGGATGGAGCGGCGCGCCGAGGTCGCGAAACCCCTCATCGTGCGCTAATAAAGACGGTAAAAAGACGGGGTCAAATCTACGCAATGCCAGTTTTCCATCGGCTTTTTTGCTAACGGCGTCTCCAACTGAGACCCCAATTCCGTTCCGTTCGTTAATACTCTGTGACGCTGCTATTTTTCGGGAGATCTCGTGGCAAGACAGCTCAGAATAGAATATCCAGGCGCCTTTTACCACGTCACGTCCAGAGGAAACCAAAAACAGCCCATTTTTCTTGCCGAAGAAGACCGCTACTATTTCCTAAAATGCCTGGGGGATGCACACGGTAAGTTTCAATCGATCATTCATGTCTATTGCCTTATGGAAAATCACTATCACTTGCTCATCGAGACTCCACATGGGCAACTATCAAGAATCGCACATTCCATCAATACGACGTTTTCGGTCTATTTTAACAAGAGGCATGATCGGTGCGGTCACCTTTTTCAGGGACGCTTCAAAGCGATTTTGGTCCAGGCAGAGGAATATGCACGTGAGGTGGGCCCGTACGTGCATCTTAATCCCGTACGTGCGGGAATTGTTGATTCCCCGGAGGAATATGCCTGGTCCAACTATCGTGAATACTTGGGAACAATGAGCCCCCGCCCCTGGACATCGACATCGCTTATCTTAAGCGCGTTCGGGGCGGAGCCCTCGATTGCGATGCAGAGGTACTCAGAGTATGTAACTTGGCGTCTCAAGCAAAAATTGCCTAATCCCCTCGAGGCGGCGGCAGCTTCCGGGATACTTGGCAGACCTGAGTTCATCGAGCAGATGGAAAAAACATTTTTAACGGAGAGGAGAGGCGAGAGGAATCGTGATTTTCCTCAACTCAGGAAGCTCAGGGACAGGCCTAAAATGGCGGATATCTTAGCTGTTGCTAAAGAAATATTCGGTCAGGAGAACAGATACGCGAGGAAGGTAGCCATTTTGATCATCCACAAGAATACAAATTACTCGCTTAGGGAGATTGGGGATTTCTTCAGGATAGGCATTTCAGCCATCACTGATATATGTCGAAGGACAAAAAAAGATCTACTCTTTAACGAGACGCTGACACAAGAAGTCCAAGAAATTGAGCGGCGTTTCTTTGGTCAGTAAGGGAGGATCCCCGCTCGCCGGCGAGATTTCAATCCTGGAAACTGGCATTGCGTAGATTTGACCCCTTCTTGATTACGGAAGAGGCGGGCCGTCGAAACTGTAGCACGGGGCGTTCGCGGGCCTCTGCTTCCGCCTGGCTTTCGTTTTGACTTGCGGGTAGACGTAGAGCTCCCCAGCGTAATTCCGCAGCACGACCTGCTCGTCGTTGATCGACTGGAGGTAGCTCGGGATGAGCGGGATCTTGCCGCCCCCTCCCGGCGCGTCGATGCAGTAATACGGCACGGCCAGACCCGACGTCCAGCCCCTCAGGCCCTGCATGACTTCGAGCCCCTTCTCGACCGTCGTCCGCAGGTGCTCCGTGCCGCTCACGTAGTCCGCCTGGTAGATGTAATACGGACGGACCCGCACGGCGAGAAGTTTCTGCATGAGCCGCCGCATAGTCTGCGGGTCGTCGTTGACGCCCTTGAGGAGGACAGTCTGGTTGCCGAGCGGGATGCCGGCGTCGGCCAGCAAGTTGAGGGCCCGCGACGACTCCGGGGTGATCTCGTCGGGGTGGTTGAAATGGACGTTGACATACAGCGGATGGTACTTCTTGAACATGGCCACGAGCTTTTCCGTGATCCGCTGCGGCAGGACGCAGGGCACCCGCGTCCCGACCCGGATGATCTCGACGTGGGGAATGGCCCGCACGGCCTTCAGGATGTTCTCAAGCCGCCTGTCGCTGAGCATCAGGGGGTCGCCGCCCGAAATGATCACGTCCCGGACCTCGGGGTGGTTCCGGATATATTCGACGCCGCCCTCGACATACCGGGGGTGGATTTTCGACGGGTCGCCGACCTTCCGTTTCCGGGTGCAGAAGCGGCAGTAGGAGGCGCAGCTGTGCGAGACGAGAAACAGAACGCGGTCGGGATAGCGGTGGACGATCCCGGGCACCGGCGAGTCCTCGTCCTCAAGAAGCGGGTCCGCCTCCCCCGTATTTTCCCTGAGCTCCGCCACGTCGGGGACGACCTGCTTCCAGATGGGGTCGCCCTTCTGCTTGATCAGACCGGCGTAATATGAAGTGATCTGGATTTTGAACACGCGGGCGATCCGCTTGACGTCCTCCAGATCGAGTCCGAACGCACGGGCAATCTCCTCAGGCTTCCTGAGACTGCCCTGAATCAAACGTTGCCAGTCGTCCATCTCCTCAAGACTCCTTCCTACCGGAAGTATTTCGCATAGATGACGCGATCGTCGCCCGGTTTGTAGAAATCCGGAATCCGGGCGACTTCCTTGTAACCCAGGCCGATATAGAACTGCCGCGTCGGATGGTACTTGGGCTGGGACGAGGTCTCGATGATGATCATCCGGCCGTTGAGCTTCCGGACTTCGGCTTCGAGCCACCGGACGAGCTCCTTGCCGCGTCCCTTTCCCTGCTCCGCGGGCGCGACGGCCATCCAGTACAGGTCGTAGGCGTCCTCGGCCATCGGCGTGGGCCCCCACGTCAAGTATCCCGCGACGCCCTCCCGGCCCTGGCCGCCATCGGCGGCCCCCTTCCGGCCTTCGCCGTCAATGACAACGATCCGGTAGTCTTCCTGCTCCGGCACGCCCAGGTAGATGTCGATCAGCTCCTCGGCCACGATGACCTCGCCGGGCATGAACATCCCCGTGGCCCGGATAAGGTCGAGCACGGGGGCCTTATCTTGCGGCCGCATTGGGCGGATCATTCGTTTCCCTTCTCTTGAGCGCGTTCTGGACCATCGTGTTCCAAAAGGCCGCGTAATCAATGCCGGCCGCCGCCAGGGCCCGGGCGTATCCGGCGTTGAGGCTGATGTCGGGGTTCGGGTTGACTTCGAGGATGAAGATCCGGCCCTTGCCGTCCATCCGGAAATCGACCCGGGCGTAATCCCGGCACCCCATCGTCCGGAACGCGTCGACGGCCATGGCCTGGAGCCTCTGGCGCTGCTCATCGTCGACCGGCGCCGGACACACGGGAGGCGTTTTCTGATAGAGGGGATGGTCTTCGAACCACTTCGCCTCGTAGCTGCAGATCTTGGGCGAGCCCTGGGGCATTTGCGAAAAGTCGATCTCGGAAACGGGCAACGGGACGACCGCCGTATTCTCCATTACCGAGACGTTGAACTCCCGGCCGTCGATGTAAGGTTCGACGAGGGCCGGCTGCCGGTAATTGTCGAGGACCTTCCGGACCTGGCGCCGGAAACTCTCCTCGTCGCGGACCACGGACTCGGGGTAGATGCCCAGGCTCGCATCCTCGTTGTTCGGCTTGACGATGATCGGGAACTTGAGGTCGATGGGCTGGTCGGCCGCGAGCATGAGCTGGGCCGGCGCCGTCGGCAGGTTGCACGACCGGAGCACGGCCTTGGCCTTATGCTTGTCCTGGCAGATGGCCAGCGTCTTCGAGGCGTTCCCGGTGAAGGCGATCCCCAGCAGCTCAAAGATGCCGGCGACGTTCGATTCCCATTGGGGGCGGCCGTAATACCCTTCGCAGAGGTTGACGAGGATTTCGGGATTCTCCTCTTTGACCCGGTTGAGGAAGTTGTGCAGGCTCCGTTGAAGGGGGATAAGGGTCGTCTTGTGCCCCAGCGTCCTGACCGCTTCGCCGACCTGCTGGGCCATCTCGGCCACGGATTCCTCGGACAGCCGTTCCCCCGTCCCCGTGGGCCGCGGTTCGTAGGCGTTGTAGACGATCCCGATGTGGGACGGCACGTTCACACTCGGGCGACCTGGGCCACCGGCCGCTCCGTGACCGAGGGCCGGACGCGCGTCGTCCGAAGGCCGCAGCGCTTGGCGGCCTCATCCACGACCCGGTGGATCAGGTCCGAATAAGAATACCCCATCGTCCTGGCCGCTTTGGGAAGGCAGGAGTTGTCCTCGGGGTTCGGCAGGATGCCGGGCAAGGGGTTGACTTCGAGAATGTTGGGCTCCCCTTTTTCATCGAGCCGGACGTCGATCCGGCACCAGTCCCGGATGCGGAGGACGGTGGAGGTCCGGGTGACGACATGCTCAATTTTTCTCTTCAGGTCCGCGGAGATTTCGGCCGGGCACTTGAAGATCTGGAGAGGCGAATCGGGAGTGTCCCAGATCCATTTGGCCTCGTACGAGTAGATGGGCGCCGCGCCGGCCGGGAGCTGGGAGTGGTCGATCTCGACGATGGGGAGGATCTCGGGATTCGGCGCGTTGCCGAGAACGCCCACGGTAAATTCCCGCCCGCCGATGAACCTCTCGACGATGACGGGCTGTTTGTAGAGCGAGACGACGTCTTGGACGCGCTCGTAGAGCTCCGCGGCCGTGCGGACCATGGCGTTGTTCTTGATGCCCTTGCTCGAGCCCTCGAAGAGGGGCTTGACGATCGCGGGCAGCCGGACGCCGTTCGGCATCTCCTCCGGCGACTCGATGATCCAGAACGCCGGGTTGGGGATTTTATGGAAGGAGAGAATTTCCTTGGCCCGCGACTTGTCGAGACAGATGCCGAGCGTCAGCGGGTCCGACCCCGTGTACGGGATGTTGAGCATTTCGCAGATCGCCGGGATGTGCGATTCACGGTTCGGCCCGAACAGGCGTTCCGAGATATTGAAGACGAGGTGCGGACGGAGCCGCTTCAAGCGGGCGTAGGCTTTTTCATCGGACTCGATGCGGAAGACCTGGTACCGTTCCTGAAGGGAGCGCTCGACGGCCGCGATCGTTTCGTCCGAATCGCATTCCGCGAGCAGGTCGGATGGCGGTGGAGGCTCGTCCTCCTCGTCCCATCGTTCGTCGGGGCGACGAAAGAGCGTCGCTTCCATTCCCGTTTTCGAGCTGCAAAGCAAAGCTACTTTCATCGCTCTTGATCCTTCAACTTAAGTTTTCGTAAGTTCCCAGCGCTGTCACCATGTCGGGACCCTGCGACTTCTTGTTCCGTGTTCTCCAAAAGAATTTTCATTCTATTTATAGACCATTTTCACAAAATGTCAAGATTTTTTTACGCGTGAGCCACTTTTATTTGTGGAGAAGAAGAAAAAACGCACCATTCGTGGTGGTGAATGCGCGTGTCCGTTCGATCCCGCCAACGAGGCTCGGCAACGGCGGGCAAAAATGGGCGCTAGCCCGAAGGTCGCTATTTTGGCGGGTTTTCACGGTCTGGAATCACGACGGAGCTAGCGGAAAAACACGAGGGTGACGATGATGTAGACCGGGACGAGGACCGCCGCGGAATAAGCCATAAAGCCGAAGAAGGAAGGCATTTTGTGCTTGTACTCCTCGGCGATGGACTTGACCATGAAGTTGGGGCCGTTCCCGATGTAGGAGTTCGCTCCCATAAACACGGCGCCCGCGCTGATCGCCATGAGGACGAGGGGCGGAATGCCCGCCACGGCCCCCTGAAGGCCGAGGCCCCGGGCCAGCGAGAAGAAAACGAGATAGGTCGGGGCGTTGTCGAGGAACGAGGAGAGCCCGCCCGTGACCCAGAAAAATTCCCACGGCTTCGTGAGGCCCAGCCCGGCGCCGCCGGCGCTGAGCCGGAGAAGGGCGGGGACCATGGTCACGAAGATGCCGGCGAAAAGGATGGCGATTTCGACGATCGGGTTCCAGGTGAACCTGTTCTCTCCCCGGAATTCCTTCCTCGTCGTGACCAGGGACAAGCCCGCCATGAGGACGAGGAGGCCCTCGCGGAACGGGAACGGCAGGAACATGCCGGCGATGACGCCGCCGACCCAAACGAAGTTGAGCGACCCCTTCATGTGGAGAGGAACGATGCGCGCCCGGTCTCGGATGAGATCTCTCGTCTCTTCCCGCGCGTATTGACGGCGGTCGAAAACGTAGAACACGGCGAGGACGCTCCCTACCGCGAGCGCCCAGACCGGGAAAAGGCGGAACGTCCACAGGAACGGCACGCCCCGGATGAAGCCCAGGAACAGCGGGGGGTCACCGAGCGGGGTCAGGCAGCCGCCGATGTTCGACACGAGAAAGATGAAGAAGATCGGAACGTGGACCGTGCGCCGGCGTTCGCTGTTGGTCTGGAGCAGCGGACGGATGAGAAGCATGCTGGCGCCCGTGGTCCCGATGACGTTAGCCAGCACCGCGCCGATGAAGAGGAAGGCCGTGTTGACGGCGGGGGTCGCCCGGAGGTCGCCGCGAAGCACGATCCCGCCGGAGATCGTGAACAGGGCCCCGATGAGGACCACGAAAGACGTGTAATCCCTGACCGAGTGCACGAACTCGCGGGGGGCGCGGAGCAGGAGCAGGCCGGCGGCGGGAGCGGACCAGAAGGCCGCGACGAGCGCCTTGTTCCGATTCCGGCGCCAGAAACGGGACGCGCGCAGCGGCAGGACGGCGATGGACAGCAGGAGCCCGACGAACGGGACGACGGCCCACAGCGGCAGCGCGCGTCCTAAGGTCTCGGCCATGATGCGTCTATTGTTGCGAAAGAGTTTCTTATCTTACGGGCCTGTCCCGCCCGCCTTACGGCAGAAATGTGGTGAAGAGATAGAAGGCGCGGGCGGGCAGTTCCCGCTTCCGCGCTTTTTGCTCGAACGGTCGAAGCAAGGACTCCCGATCGCCCGGCGGCGTCCGGAAAAGGACGGCGGCGCCGGCGGCGAAGAGGCCTTCGAGGACCGGGAGAGGCAAACCCGTCTCCACATAGACGGCAGCCCGTGAGCCGGCTTGGCGGGCGGCCCGGGCGATTTCCTGGGCCAAGCCGGCGGCGTCCTCGGCGTTGAGGCTCCGGTCCGGGAAATGAATCCAGGCGCCCGCGGCGGCCAGCCCCGTGAGCTCCGGCGTGAGAGGTCCGAGGTGATAGTAAACGAAATAGCTTCGTCCCGCCGCGGCGTTTTCGGCGAGCTCCGCGAGGTTGCCGGAATCCCGGGCGTGGGCCCGGTTGGAGATGTGGATGTCCATCCCGGCTGAGGTCAGGCCTCTGAGCGCCTCGAGGGAAACGGAATCGGCGCCGGGTTGCATTTGGAGCGGCCCGTTTTGGAAATAGGCCAGAAACGTCCTTGCGGACAGGCAGGCCTTGAGAAGCCGGGCCAACTCCGGCTCGCGCGGGCGCGCCTCGTCGGACGTATAGAAACGGACCCTTTCCCGTATGAACCATTCGAGCCCGCTCGGTTCGAACCGCCCGGTATCGAGGAGGCTCAGCCGGATCCCTTTCGAACGCGCGAAACGGGCCGCGTCGAGAAGGGCCTCGGGTTCGAACTGGTCGTCGCGGATGACGAGGTCGCGGCCGAGGCGGATTCTGTCCAGGAGCTCATAGGTCTTGACGACGTCCTCGATGCCTTTTTCTACGGGGTGCTTGTCCATGGGTCGAAGTCAAGATATACCATCCCCGTCAGATGCTGTCAAACAGTCAAAACAGTCCTCTCCCAGTCCGATCCCGTGGCGGGCTGAGGGGCTGGCCTCCACTCCAGAGCGCGGTTCTTCACGCCGCGATAATCCCGCCCTTCTCGGCGCCAAAACAACTCGCTTGGCGTGCGCTACGCCAAGCTCAAACAAGTTTTGTCGGTTCCCCCTGGAACTTCCCTCGAAGGGCACGATTCTCGGGCTAAACCGCGCATGACGTTCCGGCCATGCCCCTCAGCCCGCCACAGGCGCCGTGTTATCCGCCCACTCTTTTAATACCCGCTCGGCCAGTCAACATCCTCCCTGCGTCCGCATTCTTTCGCGAAACATTTTGCTCGCCCCACAAACCCCCAACTTGAAAAAGCCGGATGAGTCATTTAATATCGGGACAAAGATCCATGAAAAAGAAATCCTGCGCGGTTTTGTTTTCGGGGGGGATCGATTCGACGACCTCCCTGTACTGGGCTCTGAAACGGTACGAGCGGGTTTTCCCCTTGACGTTCGATTACGGCCAGCGCCACCGGGTCGAGATCCGGCTGGCCGGCAGGCTCGTCCGCAGGCTCGGCCTGCCGCGGACCGTGCTCAAGGTCAACCTGAATCAGGTCGGCGGGTCGGCCCTGACCGACTCCGCCATCCCCCTTCCCCGCTGTCGAAAACGCTCCGACCTCCCGGCCGGACCCCCGGCGACCTATGTCCCCTTCCGGAACGGCATTTTCCTCGCCGTCGCGGCAGGGTGGGCCGAGGCCCGGGGCGTGCGCGACCTGGTCTGCGGTTTCCATGTCATCGATTCCCCCGACTACCCGGATACCCGGAAGGAATTCGTCCGGGCCATGGAACGGGCCATCAACCTGGGAACATCGGCGGCCTGCGGCGGCCCGCGGACCCGCGTGCTCGCGCCGTTCATCGGGATCCGCAAGTCCGAAATCATCCGCCAGGGCCTGGCCCTCGGCGCGGATTATTCCTATTCGGTTTCCTGTTACGCGGGCGGGGAAGCCCCGTGCGGGACCTGTTCATCATGCCTCCTGCGCCGGGAAGCGTGGAGGGAAGCCGGCCGCGAGGACCCGCTCCTGGCGCGGCTTCGAAAGGAAGGCCAGCGATGAGTTGGACGCTCAAAGTCAGGGACAAGTTCTCCGCCGCCCATTTCTTGAAGGGATACCGGGGGAAATGCGAGAATGTCCACGGGCACACCTTCCAGGTCGAGGTGGAGATCGCCATCGGCGAGCTCGGCCCCGACGGCATCGGGGTGGATTTCGCCGAAATCAAGAAAGAGCTCGCGGCGGTCCTGCCGGACCACACCCTCCTCAACGATGCCTATCCCTTCAACCCGTCCGCGGAGAACCTGGCCCGCCATCTTCACACTGAGCTCAAGAAGCGTTTCGCGGTCCGGTCCGTGACAGTCTGGGAATCCGAGGATGCGTCGGCCACCTACACTGAAGACGTTTGAGGTTTTCGCCTCCGTCCAGGGCGAAGGCCTGCGCCAGGGGGAGCCGACGATCTTCGTCCGTCTGGCCGGCTGCAACCTGCGATGCGCCTTCTGTGACACGAAGCGTGCCTGGGGGCGGGGCCGGGTTCAAACCGCCGGCCAAGTCGCGGAAGATGTCCGACGGCTCTGGCGCGGTTATCCGGCCCGATGGGTCTGCCTCACGGGAGGCGAACCGCTGGCGCAGGACATCGGGCCGCTCATCCGCGAACTGAGGAAGGACGGGTTGTCGATCCAGGTCGAAACGAACGGCACGTTCGACCCCCGCCCTGGCGTCGATTGGTACACGGTGTCGCCGAAGCCTCCGGCTTATGCATTCCGGCCCGGGTTTATGAAGAAAGCGCGGGAAGTGAAACTCGTCGCGACCCGGGAGCTGACGTCTGAAGCGATACGCGCCGTCCGCCGCGCCTTCCCGCCCGCGACTCCGCTCATCCTCCAGCCGCAGAGCAACGCCGCGTGGAGCCGGCGGAAAGCGATCCAGCTTCTGGAAGGCGCCCTGCGCGAAGGGCTCCAAAACATCCGCGTCTCCGTCCAGCTCCACAAAATTCTTAATTTGAAATAAGAGGAAAGTTACCAGGACTAAATATAAACCTGGGTTGCCCCAGGTATCCCAGAGGGGACCTGCTAGCTAGTTCCTATTTATCTGGATACTTCTCGCTTATGATCTTGATGATCTCTTCACACGCAGACTTGTATTGCGGTTCCTTCATGGCGATTTCACGGTAGGCTTCCAGCATCTTGACGTTGGCCCCAGAGGATCCAAATATAAGGGCACCGTTTATTAGCTCTTTAAATTCTCCAATGTCATTCCAGCTCTGAAGAACCAATATTGGGCGATCAAGGAGTATGTCACAAAAGCGCGAGGCCATAACTTCGGCGATGTATCCGTCAGAGGTACTGAAGAATCCCATGTAGACTTTTAATGCGTATTTGTTATTTTCTGCCACTACTGTGTCATATAAGTAACCGATCCATTCCTCACTAGCCCGCCAATCCGCCAGCCACCAGGCTGGAACTGGTACACCTCCGCCCTTAGATATGCATTCATATTTTGGAATCGCCTTTTCCAACAAACTGAGACAGAGAGATGTCTTTATTTCATCTTTGGGATTTTGCAGGCTGTCTTGCAAAGCTCTATTGATTTCCTTCTCTAATCCCGGCATCGGACAGTTTTTGGAGACATATTCGCCACTCAAGTTCGAAAAGGCGACATCCTTAACTTCAACGCCAGGCGGGATCAGCAAAATAAATTCCTTGCACGGGACATTTTGAGGAAGGCCTGCGAAGACCCCGAGGAAAAAACAGTTGGGATTGCCATCACCCTTTACGACAAAAGAGCCGCGATAAACTCCCCAGTCAAGATACGGTTGGATATATACGGCTCCCCTCCACACGAACTTGATTTCTACGTCTCTGCCGCCAGGGCTCAGCAAGGAGATCGATATTCGTTGTGCAACGGACGATGTATCCCACTTATTAGAATGAGGCAATTCACCTGCGTTCTCCCGGAATTCAAACCGAAGTGTATTAGCGGACATTTCTTGTTTAGGGAATAGGTTAGGAGTTACCGGGCACGCGTACTTGCTTGGGTTACAGACCTCTTCTCCCTCCGTGGGTTTTAGGGCGATTGTGGACGCGCCATAAAGAAGCATCATTGGCAAAATTATCGCGCTACCAGATGCCAACGCGCTTTTCTTAAATGCCATTTCCTCCTCATACCCTTCTTTAACGTTATTCTAAATTTATCACCCCTAAAGCGGGATTTTCAAGTCGAACGCCTCTGCGGTCGAAACCCCCGGCCTCCCGCCCGCCCTGAAGGTTATCGAGCACATAAGATCACGTTAGGGGCGGTTCATAATTGGAAGCAGTTTACTTTTGGGGAAAGGGTTATAAAAACAGGAAATGGGGTGGCTGGAGGATTCAGTACCGCTTCCAGAGTTCGCCCCACTCCGTCTTCATGAAGGCCCGGATGCGGCGGCGGCCGATCGTCGGGTACCACATGAGGTCGTGGTAGACATTGCTCGCGAAGGGCGCCCAGACCATGAGCGGCGAATGAAGGAGGATCTTTTCAAAAGGCCTCAGGCATCCCTTGCGAATCATCTGGTCCCCCCAGATGACGAAGCTGCGCTTCGAGCAGAACCCGAAGTCGAACCCGGAGATATCCTCGCCGACGATCTCGATCTCGGCCGGGTCGCCGACACCGAGGCCGCGCTCGTGGGCCATCCGGATGAACGGGATGGTCATCGGGTCGAACCCCATGATCCGGGCCGCGATCGCGTCGACGGCCAGCGAGTCCCCGCTCGCGAGAATGATGTTCTTGACGCAGGGGACCATGGTCCGTGGCCCGGCGCCGTCGCCGCAAACCGTCCCGTCCATGACGCAGAAAAGTCCCGGGTGCAGCTCCCGCTGCATATAGAGGAGGTCGACCAGGACTTCGTGGATATACTTGTGGGCGTAGTGGCGGACCTCCTTGAGGAGGCCCCCGAAGGCGTTCTTGACCGCGCCCGTCGTCGTCGAATGGCCGTGCGTCTTCACCGTCGGGAGATGGAGGATGTTTTTACCGATGAACATCTTGGGGATCTGGATCCCCTCCGGGAAGATCTCGTTGAGCTTGAGGAGCGGGCTCCGGAAGGCGTAGACCTCCCATTCGACCTCGGGGAGGGGCGTGAAAAAAAGTCCGTAGCGTTCGAGGACGGGCAGCCACTTGTTGTTCCGGGCCCCTTTACGCGGGTTTGTGACGACGGTCTTATTCTCGACCGGAAAAAGCCTGTCGCGGGGGAACCCGCCTTCGATGAGGGTCCGGATGACGCCCTCCACCTGCCAGGGCTCGCTCGAGCAGGCCGGGAAGTATTTCGTCCAGGACAGGTTGAGCTTGATGAGCGTGTCGCGGTCCTTCGGTAGAAAGCGCTCATATTCGGCGAGCTCCATCAGCTTCCGGTAGTCGTCGAGGACCGTGGCCGGGCTGGTTCTGAGAACGGCGACTTTGGCTCGGGTCATGGGCGCCTCATTTGAAATGAAGGATCAGGGCAGCGGCCACGATCCACAGGAAAACGTCGGCGAGGAGGGGCTTGTCATGGATGATCAACGCTTCCGGGGTCCCGCCCTCCGCCTTCTGGTGGATCAGGTAGAGATAGCGGAAAATCCCGTAGAGGACGAAGGGGACGGTGAAGATGAGGTTCCGCGTCCCGAACTTGGCCACCGTCTCCGCGGAGATGGTGTAAAGGCAGTACGCCAGGAGCGTCGAGGCCGTGACAACGGAAATCATCTGGTCCAGGAGATACGTGTTGTATTCCCTGAGAATGGGCCTGTGGTTGGCCGCGTCCTTGTCCAGGAGCACGAGCTCATAGCGCCTTTTCCCCATGGCCAGGAAGAGGGAGAGGAGGATCGTGCAGATGAGGAGCCAGGAAGAGATCTCGACCTGGATGGCCAGGCCTCCCGCGACCACCCGGATGAGAAAGCCGGCGGCGATGACGAAGACGTCGAGGATGACGACGTGCTTGAGCCACATCGAGTAGGCCGTCTGGAGGGCCAGGTAGCCGGCCGCCATGATCAGGAACGGCCGGCCGATGGACGCGGCCAGGGCCAGCCCGGCGGCGCCGATGAGGACGAGGGCGATGACCGCCGGTCCTTTCGTGAGGCGGCCCGAGGCCAGGGGACGTTTCGATTTGACGGGATGGCGCCGGTCCTCTTCGATGTCCCGGAGGTCGTTGAAAATATAGTGGGCGCTCGAAATCAGGCAGAAGGCCGCGAACGCCGCGACGGTTTTGAAGAGGAAGGGGCGGTTGAGGACGTTCCGGGAAAAAATGAGCGGCGCGAAGATGAAAAGGTTTTTGATCCACTGTTGGGGCCGGAGGGATTTGAAGATTTCGATGATCGTCATCCGTCTCATCCCATTCTAAGAATTCGGGTCTCAAATATCAAACGGTATTTGGGGACCGGGGGCGGCGCTCAAAAAACCGGTATCCGGACCGGGTCATGTAGACGCCGGCCAGGACGACGGCCGAGCCGGCGGCTTCGGCTGTCGAAAAATGCTCGCCGAGGAAGATCCCGGCGAAGACCACCGCGAAAATGGGGGTTAGGTTGCCGTAGATACCCGTCTTGGAACTCCCGACTTTCTGGACCGAGTCATACCAGATGAAGAAGCAGAGGACGATGGCCACGAGGCCCGAGAAGAGAATCGCCCCCCAGGCCGGCCACGAGATCCGATGCCAGTCGATGGCGGCGACGTCGTGGATCGCGAACGGAAGATACAAGAGCGTGCCGGCGGCCGTGCCCACCGCCGCCAGCCCGAATGCCGAGTTCCGGTCGAGCACGGGCTTGGAGAACACGGTGTAGGCGGCCCAGCAGACGTTGGCCAGGACGATCAGGACAGCGCCGCGCATCCCGGGCCCGGAGAACGCCAACCCGCCGTTCTCGCTGGCGATGACGAAAAAGAACCCGCCGATGGAGATGACGATCCCGAGCCAGCCGGCCCAAGGAATCCGCTCCTGGCCCAGGGCCGTGCTCAGGAGGGCGATGAAAATGGGGCTCGTGGCCAGGATGACCGAGGCCGTGGAGGCATTCGTCCGGCTGATGGCCTGGATGAAAAAGAGCTGGTAGGCCGTGATGCCGAGGACACCCAGTCCGACGGCTTTCCAGCCGTCGCCCTTGACCAGCGCGAATTTCCGGCGGCCCAGAGCGAAGATGGCCAGGTAAACAAGGGTGGCGATCGTCAGCCGGATGGCGTTGAAGCCGTGTGGGGAGAGATCGCGGAGGCCGATCTTGATCATGGACAGGTTGATCGACCAGAGAAGGACGGTCATCATCATCAGGAGATCGGTCTTCCCGATTTTCGAGCCGTTCTTCAATCCAGACATTTTATTCCTTTTATATTAACTAGGGGGACACAATACTCTGTCCCCATTCCATTCATTCCATTGAGGGACAGAGTATTATGTCCCCCTATTCGCTATTCGGAAAACGGCGGCCCTCAGCGCTTCCGCGAGCCGGAGCGCGGGTAGCGGGCCTCGATCATAGACCGGATTCCGCCCCTGGGATTGAATTCGCCGGTCACAATCGCGTTTTTCGGCCGGGAGGCCCGAACGACATCCTCAAGGACGCGGTTGACCACGTTTTCGTAAAAAATCCCCAGATTCCGGTACGCCAGGAGATACTCCTTCAGGGATTTGAGCTCCAGGACTTTCGTGGCGGGGACATATCGGATGACGATCGTGCCGAAATCGGGCAGTCCCGTCTTGGGGCAGACCGAGGTGAACTCCGCGGCCTCGATGGTGATCTCATAATCCGGAAACTGGTTGGCGAAGGTCTCTATAGACGGGAGCTTCGCTCGGAGCCCGGCCTTCGCTTCTTTGTCCGTATACCGCGGCATGTGTCTCCTCAATAACCCGCTGAAGCTCCACGGACTCGCGTCCGTGGGATCCAGCGAACGGGATTGAATTGGCATATGATACTCGAAACCCGGCGCGAAGACAATCCGCCGGCCGGAAAATAGTATTCCCGTTTCACGTCCGCCTCTTCTATAATAAGGAAGAATCCCTAGCGAGAGAGAGCGCCTGATGAAAGAGTGCAACAGCAAGAAGAACCCGTCTCAATGCAACTGCAGCTGGGAACCCTGCAGCCGCAAAGGGGTCTGCTGCGAATGCCTGGCCTATCACTGGAGCCACGAGGAGCTGCCCGCCTGCCTGTTCCCGGATTCGGTCGAAAAAACCTATGACCGCTCCCTCCGGATATTCATCCAGACGTACAAGGAAAAGGCCTGAGGAGGCCCGGATGCCAGCCGTCAAGCGGAACGCCATGAAACCGCGTTTCGTCTATGGGCCAGTCCCGTCACGCCGGCTGGGGTTCTCTCTGGGGGTGGATATCCTGCCCTTTAAAACCTGCAGTCTCGATTGCGTATACTGCCAGCTCGGGCGGTCCGCCCGGACGACGGGCCGGCGCCGGGCCTACTTCGAGCCGCGCGAGGTCCTGGGGCAGATCCGGGCGGCCCTCGGTTCGGCCCCGCGGGTGGACCATATCACGTTCTCGGGGTCCGGAGAGCCGACGCTCAATAAAAACCTAGGCCGGATCATCCGCGCGGTCAAAAGAACGACCCGCGTCCCGGTCGCTGTCCTGACCAACGCAACCCTCCTCTCGAGGAAGGACGTGCGGGCGGACTTGCTGGCGGCCGACGTCGTGGCGCCGTCTCTCGACGCCGCAGAGCCCCGTCTATTCAGGGCGGTGAATCGTCCGCATCCGTCCCTCGAGGCCGGACGGGTCATCGCGGGCCTGGTCCGCTTCCGGCGGGAATTCAAAGGCCAGATCTGGCTCGAGATCATGCTGGTCAAGGGGGTTAATGACGCTCCCGGTCATATCCGCGCCCTGAAGGACGCCGTCGCCTTGATCAACCCCGACCGGATTCAGCTCAACACCGTCGTCCGGCCTCCCGCCGAGGCCTCCGCTCGCCCCCTTACGGCCCGGGAGCTCGAAAAAATCCGCCGCGCTCTGGGGGATAAGGCCGAGGTCGTCGCCGACTTCGGGAAAATGGGCCCGGCCCGAGGGGGCGTTGATCTCATGGAAGCCATCTCGGCGGTGGTCAAGCGCCGCCCGGTGACGGCCGGGGATATCTCGGCCTCGCTCTCGGCGCCCCGCGGCGAAGTCCTCTACGCCCTCCGCCGCCTAAGCGAGTCCGGTAGAGTCCGGACCGTCCGCCACGGCCGGAAGACCTTCTACGAGGCGGCTTGAAAACGGCTGGGTTGTGTGCTAGCATTCGTTTTTGAACAGGTTCCGGACAAAACTCACGGACGATTGACGAGGTCGTGCCTTCTTCACCTGTGACGTGATTCTCGACGGCAGCCCCGAGGACATCCATCCTTTTTGCCCCGCCCTCAGACTTCGCCCCCTCGGTTCAGGAGACAACCATGTATGCTAACACCAACTTCCCCAAGGCCCGTAAGTATTGGTACAACGGGACATTCTGCGACTGGTCGGAGGGGTCCTTCCATCCCATGATGCACGCCCTCCACTACGGGACGTCCGTCTTCGAAGGCATCCGCGCTTACGCCACGCCTAAGGGCCCAGCCATCTTCCGCCTGCCCGAGCACATCGACCGCTTCCTCCTGTCCGCCTCGGTCGCCAAAATGGTCTCCCCCTACTCCAAGGATGAAATCATCCGCTTTATCAAGCAGACGGTCCGGGAGAACGGCCTGGAGAGCTGCTATATCCGGCCCCTTCTCTTTTATTCCTATGGGAACCTCGGCCTCGTGCCCAAAGCCTGCCCGGTCGAGCTCGTCATCGGCGCCTGGGAATGGGCGGCTTACCTCGGCGAGAAGGCCGGACAAGGCACGTCCGCCTATATCGGCCCCTGGCGACGCGTCCACCACAGCCAGCTCAACATGGCCGCCAAGCTCGGCGGTATCTACGTCCAGTCCACGATCAACGGCCTCGAAGCCCGGGCCCAAGGGTGCGACGAGGCCATTTTCCTGAACATCGAGGGACGGGTCGCCGAAGGTCCCGGCGAGAACCTGTTCCTTGTCAAGGACGGCGTTCTCTACACGAACGACCGCAAAGAGTCCGTCCTCGAGGGCATCACGCGCACGAGCCTGCTCGAGATCGCCCGGGACGGCGGCCGCAAATCCGTCGTCGGCCCGATGACCAAGGACGATCTGTTCGGCGCCGACGAAGCCTTCTTCTCCGGGACCGCGGTCGAGGTCATCCCGATCGTCAATGTGGCCGACGCTTCGACGCCCGGCGAGGCCAGGAAGGACCACATAGTCGGCGACGGCAAGATTGGTCCGGTCACCCGCGCCATGATCGCCGCCTACAGGGAGGCCGTGACCGGCAAAACGCCCCATTATGAGAAGTGGCTGACCTTCGTCCATGATTAACACGCGGCCGGGCCCGCGGCGCCGCCCGCCCGCGCGCGTGTTCCGCTTCAAGCAGGTCGGCGTCGTGCGGTCGGCCTATAAGAACCCCGAAGATCTCCCACCGCCCGTCTTCGCGCCCCCCCGGTTTTTCGACCGGGCCAAGGGCGAGATCATCGTCTTCGACGAGTTCGCCCCGGCCGTCGCGGACCTGGAAGGGTTTTCCCACCTCATCGTCCTCTTCGCCTTCCACAGGGCCGGCGGCTTCAAGCTCAAGACCGTCCCGCCCGGCGAATCGCGCTCCCGGGGCATTTTCGCCACCCGTTCTCCCCATCGCCCCAATCCCCTCGGGATGAGCGTCGTCCGTCTCCTCGGCCGGGACGGAACGGTCCTCAAGGTCGCGGGGATCGACATGATCGACGGCACCCCGGTCCTCGACATCAAACCCTACACCCGGCGCGACCGGAAGTCGCGGATCCGGACGGGCTGGCTGAGGACGCGGCCTTCGACAGTCCGATAGACGCCCGCCCGCCTTTTTTGGTATATTTCGGGAAAAGGAAAACACCATGCGAAATGACCGAACTCCGATCACGCCCGGACAGCGGCGCACCGTCCGATGGGGGCTCGCGGCCGTGCTCCTGTCCCTCTGTTACCTGCCCCATGTCGCGGGCCAGGACATCCTGGGCAAGCTCGGGGAGAAACAGAACTACCGGAGCAAGAGGATCTCCTCCTACGACCGGACGGGCGGGAACCGGGATTCCGTGTCCATCGAACCCGGGAAGACCGCGATCCTGGCCGAGATCAAGGGCCCGGCCGCCATCCACCACATCTGGGTGACCATCGCCGCCGAGGCGTTCTACGGACGCAAGATCGTCCTCCGGGTCTATTGGGACGGCGAAGACGTGCCCTCGGTCGAAGCCCCCATCGGAGATTTCTTCGGGGTCGGTCATGGCCTAAACCGCGACCTGGCGTCCCTGCCCATCGCCTGCTCGTCGGAAGGCCGGGCCAGGAACTGTTACTGGTACATGCCGTTCCGCTGGTCCTGCCGGGTCACGGTCACCAATGAGGGCCAGAGGCCCGTCGACGCTTTCTATTATTACATCGATTACCGCGAGCTCGACGGCTTGAGGCCGGACGCCCCATACTTCCACGCCCAGTACAGGCAGGAGTTTCCCTGTGTCGGGCAAAAAAATTACGTCATCCTTGACGCCGCGGGGGCGGGACACTACGTCGGCTGCAACCTCAGCGTCCTTCAAAGGACCATGGGCTGGTGGGGCGAAGGCGACGACATGATCTACGTGGACGGCGAAGCGACGCCATCCCTCCACGGCACAGGCTCCGAGGACTACTTCTCCGATGCCTGGGGCATGCGGGAAGGAGAGCGCCTCTTTTACGGCTGCCCCCTGCAGGAGGAGGATTTTCAGCCAGGCTCGAAAGCCACCGTCTACCGTTTCCACATCCCCGACCCGGTGCCGTTCAAGAAGTCCATCCGTGTGACGATCGAGCACGGCCATGGCAACGACCGGTCGGATTATTATTCTTCGGTCGCCTACTGGTACCAGACGGAGCCGCATGTCCCCTACCCGGCCCTTCCTGCGGAGGACAAGCGCCTGCCCTTCGCCCTTGAATCTCCGGAGAATTTCATCTTCCCGAGGTGGGAAGAGGTCAAGGCCGAGAACCAGGCCGTCTTCGAGGACCGCGCGTCCGGACTCAGGCTTTCGGCGCCCCGCCTTATGCAGTCGCTGACGTCTTACTATAACGCCGCCGGGGTCCGCTATCCCCTGCTCCGGACCGACGGGGCCGCCGTAGGCACGCAGGCCGGGCTCCGGTTCTCCGTGGAAACTCTCGATCTGTATTCCGTCGGCCTCTATTTCCTCAAGGCCCCGACGTCGGGAAATTTCCATATCCTTAAAAGAAGGTCGGCTCCCGATAATCCGGAGGGCACTTTCGAAGTGCTCGGGACGTTCGAAGGGTATTCGAGGGAAGGACAGCTCTCGGCCGTGACGCTCAAGGACATCCTTCTCGACGCCGGCCCGAATTCCCTTTTCTTCCAGGCCGCCGGCAAGGACGAAAAGGCGGCGGGCCAGGAGATCGCATTCGTCGGGATGAGCCTCAATCCCTCGTCGCGCCGTTTCATCCTGGAGTGGAACCTCATCGGGCCTTTTCAGGCGGCCGACATGACCGACCTCCAGACCGTCTATCCGCCGGAAAAAGAGACCGATTTCGCGAAAAAATATAAAGGGAAAAACGAGGCCGAGGTCGGCTGGCGGACCGTCCAGGCGGACGCGACGGGCTATATCCGGCTCGACTCCCTCGTCCAGCCCAACGAACAGGTGCTCGTTTACGGGCTGGTGTACGTCTTATCGCCCGACGACCGACGGGCCACCGTCCTTCTCGGAAGCGATGACGGCATCCGGGTCTGGGTCAACGACGAGCTCGCCTACACCAATCCCTCCTATCGGGGCGCCGAACCAGACCAGGACCGTTTTTCGGTGAACCTCAAGAAGGGCTGGAACAAGGTCCAGATCAAGGTTCTCCAGGGGGCCGGCGGCTGGGGGTACTACTTCCGGCTCTCCGACCCCAAGGGGGAGCTCCGCTGGAGCCTGAGGCCGGAGGAAGCAAAGAAGCCGGGGTAAACTCCGGAATCCCGGCGTACGGCGCCCTTGAGAGACCGATTCGGGGGTGATTTGCGCGGTTTCCACGGTTTCTTTGCCTCCCTATTGATTGGGCCCTGCCCGAAACCCTCAAAAACCTCATCTTAGGGGGCCATTTTCCGCCCATTTCCGTGTTTTTGGGGGCCCGCCGGTCCGATTCCAGGCCTTGTTGCCCAGGGGAAAACCTGGAGGAGCCCGGCCTTTTGGACCCGGCTCGGGGAAAACGGGGAATTGGCCTGTTTTGGGGCTCCGGCTGGGTTGAAAGCCGGCCTCCAAGACAATTTTCCGGGAACGCGAAGAAAGGTCTTGATTGGCATCCGTCAGTTGTGGTATAATAACTAATGGTAGCAAAAGGGAATTCGGTAAAAACCAAGAAAAAATAGTCGCGCGGCCTGGTTTTCTATCCGTCTGACGGGACTCGGGGGCGACGTCGCGTCTTTCCCCCGCGCTGAAGCTCCACGGACTTACGGCCGGGGGGCCTGTTGGCTTGAACCCCCGCCGTCCCCCAAACGAGTCAAAAAGATTTGTAATCTTTTTCACCCGCCCGACGCAACATTTTGGCGGCGCCCATCGTATATATGGGTGGAGTGCGACGATGAAGACGAGAGACACCGAGAGACGGCAACCGACGCACCTCCTTTCAGGACCTCCTTTTAGCGGGAGTTTGACCATAAATTCCGCTTATCTCTCAATCCATTCCCCGGAGAGGCTGCCCTGATCTGAGCCTGAGATCAGGGCAGCCTCTCCCAACCTTCCATCGATCCGATGAAACCGGACGCTCCGGCATTTCCCTACTGAAGCTCCAGGGACTTGCGTTCGTGGGATCCTACAAAGGGGATTGATTTCGCGCCGCGTTGGGATATAATACGGGCCGGGTTTATTCGAAGGGAAGTTCGTGTCAAGCGGACACAGCCCCCGCTACTGTAACCGGGGACGAATCCCAGACGACGCCACGGCCGCGGAGCCGGAAGGCCTGGGAGGAGGACGATCCGGGAGTCAGGAGACCTTCCATAAGCCCCGGGCAACCGGTCTTCGGGAGGAAGACAGGGGCTATTTTTTTACCCCTCGATCCCCCGGGATAAAAGCGGCGGGGGCGGCGATGGAGATCCAGCCATGGACAGACGCGCGCCCGCCTTCGCTCTTCTCGCCCTCGCCTACGGCCTGGCCGTCCGGGCCGGCGAAAAACAGGCCAAGCCGGCCCAACCCCTCCAATACGATGTCATCGTGACGGCCACCAGGGTCGAGACTCCGGGCCGGGAGGTGGCCACCTCCGTGACGGTCATCACGGCCGGCGAGCTCGCCAGGACGCGCCGCACGTCCGTTCTCGACGCCCTCAGAGACGTCATCGGCCTCACTGTCACTCAAAATGGAGGCCCGGGCGGCACCGCGTCCCTCTCCATCCGGGGAGCGAACAACGAGCACACCCTCGTCCTGCTCGACGGGGTCGAGCTCAACGACCCCATCAATCCTTCCCGGTCCTACGACCTGGCGCACCTCTCCGTAACCCAGGTGGAAAGGATCGAAATCCTGCGGGGTCCCCAAAGCCCTCTCTACGGCTCGGACGCGATGGGGGGCGTCGTCAATATCATCACGCGGAAAGGCCGGGGGCGGCCGCGCCTGACGGTTTCGGGGTCCGCCGGGACCTACGGGACGGCGGAGGGCGATATCGGTCTCTCGGGCTCGGCCGGCCGGGCCGATTATTCCGTGGGCCTTTTCGCGACCCGGACGTCCGGCGTCTCCGCCGCCTCGGTCCGCTATCCCGGCAACACCGAAAACGACGGCTACCGGAACTTCACGCTGTCCGGGCGATTCGGCTACGCCGTCCGCGAAAACATCGACCTGGACATCCTCGTCCGGTCTGTCGTCGCCCGGTCCGAGATCGACGGCTTCGGGGGGCCCTATGGCGACGACCCGAATAGTGTTCAGAATTACGACTCCACGCTCGCCCGGGCGCTCCTCCGCGGCCTCTTCCTCGGGAACCGCTGGGAGCAGCGGCTTTCCTTCGCCTGGACGGGATCAAGCCGCAAGCTCGCGAATCCTCCCGACGAGGCCCATCCCCTCGCGAGCGAGTCCGGCAATTACGGGAGCGGGCTCCTCAAGCTCGACTGGCAGAATAACTTCTTTCTCAATCCCTCGCAGACACTGACGGCGGGCCTCGAGCTCGGGCAGGAGGAAGGGCGTTCGGATTACACCATGCAGGACCCGTCGGGAACATATATCAGCGCCTTCCCGGCGGAAAGGGCGCGCGCGGCGGGTTTCTACGTCCAGGACCAGTGGAAGTTCCGGAACTCGTTTTTTCTATCAGCCGGCGCGCGGCTCGACGCCCACAGCCGCACCGGCACGGCCCTGACCGGCCGTATCGCGCCCGCCTGGGTCATCTCCGCGACCGGGACAAAGCTCAAGGGGACCCTGGGGACGGGATTCAAGTCTCCGTCGCTTTATCAGCTCTTCGCCCCGCCCACAGCCTGGGGACCGGTCGGCAACATGGATCTTCGCCCCGAGCGGGTGACGGGCTGGGACGCGGGAGTTGAGCAGGACGTCGTCAGGGACAGGATCCGTATCGGGGTGACGTACTTCAGCAATTCCTTCCGGGACCTGATCGACTTCGACTACGCATCGGGATATGTCAATATCGGCCGGGCCAGGACCTTCGGCACGGAAATCTCGCTCGAAAGCCGGCCGCTCGGTCCGGACGATCCCCTGACCTTCAGGGCCTCGTATACCCGCCTCACCGCCCGCGAGGAGCTTTCCGGGACGCCCCTCCTCCGCCGGCCCCGGGACAAATTTTCGGCCGAGATCGGCGCCCGCTTCTTCCGCGGGCTCGACCTCGGGGCCTCCCTCCTTTATGTCGGGAAGCGGGCCGATCGCGATTTCAGCGCCTATCCCTACGCGACCGTCATGCTCCCGGGCTACCTCCTTCTCGGCGTCGTTCTCTCGACGCCCGTGAGCCCCACGCTGGACCTGTACGTCCGGCTGGACAACATGCTCAACACGCGCTACGAAATGGTGTGGGGGTATGGCACGCCGGGCTTTACATTCAACGCCGGCTTCCGGCTGGCGCTCTGAGACCCGCGCCGGGACACGTTGCTGCGACGGCCTCTTGGGATCGCCTTACTCGAGGCTTTTCAGACCCCGAACAATCGCCGGACGGAGGACGTGCAGGTCGAAGACGATGACCTCGTTTTTTCCGGTCTTCAGAAACGGGGCGGGGCAGTAGAGTCTCTTCTGCGGCCCGATCTCCCAGTAACGGCCGAGGTTGTGGCCGTTCACCCACACGACGCCCTTTTTCCAGCCCGCCATGTCGAGATACGTGTCGCCGGCCGCCGGAAGCTCGAACGTCCCGCGGAAAAAATTCCCCGGCCGCCGGGGCGCCGTGGTCCCGAATTTCAGGGCGGCCAGGTCGTCCTCTTCCATGGGCAGGCCGTAGACGTCCCAGCCCATGAGCGTCATGGCGTCGAGCGTCACGCGGTCGGTGATCCCCTTGCGGTCGAGGAGGAAGGGACCGAAATTGATTCTTCCCATCCCCTCGACGAGGATGTCCAGCGACTGGTGCGGCGGGTCGGATTTTGGGATCTCGAGGACGCTTTCCTTCTTCGCCCGGTTCAGGCTGCCGAGGTAAGTCCCGTCGGCGTAGACGTTCGCGTAGTCGTGGAGCTCCGTGATCGTCAGCCGCCCGCTCCGGTGGCCGGCGAGCAGAGTCCGGTAAAGGATGAAGCCGTGATTCTGGCCGTAGGCTTCCATGGGCCGCGGCTGGGGGCTCCGCACGGGGCGCGGGAGATTGTCGAAAACGGAGGCGCTCTCCGGGAACGTGATCTCCGGAATCTCGATCGTGCGCAGGGGCTGGGGGAGGTCCGGGAGCGTTTCGCCTTTCGCCAGCTGTTGCTTGAGGAGGTCCCGGATGGCGAAGTACTTCGGCGTCGGCTGTCCCATTTCGTTAAGCGGGGCGTCGTAGTCGTAGCTCGTGACGTCGGGTTCGTACTTGTCGCTAAAGTTGGCGCCCGCCCAAAACCCGAAGTTCGTCCCGCCGTGGAACATATAGAAATTAAAGGATTTCTTGTTGTCGAGGAGCCAGCGCAGGTCGGTCAGGACCTCCTCGGTCTTGACGCGGGCCCAGGGCTCTCCCCAGTGAGTCAGCCAGCCGGGATAGAGCTCGCTGCAAAAGATGGGGACGTCGCGGCCGAGTTTCGCCGCCTCGGCGAAATCCTTGTCGCTCGTCCCCGGGTCCAGGCCGATGGCCGCGCCGGGGATCGTGCCGGCCTCCAGCATGTACGGCGTCGCTCCGTCGGCGGTGTAAAACGGCACTTGGATTCCGGCTTTTTCCCACATGTCCCGGAGGGCCGCCGTGTACTCCTGGTCGTTCCCGTAGCTTCCGTATTCGTTCTCGACCTGGAGCATGAGGACCGGGCCGCCGCGCTGCACCTGGAGGTCCCGGATCTCGCCGGCGATCTTTTGAATATAGGCCTCGCAGGCGGCGAGGTAGCGCGGGTCCGAGCACCGGACCTTGATGTCCGGCGTCCGGAGGAGCCAGACAGGCAGCCCCCCGAAATCCCATTCGGCGCAGGCGTAAGGCCCGGGCCTGAGGACGACCCAGAGCCCGGCCCGTTGGGCGGTCCTGAGGAAGGCGGCCAGGTCGTTCGCGCCGGAGAAATCCCATTGGCCCGGATCGGGTTCGAGGGCGTTCCAGAAGACGTACGTGCAAACGGTATTCAGCCCGGCCGCCCGGAGCTTGACGAGACGGTCCGCCCAGTACTCTCGGGGGATGCGCTGGAAGTGGATCTCGCCGGCCATGATCCGGAACGGCTTCCCGTTGAGGACGAATTCCCCGCCCTTGAACCCGAAACTCTGCGTTTTTTGTGCGGCGGCCGGGATCAGGGACAGCCAGATGGCGGCCAGCGCCGCCAACGTCGCTCTTTTCATGGATCTCTCCCAGTTCCGAGGATTCACGCGGCGCCGGGATTGTATCATACTTTTTGACTTTCCCTGGCAGGCCAATATAAACTCTCCCCCATGGACAGCCGACTTTCCGCCCGGGCCGCGAGAAGCCCCGTTTTCCGGCTCGCCGCGCTCCTCATGCTCCTGGCCGCCCCGGCCCTCCGGCCGGAAGAGCGGAACCCGATCCTCCGCGCCTATCCCGATAAGATTTCCCCTGACGTTTCGTTCGAGGCCGTGGTTTCCAGCCAGCCCTTCCCCCCCGTCAAATACCCCGTCCCGGTCATCGGCTGGAAGAACCACCCCGAGGAGGCCCACGTCGCCCCGAACGGCGCGCTCGTTTTCCCCGGGGCAACCCTCCCCGGAGGGCTCTACCTGCTCCCGCGCGTCAGGTTCGGGTCCGGCACTCCTCTCGAGCTCCTCGATGCGAACACCGTCGCCCAGGAGCTCATCGACGGCTACCTTCCTGGCGTCAGGAGTGAGTGGAAGGCCGGGGGCTTCAGCGTCCGTGAGCTCGCTTTCGCGACGCTTCTCGAGGTCCCCGAGGTCAGAACCGGCCGGGAAACCCTGGTCACGGTCGTCCGGCTGGTGGTGAGAAACGGGTCCGGCCGGGAAGAGACGGCGCGGTTTTCGCTGATGATTGGTGAAGCGGCGTCGGGGCAAAGCCTGTTCAAAGCCCCCCCGGCCTATCCGGACTCCCTGGCTTTCAAGTCTCCTTTCATCGTCCGGACCGACGGCCAATTGCTCTTCCGGGTGTTCGCGCCCGGAGCCGCCATCGCCTTCCATCCGGCCGCAAAGGGGAAGGCCCCCGCTCCGGGGGGCCCGGCGGAGAATGACCTGACCTTCGATTTCCGGCTCAAGCCGGGCGAGGAGAGGACGGTCGACCTCTTCGTCCCGTATTTCGCCGCCGGCATCGAGAGAGCCGGAGATTTGGAGCGCCTGGCTATCGCGCCTCAACTCGAGGTCTTCCGCAATTTCTGGACGCGCGAGCTCAACCGCCGGGCCAGGTTCGTGGTCCCCGAGAAGCGCATCCGGGACTCCTATCGGGCCTCGCTCGCCTACAACATGATCCTCTCCGACCGCGACCCGAAAGGGTTCACCGTGCCGCACCCCGACGCGACGGCCTATGAGCACGTCTGGGCCGGGGACAGCGGCTGCATCATCCACGCAGCCGACCGGCTCGGTTACCATGAAGACGCGGCGGCCTACCTCGACTTTTTCCTGGCCCGGCAGGGCCAGCGGGCGCCCGAAGGCGAGGTCTCGTCCGCGGACGGCTTTTTTTCGGGGGACGCCCCCGGCCTGCGCTGGATGGGGGAAAACGGCTTCATTCTCTGGGCCCTCGCCGAGCACTACAAACTCACAGGAGACAAACTCTGGCTGAGGAAGGTGGCGCCGAGGATGATCAAATCCTGTGACTGGATCATCCGCGAGCGGGCCCGGACCAAGACCGCGGCCGGCGCCGGGAGGCCCCGCACTTACGGCCTTCTCCCGAAGGGCCGGGCCTCGGACAACGCGGAACTGAACTACTTTTACTGGACGGACACGTACTCCTACGGCGGGCTCCGGGGCACGGCCGACGTCCTTCCGGAGATCGGGATGGACAAGGAAGCCGCCCGGCTCGGGGCGGAAGCCGAGGACTATAAGTCCTGCATCCTGGATTCCGTCGACCGGTCGATCCTTCGCGACCCGGACCCGCCTTTCGTTCCCCAGGGGCCCGAGATGAACCAGCCGCCGACGGCCGAGAGGCTCGCCGTGAGCTGGTACGGCCTCTGCAGCCCGATCTACATGGTCGAGATGGGCCTCTTCGGCGCGGCCGACCAGAAGGCGTCCTGGATCAACGGGACCATCGAAAAATTCGTCATGACCAGCGGCTTGCCGACCCTTGAGCGCCCGGGCTATATCGACCCGCATTACGTGTACAACCAGGCGTTAAGTCAGCTTCTCCGGGGCGAGGTCGAGAAGTTCCTTTGGACCTTCTATAGTGTTTTCGCCTACGGCCAATCGCGGACGACTTACGCGACCCTGGAATGCAACGACATCGTCACGGGGTCCTCGGGGGACGCCTGGGATTCCCTGCGCATGCCGCACATGCACTCGGGAAGCCGGGTTCTGGCCCTGCTCCGCATCGCCCTCCTCGTCGAGGACGGGGACGCCCTCCATCTTCTCGCCGGAACGCCGCGGGGCTGGCTGGCTCCCGGGCTCAGCGTAGACGTCCGGGAAGCGCCCACGGCGTTCGGCGAGGTGAACGTCCGCTGCGAATCCCGCGCGGCGGGCAGGGAGGTCGTGACCACCATCGACCCGCCGCGCCGGAGGACGGCCCGGGTCATTCTCCACGTCCGTCCGCCCTCGACGTTCGGGGCTCCGAAGTCCGTGACGGTCAACGGGAAGCCTTGGACCGAGGTCCGTGGAGACGCCATCGACTTGGGGCGCCTCACGGCCCCGGCGGTCGTTGTTTGCCGATACTGACTGAGTTCGTCATTTTCATCCAGCCGGAGGTCCCATGAACGTCTCAAGAAGAATCGTTTTCGCGCTGGGGATTGCGGCGGTCGCCGCGACGGCCGCGTTCGGCCAGGACGAAAAACCCGCGTCGTCGTTCGGCATCGCGTTTTCCGGCTATGTCAAAACCGACATTTTCTACGATACCCGCCAGACCGTGAACATCCGGGAAGGCCACTTCCTGCTCTACCCCAAGGATCCCCTCCTCGACCCGAATGGGAACGACATCAACGCCAAGGCCAGTTTCAACATCCTCTCGATCCAAACCCGGCTCATCGGAAAGATCACGGGGCCCGATGCCCTCGGCGCCAGAACGTCGGCGTATCTCGAAGCCGAATTCTTCGGCACTTCGGACGCGGACCTCAACGCTTTCCGGCTCCGTCATGCCTACCTCAAGCTCAACTGGAAAAAATCGGAGCTTCTGATCGGCCAGTACTGGCACCCGATGTTCATCGGCGAAAGTTACCCCGACGTCGTCTCCTTCAACACCGGCGCTCCGTTTCAGCCGTTCAACCGCAGTCCCCAGGTCCGGTTCATCCGGACATTCGGCAAGGTCAGCCTGGTCGCGACGGCCCTCTCCCAGCGGGACTTCGTCTCCAACGGACCGCAAGGGCCGAGTTCGGTCTACCTCCGGAACGCCGCCTTGCCGGAGTTCAATCTGAAAGTCCAATATGCGGCCAGGAATGACACCGAAAAAACAGAGACTCTGGTCGGCGCGGGTGTCGATGCCCTGAAGCTCGTCCCCCGGCTGGCGACCGCCTCGGGCTATCGCACGGAGGAGTCCGTGACCAGCCTCGCGGGCATGGCCTATCTCAAGCGGAAGGGACCGAAATGGACATTCAAGGCGGAGGGGATCTACGGCTCGAACCTCCATCACCTGACGATGATCGGCGGATACGCCGTCCGCGACGTCCTCCAAATCCCGGAGTCGGATTTCTGGACCTACGCGCCCACGAACACCCTGTCGTTCTGGACGGAGGCCATGACGACCGGCGAGCGCTGGCAGACGGGGGTTTTCGCCGGTTACTCCAAGAACCTCGGCGCCCGACAGGGTATCGTGAGCCCCGGCTTCGCGCGGGGGGCGAACATCGACCAGCTCTACAGGATGTCGCCCCGCCTCATTTATAACGTGGGGAAGATCCGCCTCGCGGGCGAAACCGAGCTGACCGGCGCCTCCTATGGAACGCCCGACGGTTCCGGAAAGGTCCGGGGCGCGAAATTCGTCACGAACCTCCGGCTGCTCTTCGCGGCCTACTACTTCTTTTGAGGACGCCGGCCGCCGCGTCTCGGTCAGCTTCTTGGCGCCCCGGAAGGGCTTGTTTTCTCCAGGCCTCGCGGCTAAGATATCCCTGCCTGAAGGAGTCATCCGTCATGCCCATGAAGCCCGCTAAACCCGTCCCGAGCGACATCGAGGTCGCCCAGGCCGCCAAGCTCGAGACCATCGTCCGGGTCGCGGAAAAGGTCGGCCTCGGAGAAGACGACCTGGACCTCTACGGAAAATACAAGGCCAAAATCCACCTCGACGTCCTCGACCGCATCAAGGACCGGCCCCTGGGGAATTACGTGGACGTGACCGCCATCACCCCCACGCCCTTGGGCGAGGGAAAGACCACGACCACGGTCGGCCTCAGCCAGGCCCTCGGCGCGCACCTGGGCAAAAAAGTCATGACCGTCGTCCGCCAGCCCAGCATGGGGCCGACGTTCGGCATCAAGGGCGGAGCGGCGGGGGGCGGATACTCGCAGATCGTGCCCATGGAGGACTTCAACCTCCATCTGACGGGCGACATCCATGCTGTCACGGCCGCCAACAACCTTCTGGCCGCGGGGATCGACGCTCGGATCCTCCACGAATCCGCCCAAGACGACGAAAAGCTCTTCGGCGCCTTCTGCCCGGCCAACAAGCAGGGCCGTCGGCGTTTTTCACCGACCATGCTCCGCCGCCTCGGGAAGCTCGGAATCGACAAAACCGACCCTGCCGCTCTCACCCCGCAGGAAAAGCGCCGCATGTTCCGGCTCGACATCGACCCGGCCAGCATCACCTGGAACCGGGTCATCGATATCAGCGACCGCTTCCTGCGCGCGGTCAAGATCGGCCTGGGCCCGGACGAGAAGGGGATGGTCCGCGACACGGGCTTCGACATCTCCGTCGCCAGCGAAGTCATGGCCATCCTGGCCCTGACCACGGGCATGGAGGACATGCGGGAGCGCCTGGGCCGGATCGTGATCGGCATGAGCCGGGCGGGCGAGCCGGTCACGGCCGAGGACCTGGGCGTCGCGGGGGCCCTGACCGTCCTGATGAAGGACGCCATCATGCCCAACCTCATGCAGACCCTCGAAAACACTCCGGCCATCGTCCACGCCGGCCCGTTCGCCAACATCGCCCACGGCAACTCGTCGGTCATCGCCGACCAGATCGCGCTGCGGCTCGTCGGCAAGGACGGCTATGTGATCACGGAATCCGGCTTCGGGGCCGACTGCGGCATGGAAAAGTTCATGAACATCAAGTGCCGCGTGAGCGGTCTCCGGCCGAGCTGCGTCGTCATCGTGGCCACCATCCGGGCCCTCAAAATGCACGGCGGCGGCCCCAAGGTCGTGGCTGGAAAGCCCCTGGCCGCTGAATATACCGACGAGAACCTCGACCTCCTGGGCAAGGGGCTGCCCAACATGGCCGCCCATATCAGGAACGCCCTCTGTTTCGGAGTCCCGGCCGTCGTCGCCGTCAACAGGTTCGCCTCGGACACGGACGCCGAGATCGAGATGGTCCGAAAGGCGGCTGTCGCGGCCGGCGCGGAGGACGCGGTGATGGCCGACCACTGGGCCGAGGGCGGGGCGGGCGCCGTCGCCCTGGCCAAAGCTGTCATGGCCGCCTGCGCCCGGCCGGGGGACTTCCGCTTCCTTTACCCGCTCGAATGGGACATCAAGAGAAAGATCGAGACGATCGCCACCCGGATCTACGGCGCCGACGGGGTCGAATACACGCCGGAGGCGCAGGCCAAAATCGAGCTCTATACGCGTCTCGGCTTCGATAAGCTCCCCATCTGCATGGCCAAGACGCACCTCAGCCTGAGCCACAATCCCGAGCTGAAGGGGGTGCCGAAGGGCTTCGTGCTGCCGGTCCGGGACATCCGGGCCAGCGTCGGGGCCGGTTTCCTCTATCCCCTCTGCGGGGACATGCGGACCATGCCGGGACTGCCGACCCGGCCTGTTTATTACGACGTGGACCTGGACCTCAAAACCGGCAAGGTGCTGGGCCTCTTCTAGGCGACTCCCTGGACGCCGCGCCTTCTGCGGGCGGCCCGAGTCGCCGGGCGCGGCTCAGCGGATGACCTTGCCGCGGACGTTCGTGATATCGACGCCCCCGCTCCCCTTGTGTTTCAGGCGGACGTCCTTGCCGACGTCGTCGATTTCCAGGTGACCGGAGCCGTCGTCGATGGTCACGTTTCCACCCACCTTCAGCAGAGAGATTCCGCCCGAACCGTCGTCGACCGAGACATCGCCCGTGACGTTCCTGACTTCCATCCCGCCCGATCCGTCGGTGATGTCGACGTTGCCTTCGACCCCGTCCACGGTGATCTCGCCCGAGCCGTCCTCGATCCAAAGGTCCCCGGTGATCCTCGCGACGCGGAGCGACCCGGAGCCGTCCTTGATCCGGACGCCGGCCTTGATGTCCTCGACGGTCAGCTCGCCCGAGCCGTCGTCGATGCGCAGGGCCAGGGATTTGGGGACGGAGACGGTGAGATCGATTTTGGCCTCGCCGTCAAAGAAAGAGAACACGCCGTGGGACCGGATCTCGCCGACGAGGACCGCCGTGTCCCCGGCCTTGCGGAGCTCGAGCTCGACATGGTTCTTGATCCATTCTTCCATCTCGCCGTCCCCGACGCCGGAGACTTGGATGTGGGCCTTGACCTCGATCGCCGTCTGCCCGTCTCGGCCCGTAACCGTGAGGAACCCGGCCCCGGCCGTGATGTCGAGCCTGGCCAGGCCTTCCGCAGGAAGGGTCAGATTCTGGACTTTCTCGAAGCCGAGCGCCGGGAAAGCCGCCAAAATAAACAGGGAAAGCCAAAGGACCGCTTTTCTCATATGCACCTCCGTCTTACATAAGAAAGGACGGAATTCCGGGCCGAAAAGTTCCCCGCCGAAATAGAAGGGGGACGGCGCCCCGCCTGGGGCCGTCCCCCGCCCGTTTCGCGCTGCCTCCGCCGGCTAATAGAGCTGGATCGTCTTGCTCGCCTGGCCGGCCTTGACGCTGTCGTAGGTGACCGTGACCGCCCCCGACCCCTTGACGAGGTACAGGACCGTCCGGGTGGTCTTCCCGGCCTGCCCGTTGCGGACCAGGATCCGCTTGAGGTCCTTCTGGTCGACGAGCTGCGTGACCGAGGGCTTGATCTTGTAGAGCTCCTTGTTGTCGATGAAGCTCGCCGCGATGACTTGAACGTTCCCGCCCTCGAGGGTCAGGAGGTCGGGCCGGACGACGTTGTTCTGAGCGGCCCGGGCCATGATGGTCGGCGCGACCTTGGGGTTCGTGATATCGACGAACACCTTGTAGACGTCGCCGCCGACTTTTTCGACGCTTGCCTCGCCCATCTTAACCATGGGCATCTCGTCCGCTTGGTAGAGGGAGAAGGCCATATTCCGGTGGCAGAGCTCCTCGCTCATGAAGCGGGGCGGGACGCGGCCTTGGAACTTGCGCCAGGCGCCGCCGATCTCGACCTCGCCGAACTGGGGATGGGTGAACTTTTTCCAGGGCTGGTATTCCTGCCCGAACTCGAGGTACTTGTCGAAATAATATCGGGAAACGTTGGGCGCGATCGGGCTCTGGGGATTGTTCTGTTGCTCCTTAAGGTTGGGGCTCGTGAAATACTGGTCGCCGTTCCAGAGCTCGTTGCTGAACGAGATGATGCCCAGGCCGTCGTTCGTCCAGTCGATGAAGCCTCCATGCACGGTGTAGAGTCCGCTCCAGATTACGAGATAGCGGTAGAACGGCAGGATGCGCTCGCCGTTCTGGCCGAGCTCGTCGTAGAACCGGGCGTCGCTCATGGGATACTCGCCGGCCGCCTCGGCCCCGGGGCCCCGCAGGATCATGCCGCCGTTGTTATGGTAGGACTGGACGCCGGCGACGTTCGGGTGGGCCAGGAGGAAGTCGTTGACCGCCTTGGCCTCGGGGAGCTGGAAGGGGTACTGCATCGCGCCGCGCTGGATATAGTCCGGCTGCCAGTCGGACGCCCAGTTCCGGTTCGGGTCATAGTCGCCGAAGCCGTCCTCGTCAACGAAACCGTCACCGTCGTTGTCGATGCCTTCCCGGCCGAGGAGGATGTAGTCCCCCGTCTCGCCGAACGGCACGGGCTCCATCATGTTGGGGTTCGTCCGGCTGATCCGGTAATTCCCCTTCCCGGGCACGTATTTTCGGATCTGCTCGATGATGCCGTTCCCGTTGAGGTCGTCGGGCTTGTCCTCGTCGACCAGCCGGTCTCCGTCGTCGTCGACCGGGACATGGCCCGAACGGGTGTTGACGCCGGACGGGGCCTCCATGAAATACTGCCGGCCGTCGGGATTGACGGTCGGGATGATGTAGAAGACCCGCTCGTTGACGAGTTTCGTGACGTTGTCGAGACGGCCGTAGTTCTCCATCAGATACCAGACCGTATAGAGGCAGACCTCGGCGCCCTGGATTTCATTGCCGTGGACGTTGGCCTCGATGTACATGGCCGCCTTGCTCATCTCCGGGCCCGTCTCCGGGTTATTGATCGTCAGGACCATCAGGTCCCGGCCTTCATAGGACTTGCCGATGGACTGGAACTTGACGAACTTGGGGAAAGCGTCCTGGAGCTTCTGGAAGTCCGCGTAAAGCTCGGGGACGTCGTGCCAGCGGTCAAAGTCGAGCTTGACCTTGAACGGCGGGTCAGAGGCGTTCTGGCCGAAGGCCGCGGGGGAGGCCAGCGCCAGGAGGACGGCGCCGAGCATCATCATCGTCAGGATCGTGCCTGTTCTTTTCATCTTGGATCTCGCTTCGCGTATCGTTTTCATGGTCGTCCTCCCCTCACTTCAACGTGACCTTGGCCGTGTCCGTGCCGCCCTTCTCCGACACGACCTTGAGGGCGACGGCGTCTCCGGCCTTGCCCCGGATGATCCACTCGAACTTGGCGGCCCCGTTCCCGGACCCCGGCAGGGCGGGGACATAATTCGTCTTGACGTTTCCGGACAGGATGTCCTCCGGCTTGACCTGGAGTTGGACCATGGTCGGGCGGACCGACCGCGAGGTCACGGCATGGGCCAGGGCCGTCGGCAGGAAGCCGGTGTTTTCGACTTCGGCCTTGACCCGGAATATCCCGCCCCCGTGGCTGACGACGTCCAACTTCGTGATCTTGACCTTCGGGAAGAGGGACGAGAGATAAACGACGAACTTCGTATGGGAAGCACCGAGCTCGGCGATCTTGGCCGCGGGGGGATTCGTGACGGCGTAGGGCCTGAAGCCTCCGATCTCGACCTCGCCGAGGTCGGGGTGGTTGAACTTGGCCCACTTGACGAAGCCATCGATCTTCTCGGCGTCCATCCATTTCAGGATCTGCTTGTCGATCCCGGGGGTCATGGCCGGGCCGGCGTCGGCGGCCGCGCCGCCGCGTCCGCCCTGCATCATCTGCATGATGTCCTGGCCGCCCTGCATTATCTGGATGGCCTGCTGGCCGCCGCCCCGCGACGCCTGGCCCTGCTGGTCCCCCGCGCCGGGCGGCATCATGCCCATCCGCCGCTGCATGGGGGAATCGGCCGTGGCCAGCCCGAAGCCCGGGGTGGAGAAGGACGGGACTCCGAATTGAAAGTAGCCGTACTCAAAGAAGGCGCCCTGCGGCTCGCGGACGTAGAGGGCCTGCCGGATTCCGGTCAGCTCGCCGTATTTTTCGCTGATCGTCCGAAAGTAGTCCGTGTCGGCCGCGTTGACCGTGGTCGGGGCCTTCCGGTCGGGCATCCGGAACCGGCCGCCTTCCTGGGCCGCCGGCTGCGTCGGCTGCCGCATCTGCCGCTGGAATTCGCCCAGCATCTCGAAGGAGAATTCGCCGCCGCCGAAGCGGCCGAAACCGCCCCCCCCGCCCGCCTGGATCATGCCCACGGTCCGGGACGCCGCGATAGAGGCGTCGGCGAAGCGGACGAGGTCGAGCCCGCGCGATGAGCCCATGCGCCCGCCTGAGGGAGGGGCGATCAGGTTGTCGCTCTCCCCGAAGGTCAGGATGGCCGCCACGTTGCGGTGGGTGATGATCCAGGCCATAAGGGCCTGGGATTCTTTCTCGCTGACCATGTATCGGCCGGCGTCGGGCTTGTAGTAAGGATAGTCGTGCATGAAGTTCCGGTTGAGGTCCGTGCCGCCGGCGGAGTCCTCGCCGATGAAGCCGTCCTTGTCGCGGTCAACCCCTTCCCAGTAGAGCTTATAGGCGCCGGATTCCCCTTTCTTGGGGTCGGCCTTCTTCATCAGCCGCGGCTCCTCGGGATCGATGATGTATTCGCCGTCCGAGGCCTTGACCCTCATCAGGGTGATCAGGCCGTCCTTGTTGAGGTCCTCGGGGCCGTCCTCGTCGACCCGGCCGTCGTTGTCATCGTCGCGGGGGGTGAGGTTCGTCCTCCGTCCGGTTTTGACCGGTCCGAACATCCCCTCGGCGCCGTCGGGGTTCATCCGCGGAATGACGTAGATGACCGAATTGTCGAGCCGGTCCTTGATGTCGGCGTTGGCCGGATAGCCCTTGAGCAGGCCGTCGACGACGGCCAGGGCGATCTCGCTCCCGATAAGATGGTCGGCCTCGAAGTTGGCCGCCACGAGGAGCCCCGGCCGCGCGTTGACCGGGACGCCGGCGGGATTGGCGATCTCGACCGCCCAGATGTCGCGGCCTCCGGCCGTTTTTCCGATGGAGACGACGCGGGCGATGTCCTTGTGGGCATCGGCCATTGTCTGGAGCATGCCGGACATCTCGGCGAAATTGTGGTACTTCGTGAAATCCTGGGCCCTCGCCGGCCCGGATACGACCGCCAGGCCCAAAACGATGAGCATGAGCGGCGCGGCCGGCGGGAGACGCCTGAACCAAGTCAAAATGGGACGCACTCCGACCTCCTTGAATGGTTATGGGGATTGGCGCCGACGGGTGTGAGAACCGAAAGCGGAATTGTATAGACTCCCAGGCGCATAAATTTTAGACGCCGGGCCCCGTCTTTTCTTCCATCCGGGCTCAGCACAAACTTCAATAGGGTCCTGTCCCGGCACATCCGCGTCCGGCAGGGAGCAAACTCTGGGGGGCGACCAACAGAAGCACGGCGGAGCTACTCGGAGCCGGGCTTCTGGTAAATATCTGGGAGAATAAAGAGCATACCTGCTTCGGCTCCAAACGCCTTTGTGGCCGGGGGCCTCTGTGCCGGGCCACCCTCCCACGATTCTTGCCGTCCGATGGGTCCCTTGCATTAGCACAAACTTCGAAAATGGGGACGGTCCTGATTTTCCATTGTGGTTCGGAGCGAAATCCCCATTGTTTAATCCGGGAAAAACAGGACCGTCCCCATTTAAATAAAATGCGCTATAATGAGCGCCTGTGCGAGCCGGAATCGAAGGCGCGCCGGCCAACCCGCAGGAAGGAGAGGCCCATGCCGAAACGCTGTCGCCTGACCCGCAGGCAATTCATCGGAAGGACACTCACCGCGGCCGCGGCGCTCACGATCGTCCCTCGGCGGGTGCTGGGAGGCCCGGGCTACGCGCCGCCGAGCGACACGCTAACCAAAGCCGTCATCGGAGTCGGCGGCATGGGACGGGCTCACCTCGCCTACCCCGGGGCGACGCTCCTGGCCGTCTGCGATGTCGACGAGCACCACCTGAAAAGCGCCCTGGAAGTCTCCGGCCCGGGTGTCCGCGGCTACAGGGACTTCCGCGAGGTCCTCGAGCGGCCCGACATCGACATCGTCCACATCGCGACCCCTCCTCACTGGCACGCCCTGATTTCGGCGGCCGCCGCCGAGGCCGGCAAGGACATCTGGTGCGAGAAGCCCATGACCCGGACCATTGCCGAAGGCCAGGCCGTCGTCCGGGCCGTCGAGAGAAACGGCCGGATCTTCCGGGTCAACACCTGGTTCCGCTTCGAAGACGAGTTCTACGGCCTCGGCTCCGACGTCAGGCCGGTGAAAAAGGTCGTGCAGAGCGGGCTCCTCGGCTGGCCGATCAAGGCCACGGTCAGCGCGACGACCGGCTTCGACTGGAAATTCTACTGGAGCGGACGGACCAACCTCAAACCCGAACCTGTGCCCCCCGAGCTCGACTACGACTTCTGGCTTGGCCCGGCGCCCTGGAAACCCTATCACCATCACCGCGTCCACGGCACTTTCCGCGGCTATTGGGACTACGACGGCGGAGGGCTGGGCGACATGGGCATGCATTACCTCGACCCCGTCCAGTATCTCCTCGAAAAGGACGATACGAGCCCCGTCGAGATCTCGGCCGACTGCCCGCAGCAGCACCCGGACGCATGCGGCTCATGGCGCCGGATTGAGATGAAATATGCGGACGGCTGCACGATCGTTCTCGACGGCGAGAACAAGGACACGAACGCGGCCTTCCTCGAGGGACCCAAAGGCAAGCTATCCCCGGGATTCCGGTCCGACATCCCGAACCTCAGAGACCTCATCGCCGGCCTGCCGGACCCCGAACCCCGGGTCACGGATTTCGCCGAGGCGGTCCGGACGCGCCGCCGCTTCGCCCTCAACGAGCGGAACGGGCACCGCTCCTGCACGCTGGTCAACCTGGGCAAGATCGCCGTCCAGCTCGGCCGGCCGCTCCGCTTCGAACCCGAGAGACAGCGCTTCATCGGGGATGACGAGGCCAACCGCCTGGCCGAACAGCCCATGCGGGCCCCCTGGCGCCTGTAACCCGGCTCTCCGGGAGGAGAACATAGATGCAAAAAACGACGCTGACCGTCCTCATAGCCCTCGCCGTCGTAATTTCGGCCCTTCCCCTTCGCGGCGGCGAGGAACCCTCGGGCCTGAAAGCCAGAGTGACGGACATCCTCGGCCGCTACCCGGCCCGGACGGTTGCGGAAAAGGACGCCCTCTCGGCCGAAATCCTCAAGCTCGGCGTCGGCGCCGTCGCGGACATCTGCGGACGAGTCCTGCCCCCCGGCGCGGGCGACGACGGCCCGGCCCGTTTCGCGCTCAACGGGCTGGCGGTTTATGCCACAAGGACGGGCGCGGAAAAGGAGCGGCTCCTCTACGTCCAGGCCCTCCTCGACGCGATGAAAAAGGCCGCCGACAAGGACGTCAAAGCTTTTTTCGTGTCCCAGGTCCAGTTGTCGGGAGCCAGGGAATCCGTCAAACCCCTGGCCGTATATCTCATGGATGAAAAACTCGCCGACCCGGCGGCCCGGGCCATTCTGGCCGCCGGCCGGACCGAGGGAGTCGCGGTTTTCCTAAAGGCCCTGGACGCCGCCCCGCCCGCGGCCAAAGTGACAATCATCAAGGCGCTGGGGGAGACGAGGAGCCGTGAGGCCGTGAAAAAAATCCTGCCCTACGCGGAGAGCCCGGACGGCAAGCTGCGGCAGGCGGCCCTGTTCGCCCTGGCCGACATCGGCGACCCGCGGGCCGGACGGGTCCTCGAAAGAACGCGGATCGCCGCGTCCCCTTATGAACGGTCGCTGGCCCCGTCGCTCTACCTCCTCTACGCCCGGCGCCTCATCGAATCCGGAAAGCAGGCCGCGGGCCTGGCCATCGGCCGGAGCCTTGTCGAGCATTACGCGACGCCTGCCGAAAGCCACATCGCTTCGAGCGGGCTCGAACTCCTCGTATCCGTTTTGAAGGACCACGCCCTGCCGGACCTCCTGGCCGCGATGGACAGCCCGGACAGGAAGTTCCGCGGGTCAGCGCTCGAACTATCCCTAGCCATTCCGGGCGCCGAGGCGACCGCCCGCTGGGTGGAAAAGGCGGCCAAGTCTCCTGCCGAGATCCGGGCCGAAATCGTGTCCATGCTCGGCCGGCGCAAGGACGTGTCCGCGCTGCCGGCCGTTCGCGACGCGCTCCGGAGCCCGGATGGGGTCGTCCGTGTCGCGGCCATCCCCGCCGTCGTCAGGCTGGCCGGACCCGCATCCCTGCCTGATATCTTGCCCTTTTTCAACTCTACGGATGCCGACGAGATCGCGGCCGCCAAAGACGCCCTCCTCGGCTTCCAGGACACCCTCGTCGTCCCGGAAGCCGTGCGTTTTATGGACCCGTCCCCGGCGCCGGGTAAGGCGGCGCTCCTCGGAGTCCTCGCCGCCAAGGGCGCCCGCGACCGGATCGACCTTGTCTTCAGCCAGGCGGCCAGTCCGGAACCCGTGGTCCGCGCCGCCGCCATCGCCGCTCTGGCCGGGCTGGCGGAGGAGAAGGACCTGCCGCGGCTTCTCGATCTATTGTTCGCGGCCGCGGACAGCGAAGAGACTGTCCATCTCCAAAAGGCGGTCGCCGCCGCGGCCGGCCGCAACCCGGATCCCGAGCGCCGCGCCGATGCGCTGATCGCCCTGATGAGCGGCGCGCCGGCCGCGCACGAGGCCGCCATCCTGAAGGTGCTGCCTCAGGCCGCCGGAGCCAGGGCCCTGCAGACGGTCATCGATAAAACCCGGAGCAAGGACTCCCAGGTCCAGGCCGCGGCCGTTTTCGCGCTGTCCCAGTGGCCCGATTTCGGCGCGGCCGGTGAACTCCTCCGGATCGTGTCGACAACGGCCAATAAGAAACATCTTTTGATGGCTCTCGAAGGCTATGTCCGGCTGGTCCATGACGCCGAAGTGCCCGGGTTCCAGAAGCTCGACCTGCTCAAAAAAGCCCTCGGCCTGCCCAAGGATGATTCCGATAAGAAGGCCGTTCTTCGTGGCATCGCGGCGGTCCGCGGCCCGGAGGCCTTCCGCCTCCTCTCGCAATCCCTGGGGAACCCGGCCCTCCGGGCGACGGCGGTCCAATCCCTTCTCGAGATGGCCTCGGAGCAGGCGCTCGAGGAAAGATGGCTCTCCCGGGAGCAGGCTGTCTCGATCCTCAGACGGGTTGAGGCGCTGGCCGAGGACCCGGCGGAAAAGGACCAGGCCGCGAAGATCATCGTCGAACGCCTCAAGCAGGGCGGGTTCGTCCCGCTCTTCGACGGCCGGGGCCTCGACGGCTGGAAAGGCCTCGTGGCCGACCCGCCCGCCCGCGCCAAAATGACGGCGGACGAACTGAAAAAGGCCCAGGCCGCGGCGGACGCGAGCATGCGCTCGCATTGGAGTGTCGCCGGCGGCGCCCTCGTCTTCGACGGGAAAGGCGAAAGCCTGTGCACGTCCAAGGATTACACGGACTTCGAGATGCTCGTCGACTGGAAAATCGATAAGGGCGGAGACAGCGGCATCTACCTCCGGGGGTCGCCCCAGGTCCAGATCTGGGACGCGGCAGCCAACCCCATGGGATCGGGCGGCCTCTACAACAATCAAAAGGGGCCGAGCAAGCCCCCGGAAGCGGCGGACCGCCCGGTGGGCGAATGGAACACGTTCCGCATCATCATGATCGGCGACCGCGTCACGGTCTACCTCAACAACAGGATGGTCGTGGACAACACGGTCCTCGAGAATTATTGGGAGCGGGATAAGCCCATCTATCCCGCGGGTCAAATCGAGCTCCAGGCCCACGGCAACCCGCTCTTCTTTAAAGATATTTACATCCGCGAAATCCCGCGCGACGCCGCGGCTCCCGGGCTGACGGACGCGGAGAAGGAGGAGGGTTTTGCCCCGCTCTTCAACGGCACGGACCTCAGCGGCTGGACCGGGGACACCAACGGTTATGCCGCCGAAAACGGCCGGGTCGTCATCTATCCCGAGCGCGGCAGCGGCAACCTCTACACGGAAAAGGAATACTCCGACTTCGTCTTCCGTTTCGAATTCAAGCTGACGCCGGCCGCCAACAACGGCATCGGCATCCGGGCGCCGCTCGAAGGCGACGCCGCCTACTCCGGCATGGAAATCCAGGTCCTCGAGGACGGTTCGCCGGTTTACTGGGACCTCCAGCCGTATCAGTTCCACGGTTCGATCTACGGCGTCGTCCCGGCGCGGCGCGGCATCCTGCGGCCTGTCGGCGAATGGAACACGGAGGAGATCGTAGCCCGGGGCCGGCGGGTCACCGTCACGGTCAACGGGACAAGGATCGTCGACGCGGACATCGACCAGGCCAGCGCGGGAGGCACGATCGACCACCGCGAGCATCCTGGACTGAAGCGGGAGCGCGGCCATATCGGGTTCCTGGGTCACGGCTCCATCGTCGAGTTCAGGAACATCCGGATCAAGGAGCTGAAATAGGATCCGCAGAAGGCCATATAGATACGTCTCCCTCTGGATCGACAACACGAGCACGGCTTTTTACCCGACGACTGGCGTCCATAAGGAATTCAAGTCCATGGAGGAGCACGCCGTCAGGGTCAAGTAAGTTTCAGCGGTCTAAGCCGTTTGCGACGGGCGCCGCCTTGAGAGCGCCGAGTCCGAGCGCGTCGCGCATCGCGGCGTTGACCTGGGTGTTGTCGACGATCGGCCCCGGATACCATGAGCCCTGGAAAACAAGAAACAACCGGGCCGCCGGGCCGGAAACGGCCAAAGAGACCAGTTCGTTGGTGTGCCCGATGGTCGAATAGCTGACTTCGCCGTCCGGATAGATAAACGGAGACTTGGGGGCGGCGCGGGGGGCGGACTTGGCTTTGGGAACGGCTTCCGTTTCTTCCGACCCGCTTTCCGGGCCCTGCTTGGGCCTCGCGAACTGCCTGGGAAGCGCTCCGGCGCCCAGGGGCTCTGACGGGTTCAGACGCAGGCCCCCGGTCGCGTGGTCGGCGGTCACCACGAGGACGGTATTTGTCCAGTCGATATCGTCACCGGGCCGGTCGACAAATGCTACGGCCACCCTGACCGCCGCGTCGAGGTCGGCCATGGTCCCGATCATCCGCCGAAAATCATTGTCGTGGTTGGCCCAGTCGATATCGCCCTGTTCCACGATGAGAAAAAACCCGTTCGGGTTCCGGCCGAGGACCCGCAGGGCCGCAAGTGCGGCGTCTTCGAGCGAAGGGTCCTCCGCCGATTGCCCGGCGAACCGGGGCAAACCCGGGCTGTTTTCGGGGACGGGGTGGATGAAGTTTTCATCGGGGCCGCCGAAGAGCCCGAAGAGCTTTTTCCCTTGGGCCAGCGCTTGATCGGCGGCCTCGTTGAGCGTCCGGCGTCCGTCAACGCCCGTCTTTCTCTCGGCGAGGATATATTCCGTGGATGTTTGGAGCGCCCTATAGAGGCCCTCCGAGATATATCCCTTTTTCGTGTCGAACGAGGGGTTATCGAAAAGCGGGTGTCCGGCGCCGATGACGACCTCCGGTTTCACCTGGAGGATGATCTCGTCGGCGATGCCCAGGCCTGTATATCCCCTGTACCCGGTGTAATAATGCCCACGGCTTGTGTTGTGGCTGACGAAAGCGGCCGGCGTCGCATGACTGAAAGGGACGGTCGTGACGACGCCGATGGCCCCTTTCCGCGCGGCGCGGATATCCTCGGCGATAGTGGGAAGCGCGCCTCCGGGACGGTCGCCGGAGCGCCAGGACACGTTGCCGCTGTCGGTTTTGGTCCCGGTGGCCAGGGCCGTCGCCGCAGACGCGGAATCCGTGGACGGAGCCGGAACGGGTTCGGCGGCGCCTCGATAACCTTCATCCGGATAGGGGCGGCTGCCCTCCCGCCGGACGTCGTAGCCCAGGGACGGCGAGAAAGCCGATGCCGAGTATGCGGCGCGGCCCGCTTTCCTGGCGTTCAGGTTGTAGGCCGTGACGTCCCAGGTCGCGACGTAGGACTGGCCCGGGAGAGAGTGCCAAGCCAGGGCCCGGTCCCGGCCATACAAGTAGCGGCTGGCGGCGATCTCGGACTCGACGGACATCCCGTCGCCGATGAACAGGATGACGTGCTTGAAGGCGGGCCCGGCCGCCGGTTTCCGGCAACCGGCGCCCGTGAAGAGCGCTGCCGCGGACAGGAGGACCGTCAGGACCTTGATCGCGTTTATGCGAACTTTTGGCATGACGGTCTATTATACGCCGCGGGTAAAGTCAGGAAAGATCCGTCTCCCTGAGAGGCCGGGGAGGCTAAACCTTCTTGACCTCCCCGATGAGGAGGACTTCCCGTCCCTTGGCCTCGTTCAACACTTCGGCCATGGCCAGGTAGACCGCCGAGAGACCGCAAACGATGCCTTCGAAACCGGCGATCCGGCCGACGAGCGCCGACCCGGACCAGTCGCGCACGGCGAGCAGCCAGAAGAGGACCGTCAGGCTCAGGAAGACGAACTGGACGGCGCGGTTCTTGCCGAAGGTCCCGATCCACATGAAGAACGTGAAAACGCCCCACATGAATAGGTACCAGCCCATATAGGGGACGGGCGTCGCTCCGCCGTTGGGCGAGTTCAGTCCGGGGATGACCCAGGTCGCCACGAGCGTCAGCCAGAACAGCCCGTACGACGTGAAAGCCGTGGTCCCGAAGGTGTTGCCCTTCTTGAACTCCATGATCCCGGCGATGATCTGGGCGATCCCGCCGTAGAAAATGCCCATGGCCAGGACCATGGCGCTCACGGGGAAGAAGCCGGCGTTATGAATGTTGAGAAGGACGGTGGTCATTCCGAAACCCATCAGGCCTAGGGGCGCGGGGTTGGCGAGTTTGTTGTTGTCCATCGGGGCACTCCTTGAGGGAATAAAAATGGCCCCTATGGTATACCTCGCCCTTCGCGGGTGTCAAGAAAAAGGGAAGGCGGCGACGGCGCCCGGGTCAGGCCGTTACTGGAGCTCGACCTTGGCCTCGCTCATCCAAATCCCGTGGATGTTGCAGCGCTCGAATGCCTTCAGGTTAGCGGGGACCGACTTCAGTTCGAAGCTCGCCTCGGGGGCGGGATCGGTCGCCTTGAACGCGTGCTTCCCGAGCACTTTACCCATGCCGTCTTCGAGCCGGATCCACATGATGTAATGGGGCTTCGCAGGATCCATGGGGTGATTGTCGACCTTGACGGTGACCTTCAGGCCCATGCCCATCTTCTCATAGGTGATCTGGGGAAGATGCTTATCCTCCGCTCCGGCCCAGGGGCCGGGATTCTCCCGGGTGTAGGGTTTGTCCTGCTTGTACTCGCCCTGACCCTGGGGCTTGCTCTGGCCGTACCCGGCCTGCGCGCCCGGCGTACCGGATCCCAGGGCGCTCAGCGTCAACGCCGCGGCCACGAGAACGATGGGAATCAAAACCAGCAGACTCTTTTTCATTTCGCCCTCCTTTTGCTCCGGGCGTCCGGCCCGGCTCCCTTCTAATATTGCAGAATCCCGGTGATTTTTCAAGTTAACGAGGGGAGGCGGCAAGCCCTTATATTCCGTACTTGGCGATGATCTCCTGCTTGGTCTTGCCCAGAATATCGAACTTCTTGCCCACCTTGGTGAACGCGGCGAGGGCCTTGTCGAGGTGGTGCGTCTCGTGGCCCGCCGAAATCTGGGTCCGGATACGGGCCTGGCCCTGGGCGACGACCGGGAAGAAGAAGCCGATAGCGTAAATCCCTTCGTCGTAGAGGGCCCTGGAGAAGTCCTGGGCAAGCTTGGCGTTGAAGAACATGACCGGCACGATGGGCGTGTCCCCTTCCTTGAGGACGAACCCGGCCTTAGTCAGGCCCTTGCGCCAGTAGGCTGCGTTCCGCTCGAGCTTGTCGCGGCGCTCGGTCGACTTGGAGAGGATCTCCATGACCTTGAGGACGCCGGCGACGACGACCGGGGCGATGGTGTTAGAGAAAAGGTACGGCCTGGCCCGCTGGCGGCAGAGCTCGACGAGTTCGCGCCGCCCCGAAACACAGCCCCCGGACGCCCCGCCCAGGGCCTTGCCGAAGGTCGTCGTGATGGCGTCGATTTTGCCCATGACGCCGCACTTTTCGTGGGTCCCGCGGCCGGTCTTGCCGATGAAGCCGCTGGAGTGGGATTCGTCGACGAGGAGCATGGCGTCGTATTTTTCGCAGACGGCGACCATCTCGTCGAGCTTGGCCGTGTCGCCGTCCATCGAGAAGACGCCGTCCGTGACGACGAGCTTGAAGCGCTTGTCCGCATGAAGCTGGAGCTTCTCCTCGAGGTGGGCCATGTCGGAATGCTTGATCGTGTCGTGCATGGCGCTGCAGAGCCGGATGCCGTCGACGAGCGAGGCGTGGACGAGGCGGTCCGAGATGATGACGTCGTCCTTGGTCAGGATGGCTTCGAAAACCCCGGCGTTGGCGTCCATGCAGGAGGGGAAGAGGAGCGTGTCCTCGGTCCCCAGGAACTCGGTCAGGCGATGCTCGAGCTCGCGGTGGATGTCCTGGGTGCCGCAGATGAAGCGGACCGACGACATGCCGTAGCCGCGCGACTCGAGCCCCTCGTGCGCCGCCTTGATGACGTCGGGGTGGCTCGAGAGCCCGAGGTAGTTGTTGGCGCACATGTTGATGACTTTTTTGAGGGGCGCGCCGGCGGGGAATTCGACCTCGATGTCCGCCGCCTGGGGCGAGTGGATGAAGCGCTCTTGCTTGAAGAGGCCGGCGTCCTGAATGCCCTGGAGCTGGCCCTGGTAGGTTCCGCGGATTTTATCGCTGTATGCCATGGGCTTAACCTTTCTTCGCCACGAATTCCTCGACGAGGGTCGCGATCTTGTTGACCGAGTCGAAGGCCTCGGGGGTTGCCTTGTCGTCCGGAATCTGGATCGCGTACTTGTTTTCAAGGAACCGCTTCAGCGAAACCATCGAGAACGAGTCCACGATCCCGCCCGAGATAAGGGGCGAGTCGTAGGTCAGGGTTTCGCTGTCGTCTTCGAGGTATTCCTTGGTCACGTAATTCAGGACGATGTCTTTCAAACCTTCGAGTGACATGGTCTATCTCCTTATTCGTATTTTCGGGGGGACACGTACCGAATTCCGGAGAATTCGGAACATGTCCCCATCTTCTTAATCGTTTTCGAGGGTTGACGTGTCGCCGATTTCCTCTCCCCATTCCTTGGCGTGGAGGATGCGGCGCATGATCTTGCCGCTCCGCGTCTTGGGGAGCGACGGCATAAACTCGATCTCCTGCGGCATGGCCAGGGGCGAGAGCTTCTTCCGGATGAAGTTCATAATGTCGAGGTCGAGATCCTTGCTCGCCGTGAAGCCCGGCTTGAGGGTCACGAAGGCCTTGACGACTTCGAGGTTGATCGGGTCGGGCTTCGAAACCACGGCCGATTCTGCTACCGCGGGGTGCTCGAGGAGGGCCGATTCGACCTCGAACGGGCTGACCAGGTGGCCGGCCGTGTTGATGATGTCGTCGTCGCGGCCGGTGAACCAGAAGTAGCCGTCCGTGTCGAGCTTGGAACGGTCGCCGGTGATGTACCAACCGTTCCGGAATTTCTTCCGGAAGGCCTCTTCGTTGTTCCAGTAGGTCCGCATCCGGGAGGGCCAGTCGAACTTGAGGCCGACCAGGCCGATCTTGCCGTGGGTCGTGTAGGGCTCGTTCTTGACCGGGTCGAGGACCGTGCCCGTGATCCCCGGGAAGGGCTTGCCCATGGAGCCGGCGCGGACTTCCATGCCCGGGTAATTGCTGATGACGATGCAGCCTGTCTCGGTCTGCCAGTAAGTATCGTAGAAGGGCTTGCCAAAGACCTTCTGCGACCAGACGACCGCCTCGGAGTTCAGGGGTTCGCCGACGCTCGCCAGGTGGCGAAGTGAGGAGTGGTCGAACTTCTTGACGATCTCTTCGCCGGCCTTCATCAGGGAGCGGATGGCCGTCGGGGCGGAGTACCACATCGTGACCCGCCGCTTCTCGATCCACTTGTACCAGGCCTCGGCCGAGAAGCCGGCATCAAGGACGCATTGGGTGACGCCCAGGGCGAACGGCGCGATGATGCCGTAGGACGTGCCGGTGACCCAGCCTGGGTCGGCCGTGCACCAGTAGATATCGTCGTCCTTGAGGTCGAGGGCCCACTTGGCGGTCAGGTACTGAGAGATGAGAGAGTAATGGACGTGCTGGACGCCCTTGGGCATCCCGGTCGTGCCCGACGTGTAGTGGAGGACGGAGGGCGATTCGGCCTTGGTCGGGTGGATTTCGAGATGCTCGACGGGCGCGGCCTTCTCAAGGGAAAAGCCCACTTCGCGGTCCTTGAGGGGCGAGACGCCGTCGTGGTCGACGATGATGATGTGCCGGATGTGCGGCAGTTTGTCGAGGATCTTCCGGACCTTGGGAGCGTGCTTTTTTTGGGTGATGACGGCCGAGGTTTCGGCGTTCGAGAGGCGCACGAAGAGCGACTCGTCGCCGAAGGCCGAAAACAGCGGCTGGGCGATGGCCCCGATCTTGAGGATGCCGAGGAAACCGAGATAGAGCTCGGGGATGCGGTCCATGAAGAGGCAGACCCGCTCGCCGTCCCTCAGTCCGAGGCCGCGGAGAAAGGCGCCGATCGTGTTCGTGGCCAGGCGGATGTCATTATAGGTGTAAGTCTTTTCGTTGCCGGTGAAGCCTTCCCAGTAAAGGGCGACTTTCGACCCTTTCCCTTGCTGACAGATGCGGTCCGCGCAGTACCAGCCGATGTTGATGACGTCGCCGGGCTTGTAGCCGAGGTCCTTCTCCGCGATCTGCCAGGAGAAATTCTTCACCCGCTCGTCGTAGCTGCCGATATTCGACATGATGATCTATCCTCCGTTCGTGTTTATTCCGGTTTAATTTCCAGGACGACGACCGCCTTGGCCAGGTCCTTGATATGCGACAGCGAAGCCTGCATGCCGGTGATCCCGTGGGCCCGGCAGAACTCAGCGACTTTGCCGTGGACGAAAAGTTCGGGCTTGCCCAGGGCGTTGTTGACGATTTCGATCTCGGAAAACTTGTGTCCGCCCGTCCAGCCCGTGCCCATGGCTTTGAGGAAGGCCTCCTTCGCGGCGAAGCGGGCCGCGAAATGCAAGGCCGGGCGATGTTTGGCCTCGCAGTAGGCGATCTCGGTCGGGGTGAAGAGTTTCTCCTTGAGGCTCGCCGTGCGGACGAGCTTCTCCTCGACCCTCAGGACCTCGATGATGTCCGTACCTACGCCGAAAATCAATGACTTATAAGCCTTTCGTCTGCGGATGCGCGGGGCCGCCGCGCTCGAACGGCCGGCGAGGCGGCGGCTTCAGCCACGGCCCCGTAAAGACGGAATAGTATTATAGATAACGGGCGCCAAATGTCAAAGTCGTAAGAGGGGGTCAAATCTTCATTCTGCCACTTTTCCGAACACGGGAGAGGGTTAGGTCCACTTTCTTCCTCTTTTTTTAAAAGTAAGTGGACCTAGGCCCTTCTGTTAAAGGCTGTCGATAACCTTCTTAAGTCTCGCCCGGACTTCCAGGCCGATCGGCTCGAGCGCGGGATTCTGCACCGCCTGCATAGAGGCTACTGGATCGATGGCCGCGACCTCGATCCGGCCGTCCGCCGCTTCCTGGACGATAACGTTGCAGGGCAGCATCAGGCCGATCTTGTCCTCCGCCAGGAGCGCCTTATACGCAAACGGCGGGTTGCAGGAACCGAGGATGCGGTAGTTCCGGAAATTGACGTTCAGCTTCTCTTTGAGCGTTTTTCTGACGTCGATTTCTGTCAGAACGCCGAATCCTTCCTTCTTAAGCTCCGCCTTGACCTTGTCCACGGCCTCATCAAACGGGCCGTCGATCACTTTGCTGATGTAGTAACTCATCTCAATCTCCTCCCCTCTTAACCTATCGGCCAAACCCGGGAACATTGCGGGGCGAGCCCGGGAAAAGCAAGGACGTCGTCAGCGCCGCCAGGGCTGTCAACCGAGAAGCCCGAGGGCATCCTCTTCCCCAAGATAATGATAGCCCACGAGGCGTCCGTTATACACGATACTGAAGACCCCGTAGGGAGAGGGTGACCGGGCTTGGACGTCTGAGGCCGTCCGAAATTCGACGACACGGGCCTTGATCTTCTTCCTGGCGGCGGCGTCTAAGAGAATCCGGCCCGCATCCGGATGATAAGGGCACTGGCCCGAGCTAAGAATGGTCAGCCCCTTGCCGAACCGCGCCGCGCGCGCCGCCCAGTCGTCGGGAAACGAAGGGTCCGGGCCGGGCTTGAGCTTCTTGACCATGAGAGTGAATAACGGCGGGGCCGTATCGACGGCCTTGAAACCGCGGTGTTCGAGCAATTTCTTCCCGGCCAGCCAGTTTCCCCCGCTCGTCACCATGGCCACTCCGAGCATCCCGGCCTTCCTGGCGTCTTTGACGCTTTCGTCGAGGAGCGCGGCCCCGAAACCCTTCCCCTTGCTCTTCCCGATCACCCAGAGGCAATGGATAACCATGTAGCCCCTGGCCTTGACGGCGCGCCAGGCATATTCGCTGGGGATATACTCAATGAAGCCGCGCTCCGGCAGCTTCAGCATTTTGATACGCATCCCCTCGTCGAACCGCGCCTTGACCCAGGCGACCTTCCGGAGAAACCCCTCGGACTTCCGCTTGCTCATATAGCAGAAGAAGCCCGTCTCTTCGACGTTCGACCGGTCCACAGTGATGAGCTCTGGCTTTTTCGTCAAAATCAGCATCCCGGGGGCGCCAGAAGTTGACACCCTCGACCCCATTTTATTCCAGGTCGCCCTTGGCTGCTAGAGGAGAGGGCCAGCGCGGAAGGACCTCCGTGGGGACTCCCCGAAATTTCTTTTGCCTGACCCGACGGTGACGGCTATAATCGAACGAGCGATTAGGCCTGGCGTGCGCGTCAGAATTGAAGGAGAGTGACCGTAGCCATGACATCCAAGAGCCGTGCCCTGGCGCTCCTGGCCCTGGCCGAGTTCCTCGGGATGTCGGTCTGGTTTTCGGCGTCGGCGGTCGTGCCGGCGCTTATCGCGGCCTGGAAGCTCGGCCCGTCGGGCCAAGCTTGGCTGACTATGTCCGTCCAGCTCGGCTTCGTCGCGGGGGCCTTTGGGTCGGCCGTCCTCAACCTTGCCGACCGGCTGCCCGCACGCCTTCTTTTCTCCGTCTCGGCCCTTCTCGCGGGCGCCGCGACGTTCCTCATTCCGGCCTCCGGGCACGGACCGGGAGTGGCCATCATCCTGCGCTTCCTGACGGGACTTTTCCTGGCCGGCGTCTATCCGGTCGGGATGAAGATCATGGCCACCTGGACGCGCGGCGACCGCGGCTGGGGGATCGGCCTGCTCGTGGGCGCCCTCACGGTCGGCTCGGCCGCCCCTCACCTCCTCCGTGCGTTCGGCGGGATGTCCGACTGGAGGCCCGTCCTTTATTTGAGCGCCGCGCTGGCCGCCGGCGGGGGCCTTATCGCACTCCTCTTCGTTAGGGAAGGTCCCGACCGGACCGCCGCTCCCCGCTTTAACTGGAAATATGCCGGCGAGATCTGGCGGGACAAAGGAATGGTCTTTGCCAACCTGGGCTATTTCGGTCACATGTGGGAACTCTACGCCATGTGGACCTGGGCCCCGGTATTCCTGGCCGCGAGCTTCAAAAGCGCGGGAATCGGACAGCGATGGGCCGCGATAGCGGCATTCGCCATGATCGCCGCCGGAGGCGCCGGCAGCCTCGTCGCCGGGAAGATGGCCGACCGCGTCGGCCGGACGGCCGTCACTTCGGCGTCGATGGCCGTGAGCGGCGCTTGCTGTCTCGTCGCCGGACTTCTCTTCGGCGGGAACCCGTGGCCCCTTTTCGCGATTTGCCTTATCTGGGGCTTCGCCGTGGTCGCCGACTCCGCCCAGTTCTCCGCGGGCGTAAGCGAGCTTTGCCCGGCCGACCGAACAGGCACAGCCCTCACGCTTCAGACGAGCCTGGGGTTCCTACTGACCATTGTCACGATCCGCCTGGTGCCCACGCTTGAACGCCTCGTGACTTGGCGCTGGGCTTTCGCCTTCCTCGCCCTGGGCCCTGCGGCCGGGATCTGGGCCATGCTTCGCCTGCGCCGCCTTCCGGCCGCGTCTAAAATGGCCTCCGGCCGCCGCTGAGAATTAGCACTATTTCCGGTGAAGCAGCATCGTCGAGGCCTGGGCCGTAGGCATGACGATCATTTCGCTGATGTTGACGTGAAGCGGCCGCGTCGCGCACCAAACAACGGCGTCGGCGATATCGTCCGGCGAGAGCGGCGTCAGCCCCTGGTAGACCTTGCCGGCCCGGTCCGTATCGCCGTGGAAGCGGACGACGCTGAACTCCGTCTCGACCATGCCCGGAGAGACTTCGCTCGCCCGCACCGGCGTGCCGTTCAGGTCGAGCCGCAGGCCCATCGATAGGGCCCGGACCGCGAACTTCGTCGCGCAATAAACGTTCCCGCCGGGGTAGACCTCGTGGCCCGCGATCGAGCCGATGTTGATGACGTGGCCGCTTCCCCGCTCGACCATCCCGGGGATGACGGCCCGGCTCACGTAGAGGAGCCCCTTGACGTTGGTGTCGATCATCTCCTCCCAGTCGCTGAGGAGGCCTTCGTGGAGTTTTGACAATCCCCGGCTCAACCCGGCGTTGTTGACCAGGATCTCGATCGCCCGCCAATCCTTGGCCAGTCCGGCAAGGGCCTTCTCAACCGCCGGTTGGTCGCGGACGTCGAGACTGAAGTGATAAACCGGCACGCCAAATTCTTTTTTGAGCTCCGCCGCGAAACCTTTGAGGCGATCGGCCCGGCGGGCGCATATGAGGATCTTCGCGCCTTGGCCCGCGAACGCCTGGGCGCAGGATTTCCCGATCCCGGAACTCGCGCCCGTCACGAAAACGACCTTATTTTTCAAAGAATGCATGCCTTCTCTCCTATGATCCTTTCCGGCCTATCTGCCTGAAATTCGGAAATTAGTATTGTGTCCCCAAATTAACATTAACGCTCACGGGGTAAGAATATCGCGGCCTGCGCCCGCTTGTCCAGCCTGAACCAGCGCCGGTTGCTTCGTCCAGGCACCGGTCTTATACTGGGACACGGAGCGCGCGTGATCCCCACAATCCCCTATGGGGCCATTGGCATCGGCATCTCGATCCTCCTCGGCATCTGGGCGTTCATCGAAGCCGAGACGGACTGGGGGCGGGTTCTTATCGCCGCCGTCATGGCCTTCCTCTTTATCCTTCATGTTCTTTGGCGCGGCACGACAGGAAATCTCGTTTGGCTGATCTGCTGGCTGGTCTTCGGCGCCTGTTGTTTCATATTCGTCAAATGGCGCGGCGTCGGAATCCGCTAGACCGGGACATGGGACGCCGAGTGATTGACAGTCCGGAACCCTGAGTTTATATTGTCTCCGCGTGTACGGCGGCGTTAGCGGCGGCGTGATTGCCGGGCCGCCGGCCGCGCCGAACCAGAGAACAAAAGGAGGGGGCGATGACTCCAAAGCAAATTCCGCGGCGTGATTTCCTGACCTCATTTCTGGCGGGCATTCCCATCATGGCGCTCGACTGGGACAGCTTTCCCCGGGGCGCGCAGGAGGCCGGCCGCAAGGACGACGACTATGACGCCATCATCATCGGCGCCGGCCTGGGCGGGCTGAGTTGCGGCGCCGCGTTCGCCCGGCAGGGCTTCCGGCCCTTGGTCATCGAAAAGCACATCAAGCCGGGCGGCTACGCCACGACCTTCCATCGCCCCGGCGGTTTTGTCTTCGACGCCTCGCTCCACTCGACGACCGTCTCGGCCAGGAACGGCGTCTTCGACCTCATCCCCGGTTTCCCCGAAATCAAGGGCATCGAGTTCGTGCCCCACCACACCCTTTACCGGGCGATCTATCCCGATTACGACATCCGTGTCCCGGACAGGAATCTTCCGGCCTACGTCGCCGACCTGGTCAGCAAGTTCCCCGATGAGAAGGCCGGGATCGAAGGCTTGTTCGACGACATGAAGGGGCTTTCCGGCGACATCGGCCGGCTTTCCGCCGCCGGGCCCCGCCCCGACATGAGCCGCTTCGTTCAGGACTATCCTTATCTCGCCAAGACCATGGGCAAGCCGTGGGGGGCTATGGTTGACGCCCGCCTCAAGAACCTCAAACTCAAGGCCATCGTCTCCGCCCTTTGTGGCTATTTCGGCCTGCCGCCGTCGAGGCTTTCTCCCTTTTATTACGCCCTGCCCACGGTCGGCTATCTCGAGAACGGCGGTTTTTATCCGGTCGGCAAATCGCAGAAAATCAGCGACGCATTCGCCGCGTTCATCGAGGCGCACGGCGGCAAGGTCATGCTCAAGACGCGGGTTGATAAGATCCTGGTCCGGGACGGCGGCGCCGTCGGCGTCAGGACGCAGGACGGCCGCGAGTTCATGGGAAGGGCTGTCGTATCGAACGCCAATGCGCCCGACACGTTCCGGAAAATGCTCGACGAGCCGGACCTCGTCAAGACGACCCTGGCCAGGATGGAGAAGCTCAGCATCAGCCTGTCCACGTTTCAGGTCTTCCTCGGGTTGAAAAAAGACCTCGCCCGGGAGCTCGGGATCAAGGACACCGAGATTTTCTACAATACGGGCTACGATATGGAGGAGGATTACAGGGCGTCGGTCCGGGGGGATTTCACGAACCCGGGCTTCGGCGCGACCATCTACGATAACCTGTACAAGGGCTACTCGCCCGAGGGCAAGAACACCGTGTCCGTCATGACCCTTCAGGGCTTCGAACACTGGGAAAAATATGAGGCCGACTATCTCGCCGGGAAAAAGGACGCTTACACCGCCGAGAAGCTCCGGATGGCCGACATCCTGATCGACCAGGCCGAGAAGATCCTGTTCCCCGGGCTTCGCAAGGCCATCGAGGTCCGGGACGCGGCGACCCCCCTGACCAACCTCCGCTACACCGCGAACACGCGGGGCGCCATCTACGGCTGGGACCAGACGCTCGACAATGCGGGCCCGTCGCGATTCCCCCAGCGGACGCCCGTCAAGAATCTCTATCTCGCCGGCGCCTGGACATTCCCCGGCGGCGGTTACGGCGCCTGCATCCCGAGCGGCCTCCAGTGCTTCGCCGAAATCATGAGAAGCTGGAAGGGTTGAGCAAAGAGAGGACGCCTCAGAACTTGAACGATAAGCCTCAAACCGCCTCAACCCCGTCGCGGCTGCGCAAATGGCTGATCGCCGCCCGGCCCTGGGCCCTTCCCGCGTCGACCATGCCGGTCGTCTTCGGGACGTCGCTCGCCGTGGTCATCGGCGGGGCGCGTCTCTCCGTGCTTCATTTCCTCTGGGCCATCGTCACCATGATGGTCCTTCACAGCGCGGCCAACATGCTGAGCGACGTCTACGATTTCCGGCGCGGCCTCGACAAGGACGTGACCCCGGTGAGCGGGGCGATCGTCCGCGGCTGGCTCACGGACCGTCAGGTCCAGGCCGGCGCCGCGGCGCTCTTCGGTCTGGGCTCCCTATCCGGCCTGGCCCTCGCCCTCACGACGAGCCCGGCACTCCTTATCGTCGGCGGAGCCGGCGTCGCCGTCGGCGCCTGCTACACTTTGCTCAAGGCCCGGGCCTTGGGCGACCTGGCCGTCCTCCTGGACTTCGGGATCCTCGGCTCTCTCGGCGCCTGGATCGTCCAGACCAAAACCGCCTCTTGGATCCCCGCCGTCTGGGCCGTCCCCATGGCCATGCTCGTCAGCGGCATCCTCCACGCCAATAATTGGCGCGATGCATTATCCGACCGGGAGCGGCGCGTCCATACGGTGGCCGGGCTCCTCGGGGACAATGGCTCGTTCATTTATTACGGCGCCCTCATCTTCGGCGGCTTCCTGATCGACCCCGCCTTGATCGTCCTTCCGCGCCTCGCCGGCGGCAAATTGATGCCGATGCCCTGGACATTCCTCGTGGTTTTTCTCGCCCTCCCCAGCGCGCTCAAGCTCTGGGGCCGGGCCGTTCGGCGGCGCGCCCCCCGCCGGCCCATGGATTTCATCATCCTGGACGGGGCCACGGCCAATCATAACCTCGTTTTCGGTCTTCTCAGCACGGCCGCGGTCTGGCTCGAGGCGCTCCGGCGATGCCTGTGAGCGGAGACGCGCGGCGGCCCGGGGTTTGGGCCGTGGCCGCGGTCGTCGCTCTGGCCGGCGGCCTTTTCGTCCTCCTCTTCCGGTTCCAGCGTCTCGGCCCCCTGGACTTCTGGTGGTGGATGGGCCTGAACATCGCGCTTGTTGCCGGGGTGGGATTCGCGGCCGACGGGAATTATGCGGCCAGGCTCAAGCTGGATCTTAAAACCGGGCTGGCTCGGAAAGCGGCCCTGGGGCTCGCTTCCGCATTCCTGCTGTACGGCCTGTTCGCCGCCGGCAGGCTGGCGGCCCTCAAGATCTTCCCCTTCGCCGCTTCAGGGATCGCCTCTGTCTACGGGCTCAAGACGGGGGCGGGAGTCGCGCGAATTACCCTATTGCTAGGCCTCCTCATCGGCCCCGGGGAAGAAATCGTCTGGCGCGGGTTCCTGCAGGAAAACCTCGGACGCCGCCTCGGAGGAGCTTGGGGGTTCCTTCTGACGGCGCTCGTTTATGCTCTCGTCCACGTCGCGAGCGGGAACACTATGCTGGTCCTGGCGGCCGCCGTCTGCGGCGTTTTCTGGGGATCGCTCTATGCGGTTTGGCGGTCGCCGGTTCTCAATGCCGTCAGCCACACGGTTTGGGCCCTGCTGATCTTCATCCTCCGGCCGCTCTGAAACGGTCCCCTCAACCCCGCAAATGCCCGATGAGGGTCCTGAGGCCGATCCCGATCAGGATCAGGCCGCCCATAAGCTCCGCCCATTTCCCGGCCACCCGGCCGATGGCGGGACCGAGCCTGGCGCCGATGATCGTCATGAGGAAACAGACGACTCCGATGATCGCGGCCGGAAAAAGAATGCCGCTCTTGATAACGCCCAGGCTCAGTCCGACGGCCAGGGCGTCGATGCTCGTAGCGACGGAGAGGACCAGCAGGCGCACGCCCCTGGTCTGGTCCGGCCGGCATGCTTTCTCCTCATCGCTCAGGTGGAAGGATTCGTAGATCATCCGGCCTCCGATCGCGGCCAAGAGCCCGAAGGCCAGCCAGTGGTCAAACCCGCTCGTGAAACGCACCACGCTTTCCCCGGCGAACCATCCCAGGACGGGCATGCCGAACTGAAAGGCGCCGAAGAAAAAGGCCATCCGCACGGCCTGCCGGCCCGTCAGGCCTTTCAGCCCGCAGGCCAAGCCCATGGACACGGCGAAGCAGTCCATGGCCAGCGCCACGGCCAGGCCCAGAACCAAAATGAGCGACATCCGCATTTCTCCGATTTGCGCTCCATTATATCAAAGCTTGCGGGGCCTCTCTACTATCTGCGGGGCTATGAATGGCGGCAGGAGAAGGGCGGTGCCGAGGCCGCCCGAAAGACCCCGTAGTGGAGGGGGGACCCGCCCGGTTCCGCCACGGAACGGGACGGGGGGAACCGACGAAACTGGTTCCCGGGGTGCGGGGGATAAGGGCGGCTTCGGCGCCGCCCTTGACGACGAAACACGGGGACAGGACCCGCCGGGCCATGTTATAATAGCCAATTAGGCTGAGCCCATGGCGAGCACAGAGCACATCATCCTACGCGGCGTCAAGGTCCACAACCTCAAGGGGATCGACCTCGACGTCCCCCTCAACAACCTGATCGTGGTGACCGGTGTCTCGGGGTCGGGGAAGTCGTCGCTGGCCTTCGACACCCTCTATGCCGAAGGCCAAAGGCGCTATATCGAGTCCCTGTCCTCGTACGCCCGCCAGTTCCTGGAGCGCATGGACAAGCCGGACGCCGACCTCATCGACGGCATCCCGCCGGCCATCGCCATCCAGCAGAAGGCCGTCACCAAGAACCCGCGCTCGACCGTGGCCACGGTCACGGAGATCTTCGACTTCCTCCGGGTCCTCTTTGCCCGGATCGGGACCGTCCATTGCTTGAAATGCGGCCGTCCGGTCAGGCGGGACACGATCGACAGCGTCATCGAAGACCTGGAGCGCCTTGCGGCCGGAACCAGGGCCCTCATCACGTTCTCCTGGCCGGGCGAGAAGGGCACGGCCCTGCTCAAGAAGGAGGGGTTTTCCCGGATCGTCGTCGACGGAGCGATCGTCGATATCAACGGGGCTCCCCCGGCCGCGAAGAAGGTCCCCCTCGACGTCCTGGTCGACCGCATCTCCATCCGGTCCGACGAACGGGAGCGGCTGGCCGATTCCCTGGAGATGGCGCTCAAAAAGGGCGGCGGCCGGGCCCTTGTCCGGACCGAGGACGGCCGGCAATTTCCGTTTTCCGACAAGCTCGAATGCAAGGCCTGCGGCGTCGCCTACGACGAGCCCTTCCCCAACCTTTTTTCCTTCAACAGCCCGCAGGGCGCCTGCCCGCAGTGCCACGGCTTCGGCGACCTGGCCGTCATCGACGAGGACAAGGTCATCCCCGACCAGACGAAAACCCTGGAGCAGGGCGCCGTCGAGCCCTGGACCAAACCGCTGTCCAAGGGCATGCAGCGCGAGCTCCTGGCCGAGGCCCGCCGGCGGCGGATCCCCACGAACGTCCCCTTCAAGGACCTCAAAAAAGAGCACCAGCGTTTCGTCCTCGACGGCGGCGACGGTTACCCCGGCGTCAAGGGCTTTTTCGACTGGCTTCAGGCCAAGAAATACAAGGTCCAAGTCCGGGTTCTCCTCAGCCGCTACCGGAAGTACGTCGCGTGCTCCGCCTGCGGCAAGACACGGCTCAACCCGCAGGCCCTGGGCGTCCGGATCAAAGGCCTGACCATCGGCGACTGCGTCCGGATGACGGTCCGGGAGGCCTCGGATTTTTTCCGGGCCGTCGAGCTTTCGCCGTTCGAGCGCCAGGTCGCCGACAAACTGATCCACGAGATCCAGAACCGCCTCAAGTTCCTGCTCGAGGTCGGCCTCGACTACATCACCCTCGACCGCATGACCTTCACCCTGAGCGGGGGGGAGGCCCAGCGGATCAATCTGGCCGCGGCCCTCAGCGCCTCGCTCGTCGGCACCCTCTTCGTCCTCGACGAACCGAGCATCGGCCTCCATCCCCGGGACAATCACCGTCTCGTCCAGATCCTCCAATCGCTCAAGGAGATCGGGAACACCGTCGTCGTGGTCGAGCACGACCCGGAGATCATCAAGGCCGCCGAGTACGTCATCGACATGGGGCCGAGGGCCGGCGAAGCGGGAGGCGAGGTCATCTTCGACGGCTCCTGGGCGAGCTTTCTCCGGAGCCGGAATTCCATGACCGCCCAATACATGAGGGGCGAGAAGGAAATCCAGGTCCCGGACGCCCGCCGGCCGGCCAAGTCGTATCTTGAGATCAAGGACGCCCATAAGCACAACCTCAAGCACATCGATGTCCGGATCCCGCTCGGCGTCTTCAGCTGCGTCACCGGAGTTTCGGGCTCGGGGAAGAGCACGCTGATCTACGACGTCCTCTACCAGGGCTTCGAGGGGACGAGCGAAAACGGCTTCCGGGAGATCCGCGGCAGGGACAAGGTCAGCAAGGTCATCATGGTCGACCAATCGCCGCTGAGCGCCTCGCCCCGCTCCATCCCGGCCACATACACCAAGGCCATGGACGGGATCCGCGACCTCTTCAGCCAGACGCGCGAAGCGAAGCTCATGGGGTTCCGCCCGGGGTATTTCTCCTTCAACACGGCGGGCGGGAGATGCGAGGACTGCAAGGGCGCCGGCTTCCAGGTCGTCGAGATGCAGTTCCTCTCGGACGTCACGCTGACCTGCGACGCCTGCAAGGGCAAGCGCTTCAAGGCCGAGATTCTCGGCGTCCGGTACAACGGAAAGAACATCGACGACGTCCTGAACATGAGCATCACCGAGGCCTGCCTGTTTTTCGCCGGCCGCCCGGAGATCACGAAAAAACTCTACTCCCTGATCGAGGTCGGCCTCGGGTACCTCAAGCTCGGCCAGCCCACCACGACCCTCTCCGGGGGCGAGTTGCAGCGGATCAAGCTGGCCTATCATCTCGTCCACGAGAAGGGCCAAAAGATCCTTTACCTCTTCGACGAGCCGACGATCGGCCTTCATCCGAACGACGTGTCCGTCCTGCTCCGCTGTTTCCAGAAGCTCGTCAACGAGGGGCACACGGTCGTCGTCATCGAGCACAACCTGGACGTGGTCAAGAGCGCGGATCACGTCATCGACCTGGGCCCGGAGGGCGGAGAAAAAGGCGGAACCGTCGTCGCCCACGGAACCCCGGAACAAGTGGCCCGTTCCACAAAGTCCATTACAGCCAAGTACCTAAAGGCCTGCTTGAAGTAACCCCGCCGGGGTCAGAAGACCGGCGGGGCTCGTCCTATCCCGGCAAATGTCCCCAAAGAAATGACCTATATATGAACAATATATATACATATTTACAAATTCATATCTTATTGTCTTGTTATCATAATTATACATAACTATTACATAATTATATGTCCACATATTATACACTTTACGAAAATATATATCTGCGCAGGAATATCTGTAACATATTGATATATTAATAATTACATAATAATCAGTGCTGTGGCACCTTTCTTGCGTAATAAGAAGACGTGAATACCGGGAAAGGAGCCGCTCAAATGGCCAAAAGAATCCTGGCTTTTTTGATTATGGCGATGGCCTGTTTCGGTCTTGCCCGGGCCGCGGATATCCCCGCGGAGACCTTGATGCCCACCGTCCTCGACCCGCCCGAACTCCTCATCCTCGCTTCCGCGCCGGCGCCGGACCTGACCGACCTGAGACTGCCCGAGACGGTTTTCGTTTCCCAGTCGAATCCCGCCCTCCTCAATCCATTCGGCGGCTTCAGGCCCGCCGCGGATCCTGGCGACGGCGTCCAATCTCGTCCTGTCGTACGCCGTGGCCAACAACTTGCAGATGATCCAGCGGGCCCGGGCCCGATGAGGCGCAGCGATGAACGTTTATCTTGAGCGCTACCTGGGGCTCGACGAGCGGCGGGAGTACCATAAGCCCGCCGGGCTCCCAACCCTGAGGGCCCTGGAAAAAGACTATATCCTGTTCCTGCTCGACGTCACCGCCCGGAACAGGGCCGAGGTTTCGAGGATCCTCGACATCTCCCGGTCGACGCTCTATCACAAGATCCGGAGATACGACCTCGGCGAATAGGCTCGGACGCGTCCGGCCCTGCCGGCCTTGCCCCCCACCTTGACTCCCCGCTTTCCGGGACTTATGATTTCTTTGCGATCAGGGAGAATCATCATGAAAAAATGGCTTTTAACGGTTGGATTGGCCCTGGCGGTCTTCGCCGCCGCCAGCCCGGCGCAGGAAAAAAAACCCGATGACCAGCCCTGGCAGTGGGGCCTGGATAAGGTCAAGGCCGCCGTGTCCAAGGTCAGGGCCGGGAAAAACCTGACACCCCCGAGCTGGCCGGACGCCGCGAAGGTGGCCGTCGGCCTGTCCTTCGATTTCGATTCCGAAACCAATTCGCTCCGGGACGCCAACCTCTCGCCCGGCAGTCTCTCGCAGGGCGAATACGGGGCCCGGGAGGGTATCCCCAGGATCCTGGCGCTTCTCGACAAGTACCGGATCCCGGCCACCTTCTTCGTCCCGGCCGTGACGGCCATCCTCCACCCGGCGGAAGTCAAGATGATCCTCGACAAAAAGCGCCACGAAATCGGCCTGCACGGTTGGATCCACGAACGGAATTCCCTCCTCGCGGAGGCGGACGAGCGGGACCTCATGAAGAAGTCCTTCGACGCCCTCGGGCAGGCCATGGGCCGGGCCCCGGTCGGCATCCGGACTCCGTCCTGGGACTTCAGCCCCGCGACGCTCAAGCTCATCCGCGAGCTGGGCCTCATTTACGACAGCAGCCTGATGGCGGACGACAGCCCATACGAGATCCTCGAGGACGGGAAAGCGACGGGCGTCGTCGAACTCCCGGTCGAATGGATACTCGACGACTATCCCTATTTCGGATTCGACCGGTTCACGAGCGTCCGTCCCCAGGCAACCCCGGATGAGGTCCTGTCCATTTGGGCCGCGGAGTTCGACAAGGCCTACGCCGAAGGGGGCCTTTTCATCCTGACCATGCACCCGAAATACATTGGCCACCGGAGCCGGATCGTTATGCTGGAGAGGCTCATCCAACACATCCTCGAGCGCAAGGACGTCTGGTTCGCCACCCACGAGGACATCGCCCGCGCCGCCCAAAAGGGCATTAAGAAGTAAGCGGCAGGCCGACGAAGATATACGTCCGCAGGCGCTTGAAGAGGCGGTTCACGGCTTCGGCCCCTTCATTCTGCGCCGCGCGGCGCCGATGACGAACCCCAACACGAACCCGACCAACGCGACAAGCGGGACGATGATGACCTGGGACAGGCTGACGGTCCAGAAAAGGAGGCGATAGGTGACGATGCCCGTATTCTGGGCCAGCAGGACTGCCAGCAAGACGAATACGGCCAGGACGAGGATGATTTTCGTTTTCACCGCGGCGAGGCCGGACGTGACCTATTTGGCCCGCGATTCAACGGCCGCCCAATCGATGTTCTTGAAGAAGGCCTCGATGTAGTCGGCGCGCTTCAGGCCGTAGTCGATCATGAAGGCGTGCTCGAAGACGTCCATGATGAGCAGAGGACGGCCGCCGGCCGGGTGGCTGACGTCGTGTTCGTTGATCCAGAAATTGATGAGCCGGCCGTTCGTCGTGTCCTCGTAGAGGACGACCCAGCCGATGCCGCGCATCGCGCCCGTGGCCCGGAAATCCTTCTCCCAGGCCTCGACGCTCCCGAACGATTCGGCCATCTTCTTCCCGAGCTTCCCGCCCGGAGCCAGGGGCGATTTCCCGCCCAGGTTCTCGAAGTAGAACTCGTGGAGCCGCATGCCGTTGAACTCCCAGCCGAGCCGCCGCTTGAGTTCCGCGTATTCCGGGGTCGCCGTCTTGCCGTCCGTGGCCAGCTGGGCCAGCGCGTCGAGCACCTTGTTGGTGTTCGTGACATAACCCTGGTAAAGCGTGAAATGGTTTTTCAGGATGGTTTCGCTGAATCCCGGCATGCCGATGAGTTTTCCGTAGTCTTTGGCCGTGTACGCCATGGTGAGTGCCTCCTTGGTGGTTCTCAAATCCCGTTCGCAGAAATACTACCAAATAACTAGAGCTTAGGCAAATCCGGCCTATTTGTCCTTGGCGGGTTTTTCGTCCGCTTCCTTGTCCGCTCCCAGCCCGATTTTAGTCCGGACCTCTTCGTCGACCCGGGCGGCCAGCTCCTTGTTTTCCTTGAAAAGCCGCTTGACGTTTTCCCGGCCCTGGCCCAGGCGTTCGCCCTTGTACGAGTACCAGGTCCCGGTCTTGTCCAGGATCCCCGTTTCGAAGCCGATGTCGACCAGGTCGCCTTCTTTGGAAATCCCTTCGCCAAAGATGATATCGAACTGGGCCTCGCGGAACGGCGCGGCCATCTTGTTCTTGACGATCTTGACCTTGACCCGGTTGCCGACGACGATGTCGCCTTCCTTGAGGACTGAGATCTTCCGGACGTCGATCCGCATGGACGCGTAAAATTTCAGCGCGCGGCCGCCGGTCGTCGTCTCCGGGTTGCCGATGAACATGCCGATCTTCTCCCGGAGCTGGTTGATGAAGACGAAGCAGGTTTTCGACCGAGCCACGATGGCCGTCAGCTTGCGGAGGGCTTGGGACATGAGCCGCGCCTGGAGCCCCATGTGCGCGTCGCCCATTTCGCCCTCGAGCTCGGCCTTGGGGACCAGGGCCGCGACCGAGTCCACGACCACGACGTCCACGGCCCCGCTCCGGACGAGGACCTCGGCGATCTCCAGGGCCTGCTCGCCGTAATCGGGCTGGGAGATGAGGAGGTTATCAACGTCGATTCCGATGCTGGCCGCGTATTGCGGGGAGAGGGCGTGCTCGGCGTCGATGAAGGCCGCCTGGCCGCCGCGCTTCTGGGCCTCGGCGATGACGTGCAGGGCCAGGGTCGTCTTGCCCGTGGCCTCGGGTCCGTAGATCTCGATGACGCGTCCCCGCGGAAACCCGCCGATGCCGAGGGCCAGGTCGAAGGAGATGGCCCCCGTCGGGATGACCTCGACCGCCACGGCCGCGCCCTTCTGGCCGAGCTTCATGATCGCGCCCTTCCCGAACTGCTTCTCGATCTGGGAAAGGGCGGCTTCGATGGCTTTATTCCGCGATCCCTGTTTCTGGTCGGCGTCTTCCTCTTTCATGGGACCTCCTGGCTCAGTGGAACTCTTTTTTTGCATATCTTCTAACTCCCTCTCATGACTCACGGGGATCATGGCCCGCTCCCGCGGACCGCCCTGAGTTTACCTTCAATGGCGGCCGTCTTTCAATCCTTTTTTCTCCCCCGATGACCCGGGCCGGCCTCACCGCGGCAGCCCGTGGAACTGGAGGTCGTATTCATCGATCAGCCCCTGGTCGGCGAAGCTGAAATAGCGGTTGTTGCCGATGATGATATGATCCAGGACCTTGATTTGGATGATGCGGGCCGCGAAGACCAGGTCCCGGGTGATCTCCTTGTCGCAGAGCGACGGGTCTGGATCGCCCGAGGGGTGGTTGTGGGCGAAGATCAGGGCGGACGCCTCGTAGCGGAGGGCGTCCTTGATGACCTCGCGGGGGTAGACGGCGCTCGAGTCGACGGTCCCCTCAAACAGGGTCTTTTCCTCGATGACCTGGTTTTTCGGGTCGAGGAAAATGGCCTTGAACCGCTCGGTCCTCAGGTCGCGCAAGGCGTGGTACAGATAATCGAAGACTTCCCTCGAGGAGTGGCAAACGGGCCGGCTCATCATCCGGTCCTTGAGGAACCGCCGCGATACCTCATGAATGAAGCGGATGCCGAAGAGGTTCCTGGGCCCGATCCCCGGGACCCGCTGGAGGTCGCGGCCGGAAGCCTCGAGGACGCCCCGGAGTGTTTTGAACTCCTTGAGGGCCTCTCTGGCCGGGCCCTTGCAGTCGCGCCGCGGCGTCCCCAGCGTCAGAAGGAGCTCGACGATCTCATAGTCGAGGAACCCGGCCAGGCCGCTCCTGAGGAATTTCTCCCGGAGTCGGGCCCTGTGCCCGGCATCGCGGCTCTCGAGTTCTCTCGGGTTCTCGTCCATCGGCGTCCAAATAAAAGACGTGCGGGCCGCCGATTTTTCGCAGATGCCGGAGGATATATGATAAGCGGACGGGCGGCCCGGTGGTCCCGACCGGGGCTGAGGGGAATGGCCGGAACGTCATGCGCGGTTATCGTCCCCCATGCGTTTTTCGATAAAGGAGGCTACGGTGATGGCTGAAGTTATGGGAGAAGAATGCGCAGGGCGTGTTCCCGGAGGAGGGCGTGTGGCGGGCGGTACCGAGGCCGCCCGAAAGACCCCGTTGTGGAGGGGGGGCCCATCGGCTCATCCGATGGGGGGAACCGACGAAACTGGTTCCCGGGGTGCGGGGGATAAGGGTGGCTTCGGCGCCGCCCAGGCTTGGAAAGGGCCGAAAGGGGTATGGCCGGAACGTCATGTGGGGAGAAATTGGTCAATTCACGGAAGAAGATACAAGAACTCGTTTCGGATACTTACCAGAAATGCGGTTCCGGGCCGCTCCGCCGCATTTCTGCCGGTCGCTCCTCAGAATCCGCTCCCTGCCGGAGGCCATCCCCGAGGCCCTTTCCGTTGACGCGCCGGGACACGACCCGTCCGACCTTATTACGGTTTATTCGCGGTAGAGAGAGTCGATGAGATCCTTGTATTTCTCCTCGACGATGGCCCGCCGGACCTTGAGCGTGGGCGTGATCTCGCCGGACGCGATGTCGAAGTCCCGGTCGAGGAGGGCGATCTTCTTGACCCTTTCGTAGGAAGCCAGGTCCGGGGTCGAGCGGTTGACCTCGGCCAACATGAAGTCGAGGATGTCCGGACGGCCGCAGAGCTCGGCCCGGTCGCGGAAGAGGATGTTGTTGGCCCGGGCGTGCGCCTCGAGCCGGCCGAAATCGGGGACGATCAGGGCCGAGATAAACTTCCGGCTCCCGCCGACCACCACGGCGTTCAGGATATGCGGGTTGGTCTTAATGAGATTTTCGATGGGCTGGGGCGCCACGTTCTTGCCGCCGGCCGTGATGATGAGGTCCTTCTTGCGGTCCGTGATGACCAGGAACCCGTCCGGGTCCAGGTATCCGATATCCCCCGTATGGAACCAGCCGTCGACCATGACCTCCCGCGTCTCCGCTTCTTTCTTGTAGTAGCCCTTCATGATGTTCGGTCCCCGGGCCAGGATCTCGCCGTCCGCCGCGAATTCAATGTCGACCCCGGGCACGGGCGTGCCGACCGTACCGAAGCGAAGCTTCTCGAAGGTGTTGCAGGTCAGCACGGGCGATGTCTCGGTCAGCCCGTAGCCCTCGAGGATCGTGATACCGAGCGCGTAGAAGAACTCGGCCACATCCTTGGAGAGGGGCGCTCCCCCCGAAACGAAGAACTTGATCCGGCCGCCGGTCTTCTCGACGATCTTCGAGAAAACCAGCTTGGCGGCCAGGTTCCGCCGGGCGGCCAGGCCCGCGGGGATGGGCTCTTTGCGGACCTTCTTCGCCCCGTACTTTTTTCCGACGCGGAGGGCCCAGAAAAAGATCTGACGCTTGACGGCCGACTGGGTCAGGACGTTGTCCATGACCCGGGCGTAAATCTTATCGAAGAGCCGGGGCACGCTGATCATGATCGTCGGCCGCACCTCGGTCAAATTCTCGGCCACCGTGTCGACGCTCTCCGCATAGGCGATCGAGGCCCCCTTGTAGAGAAAGGAGAAGGTCGTCATGCGCTCGAGGACGTGGGACAACGGCAGGAAGGACAGGATGGTGTCCGTATGGACGAAGTCGGTCACGGCGTCGAGGGCCTTGCTGTTGCTGACGAAATTGCCGTGGGTCAGCATGACCCCCTTGGGCGTTCCCGTCGTCCCTGACGTGTAAATGATGGAGGCCAGGTCGTCGGGCTTGATGGCGGCGGCGATCGCATCGAAGCGCGCCGGGTCGGCCGCCGCGGCCGTCTTCCCGCGGCCCATGACTTCTCCGAGCGTCATGACGCCCGACGGAGCCTCCTCGTCGATCATAATGGAGTACTGGACCTGCGGCAGCTCCCGCCGGACGGCCTCAACCTTGAGCCAGAGCTCTCGGTTGGAGCAAACGACCATTTTGGCGTCGGAGTCGTTGATGATGTACTTGACCTGCTCGGGCATGAGGGAGGTATAGATGGGCACGGTGACGCCGCCCGCGCACAGGACGGCGAAATCCGTCATGACCCACTCGGGCCGGTTCTCGGAGAAGATGACGACCTTGTCGCCCGGACGGAGGCCGAGCTCGCGCAGGCCGGCCGAGAGTGTCCGGACCCGGGCCTCGAACTCGTCCGTCGAGATGGGCACGTAGCGTCCTTCACGCTTGGACATCAGGAGGTTGTCTTTGCGGTAAGTCCGGCAGGTGTTTTCGAAGAGCTGGCTCAGGGTCTCGACCACGGGCGGCCTCCTCTCGGATGCGGGATTCGCCCTATTCTATGCCTTGTCCCCGGCGGGGTGTCAACCCCGTTCGTGGAGCTTCAGTGCCGGGCGTGCTTTCTCTCGTGCGCGAGAAGCCATTCCTTCCGCCACAGGCCGCCGCCGTATCCGGTCAGGCGGCCGTCGCTCCCAACAACGCGGTGACAGGGCACGATGATGCTGATTGGGTTGCGATGGTTGGCCCCGCCGACGGCGCGCGTGGCCTTCATGTTCCCCACGGCCGCGGCCACGTCCAGGTAGGTCGTCGTCTCGCCGTACGGCACGCGGAGAAGTACTTTCCAGACGTCCATCTGGAAGTCCGTGCCTTCCAGCGCGAGCGGAAGGGAGAAAGACGATCTCGCCCCGCGGAAGTACTCCCCGATTTGGGTCAACCCCGCCTTCAGGACCTCGGGCCGGCCGGATGCCTCGACGACAGGACGCCGGCGGGTTTCGAGTTTCTCGACGAAATTGAGCGAGAGGATCCCCTGACGAACGGCCCGGATTTCGACCCACCCGATCGGGGACTCAAAATGGGCGGTGAAGATCTCTCGCATCGGCATCCTCCTCGGAATCGGGCCGGGCCGGAAGGCCCACAATAATACAAAAATGCCCGGCGTTCAATCCTCTCCGCGGGATTTCACGGACGTGGGTCTGTGGAGCTTCAGTCCCTTCCGAACGGCCTGTCCCGCCCGATTGACGGGCGTCTTTGTCCTGTGGTAAAAGCGGGGAGAAAAGAGAGGTGGCATGAACGGAAACATCCCGACGCTCTTCGTCTCGGGCAAGACCCTGCCCGAAGCCTGGGAAAAGGCCGTTCTGGCCTGCTGGCGGGAAGGCGCGGCCGTCCGGACCGAGTACGACAAGCCCGGCGACCCGCCGAGCAAGGACTGCACGATGATGTGGACCGTCGAGGATCCGTTCGCCGAACCCCGCATCCACCGGGCCTTCCCGGGCGGCCTCGAGGACCTCGAGATCTATCGGCAGGAGGTCGTGGACGGCGTCCACGACCACTGGATCTGCCCCGAAGAGGGGAAGTGGACCTACACCTACCACAAACGCCTGTTCGCCTATGAGATCGAGGGCGCGACGATCGACCAGATCAATTACGTCGTCGAGAAGCTGGCCCAGGCCGGCCATTCGCGGCGCGCCCAAGCCATCACCTGGAACGCGAAGCTCGACCCGCCGACCTACGACCCGCCGTGCCTCCAGAGGGTCTGGTGCCGGATTCTGGACGATGAGACGGGCGTTTCCGTCCTCAACATGAACTGCCATTGGCGGTCGCGGGACGCTTATAAGGCCGCTTACATGAACGTTTTCGCCCTGACCGACCTGCAGCGCGTCATCGCGTCCCGGATCGCCGAAAAGGCCGGCCGTCCCGTGCGCGTCGGGCGATACGCGGACCTCGTCGACAGTTTCCACATCTACGGTTCTTATTTCAGCGAGTTCGAGGGCTTTCTGAAGATGGTCGAGAAGCGGACCTTCGGGGAGCGGACCTGGCCCAGCTCCTACGCCGAGCCCATGTTCGAAGAGGCCCGCGAGCGCCTGCGGCGTGAAAAAGGAGAAGGGACCTAGGCCCCCGGGGCCACGGCCCACGCGCCCCGATGGCCGCGATCATCCTTTCCGCGCTCGTCCTCATTTCGGGAGCCTTGGCCGTCCGGTTCGAGCGGAAGGGCCTCCGGCGCCTTTTTTTTCTTTTCAAGCCCCTGACCATGATCCTGATCATCGTGGTGGGCGCGATCGCCGGAACACCCGTCCCGGCGACTTATAAGATATTTATCCTGGCCGGTCTCCTGTGCTCGTTGGCCGGAGACGTTTCCCTGATGTTCCCGGACAAGTGGTTCGCGGCCGGCCTCGTCTCTTTCCTGGCCGCCCATGTCTTCTATATCCTGGCCTTCAAACCCGGGCCGGGACGGCCCGTATCGGTCGGAATCCTCCTGCCGTTCGTGATCTTCGGCCTGCTCATGTTCAGGACGCTGGCCCCTTCGCTCGGAGCCCTGAAACTCCCTGTCCTTGTCTACATCGCGGCCATAACCGTCATGGCCTGGCTCGCGGCCTCCCGGTTTATCTATGCGGGCGGAACGCGTCCCTTCTTCGCTTTCGCCGGGGCGATCCTTTTTCTTGTCTCGGACTCGGTTCTGGCTTACGACCGTTTCGCCAAGAAGATCGGCCCGGCCCAGATCATCATCCTCGGCACATATTTCCCGGCCCAATTGCTGATCGCCCTCTCCATCTAAACAACCTGGCCGTCGATCCCGATCACGACCTTTTTGACATCGAGTTCCACGCCCGAGAGCTCGACGGCCTGGCGGACCATCCTGTCCAGGCCCGAACAGCAAGGCACGGTCATGATGGCCACCGTCAGTGAGCGCAGGTCGTTCTGACGGATGATCTCGGCCAGTTTCTCGACATATCCTTCGGTCTCGTCGAGCTTGGGACAGGCGATGACGAGCTTTTTCCCGCGGAGCAGGTCCTCGTGGAAATTCCCCAGGGCAAAGGCCGTGCAATCGGCCGCGATGAGAAGGTCGCTCCCCTTGAAATACGGGGCGAAGGGGGAGACGAGGTGAAGCTGGATGGGCCATTGGCTCAGCCGCGACTTGCCCGAGACGGCCGGCCGTTCGCCGGATTCCGGCGCGGCCGGTATCTCGCGGGCCACGCTCCCCGGACAGCCCGGGTGAGCGGGGCGGGACGGGACGGGCGCGACCCCGTGGACCCGGCCCGCGGCCTCGCGGCCCCGGGTTTTCAGGACGTGCCGGTAGGCCGCACCGGCGTCGTAGGCGCCGCTATCGCGCTCCACGACCTTCAGCGCGCCGGTCGGACAAACGTCGAGACAGGCCCCCAGCCCGTCGCAGAATATTTCCCGGACGAGGACGGCTTTGCCCTCGGCGTCCAGCTCGAGTGCTCCCTCTGCGCAGGCCGTCGTGCACAGCGCGCAACCGTTGCACAGGTCGCGGTTAATCTCGATGATTTTCCTTTTGGTCATCTCGGAACTCCTGGCTAAATTCGGATTCTATTATACCGAACAACCAAAATGCACCCGCCGCCCGAAAGCCCGAAGATTCGCTTCAGATATTTACCAGAAGCACGGCTCCGAGCCGCTCCGCCGCGCTTCTGTCGATCGCTCCGCAGACTCCGCTCCCTGCCGGCGGCCTTGGCACCGCCCCCTAGCGGCCGAAGCGCGGGTTGACGACGTTCGTGTAGATCGACCCAAACGTGTAGCTGACGCCGACGGACAGGCCGTAGGAGAAGCTCGTCGGCAGCATCTTCCGGCCGAGGAGGATCTCGTCCTCGGTGGCTTGGCTCTTGGGGAGCGAGATCTGGTCGTGGATCCGGGAGTACGAGGCATTGAAGCCGACCGAGAAGCCCCGGAAAAGCTGGAGGGAGATGCCGCTCCAGAACTCGATCCGGTTCTTGCGGAAGTCCGTCAGGAGATTCGACCCCGAGAGCGACGCGCTGATGTTTCCCCAGGGTTGTTTGACTTCCATCGTGGCGGACAGGGTCTGGGTGAGGACACTCTCCTGCATTTTATCGTAGACCGTTATCTCGTGGTACTTGTTGAAGCTGTAGCCGATCCGGTAGAGGAAGCGGAGCTGTTTCCGGGTCGACTCGGCATAATTGAAATAATTGTATTCGATGGCCGGTGCGGGATTCACGGCCCAGGCGATATTGGCGTAGCTCGACGAGTAGGCAGAAAACCAGGCTCCCGCCGACCAATGGTCGTTAAGACTGAAAACGTAGATGCCGCTGAAGCTCTCGCTGTCGGCCGACGAGGAGATCGGGCCTGTGTCGAGGCGGAACTTGCTGGTGTTGAGGTTGCCCGAGACGCCCACCCGGAACTTCCGCTCGGGCGTGACGCGATTGGCCGAGAAATAACCGCTGGCCGCGGCGAAGTCCTTGGACTGCTCGCCGCTGAGGCTCCCGGAAACGCCGATGTTAAAAACCCAGGAGTTCCAGTTGTCCTCGGCGACTTCGGGCGGGACCTTCTTGTCGAAGTTAATATCGAGGAAATCCCCGACAGCGGTCTTCGCGGCATAGGGGACGAGGCCCATCTTCAGGACCCGGACCATGCCCCGGCGCTGCTCGTCGTCGGTGTCCGTTTGATTGGAGACATAGCGCAGGGTGTTCCGGATTTCGAAGTAAGCTTTCTGGCCGATGAAATCCAGGCTGTATTCACGTCCGCCGCTTCCCGTGATCTGGATCGTCACCAGGACATGGACGTCCGCGATCTGCCGGTCCCTGACGAAATTGACGAAGGTGATCTCGTTCCGGATGTAGTCCATGTCGCACTGGTGGCAGTCGAGGAAGACCTTGGGGGCGGACTGCTTCAAACGGTCCGCGGACAGGTCGGACTGCTGGGCCGGCGAAGAGGCAGGAAAAAGGGCCAGCAGAACCCCCGTGAGGATGAGCGGAATCGCGCGGGATCGTTTCATGAGCAGTCTCCTCTATGTCGTTCCTTCGGGCGCGAGTGCCGCCGGTCCGGAGGGCGGGGCCGGAGCGCGGAGGAGGCCGGGGCCGGGTGCAATCTCAGCAATCCGGTGCCCGCACTCCTAGAAGTCGGCCGGTCCGGTCGTGAACCATTCCCGGGCGTCCGCGCCCAGGAGCCCGGCGATAATGAATAGACCCAGGATAGTGCCGACGGGAAGAATTGGCAGCATCAGGACGCCGAGAATGACGCCCAGGATGCGGGCCCAGGAGGCGCGCCGCCGGACGCCCACGGCCGTGATGATGTCGATGGCCCCGACGGCGGCCGAGGCCGCGGCCAGAACAATCCCCAGGGCCCCTAGGAGCGCGCTCCCCAGGAGGCCGGAGCGCTCGTTGCTGCCGCTTATGAAGACGGACCCGGCCGCAAAAATAAACAGGAAGAGTCCGGCTGTGGCGATCTTCAACCAGCCGGCGACCAGAAGGCACAGCCTGGCGGTCTTGACTTTGTTAGGCATGGCCGTCCTCCGATCCCTTCATTTCGCCCCATTTTAACCTATGGGCCCGGCGGACACAATGCCCCGGTTGCGGATGGAGCTCCCGATAAATTCTCCGATGGATTTGCGAGGGCGATCTCGCATATAATGAGGGCAGGATCCGGTCGGGACCCGGCCGGACAAAGGAGGTTGATATGAAAAGACTTTCGGTACTGCTCGTAGTCGTCCTGGCGTTCGGCGCCTTTCTCCATGCGGACGTCTATATAAAGACGAAGATCCATGCCGACGCCACGTCGATAATGGGGCAAAGCCAGCCGGCCAAGGACTCGGTGATGGAACAGTGGCTGGCCGAAGACATGGTCGCGACGAACGCGGAAAATCAGTCCATCATCCTCGACCTCAAGGCCAACAAGATTTTCATCGTCAACCACGCCGAAAAGAATTATGTTGAAACCGACCTTCCCCTGGACATGGCGAAACTCCTCCCCCCCCAGGCGGCCCAGATGATGGGCGGGATGATGAAGGCCACAGTGACGGTCGCGCCCAACGGCCAGACTAAACAGGTCGGCTCATGGAAGTGCTCGGGTTACGACGTCACGATTTCGATGATGATGATGCCCATGAAGCAGTCGCTTTGGGCGGCTTCCGATGTGGGTTTTGACCTGAACAAGTTCATGGCCAAGGCCTACGGCAACATCATCAAGGCCCAGAATATGTTCTTCGACGATGCCGCGGTCAGCGAAATGCAAAAAATTAAAGGGATCCCGATTCTCACGGAAACGACCATGGAGATAATGGGCACGCAAAGCCACAGGTCGAGCGAGGTCGTCGAAATCGGCAAGAAGACCCCGCCGCCGGGCGTGTACGCCGTTCCCGCCGGGTATACGAAGACCGACATGCTTTCGATGAAGGACATGCAGAAGAGATAGTTTCCCGGGCGCCGCCCGATGGAGAAAATCAGCCGTCTGAACCCGCTTCTCGAGGTCCTCAAGTCCTCCCCGGAGCGGGTCAGCAAGATCTTCATCCAGAAGGAACGCGGGCCCCACCGGATCGGCGAGATCATCCAGGAAGCCCGGGCGCGAGGGGTCCCGTTCCTGTTCATCCCGAAGCAAAAGCTCGACAAGCTCGCCCCGCATCACCAGGGTGTCCTGGCCGAGATTTCGGCCAAAGAGTTTTCTTCTCTCGAGGACGTCCTCGCGGGCGCCGGACGCCCCTTCCTCGTTCTCCTCGACGAGGTCGAAGACCCCCAGAACCTGGGCGCCATCATACGCAGCGCCGCGGGCGCGGGAGTCGACGGGGTCATCCTCCCCGAGAGGCGGTCGGCCGGCCTGACGGACGTAGTGGACACGGTTTCGGCGGGGGCCCTGGAGCACGTCAAGGTCGCCCGAGTCACGAACCTGGCCCGGGCCATGGAGGAACTTAGGGAGCGTGGCGTCTGGCTTGTCGGGGCCGAGGGCTCGGCCCCCGGCCTCTGGCACGAATTCGACTACACGTTGCCGGTGGGGATCGTCCTCGGCTCCGAGGGCCGGGGGCTCCGGCCTCTCATCCGGAAATCGTGCGACACGCTGCTGGCCATTCCGCTCTCCGGCGGGGTCAATTCCCTGAACGTCGCTTCGGCCGCCTCCGTTTTCCTCTTCGAGGCCGTCCGACAACGTCGCGCCGCGGTGCAGCCGAAAGACTCGTAGCCGCACTTCTGGGAAATATCTGAAACGATTCTTAGATCTTATTACACGGCGATTTCCCGCTTTAACCCGCCGCGCCTCCAGGTCGGCATAAGGATTCGCTTCTGACCGCCGGCCGTCGGCTTGACTTCCCGTCTTCCCTCCCCGTAGAATAGGCCCGTATCGTATCATCTTGAAAGAGCAGAAAATGGACAAAGCGCCCGAGTTTTACACTCTGGAGAAGGGCATCCTGGCCCTCAAGGAGCAGATCGACGCCCTGGCCGAGAGCGATGACCTTGCAAAGAAGGACAAGATCGCCGGGCTCCGGCGGGAGATCGAGAAGGAGTGGGCCGAGATCGTCCCCCAGCTGACGGCGGTCCACACCGTCCAGATCGCCCGCCACCCCAAGCGCCCCTATACCCTCGACTATATCCCCGTCCTCTTCCAGGACTTCATGGAGATGCACGGCGACCGCCGCTTCGCCGACGACCCGGCCATCGTCGCCGGCCTGGCGTCCTACAAGGGCCGGACCGTGGCCGTCATCGGCCACCAGAAAGGCCGGACGACCCGGGCCCGGATCGAACGTAACTTCGGCCAGGCCAACCCCGAGGGCTACCGCAAGGCCTATCGCGTCATGCAGGAGGCCGAGAAATTCGGTTTCCCGGTCATCACCCTGGTCGACACACCGGGCGCCTACCCGGGAATCGGCGGCGAGGAACGGGGCCAGGCCGAGGCCATCGCCTTCAACCTGAAGACCATCTCCACCCTGAAGGTCCCCATCGTCAACGTCGTCATCGGCGAGGGCGGCAGCGGCGGCGGCCTGGGGATCGGCTTCGGCGACCAGCTCATGATGCTCGAGTTCTCTTTCTATTCCGTCATATCGCCCGAGGGCTGCGCCGCCATCCTCTGGAAGGACCAGAACGCCGTCGACAAGGCGGCCGAGAGCCTCGGCATCCGGGCCACAACGCTTCTCGAGCTCGGGATCATCGACAAGATCATCCCCGAGCCGCCCGGCGGCGCGCACATCGACCCCGAACAGACCTATAAGAACGTGGATAAGTACCTCTACCAGGCCCTGAAGAAACTCGAAGGCAAACCGGCCGACCAGTTCGTGGCCGAACGGTACCAGAAAATCCGCAAGCTGGGGGTCTTTGTCGAGAAGTGACGGAAGACGCCTCCCCCAAAAAAGAGCTCGCCGCGATCAAGGGCACCAAGGACATCCTCCCGGAAGAGGTCGAAGCCTGGCGGGCCCTGGAATCGACGGCCAGGTCTACCTTCGAGCTCTACGGCTACCGCGAGCTCCGCGCCCCCCTGTTCGAGGCCACCGAGCTCTTTGAGAAAGGCACCGGCCAGACCTCGGACATCGTGGTCAAGGAGATGTACACCTTCACGGACAAGGCCGGCCGCTCCCTGACCTTGAGGCCCGAATACACGCCGTCCGTCGTCCGAGCGATCATCGAACACCGGCTCGACCTCCGGCCCGAGCCCATGCGGTATTATTATATGGGGCCCATGTTCCGCTACGACAAACCCCAGAAGGGCCGCTACCGCCAGTTCCACCAGGTCGACATCGAGGTCTTCGGCGAAAAGGACCCGGCCGTCGACGCCGAAATCATCGAGATGGCCCTGGCCCTTCTCGATAAGCTCAACGTCCCGGACACGGAAACCCTGGTCAATTCGGTCGGCTGCCGCGCCTGCCGGCCGGCCTACGGACAGGCCCTCCGCAAGGCGGCCCGGGCCAAGTTCGCGGATCTGTGCCCCGACTGCCAGCGGAAGGTGGAGACGAATCCCCTGCGGATTTTCGACTGCAAGGTCGAGGCCTGCCGGAAGGCGGCGGAATCCTTTCCCCGGATCCTGGACTACCTCTGCGAAGAATGCCGGGCTCATTTCCAGGCCGTCCTGGGCTGGCTCGACCTTTTCAAGATCCCCTACCGGGTGGAGCCGCGCCTCGTCCGGGGCCTCGATTACTACACGAAGACGACGTTCGAGATCGTCTCAGGACGCCTCGGGGCCCAGAACGCGCTTCTCGGCGGCGGCCGGTACGACGATATGATGAAGGATTTCGGCGGCCCGGACATCTGCGCCATCGGGTTCGCCATGGGCATGGAGCGGGTGCTGTCCATCGCCGACCTGCCCCTGGAAAAAAGAAAATTCCTTTATCTCGCCTACCTCGGGGACGAGGCCAAGAGAGCCGGGCTCGAGCTCGGCCGCTTCTTACGCCGGAACGGCGTCGAATGCCTCATCGAATTCAAGGACCGGGGCATGAAGGCCCATTTCGGCCGGGCCAACAAGCTCCAGGCCGCCTGGGTCCTGATCGTGGGCGACGACGAGCTCCGCAAAGGCCGGTTCGGGCTCAAAGAAATGGCCACGGGCCGGCAGGTCGAAGGCACCCGGGACGAGCTCCTGGCCGTTCTCCGGGGCCGCTGACCTATTGGGGACCACCATGAACAACCAAGACAAGACCGGCGCTCCCATGAAGAGGACGCACTATTGCGGCGAGCTCCGGGCCGCCGACGAGGGCCGCGAGGTCGTGCTCTGCGGCTGGGTACAGCGCGTCCGGGACATGGGCCAGATCGTGTTCGTCGACGTCCGCGACCGGGAGGGCCTGGCCCAGGTCGTTTTCCAATCCGACCGGGTGGAACTCATGGAGGAAGCCAAGAAGCTCAGGAACGAGTTCGTCATCGGTGTCCGGGGCGCAGTCCGTCGCCGTTCGTCGGTGAATCGCGATATCCCCACGGGGGAGGTCGAGATCCAGGCCGCCGGACTCCGGGTTTTCGCGGTCTCCAAAGTGCCGCCCTTCGTCATCGCCGACCCGCCCCAAGCCTCCGAAGAGCTGCGGCTGAAATACCGGTTCCTCGACCTCCGCCGTCCCCGGATGCAGCACCACATACGTCTCCGCCACGAAGCGTCGCTGGCCGTGCGCAACTACATGAGCCGGAACGGTTTTCTCGAGATCGAAACGCCCATCCTGGCCAATCCCACTCCGGAGGGGGCCCGGGACTATCTCGTTCCCAGCCGGGTCTATAAAGGGCGGTTTTACGCCCTGCCCCAGTCGCCCCAGCAGTTCAAGCAGACCCTGATGATCTCGGGATTCGACCGCTACTTCCAGATCGTCCGCTGCTTCCGCGACGAGGACCTGCGGGCCGACCGCCAGCCCGAGTTCACCCAGATCGATATCGAAACGAGCTTCATCGACCTCGAGGATTTTTTCGCGCTCAACGAGGGGCTCATGGAGGCCGCTTTCGCGCTCACGGGCGAAAAGCTCCAGCGTCCCTTCCCGCGCCTGCCCTACGCCGAGGCGATGGAGAAATACGGCTCGGACAAGCCCGACCTGCGGGTCCCGCTGGAGATGCGCGACCTGACGGCCGTGGCCAAAGAAACGTCATCGGACATGCTCAAAGCCGCGATCACGGCGGGCGGCGAGCTCAAAGGCTTGCTCGTGCCCGGGGGCGGCGGGCTTTCGCGCAGCCAGCTTGACAAGCTGGGCGACAGAGCCAGGGAGCTCGGCGCCAAGGGCCTCATCTGGATCAAGAGACAGGACGGTTGGAAGTCGTCCCTCAAGCTCGCCGAGGCGGATTTCGAAAAGATCTGGGCGGTCCTGGGCGGCGCGGCCGCCGACCTGGCCCTTCTCATCGCCGACAAGAAGGCGACGGCTCTCAAAGCCTTGGGCGAGATCCGGCGGACCTGGCCGGGGGCCGAAACGGCCAAACCGTCCGGACCGCGTCCCCTGAAATTCTGCTGGATCACGGATTTCCCCCTCTTCGAATGGAGCGAGGAGGAGAAACGCCACGTTTCGGTCCACCATCCGTTCACCTCCCCCCACGACGACGATGTGGCTTTTCTAGAGACGGCGCCCGAAAAAGTCCGGGCCAAGGCCTATGACCTGGTCCTCAACGGGACCGAGGTGGGCGGAGGTTCCATCAGGATCCACGACATGGACCTCCAGCGCCGCGTGTTCAAGGCCCTGGGGATGACGGACAAGGAAACCGAGGAGAAGTTCGGCTATTTCCTCGAGGCGCTGAGCTACGGCGCCCCGCCCCACGGCGGCATCGCCTTCGGCTTCGACCGCCTGGTGATGTTCCTGGCGGGCGAGGAATCCATCCGCGAAGTGATCCCCTTCCCCAAGACGACGAGCGCTCTCGATCTCATGACGAATTCGCCGTCCGGGGTCACGGAGCGCCAGCTCGACGAGCTCGGGCTTAAGTTGAAATAACGGCCGCCGAAGTCCGGCCGGAAGCGGGAGGGCGCCCCAATGAGCGGCGAATACATCATCATCAAGCAGAACCAATACATGCGGGTCTTCAGGAAAGCGCAGGCCGTGGATCGTGGCCGCGCTAAAACCCTGGATGAGTTGCGCGTGCGCGAAACGCGCATTTTCAGCCGCATGGCGGACCGGGGCGTTTTCGTGGCCACCGGCACCGGGGCCTATTACATGGACCAGGACGCCGCGGCCGAGTTCATCGCCAGGCGCAGAAAACGGGCTTTTTTCGCGCTCATCCTGATTCTGCTCGCCCTTCTGGCCCTTTTTGTTTTAAACGGAAGGTTTCTCCGCTAAGCCCGTCTCTGCGGGATTCCTGGCGTGACTTCACAGGGAGAAAGGATGACGGTATCATAGCATCCAAGACTTTGGGCAAGGACGATCCCGAAAATGACCTGGATAAGTCTAACGAGCTGCTCTGAAATGCGCCTATCTTGTTCTGTCAAAGCTATATCGTTCAGAAATACTATTCAATATCGACTAAAATGATCTTTACGGGGACGGCAGGGAAATGCCTTTTTAGCCGTTCTATATCATAGACCAGCTGTTCTCCATAGGAAACGCCTGTTGACATCTGCTTATGTAGCGAGTGACATGGGACAATTTCAATTCCTACATCAGCCTTATTCTCATTGAAGAAATACTGGAATTTCGCCATATCATAAAACATGAAAGCGTACTTTCCAAACTGGACTTCAACGAGAACCTTCTCTTTAGCAAAATCTATCTGTTTGAACGCGCCGGCTATCTTTTTCTCATAGTTTGGGATTTCAATCGTATAAGTATCTTTAATTTCGTGATACCCCAGACGAGAAAATCTTTCCTGAAATTGTGCGTTCATCGCCTTTGGGGCAATCAGTTGCTTGCCCACCATCGTCTTCTCTCTGCTGATTTTTGTCCTTTGTGCAACGACCGACTTTATGACTGCTCCTATTTCTTTTTCAATCTTCGGGTATCGGACCGTTAAGATTTCACTTCCTCCAAGATGGGAGTATTCATAAACAATTCTCATCTTGGTTTCGCTCCCCGCTGCATGTCCTCGTTATTTGCGTCCGGGCTAAGTTTCGTTGGAGAGAAATCAAGATGGACCAATCTGGGGGGCATGCTTTTATTCGGGGATCCGGGTTCGTAAACTGGCCTCTCCGCCGGTCTTATTCTTAGACTTCCATTTTCCGCGTCTCGGATTCTCTCCTTGGCAACTCGGACATACTCCGGGAGGATTTCCGCCCCGGCAGATTTCCTTTTATGAATAATGGCGGCAAGAGCCGTCGTCCCCACGCCCATGAATGGATCGAACACCCAATCTCCTTCATTCGTCATGGAGAGGACAAGCCGTTCAACAAGTTCGACCGGGAATTGGCAAGGATGGATCGTTTTTTCAACATGGTTGGCTTTCACATTGGGTATTTCCCATATATCACTCGGGTTCTTCCCCAATGGGTTCCCTGAAAGCTGCCCACGCTTGGGACCTTTGAAGTGTTTTTTTTGAGGATATTTTTGCGGAATTCGCAGAGGATCAAGATTGAAGATATAGTTGTTTGTTTTTGTGAACCACAAAATAACTTCGTAACGCCCGGAGAACCTTCTGGACGCATGCAAGCCGTGCCCGAATTCCCAGATGATCCGATTCCTCAACTGAAGGCCGAGAGAAGCAAAGATGGGATACAACAAGATATCTAAGGGAATAATCCTACCCTTATCGACGAAGTTGCCAACTTGCCAACAAATTGAGCCGGAATCGGCAAGAGTTCTGCAGCATTCCTCTATGACAAGCTTCTGTTGGGCAAGATAGTTCTCCAGATCGACGCGTTTTTCATAGGGCTTTCCGAGGTTATAGGGAGGCGAGGTAATAACGAGTTGAAAAAAGCCACTCGGAATATTCTTGAGAAGGTCTATACAGTTCCCGGGATAAAGGACGATATCCGCGGAGGGGTCGAACTTTGATGATACAATTACCTTGCCGGCCATCTGGAATATACAATCTTCGGCCGGTATTATAGCACAATTGTTGGGGGCGAATTCGTCTGCCATGCATCTCATTAACGAAGTTGGAAGACGAAATTCTCACGCCTTGGCTCCCTATTCACGATTAAGGAAATCTGTATCGGGGCCGGGCCCCAGTCTCACTTCCGGGTTTCGGCGACGATGGCTCCGGCCGCGGCAACAAGCGTGAATAAAAATACGTGCCAGAGGGTCTTCACGACCAGTCCGCCCGGGTCCCCGGCCGCGCCGTATAACGCCGGGAGGAACGTGTTCGCCAGCGCGTAGAGGATTCCCGCCGCCGCCCCGCTCGCCGTGCCCAGGAGGATGCGGCGGAGGAGGGCCAAGCCCCCCGCCCAGCGCGCCGCGAGCGCGGCCACGAAAGCCGGAACCCACAGGGCGATCCACCAGACGTTCTTGAGCGCCGGCACGGCGCCGCTCGACCGGAACCAGGCGAAATCCAGCCCGGCCAGAAGCGCGGCGCCTGCGAGGGCCAGCAGCGGCGCCTGGATAAAGCGCGGCGCGTGGCCCCGGCGCGCGTCGGCCCTGCGCCTGACGCGGCGCTGGATCGTCAGCGGGAAATTGTAGAAGGCGTCGAAGACGAAATGCTCGAGCCAGGCGCCCTTTTCCCCGAAGACCGGGACGATGTGGACGGCGCTTGTCGCCCAATGTCCGGCCATGAACCGGGCCAGGTCCGGGTACCGGTAGGCCATTTGGATGGGGAACGCCAGGTAGCCGATGTACTTGAAGAAGCTCAGCCCGAAAGCGATGCTGTAGTCCTTGAAGTTCCGCTCGCGGAGGATGAGAGAGCTCGTGTAGATCCCCCGGGCCAGCGACCCCGGCGAGATCGGGATGATCTGGAAAATTCCGAAGATGACACCCGTGGCGAGCGTCGCCTGCTGCCACGTCAGCTCAGGATGCAGCCGCACATAGAAGAAGGCCACGATGAGGGCCACGACGTGCGTCGTCGGCATGAGGAGGAGGTGAATGGCCAGGCTTTTGAGATACTTCTGGATGAAGGGTTCCTTGATCTGGCCGTTGATGTGCGCCGCCTCCTCGGGCGTCAGCATGCCGTTCCGTTCGCCCGCGGCGATCATGTCGCGGAGCCATTTCTCCCGTTCTCCGGCGTTGAAGTACAGCTTGAATGGCCGGATGAAGACGCGGGCCAGGCCCGCCTTGAAGACGGCCTTGTCGGTCAGGAAGCGATGGAGCCCGGCCGGGAGAACCGATAAGGGCAGGTGGAGGAAGTAACGCCAGGGGCGAGCGGCGATGAGCAGGGCGCGCGGCCCGGATACGCGGCCCGAGCGCACCCAGCGAATGAGGGCCTCGTCGATACGGGCCCGCACCGCCCGGCCGAAATAGGATGGGCTGCGGAGCATCCGGCGGTAATGGGCGCGCAGGTCCGCGCGCCCCGTCAGGCGTTGCATGAAAGGGGCAAAGAGCGGAAGCGCCCAGACAGGGTATTGCCACCATGTCCGCCCCGGCCAGGCGAATAGAAGCAGAACCGGTGTCGCCAGGGGGGCGAGGCCCAGGAGGAAGAAGAGAAGCGACAGGACGCCGCTTTTATCGAGCCGGGCCGCAGCCGTATCGTCCGTCAGGTTGCGGACATGCCAGCTCTCCCGGAACCCGGCCATGATCGAGCGGCGGAGCCTCGCGCCGAAGAGCCGGACGTGGTGATAAGTGACGTCGAAGAGCGAGTCCCGGTAACTCCCGTCTTCGCGCTTGAGCGCCGGGAGCGCCTCCCGCATGTCGGCGAAATCCGGGGCGTGCGCTTCGACATACGTCTCCAGCTTCCGGACGTCCCCCTTGTCGAACTGGACGAGCCGGCCGCGGCGGATTCCCCGGAAGATGAGTTTGACGTCGGCCGGGCACTCCGGGAGGAACGGCAGGAGGGCCATGCCGGCCCGGAAGTCCACGGCGACCAGCCCGGCGCGGGGGTCGGGGTCGCTCCGCGTCCGTTTCATGGCGTTCGGCTGGCTCTTGAGCGACCACCACTCATACTGCCGGGCGAGCTCCTCGGCACCGATCTCCCTGAGCAAGCCGACCAATCTGTCCATGAAGGCGCGCTTCGTCCGGTACTCGGGAGAGCCGGCCGCGGTCTCGGGATCCCCGGGACGCCGTCGGCGCCGGGCGTCGAGGTCGTCGTCGACTTCGAGGCGCCACATCCGCCCGTCTACCCATTCGGAAACCTCGCCGTAGCTGCCGAGCGTCCGGTCAAGCAGAGTGGCATGGATATCGACCACGGCCTCTTCCGCCCCGAATTCGATCTTCGCGGCCCGCCGGATGAACTTTTGCCATAGGGCCTGGGCACGGCCGGCCGCGGCCAGGGATTGCAGCGAAAAGGGGGCCTGGAAGCCGGCGCCGTAGAACAGGTTGCGGATCCGCCGTCCGAGCCCGGATACGGGGACAAGGATCTTGAGAGCGTAGGAGCGCCCCGCTTCGAGCCCGCCGACACGGCCTTCGATGGGCTCAAGCGTCAGAAGCTTGACGCGGTAAACCTGGCCGGCGTATCCGCCGCCGGCGTATTTTTCGACCTCGAACCGGGCCTTTGCCCTGCCGTCGGGGATGACGCCGCAGACCTCATAATCCAAGACCGTGCCAGGCTCATACCGGCTGGAGCGAATGGGACGCTCGAGTTTCCGGCCGGAGAAGTCCGCCTCAAGGGCGCGGATGGTTTCCGGGGAGTGCGTTTCTGCCATGCGGGTCCTAGCCCATGAACTCCGTCGCCCTTATTTCACGTCCCCGACGACGGCGTTGGTGACCTTCTTCGTTTCTTTGTCCTGGAGGAACACGACGATCCGGAGTTTCGACCGGTCGATCCTGGCGTGACGCTCGGGGAACTTGAAGTTCTGGAACCGCGTGCTGGTGTTCTCGAATTCCGTCAAGTATTGATCAGACCTCTGTTCGGAGGCGGCCAGGTCGAAGGATACCTGCCTGGAGGCGGCCGGGTCGGCCGTCACGAGGTCGCGGACGACGAGCTTGTGAAACTCGAGGCCGTTCGAACCCTTGTACTTCTCCTCGCCCTGAACGAGAACGATCTGGACCTCGGTTCCAGGCACGGGCTTGTCGAAATCATACTCGACTTTTATGGTCTCGCCGGCACGCGTGGCCTTCACCTTGAGAACGACGCCCGGGTCGGCCGCGAGGCGGCCGTCGATCTGGGCCTTGTATTGCTTGAACTTTCCCGCGGCCATGCTCCGGTTTCCCCCGCCGGTCGCGTCCTTATCGCCGTCGATGACGACGGTGGGCGTGCTGTTGATCCCGTAGTAATCCTGCCTCTTCTTGGTGGCCGGGTTCATCATCGGATCCGGCCTCGGGATGGGGAGGTGATACTCGAGGATGGCCAGGTACTTCGCCGGGTAAGATTCGATGAGCCCGTCGAAACCCAGGTCGGCGCCGACACAGGGCGGACACTCGGATCCCGTGAAGAGCTCGGCCAGGACCGCCTTCCCTTTCCAATCCGCCGGAGCCTTGAACGGTCCCGGCTCATAGGGGAGCGATTTCATCCTGACCTCAAGAGCGGCCTCAAAGCCCTCCGGCGTGCCGTTGAGTTTGACGTAGAGCGCCCTGGCCCTGTCCGTGGCGTCCAGGTAATTATCTGCGGCCGCCCCGAGGAAAGCTTCGTAGGCCTCCTTGGTCTTGTTCGTTTTTTCGTAGACGGCGGCCAGCGTGTAGAGATAAGCGCCGCCGACCACCCCCCCGCCCTGCTTATAGGCATCGAGGGAGGCTATGGCCTTGGCGGTGTCTCCGGCGTTCAGGTGGGCCTGGGCCACAAGGATCTCGAGGCCGTTGACGAGCTGGGCCTTGATCGCGCCTTGCCTGTCCGCGGGAATCCCCTGATAGGACGCGGGGTCGTCGATAGCCTTCAGCGTCTGCTCTCGATATCTCAGGATGACGTTCACGACGTCGGTTTTGTTGAATGTCTTGAGCTTCGGATGGGAGAGGATCTGGTCCGCCGCCACCATGGGGCCCTGGAGCCGCCTCGGCCCCGGGCCCGCGCCCAGCAAGCCTTTTTGAAGCTCCAGGACAGCGTCTAGCGTTTCGGCGAGCTCGATCCTGGCGGCCAGGATGCTCGAGTCGATCCCGGCCATGAACCGGCTTTCCGGGTAGGCGGCCTTGATCCGTTCGAATTCCTTGAGGCGGGCCGCGGTGTCCTTGATCTGGCTGGCCGCGACAAGTTCCTTATATTCGGGGGGAGTCGCCTGCCGTTCCTGGGCGAAGGCTTGGCCCGCCAAGGCCAGACCCAGGGCGGCCAAGGCCGCGAATACCGTCAAGAATATGGCCTTTCTATTCATGTGACCTCCGGCAAAAGACGTATTATATAGAAATCTCCCCCTAATTAGAAAGCGTGGAAAAAGCGACGCACGCCGGACCGCAGGATCCGGCGTGCGTTGCAGGTCGAACTTATTTTCCGATCTCGCCCGTCATGGGGTCCGCGAGCGGGATCCGGTGGACTTTGCCCAGCTTGTCCAGCGGGCCGGGCCACTTGTCCCCGCCTTTGTTGCAGGGCTCCCAGTCCCCGACGATCATGATGGCCATTTTGTCGGGCTGGATGTACTTCTGGGCCACTTCCTGGACCCTGGCCTTGGTCACGACCTTGACCTTGTCGCGGTAGGTCTTGTAGTAGTCCATCGGCTTGCCCGTCATTTCGAGGTTGGCGAAGCTGGACATCGTCGCCTGGGGCGTCTGGAAGTTATCGGCGAAGCTCTCCAGGTAATAATTGACCGCCGTTTCCATTTCCGCGTCGGTGACGGGTTCCTTGCGGATGCGGTCGAACTCGTTGAGGATGAGGGAAATCGCGTAGCCGACCGTGGCCGATTTGGTCTGGACGTAGCCGGAGAACGTCCCGGGGAAGCCCCAGCGGTAAGCGAACCGGCTCCCCTGGTTGTAGGACAGTCCTTCGTTCGACCGGACCTTCGTGGTGATCCGCGACGAGAAGCTGCCGCCGCCGAGGATGAAGTTCATGACCTGGACCGCGAAATAATCGGGGTTCGAGTCCTCGAGGCCCAGGTGACCGATGCTGATATAGCCCTGGTTGATGGCTTTCTGAATGAAATAGACGCCCGGCTCGAACTTGGGGAAGGTCTTGACCAGGGCCGGGAACTGCACGGCGTGGTTCTTCCAGGCACCCACGGCCTTGTCGACCTTGGCCTTGAGGTCGGCCTTGGTGAAATCGCCGGAGGCGGCCAGGATGATGTTCTTCGGGACGAAATACTTGGCGTGCATGGCCTTGAGGTCGGCCACGGTGAGCCCGTCATAAGTCGCCTTAGTCGGCTCCCAGGTCAGCGGCTGGTCGCCGTAAAGGAGCCGTTCGTATTCCCGGCTCAGGACGCCGCTGGGCTGGTCGTTGGCCTGGCGGAGCTGCTCGATGAGGCGGGCCTTGGCCAGCTTGACCGCGTCCTCGCGGAATTCGGGATTCATGAGGACGTCTAAAAAGAGCTGGAGCCCCTCGTCCAGGTCCTTGCTCAGGACCGAGAGGGAGAGTTGGGAGGTCCTCTCGCCCGCCATGAAGTTCAGCGTTCCGCCCAGGAAGTCGATCCGTTCCTCGATCACCGAACCTTCCTTGGTTTTCGTCCCGCCCCGGATGAGCGTGCCGCTCAGGAGCTGGGAGAGCCCGGTCTTGTCCTTGGGGACGTCCAGGGCGCCGAAGTTGATCAGGGCCGTGATGTTGACGAGCCCGAGGGCATGATCTTCCTGGACGTAGGCGCGCAGCCCGCCCGCGAATTCCGTCCGGAAAGCCTTTGGGTCGGGAGGATCGTACTTGAGGGGCGGGTACTTGAGATCCGACGGCCGCGTGGCCTGGCCCAGGCCCAGGGCCACAAAGACAAACGCAATGGCCAGGATGGTTGTCAGGGTTTTTTTCATGGTCATCCTCCTCAACGCCCCATCTTCCTTTTGTAGATGGCCGTCAGGCTGTTATCCTTGACGAAGTACTTGGCGGCGACGCGCTTGATGTCGTCGTTCGTCACCTTTTTCAGGTTCTCGAGGTCTCCGGCGATCGCGCGCCAGCCGCGGTTGAGATCGGCACGGCCGACCCGGCCCGCCAGGCCCGCCGTGCTGGCGAGACTCCGGGTGAACATGGCTTCGGCCCGGTTCTTGGCCTTCTGGATCTCGTCGGGGGTCGCCCCGTCCTTCTTGATCTTCTCGATCTCGGCCCAGATTTCCTTCTCGAGGTCCTCGGGCTGGATCTGCTTGTCAATGCGGGGCGTGGCACTGAGCTGGAAGCTGCCGACGTACCACTGCCCCCGGCTCGAGGCGGAGGCGTTGACGGCCACCTGCTTATCTCTTACAAGAATCTTGTAGAGCCGTCCGGTCCCTCCGCCGCCCATGCCGCCGCGGAAGCCGCCGCCGCCGGAGCCGAGGACGTCGGCCATGACGGAGAGGGCCGCCGCGTCGGGATCGCCTTCCCGGGGCGTATGGAACATGATTTGCAGGCTGGTCGGCGCCGGCCCTTCCCCGTACATCCGCTTCTCGCTGTACTGGGGGGGCTCGCTGTCACGGATGGGCTCGACGTCGGGGCCCTTCGGGACGCGGCCGAAATACTTCTCGGCCATGGCGATGATGTTCGCCGGGTCGAGGTCGCCGACGTAGATGGCGGCGCAGTTGTTGGGGACGTAATACTTATTGTGGAAATCGATAAGGTCGGCCTTGGTGATCTTGTGAAGATCGTCCATCCAGCCGACGACGTCCCAATGATAGGGCGACGCGGCGTAGAAGGCCGCGTTGACCTGCTCGTCGAAGAAATAGCCCGGCCGGTTCTCGCTCAAGCGCCGTTCTTCCATGATCACGTCTTTTTCGGAGTAGAACTCGCGGAAATAGGCGTGGAGCATGCGGTCGGATTCGAGGAGCATCTGGAGTTCGACCTTGTTCGAGGGCAGGGTGACGTAGTAGCCCGTGTTCTCGTTGCCGGTCGAGGCGTTGAGGGCCGTGCCGCCGTTCTTCATGTACAGGGTCCAGAGGTCGTCCTTGATGACGTAGGGCTTCTCGGACGCGATCAGGTCGTCGGCCTGTTTCTGCAGCTGGGCGACCTTGGCTTTGTCGCCGCCGTCGGCCTTCCAGTACTTCTCGTGGTAGAGCTGGTCCATGACATCGTCGATCTGCTTGTCGATGGCCTGGTCCTTCGCGAAGTCCGTGACACCCATCATCTCCGTGCCCTTGAACATCATGTGCTCGTGGATGTGGGCCAGCCCGGTGATGCCGGGCCTCTCGTTGATCGAGCCCACCTTGAAGTAGATGTGGCAGACGACGCGCGGGACGCCGGGTTTGGGGATCATCAGGATCTTCATGCCGTTGCCGAGGACGTGCTCCTTCACGTCCATGTTGACCGCGCCGTGGACGGCGAGGGTCGTGAATGCCAAGAGAGCCAACAGAGCTAATAAAGAGCGTTTCATATCGCTAGACACCTCCTGTGGTCTTTTAGACGATGCCGGACGTGATTTATTCCATAAATCGTCATAGATACCGGACTTTTTTCCGACGCCGGAGGGTTTCGACGACCTCCCGGACCCGCTGGTCCTGATCAGACGGGCAAACGAGGAGCGCGTCCCCGGCCTCGACGACGATGAGGCCGGTGACGCCGACCAGGGCCGTCAGCCGGCCTGGATTGTAAACGAGGCAGCCCCGGGAATCAAGGGCGAGGCAGTCGCCCCTGGCCACGTTCCCGGCCCCGTCCGCCTCCCAGACGTCGAACAGCGAGGACCAGGCCCCCACGTCGGACCAGCCGAAATCCCCCGGGCAGACGACGACGCCCCGGGCCTTCTCCATGAGGGCGTAGTCGATGGAGACGGCCGGGACCTTCGCGAAAACACCCGCGAGCATCTTGGCGTCTTTCTTCTTCAGGGCTTCGACCATCCTCTTCCAGAAAGGCAGGAGGTCCGGCGCGTATGCTTCGAGCTTTTGGACGAAAACATCCGCCCGCCAGATGAACATCCCCGAATTCCAGGCGTGCGACCCCGACGCCAGGAACCGGCGGGCCAGCGCCGGACCCGGCTTTTCCCTGAAGGCCCGGACCGGGTAAAAAATCTGCCGGCCCATCTTACGAGGGCGGTTTTTCGAGAAATGGATGTACCCGTACCCCGTGGCGGGGTAGGCCGGCCGGATACCGAACGTGACGATGGACGGGTCGGCGGCGGCGAAGGCCGCGGCCGCCCCGAGCTTTGCGAGGAACTTTTTGGGCTCCCGGATGAGGTGGTCGGCGGGCAGAACGGCGACGACCGCTTCGGGGTTGTCCAGCCAGACCCGGGCCGTGGCCAGCATGAGGGAGGGAGCGGTATTCCTGGCCAGCGGTTCGACCACGAAATTCGACCCGGCCATCTCGGGGAAGAACCGGCGGAGGGAGCGCGTCTGGGCGGCGTCCGCGACCATCAGGATGCGCTCTGTGGGAATGATCGGCCGGACCCGGTCGACCGTCTCCACGATCATCGGTTTCCGGCCGGCGATCGGGAGAAACTGTTTGGGCCTGTTCGCCCGCCCCAGAGGCCAGAACCTCGTTCCCCGGCCGCCCGCCAGGATCACGGCCCGGAGGTCGACCCCGGCGCCGCTTTTGCCGATCGATCCCGGCTTGATCATGATGTCCGCTCGAGTCTCTCGATGGCCCGCGCGAGGATGCCCCGGATCTCGGCCTGGATGGCCGCCAAGTCCTCCTCCGTCTCCGCCTCGAACCGGAGGACGATCACGGCCTGCGTGTTCGACGCCCGGACGAGGCCCCAACCCCGCGGATAGACGGCCCGGACGCCGTCGATGTCGATGACCTTGCGCCTCCCGGCGAGTTCCTTGCGGACCTCGTCCACGATCTTGAACTTGACCTCGTCGGAGGCGTAGATCCGGATTTCGGGAGTGGAGAACGTTCTGGGAAGGTCGGACAGGAGCCCAGAGAGTTTTTTTCCGGTGCGCGCGAGGATTTCGAGAAGGCGGACCGACGCATAGATGGCATCATCAAACCCGAACCACCGGTCGGCGAAAAAGATATGACCGCTCATCTCGCCGGCCAGAACGGCCTTCTCCTCCCTGATCTTTTTCTTGATCAGGGAATGTCCCGTCCGCCACATGACCGGCCGGCCGCCGAGTTTCGCAATCTCGTCGTAAAGGACCTTGGAGGCCTTGACTTCGGAAATGACCGCCGCCCCCGGGTTGGACGGGAGGATGTCCCGGGCGAAGACGATCATCAGCTGGTCTCCCCAGATGAGGCGCCCCAGGTCGTCGACCACGCCGATCCTGTCGGCGTCCCCGTCGTAGGCGATCCCCAGGTCGGCCCCGGTCTCGCGCACCGTGCGGATGAGGTCGGCCATGGCCTCGGGCAGCGTCGGGTCGGGATGGTGGTTCGGGAAGCGGCCGTCCATCTCGCAGTAGAGCGCCCGGACCTCGCAGCCCAGTCTTTCGAGCAGGGGGACGGCCACGGCGCCCCCCGTGCCGTTCCCCGCGTCGACGACGACCCGCAGTCTTTTCGCGAGGCGGACGCGGCTCGCGACATAGTTCATATACCGGGGGACGATGTCGAGGGTCTTCGCCAACCCCTTGCCCTCGGCGAACCGGCCGCGCCGGATGATGGCATAGATATCCTGGATACTCTGTCCGTAGAGAGTTTCCTCCCCGGCCATCATCTTGAATCCGTTGTGCTCGGGAGGGTTGTGGGAGCCGGTGATCATCACGCCGGCCTCCTTTTTTTCCTCGAACACCGAAAAATAGAGAAGCGGGGTGGGGATCGTCCCAAGGTCCGTGACGTCGCAGCCCGTGGAGAGCAGCCCCTTGGTCAGCGCCGCGGCGAAGGAGGGCGAGCTCAGGCGGCAGTCCCGGCCGAGGGCCACGTCCCGCATCCCCCGTCCGAGGAAATAGGTCCCGACGGCCCGGCCCAGGACCTCGACGAGCTCGTCATCCAGGTCCTGTCCGACGATCCCCCGGATGTCGTATTCGCGGAAAATCTTGGGGTTGATGTCCACGGTTCACTCCTTCCCCGGACGGAGCCGGGACTCAGACTCCGGCGCCGCGGCTCCCCTTTTTCAAACGGTTCGCGTAGCTCGCCCCGATGAAAGCCTTGAAGAGAGGGTGGGGATCGAGGGGCTTGGACTTGAATTCGGGGTGGAACTGGCAGCCCAAAAACCAGGGGTGGTCCGGGACCTCGATGATCTCGACCAGCCCGTAATCCGGATTCTTCCCCGAGATGATGAGCCCCGCCCGGCTGAGGATCTCCTCATAGGCGGGGTTGAATTCGTAGCGGTGGCGGTGCCGCTCCGATATCCGGAGCCTGCCATAGGCCTTGTGGGCCAGGGAGCCCTTCCGGAGATCACAGCGGTACTGGCCGAGCCGCATCGTGCCGCCCATGTCGAATTCCTTGCCGAGCTCGCGCCAGCGGACGATGGTCTTGTGCGGGGAATCCGGCGCGAACTCGGTGCTGTTTGCTCCCTTGAGATGGGCCACGTTGCGCGAGAATTCGATGGCGGCGCACTGCATGCCGAGGCATATGCCGAAATAGGGGACCTTGTTCTCCCGGGCGAAGGTGACGGCCCGGATCTTCCCTTCGATGCCCCGCTTGCCGAAACCTCCGGGGACCAGGATGCCGTCCTTTTCCGCGAGGATGGTGGCCGGGTCGCATGTCTCGAGGTCCTCGGCCTCGATCCAGTCGATATTGACCTTGAGGCGGTTGGCGATGCCGCCGTGGACGAGGGCCTGGTTCAAGCTCATGTACGCATCGTGGAGCCCGGCGTATTTTCCGACCAGGGCGATGTCCACCTCGTCCTTCGGGCTCTTGACCCGCTCCACGAGGGCTTCCCACTTGGACAGGTTCTTTTTGCGGCGGGGAAGATGGAGCATGCGCAGGATGATGTTGTCCAAATGTTCGGCGGCGAAATTGAGCGGGATCTCGTAGATGCTTTGGACGTCGCGGGCGTCGATGACGGCGTCCAGCGGGACGTTCGTGAACAGGGCGATCTTGGACTTGATGTCCTGCGAAAGAGGGCGGCTCGTGCGGCAGAGGAGGATGTCGGGCTGAATGCCGATGGCGCGGAGCTCCTTGACGCTGTGCTGGGTCGGCTTGGTCTTGAGCTCGCCTGACGTCCCGACATAGGGGACGAGCGTCAGGTGGACGAAGATCGCGTTTTCGGCGCCGACGGCGAGCCTCATCTGTCGAGTCGCCTCCAGGAACGGCAGGCTTTCGATATCGCCGACGGTTCCTCCTATCTCGCAGATAACAATATGGTTCCTGTCAGCGACGGCATGGAAAGCCTTCTTGATCTCGTCCGTGACGTGCGGGATCACCTGGACCGTCTTGCCCAGGTACTCTCCTTTCCTTTCCTTGCGGATCAGCGATTCGTAGATCTTGCCCGCCGTCCAGTTGTGGGCGCGGGTCGTCCGCGTCGACGTGAAGCGCTCGTAGTGTCCGAGGTCGAGGTCCGTCTCGGCGCCGTCGTCGGTGACGTAGACTTCGCCGTGCTGGAAGGGGCTCATGGTCCCGGGGTCGACGTTGAGGTAGGGGTCGAATTTCTGGATGGTGATCCTGTAGCCGTGGTTCTCGAGAAGCATCCCCATGGACGCCGCCGCGATCCCTTTGCCCAACCCGGAAATCACTCCGCCCGTCACGAAGATATACTTGCTCATCGAACCGCCTGACCCGGAATTTATTCCCTTCGATTATATCCCTCGGACGGTCCGCACTCAAGAGCGTCGTGAAGGGATCTTCTCGCGGGCACGAATAAACTACAGCATCTCTATAGGATAGATAGGATATTAGGGAGGGGGCGCCGGCGGCGCGGCCTGCCGCGGGGCGGCGCGCGCCACGTTCCGGAACTCAGGCTTTCGGCGCGGACGGCTCCTTGGGTCCGGCGGCCGCCGGCGGCGGCGGGGCGGATTGAGTCTGGCATGTGGCCTCGAGATAGGCCCCTTCTTCGACGGTCAGCCTCGGCGAGAGGACGGAGCCGTAAACCCGGCCTTTATTATGGATCTCGATCCTGTCGGTCGCCTGGAGGTTGCCGCGGATCTCCCCGTTGATTACAAGCTGACCCACCTTGACGTCGGCCTCCACTTTGCCCCGCTCGCCGATGACAAGGAGAGCGTCCGAGGTGATGGTTCCCTTGAAATGCCCCTCGATGCGGAAGGACCCTTTGAAGACCAGGTCGCCTTTGAACTCCGACTCCATGTCGATCAACCCGGCAAGCTTGGCTTCGTTCATTTCCCTCGGCTTGTCTTTCATGAGGAGGCTCCTTTTACCCTGTTGTAAATTCGATTGAGGTCGTCCAGGGAAAAATAAAAGATCTTCAGGACCCCTTTGGTCCGGTTGCCAGATATCAGGACTTTTGTTCCCAGGACTTTGAGCATCTCTTCCTGGAGGGCCTTGAGGTCGGGGTCTTCGAGATGACGCTGGGTCCGGGGCGGTCTCTCCTTCAGCTTGGTCACAAGCTTCTCCGTGTTCCGGACCGATAGGGCCTTCTCGACGACCTGGCGGCAGGCGAAAAGCTGGGCCGAGACGTCATCGAGTGCCAGCAGGGCCCTGGCGTGCCCCATGGAGATGATCCCCCCGTTCACGTGGTCCTGGATTTCCGGGGGGAGCTTCAGGAGCCGGATGTAATTCGTCACCGAGGTCCTGTCCTTGCCGACTTTCTCCGCCACTTCCTGCTGCGTATACCCCTGCTCGTCGATAAGGCGCTGATAGGCCTGCGCTATCTCGAGGGGATTCAGCTCCTCCCGGTGAAGGTTCTCAATGAGCGAGATCTCGAGTTGTTTCTCCCTTGGGATATTGCGGATCAGGACGGGGATCTTTCTCAGGCCGGCTCTTTGGGCCGCGCGCCATCGCCTCTCGCCGACGATGATCTTGTAATGATCATCCTCCGGGGTCACGATGACCGGCTGGACAATCCCGGACTCCCTGATCGACTGAGCCAACTCTTCGATGGATTGGTCGTCGAATTTGAGCCGCGGTTGAAACGGGTTCGGCTTGAGCTCGTCGATTTCGATCTCGGCGAACCGCTCTTCCTTCAGGATGCTGAATTCGTCGGGGATGAAGGCCCCCAGGCCTTTCCCCAGGGCTTTTTTGCTCATTTCTGCAGAATCTCCTCTGCCAGTTTCAAGTAGGCTTCGGCCCCTTTTGATCTTATATCATAAAGCACTATGGGTTTTCCAAAGCTTGGAGCTTCCGCCAGCCGCACGCTTCGCGGAACGACCGCTTCAAAAAGTATGCCTTTGAGAGACTTGCGAACCTCTTCCGCGACCTGCTTCGAGAGATTCGTCCGCTCATCGTACATGGTCAGCAGGACTCCCTCCACGGCCAGGCGCGGGTTGAAATAGGTGCGGACGGTTTCGAGCGTTTGAAAGAGGTCCGGGATGCCTTCCATGCAGAAGAACTCCGTTTGAACGGGGATGATCAGGGAATCGGCCGCAGTCAGGGCGTTGATCGTCAGGAAGCCCAGGGACGGCGGGCAGTCAATGATGATGAAATTGAAATGGCGGCGGACCTTCTCTAAGGCCTCCTGGAGCCTTTTTTCGCGGTGCTCGGCCGGGAAAAGCTCCAATTCGGCCCCCGCAAGCTCCGGTGAGCACGGGCAAAGGTAAAAATTGTCCAATTCCGTCCCAATAACGCACTCCATGAGGTCCATTCCGTTCATCAGGACCTGATAAATGCCTTTCCCATGCTCCTTAGGCTTGCCCAAGCCGAGAGTGGACATCCCCTGCGGGTCAAAATCGATAAGCAGGGTCCGCCTGTTCTTCATGGCCAGGCAGGCGGAAAGATTGATGGCCGTGGTCGTTTTTCCGACCCCGCCCTTTTGATTGGCTACAGCTATGATCTTATTCATCGTCCGGCCATGTTTCACGTGAAACACCGGCCCTTCGGCCGGCTTTCTTCCTCTGGATTTCCAAGTGCAACGCCATGTTTTGAATGGCTGCCGGAGTCATCCCAGGAATCCTTCTGGCCTCTCCGAGTGTCTCAGGCCTGATTTTTCCCAGTTTTTCGACCGCTTCCCGGGTAAGCCCGGAGACCAGCTTGAAGTCCAGATTTTTGGGAATTCTCATGAGATCCGTCCGGGCAGTCTTGGCAATATCCCTTTCCTGTTTCCTGACGTAGCCTTCATATTTTACTTCGGATTCAACGAAGCGCTCGTCCTCTCCGGTCAGCTCTTCGGGAAGTTTCCTACATTCTAACACATGCCTTAGGGTGTTTTCAGGTTTTTTTAGAGAATCGCGCAAAGAAACGGTATTCCCAGCATCATTCTTCGTCTTTTCCTTTTTCAGGAATTCGATGGTTTTTTCTGTCCTGGCCTTTTTTTTCAGGTATTCCTGCCAATCGCCGTCCTTGACCAGGCCGAGATCATGTCCGTGGGGCGTCAGCCTCCTGTCCGCGTTGTCTATTCTCAGAATCAGGCGGTACTCGGCCCTGGAGGTGAACAGCCGATAGGGTTCCTCGACGCCCCGAGTCACCAGGTCGTCGATGAGGACCCCGATATAGGCCTCGTCCCTCCCCAGCACGAATGGCTTTTTCCCGAGAATCTTGAGCCCGGCATTGACCCCGGCCATGAGCCCCTGGGCGGCCGCCTCTTCATACCCGGACGTCCCGTTGATCTGCCCGGCCAGGTACAGCCCCCGGATTCCCCGTGTTTCCAGGGTATGGGAGAGTTCGGCGGGGGAGACGGCGTCATATTCGATCCCGTAAGCCGGCCTCAGGATCCTGGCCCGGTCCAAACCGGGTATCGTCCCCAGGATTTCCAGCTGGACTTCATACGGAAGGCTCGAAGACATCCCGTTGACATAGGTTTCCGTCGTATCCAGCCCTTCCGGCTCCAGGAAAAACTGGTGCCTGGCGTGATGTGGAAACTTCATCACCTTATCTTCGATCGAGGGGCAGTACCTGGGGCCGATTCCCTGGATTTTGCCGCTGTACAGGGGCGATTTATCCAGATTCCTCCTGATCACGGCGTGGGTCCGCTGGTTTGTGTATCCCAAATGGCAGACGACTTTGTTCTCGAGAGTTCTCTTCGTCCTGAAGGAAAAGGGCACGGGTTCGTCGTCTCCCGGCTGGGGCGTAAAGACCTCCCAGTCGATTGTATTCCGGTCGAGGCGCATGGGCGTTCCGGTTTTCAGCCTGAGGCTGCGGAGCCCCATCCTTTTCAACGATTCCGCGAGGTCGACAGCCGGGGGTTCATTAGCCCTTCCGGCGGGATAGCTCCGCAACCCGATATGAATCAGCCCGTTGAGGAAAGTCCCCGGGGTCAGCACAACGGCCCGGCTGTCCAATTCCGTGCCGTCGAGCGTCCTGATGCCCTTCGCGTGGCCGTTTCTGATGATCACCTCTGAAACGATGGCCTGGAAAAGCGTCAGGCCCGGAATTCCCTCGAGACGGCGCTTCATGGCCAGGCGATAAGCGCTTTTATCGCACTGGGCCCGGGGCGCCTGGACCGCCCCGCCGCGGCTCCGGTTGAGAAGCCTGAACTGGATGCCCGTTTCGTCCGTGAGAAGCCCCATGAGCCCGCCCAGGGCGTCGATCTCGCGGACGAGATGACCTTTGGCCAGCCCGCCGATGGCCGGGTTGCAGGACATTTGGGCTACCGTCTCGAGGTGAATGGTGACCAGGCAGGCCCTGAGGCCCATGGCGCACACGGCGGCCGCGGCTTCGCAGCCGGCATGCCCCGCCCCGACTACGATGACATCGAATTCCCGGCCGGTCTTCCCGGAGGCCACTACTTCCCCACACAAAAGCGGCTGAAAATATCGTTCATGACGTCTTCCGCCTGGATCTCTCCGGTGACCCTGCCGACCAGGGAGATGGCTTTCCGAAGCTCCTCGGCGTAGATATCCTCCGTGTGGCCGGTATCGAGGAGGAGGCGGGCCTCCTGGAGAGCCTTCAGGGCCTCGAGAAGAATGTCCCGTTGCCGGGCGTGGAGAATGACCTCGTCCCGGATATCCAGCGTCGGGGCGAACGAGAGGCGGATTTGGCTCCTCAGGCGGTCGAGATGGGTCCCCTTGAGGGCCGAAACGGAAAGGAGAGGGGCGTTTCCGCCGAGTGAGCGGATCCTCCTCTTGTCGACTTGGCACGGGAGGTCCGCTTTGTTGACGACCAGAAGGGCCTTCTTCCCCAGGAATCTCTTGATCAACCGCTCGTCCTCCGCGCTTTCCCTTCGCGACCCGTCGAGGACGATTAGAAGACCGTCCGCTTCCAAGGCGATCTTCCGCCCTTTGGCGATCCCCGCCTCTTCGACGGGGTGGGAAGGCCTCCCCAATCCGGCCATGTCCACGAGATGGAAAACGACGTCGTCGATGACGATTTGCTCCCTCAGGTAGTCCCTTGTCGTGCCGGGATAGGGGGTCACTATGGCCCTGTCTTCCTCGAGAAGGGCGTTAAACAGGGTGGACTTGCCGACGTTGGTCCGCCCAGTGATGGCCAGCGTGACGCCCTCGCTCAGGGCGCGCCCTGTCCTGTAGCTTGCGACGAGCCTGTCCAGGGTGGAAATGACGGAGTCCAAGGTTCTGGCGTGCCGGGCGGGGCTCATCGTGAGGCCCTCCTCTGGAAATTCGATCCCCGCCTCCACCTGGGCGGCCAGATGGACCAGTCCCTCACGCAGTCCCAGGAGGCGCCGGGAGAGGCTCCCGGAAAGCTGCTTGATCGAAATCCTGGCCTGGATCAGCGAGCCCGACCGTATGAGGTCGTTAACCGCCCCGGCCTGGAGAATGTCGAGACGGCCATTGATATAAGCCCTCAGGGTGAATTCGCCGGGATGGGCCCGCCGCGCGCCGGCCAGGACGCCGAGCCGGACGATCTCCTCGAGAACGACAGGACTGCCGTGGCAACTCAGCTCGACGACGTCTTCCCTGGTGTAGGAGTGGGGCGCTTTGAAATACGTCAGGAATGCCTCGTCCAGGATCTTCCCCTTGCCCGGTTCACATACGCTCCCCAGGACCACTCGCCGCACGAGAAAGCCGGACTGGCTTTTTCTCCGGGGGTGGAACAATTTCCGCGCTATGGCCAGGGCCCTTTCCCCGGTGATCCTCACGATACCCAGTCCGCCCGCTCCCGGCGGCGTGGAGATGGCGATGATCGTATCTTCGAGCATGAGCAGGGGCTTTCCGGCTCCCCATTGTAGAGGAGACAATCCCAATAGTAAATAGACGCGACGCATCGTCTAGTTCAAGGGCGGGCGGGGCTTACACCAGGGCCGAGGGGTATGGCCGGAACGTCATGCGCGGTTTAGCCCGAGAATCGTGCCCTTCGAGGGAAGTTCCTGGGGGAACCGCCAAAACTTGTTTGAGCTTGGCGTAGCGGACGCCAAGCGAGTTGTTTTGGTGCCGAGAAGGACGCGATTCTCGCGGCGTGAAAAACCGCGCTCTGGAGTGGAGGCCATTCCCGCGGCCCTGGCAGATCAGTTTGCGAGAAAAAGCAGTAAGGGACTATTTCGGCGCGCGGAAAATTTTGACCTTTTTCAGGAACCCGTCCCCCAGGCTCTCGCTCGTGATCCCGGGAACCTGGTTGACGGCGATGTGGATGATGCGCCGCTCATAAGGATTCATGAAGTCGAGGATCTCGTCACGGCCTGAATCGGAGACCTGCTGGGCGATTTTCTGGCCGAAATCCTTGAGTTTCTTTTCCTTCCGCCGCCGGAAGAACTCGCAGTCCGCCTGGACCTTGACCGGGGAGATCTTGTTGAGGACGTGCTGGAAGGCCAGGAGCAGCGCCCCATCGCTGCGGAGCAGGATGTTCTTATCCGGCCCATCGAATATGATGAAAACCATGTCCGGCCGTTTCTTGATCTGGTAGGTCAGCTCCAGGGGAAAATGCGGCATGACCCGTTCCAGAAAACGCTCCACGGCGTTCTCGTCCTCTTCCCGCTTCGGCCAGGCCCGGATGACGATCTCCTTGGTCTTCATGCCGAAAAGCTTGGTCTTCTCCGTGACGATCTCGTAGTTGAATTTCTCCCGCGGCATCTTGAGCCGGAGCTCGGCCAGGCTGATGGTCTCCTCCAGGTTCCGGCCTTTGAATTCCTGACCTTCCTGGGGCGGCTGTCCGTTTTCGATCTTATTTTCGTTTTCCATCGGTTTCTCTCTTATGGCCAGCCATCATGCGGTTCATGATGGCCTGCTGGGCGATCTGAAGGACGTTGGTCGTCAACCAGTACAGGACCAGGCCGCTCTGGAAATTGATGAAGAAGATGGTCATGATGAAGGGCATGATCAGCATCATCTTGGCCTGGGAAGGGTCGGCCGAAGTCGGCGTCATCTTCTGTGTGATGAACTGGGTGATGCCCATCAGAATGGGGGTCACGTAAATGGGGTCGCTGACGGACAGGTCCTGGAGCCAGAGGCCGAACGGGGCGTGCCGGAACTCCACCGAAACCACAAGCATCCGGAAAACGCCCCAGAAGATCGGGAGCTGGATAAGGAGGGGGAGGCAGCCGCCGGCCGGGTTGACCCCGTGCTCCTTGTAGAGCTTCATCATCTCTTCGTTCATCTGGCGGCGCTGGGCGATGTCGGTCTTGGATTTCTTGTATTTGGACCGGATGGCCTTGACCTTGGGCTGAAGCTCGGCCATCTTGGCCATGGACTTCGTCGAGCTGTAGGTCAGGGGGAAGAAAATGAGCTTAATGACGAGGGTCAGCAGGATGATGGCCACGCCCCAGTTGGGAACGAGCTTGTAGAAGAACTTGACGGAAACGAGCAGGATCTCGGCGATGCTCCCGAACATCCCGAAGTTGATGACCTTTCGCGCGTCGTGGCCGAAGGCCTTGAGCACGTCGAAGTCCTTGGGCCCGATGAAGGCGGCCTGCGGCTGGGTGACCGACAGGAAATAGGCGGGTAGTTTCCCCTGCCCCGGGGCTTCCTGGAGGAACACGGCCTGTCCCTTCTGGGAGGGGAGGACGAAGAGCGCGGTGAAGTAGTTTTCCTCATAGGCGGCCCAATCGACGAAGTTGTAGGCGCTCGTCTCAGGCTTGTATTTCCTCTCGTCCGTCCGGTAGACCTTGCCGCCCGAGTAAACGGCGGCCCCGGTGCTCGCGGTGAACCTCTTCTTCATTTCGGCGGGCGAGGGGTTGCCGATGCCCGGGCCCCAGAGAAGGGACGGCACGATTTCCTGGCCGTTCTTCCAAATTCGGAGCTCGATCTCCACCTGGTAGGTCCCGCCGGTGAACCGGAAGACCTTTTCGGCCCGGAGGGATTTCCCATCGGAATAGACGAATCTCACCTCGTCTTTCTGGCCGTCCTTGAGGACGAGGCCCGTTTTGGAGGCCTCATAGAAGGCCGCGTTCAAAGCGGCCGACAAGGCGCGGTCCTCTCCTCCCAGGGAAAACGGGTATTGCCCGATGTCCTGGGCCTGGGCCGGGACGAGCTCCAGGGGTTCCTTTTTATCGTTTGTATGCTTCCTGAGCTTCCAGCTCTTGAGCACGCCGCCCTTGTTGCTCCAGGCGGCCGTGTAAAGGGATGTCTCGACGACAGTGTTTTCCTCGGCCTGGGCGCTCACGGCCTCGGCATTCGGGACGGACGGGGGCTGGACTGCGGACTTCGTTTCCGCCTGCCCCGGAGCGACCTGGGCGGCCGGCTGGCCCTCCGTCCTGGCCGCCGGCACGGGGGCTGTCACGGCCGGGGGTTGTTCCGTCAGGGGCTTGGGCTTTACGAAGAGGAGCTCGTACCCCATCAGCACGAGGAATGACAGGACGATCGCCGCGATGAGACGTTTTTCCATATCGGTTACCTCTTAGGGCACGGGGTCGATTCCGCCCGCGTGGAAAGGATGACACCTCAGGAGGCGCCGGATTCCCAGAACCGTTCCCCTGAACAGGCCATGCTTCTCGATGGCCTCATAGGTGTAGGACGAACAGGTCGGCTGAAAACGGCAGTGGGTCCCCAGGAAAGGGGAGAGGGCGGTCTGGTAGCCCTTGATCAGCAGGAGCACGACGGTTCTCACGACACAGCCCGTTTCTTCTTGATCGATTCCAAGGCCTCAAAATAGCCGGCCCGAAGCTCCGGAGCCCCGAGGTCCACGATCTCCTTCCGGGTCACCATAATCATATCCAGCGGCCCCGGGAGGAGACCCTTATTCCGGCGGAACAGATCTCTCAGCCGCCGTTTGACCCTGTTGCGCGTCACCGAGGGTCCGACTTTTTTGCTGACAACCACGGCCAGCCTCGAGTACCCGAGGGAATTGGGACGGTAAACCAGGTTGAAATATGGCCCTCGAAAGCGGCTGCCGTTTCTATAAAGACTTATGAAGTCCTTTTTCCTGCGGATCCTCTCGAGAGGCGTCAGGTGTTCATTCATCCGACAGAAACGCGTTTTCTGCCCTTACGCCTTCTGCTCTTGAGGACTTCTTGACCGCCCTTGGTCTTCATCCGGACGCGGAAACCGTGCGTTTTCTTTCGTCTTCTGTTGTTCGGCTGAAAGGTTCTCTTCATGCGGGTTCATTACCTTACCTTTAGAGGGAGTATGTTACCCGAAGGCCGGGGGCCTGTCAAGCCCGGAAGAGGCCCGGCCGCCCCCCTCTCCCGGGACATCTCATTGACTCTCCTCCCAATAGTGCGATATAATAGACAGATATGAACTCCATGAAAATTGGCGATAAGGTCATCTATCCCAATCAGGGGCTCGGCGTCATTGAAGCCATCCGGGAGGAATCGTACAACGGGGAGGCCTCCAAGATCATCCATCTGAGGATCATCGCCAACAACACCCTGGTCCAAATCTCGAGTTCGACCGCCCTCGAAATCGGGATCCGCCTGCCCGTTTCGGAGACCTCCATCAAGAAAATCTTCAATTTCCTGAGGAACGGGGCCGTCGACATCACGATGGACTGGAAGGGACGTTACAAGGAACACGTCAACCTGATGAAATCGGGCACCCTCTTCGACGTGGCGACCGTCCTGAAGAGCCTCTACTACCTCAGCCTGATCAAGCCCCTCTCCTTCCGGGAGAAGAAGATGATGGAGAAGGCCAAGGAGCTCCTGGTCTGCGAGATTTCCGAGGCCGCCGACGCCCCCACCTCCAAGATCGAGGCGCGGCTTCTCGACAACCTGTCGCGGTGCTTCAAGGACGCCAAGCCGCGGGTCGCCAGCTGATACGGACCTGATGCTTCTGCCGGCCATCCTTCTGTTTATCCTGTGCCTGCTCTTCAGCGCCTTTTTTTCGTCCGCCGAAACGGCCTTTATCGCCTCGAGCCCCTATTCCCTGGAATACCGTGAAAAGGCGGGCTCCAAGAGGGCCGGACTGGCGCGGAGGATCCTGGCCAGGACCAACGACTTCTTGGCGACTATCCTGATCGGCAATACCCTGGTGAACGTGGCCGCGGCCGCGATCGCCACGTCCGTGTTCGTCACGCTGGTCCCGGACCGGAGCCGGGCCGTCCTCCTCGCCACCATCACCACGACCTTCTTTCTCCTCATCTTCGCCGAGATCAACCCCAAGTCTTTCGCCGCCCACAATCCCGTCCGGACGGCGCTCGTCTATAGCTACCCCGTCCGCGGCCTGATGGTCCTTTTCTATCCGCTCGTCAAAGTCCTGTCGCTTTTGACCGGGATCGTGGTCCCTTCGTCGCGCGATCAGCGCGGGGGCCAGCCCGACCGTCTCAGCGAAGAGGAGATCCGCGTCATTCTCCTCGCGGGAACGCGGGGTTTCTCGGCCTTGCGCCGCAGGATGATCTCGGGCGCCCTGGACATCAATGCCCGGCCGGTGAAAGAGATCCTGATTCCGAGGCCCCAGGTCAAGGCCATCGACGCCGACTCGCCCCCCAGCCAGATCCTGGCGACCATCCGGTCGTCGGCTTATTCCCGCTATCCGGTCTACCGGGGTCGTTTCGACAATATCGAAGGGACCGTTCACACCAAAGACATAATCGGTTATATAATTGATAAAAAAGACTTTAACTTATCTGCTCTGCTTCACAAGCCGCTCTTCGTCCCCGAGCTCGCCAGCCTCGAAAAGGTCCTCCTGCAAATGCAGGAAAACACCGTCCACATGGCCTTCGTCGTGGACGAGTTCGGCAACATGGAGGGCATCGTGACCCTCGAGGACATCATCGAGGAATTCGTCGGCGACATCCGCGACGAGCACGACGGCACGGCCGAGGAATGCTTCAGCCGCATCAGCGACCGGGCTTATGTCGTCAAGGGGTCGGCGCCCATCAAGGAGGTCAACGCCGCTCTCTCGCTGGGCCTCCCGGAGAAGAACGACTACACGACGCTGGCCGGCTTCTTCCTCTACGAGTTCGGGCGCATCCCGCAGGAGAAGGAGTCCCTGGAATTCGGGGCCGTCCGGTTGACCGTCGAAAAAATGAACAAGCGCCATATCAGCCTCATCCGCGTCGACCTCGGCGCCGCAAAAGGACCGTCCGTCCCGTGAAATCGCCCGCCCGTACCGTCGCCGTCAACAAGCACGTTTCCCACGACTACGAAATCCTGGAGAGGTTCGAGGCCGGCCTGGCCCTCCAGGGCAGCGAAGTCAAATCCATCCGGGACGGCCGGATCAGCCTGAAGGAGAGCTACGCCGAGGTCAAGAACGGCGAGGTCTTCCTCGTCAAGTGTCACGTCAGCCCCTATGAGGCCGCCAACATTTTCAACCATGAACCCGTTCGCGACCGGAAACTCCTTCTCCACCGCCGCGAGATCAAGCGCCTGGACGGAAAGATCCGGGAGCGGGGCCTGACCCTCGTCCCTGTCCGGGTCCTGATCACGGACCGTGGGAAGATCAAGCTTGAACTGGCGCTCGTCCGGGGGAAGCGGGAATACGAGAAGCGTGAGGCTATTAAAAAAAGGGACACCGACCGGGAGATGAGGGCCGAGATCAAGAAGCGCTGGCGGTGAAACGCCCGGCCAGCCGGATCGCCTCGACCATACTCCTCGGGTCGGCGTGGCCTTGGCCGGCGATATCGAAGGCCGTGCCGTGATCCGGGGAAGTCCGGGCGAACGGCAACCCCAGCGTGGCGTTGACCCCGGACTCGAACGCCTCGAGCTTGAACGGGATCAGGCCCTGGTCGTGGTAGAGGGCGGCCACCAGAGTGTCCGGACGGCCCAGGGCGCGCCGGAAAACGGTGTCAGGGGGATGCGGACCGCTGATAGAAATCCCCTCCTTCCTGGCCGCTTCGACGGCCGGTCCGATTTCCTCCTCCTCCTCGGCCCCGAGCAGCCCGTTTTCGCCGGCGTGAGGATTGAGGCCGGGGACCAGGAATTCCCGCGGTCCGCCCTCAATACGTCCGGCGGCCGCGGACAGGCGCCGGAAGAAATCGAGCAGGGCCGGCCTGCGGATCCTTCCCAAGGCCTCTATCAGGGGAAGGTGGTGGCTGAAGAGGGCGACCAGGAGCCTCTCGGACCAGAAGGACATGATAGCCCCCGGATAAAAGCTTTCCAGGTAATCCGTGTGGCCGCGCCAGGGAAGGCCGGCCATTTTCCATGAAGCTTTGGAAACGGGCCCCGTGACGATGGCGTCCAGGCGCCCTCCGCGCGCCGCAGCCGCCGCGGCCTCGAAAAACCGGAATGAGGCGTCGCCGTTCCGGGCGTCGGGCCGGTGCAGGGCCATAACCGCGGCCGGGCAGCCGACCTCGGAGAGATAAATCCCGGCCTTTCCCCGCTCGCTTTCCCGCCATGAGTCGGCCGTGAACTTGAGGCCGAGGGAGCCCGCCTCCCCGGCGATGATGCGGGAATCTCCGAAAAGGATGATGGAAGCCGGCGGCAGGCCATGCCCCCCCACCAGGGCTTTCAGAATGATTTCCGGTCCGACGCCTCCGGGGTCCCCGAGGGTCACCCCGATCCTGGGAACGGTCATCTCTTCTTCTTGGACTCGTCTCCCGGGGCTTCAGGCGCCTCGTTCACCTTGTACAGGCAGCGGATGTTGCTCTTGTAGATGAGGAGGTTCGGGGCGTTGTCGCGGTTGAGCTTGATGCAGTTGCGGTCGTACCACTCGACATACCCCTCGACGGTCTCGCCGTCCGTGAAGACGACGGCCATGGGGGTCTTCTTGTTCATCTGCTTGAGGTAGTAATAGCTTTCCGCGAAGGTATCGGTGGGGGGGTGCATTTTCCTTCGCTCCGCTCCCTTGTACCGTTCCTTTTCCAGGCTCATCTGTTCCTTGATTTCGCTGAGATTGGGCCGGATCAGTTTTCTGTTCATAGAATCTTCTCCAAACGTCGGGATGGGTTGGAGATGCTTACCTTTGTGTTGAATCATAGCACGATTCCCCGGCGAATGCAAGCTAAATGCTGGAAGGTCAACAGGAAAGGGGATAAACAACGCCCGGCCGGAAAGAGCCTCGGAGGCCCAACCCGGCCGGCCGAGGCGGGAATTGTGTTCGTCTCAGTTTTGGATATAGTCCGTTATCCTGACGTTCCTGTTCTTCAGGCTCACGCCCAAATCATGGTCCATGGCCGCGAGGGAAACGTTGTAGGCGACGATCGCGTTGAGCTCGGAAATCCGGGCATTGGCCAGGTCTCTCTGGTAGGAAAGGACCGTATAGTTGGTGCTTTGCCCGACCCTGAATTTCTCCTGCTCGGCCGCCAGTTTCTGCTCGGCGAGCTCGCGGGCGACCCTGTAGGCCGTGATCCGCTTGAAATTGGCCTCCACGGTCCGGGTGTCGTTTTTGATCTGGAGAAACAGCTGCTGCTGCTGGTTCTGGAGAGTGAGGATCGCCTGCTGGAGGCTGACCTTGGCCAGATAGTAATTGGCCTTGGAAAAAATGTTGCTCAATGGGATGTTGAGGGTCAGGCCCACGGACCAGTTGTTGTTTTTGAACCTCCAGGCGTTAGAGAAGGCTTCACCGAAACCCCCGGGGATCGGCGGGCGGTTGGGGTCGAGGATGCCGTCGGTCGGATTCCCGATGTAAAAGATCCGGGTGCCCGAAACGCCCGGGCTCCAATAGGACGCGGACAGGTTCAGGTCCGGAAGGAGCTGGTTCTTGGCGTAGTTCAGGTCGATCTGCTGAACCTCCGCGTTGATCTTCGTGGCCTCGAGGTCGGGCCTGAGCTGTAGGGCCGTGGCCAGGGCTTCGTCCAGGCCGATGGTGCGCTCTTCGAACGAGGGGCTGTCGAGCGGCTTGATCGAATCAACGGCCCGGGCTTCGTTTTCCGGCATGTTGATCAGGACCTTCAGCTGGTCTTCGGCGCTTTTCACCTGGGTTTGCGCCTGGATGAGGTCGGCCTCGCGGGTCGCAACTTCAGCTTGGGCGCTGAGAATCTCAATCGGCGCCAGGGTCCCGATCTCGACCATCCTCTGGTTCTGGTCGAGGAGGTCCTGGGCGAGCTTCAGAGAAAGCACCCGGACATTGAGATTCTCGATGCTGTAGACCAGGTTCCAATAGCCGTTTTCGACCGAATAGATGGTGTCCAGGAGCGTCTGCTTGAGCTGATAGTCCGAAACGTTCAGGTTCTTCTGGGCGACGATGATATTGTAGCGGCTGATGTTGTAGCCGAAGTTCCGGAGCAGCGGCTGGGTGAAACTCAGCCGCACGGTGGTGTTGAAGCTGGGGTTGATCGTCACGCCCGTACGGTTCTGGTCCGTTTTGGAGCCGGTCATAGACAGGTTGAACGTCCCGCCGAAAGGCACGGACTCGCTGGCCTGGATGAAGGTGAAGTTATCCGTTTTTTGGATCAGGTTCCCCGAGGCGTCGATATACGTTACCGAGGGAGAATTGTTGTTTTGCTTTTGGTAAGACAGGGAAACGGTCGGCAGAAATTTTTCCTTGGCCAGGGCCACCGAATACTCAGACTGTTGAGGGACGAGAACCTGGATGGCCAGCCCGAGGTTGTTCTTCAGGGTCTTCGCGATGGCGTCCTCGAGCGAAATGGACATGACTCTGGGGGGGTTGTCCTGGGTCCAGCCGGCGGCGGCCAGGACAAGAAGGAAGAGCCCGAGGGCCCAACGGTGGTACTTTTTCATGATCGACCTCCTCTTGGTCTGTTCGTTTATCTAGACTGCGTGTTCCGTCCGGACCCGCTCCGCTTCACTCGTACCTCAGGGCGTCGATTGGGTCGAGCTTGGACGCCTTCCAGGCGGGATAGAACCCGAAGAAGATCCCCACCAGGGCGGAGAACAGGAACGCCAGCAGGACCGAGGCCAGCGAGACGACGGTCTGGAACTGGGAGAAGATGGGGATCTTGCCCATGAATTTCGAGGCCCCGTAGCCAAACGCGACGCCGATCATTCCGCCGAGGAAGCTCAAGACGACGGCCTCCGTCAGGAACTGGAGCAGGATGTCCCGCCCGCGGGCGCCGACGGCCATGCGGATGCCGATCTCCCGGATCCTCTCCGTGACGGAGACCAGCATGATGTTCATGATCCCGATCCCGCCGACGAGCAGGGAAATGCCAGCGATGCTGCCGAGCAAGATGGTCATGATCTTCGTCGATTCGGCCGCGCTCTCGGCAACGTCGGACATGTTCCGGACGGTGAAGTCGTCGTCGCTTCCCGGCATGATCCTGTGCCGGTCGCGCAGGAGGACCTCGATTTGGCTCTTGGCCTCAGCCATCATGTCGGAACTGACGGCGGAGATATCGCACGAATTGATGTAATCGATCCCCGCGAGCCGCCGCATGCAGGTCGTGTAGGGGATGGCGACCATGTCGTCGCGGTTGAAAAAGCCCCCCGACTCGCCCTTGGACTTGAGGACGCCGAGAACCTTGAAGGGGATGTTCCGGATCCGGATGACCAGGCCGACGGGGTCCGCCCCCTCGAAGAGGTTCTTGCTGACTTCGCTCCCCAGGACGCAAACCTTGGCCGCGGCCCGGACCTGGGTTTCGTCGAAATAGGTGCCGAACTCGACGGGCCAGCTGCGGATGTCCGTGTAGTCGGCGCCCGTGCCGGAGATCTGGGTGTTCCAGTTCTTGTTGGCGTATACGACTTGGCCGCGCGAGTTCACGGACGGCGAAATGGCCCGGACCGCGTCGCAGTACTGCACGATGGCCTTGGCGTCGTCTTCCTTCAGGCTCGTCCGGCTCCCGGCCTGGCTGCGCACGCCCTGGACGTTTTGGTTGCCCGGATAGACGAACAGCAGGTTCGTCCCCATGGAATTGAATCGTTCCTGGATGCCGCGTTTGGCGCCTTCGCCGATGCTGACCATGGCGATGACCGCGCCGACCCCGATGATGATGCCCAGGGCCGTTAGGAACGTCCGCATTTTATTCCGCGTCAGGGCCCTCAGGGCCACTCTCATGGTCTGGACAAAGTGTAATAAGATACTTTTCATTTCCGGCCTCTCAGTCGGGCGGCCGAGCCGCCCGTCACGATTGCTCCTCCCGGACGATGACGCCATCCTTGAGGTAGATCCGTCGTTTCGCCCAGGCGGCGATGTCCGGTTCGTGGGTTACCATAACCATCGTCATTTTCTTCTCCTCATTGAGCTTCTTGAAAATGTTCATGATCTCGAAGCTCGTCTTGCTGTCCAGGTTGCCCGTCGGCTCGTCGGCCAGGATCAGGGAGGGATTGTTCAGGAGGGCCCGGGCGATGGCCACGCGCTGCTGCTCGCCGCCGGAAAGCTGGTTCGTCTTGTGGTGGGCCCTGTCGCGGAGCCCGACGGCAGCCAGGGAATCCAGGGCCAGCCGTGTCATGTCCTTGCCGTTCAGGCGCGAATAGAGGAGCGGCAATTCGGTGTTCTCCAGGGCCGTCGTCCTGGACAGAAGGTTGAAACTCTGGAAAACGAACCCGATCTTCTGGTTCCGGATATGGGCCAGTGTGTTCTTGTCGAGCGTCGATACGGCCACGCCGTCCAGGGTGTATTCGCCGGAGGTCGGCTTGTCCAGGCAGCCGAGGATGTTCATCAGCGTCGACTTGCCCGAACCGGAGGCTCCCATGATGGCCAGGAACTCTCCGTCCTCGATCGAGTAGGTGATCCCCCGGAGGGCGTGGACTTCGGTTTCGCCGATCTTATAAATTTTTATAAGGTCGCGCAGTTCGATTATTTTCTTAGCCATAATCAACTCCCGAAGGGTTCGGGCCCTTACCGGCCGATAAACATCATCGACCCGCCGGGGCCTCTCCCGGGCTGATTCGAAGCCTGGGGCTGCCCGGCCGCGGCCTTACCGATGACGACCTCGTCGCCCTCCTTGAGTTCAGAGCGGAGGATTTCCGTATAGGAATTGTCCGTGATGCCGGCCCGGATGAAGAGGACCTGCAGGTTTCCGTTCTTGTCCTGGATCCAGACGCGGCTGGCCTGCTGGCGCCGCTGTCCGCCCTGCCCCGTCCCACCCCGCTGGCCCTGGCCAAACTGGCCCATCTGGAAGTTCGGGTTCTGGCTCCTCTGGCCTTCATTGGGGCGGGCCTGCTGCTGGGCCGGGTCGCCCTGGGCGCCGGAGCCGCCCTGTCCGCCCTGCTGCTGGCGCTGGGCCATCATCCGCTCTCCCGCCTCTTTCATAATCTTGGCGAGGTCCGCCTGGCTGAGGTCCGGGGTGAACCTCAGGGCGGAGTTGGGGACGCGGAGGACGTTCTTGGCTTCGCCGGCGATGATGGAGACCGTAGCCGTCATGCCCGGTCGGAGTTTCTTTTCCGGATTGTCGACGTTGACGACCGTCGTGTAGGTCACGACGTTCGAGGTCGTCGTCGATGCGTAGCGGACCTGCTGCACGACGCCGCTGAAGATCTCGTTCGGAAAGGCCTCAACCGAGAACTGGGCCTTCTGCCCTTCTTTGACCCGGCCGATATCGGCCTCGTCTACGCTGCATTCCACTTTCATCTTGGTCAGGTCCGTGGCGACCTGGAACAGGACGGGAACCGTCATGCCGGCCTGGAGTGTCTGGCCGATGCTGACCTTGCGGGTGATGACCATCCCGTCGACCGGCGCGCGGATGACGGCGTGGCTCAGGTCGATCTTGCTCAGGTCGAGCGAGATCTTGGCCTGGGCCAGGCTCGCCTCCGCCGAGGTGACGTCGGCCTTGGCGCCCAGGTAAGCGGACTCGGCCGTCTCTTTTTCCTCAATGGACAAGAGCTTTTTCGCGAAGAGGCTCATGGCCCGGTCATACTTGTTCTTCAGGTTGTTTAGGTTGACCTTGGACTGTTCGAGGGCCGCGACCCGGCTATTGTAGCTCGCCTCGCTCTGCTGGATCTTCATCTGCAGGGGCTCGAGCTCGATCTCGGCCACGATTTGGCCCGCGGTCACCGTGGAATTAAAATCGACGTTGAGCTTGGTGATCTTGCCGGATACCTGGCTTCCGACGTCGACGAGATCGATGGGATTCAGGGTCCCCGACGTGACAACGAGGGCCTGGATGTCGCCGCGCCCGATGGCCTCTTTCCGGTATTTGACGACGCCGTTCTTGCCTTTCTTGATCAGGGTTACGCCAAGGACGGACCCCGCGATGATCACCAAAACGACGACGATCCAGATAATCTTCTTCTTCATGAGACTTCTCCTTTATTCCTTAATGGACTTATTTCGTTTCCCGGGGGGTATCCCGTTCGTTCCGCGGGGCCTCGCTGCCGGAGTGCTCCGGCTGCCGCTTGGCCCGCTCTTTTTGGATCATGTCTTCGAGCTTGGCCCTTTGCTCGGGGGTGAGGACGCCGTCGACCTCGCTCTTGAGCTGGGCCCGGACTTCGCGCAGCCGGACATGGATCTCTCCGTCGAGCTCCTTCATCCGCTCGTCGCTGCGCTTGAAGATCTCCCGGAGCTTGTCCTGCTGCTCGGCCGTGAGCGCCAGGGCCTTGGCCACCGGCTCGAGCAGGGGGAACGGGGTCCGCTCATGGACCGGGCCGCGGGGCCTCTTGTGCATGAGATAGCGCTCGCCGAAGACGCCCGCCGCGGCGCCGAGGCCGAAGACGACGATAAGGGTCAATGCGACCCAGAGTTTATATTTCTTGACCATGGCGCCTATCTCCTGACGACGGGTTTTTCGTCGAGCGAAGCGAAGATGAGCATCATGCTCCTCGCCTCGGGACGTTTTTCCTCGAACAGGCTCCTCGTCTCCGAGAACGGGTTGGTGTTTTCGATGAGGAGGGCCTCCGACTGGCTCGTCTCGGCGCGCTGGGGCGTGAAGATGAAGAGGCCCGCCGCAAGGGCGACGAGAGCGACGAACACCGGGATCGCATGCAGGGCCCATCTCTCCCAGAGGACGAACGGCACGACCTTCTGTTCTTCCTTCAAGCGGGGCTCGAGCCGCTCCCAGAAGCGGGGGAGAGGCGCTTCCTCTTTACCCGGGCGGAGAAGAGCGGTCATGGACCGGTACTCAGCGGCCGCCTTCCGGCAGGAGGGGCAGGCTTCGAGGTGAGCCTCGAGAAGTCCCCGGGAGCGCTCGTCGAGGCGCCCGTCCAGGGAACGCGAGATCCATTTCTCGGCCGTCTTACAACGCATGAGACCCTCCTTCCTGGCTTAAACACGGCGCCAGCTTTTGTCTGAGCATCTTCCGGGCCCGGTGGAGCCTGGAGTCCACGGTCCCTGGAGACAGACGAAGGACCCGCGAGATCTCGTCATAGGGCAAGCCCTGGATATCCCGCAGGGTCAGGATGGTCCTGTATTTTTCCGGGAGGCCCCGGACGAATCCCTGGACCAGGCTCTTGCGGGCTTCCATCTCGCGCTCCATCTCGGCCTTTTCCAGGGCGTTCTCGTCAGCGGCGGGGATTTCCCGGACGCCCTCGAGGGAGACTTCCTTCATCCGGCCTCTTTTCCGCAGGACATCCCTGACATGGTTGATGGCAATCCGGTACAGCCACGTGCCGAACTCGGATTTCAGGTGGAACTTGGGCAGGGCCAGATAGGCCTTCAGGAAGACCTCCTGGGCCGCGTCATCGGCCGCTTCCCGGTTCCGGATAAAACTCATCGCCATGCTGAACACCTTGGACTGGTATTTCCCGACCAGCTCCTCGTAAGCCCCCTGGCTTCCTTGCTGAGCCAGCCTGACCAGTTGTTTTTCGTCCATGCGGTTTTGCTCACTTGTCCTCCGCATCATATTAGACGGGAGGACAGGGAAAATCTTCCAAAAGACGGCTTCTTGGGGGAAAACTCCCCTTCGGGCGAACCGGTTCCATCGGGACTCGGAGCAGGTCCGGCCGTCTTCGCAGGAGGTCGGCCGGGGCTCATGCCGCCCGGACCCACCCCCCGCCGATGAACATCTATTATAGCGGATAATCCCCGGGGAGGAAAGTTCCTGGGTGGAAAGGGCCGGTCCGGATTCGCGGGTGCGCGGTTTCGGGATGAAAGAAAAAGGGGAAGCCGATCCCTTTAAAAGGGCCGGCTTCCCCGGCTGGTCACGATAAAAAGCCTGCCGGTCTCCCCTCTGACGGGGGCCGGAAGGAAAAGGCGCTGCTTACTTCGCCTTCTTGACGGCGGTCCACTCCGTGGCGGGCCGGTCTGCGAACTGAGAGGTCCCGGTCATCTTGTCGCCTTCGACCTTGGCCTTGTAGGTGACTTTCATTTCACCCTGGGGGCCGGTCCGAGTGATGGTCCACTCAAGCTCGTTGCCTTTGATCGTCCCGGTGCCCGTCATCTCCTCTCCGTTCCGCCCGGGCATCTTCACGGTGAGATTCTCGCCGGTCTGCGTGAACGTGATCGTCGAAGTCCTGTCGCCCTGGGGGGTCTTTCGGGTCATATCCCAGCCGCCCGTGACATCAACGGCGGCGAGAAGGAAGGCCCCAGCCACAACCAATACGAGAGCCAAGCTCAAAAATGCTTTTTTCATAAACACTTCTCCTTTACTCTATTATAGACGAATAGCCCAGGAATTTCTTCCATTGCCTATTAACTTATTATTTAACAATGCCTTGCATGGCGACAGGCCCTGGTAACCCAGGACTTATTGATCGCTTGCCGCAAGGTGACGACTGCCCGTCCACGGCCGGCCGGAGCCTCGCCGGGGATAAAGGCGGCCGCCGCGTTCCGTCACAAAATCTTTACGGTCTTTTTGGCGATTCCGCCCCGAGTCGAGGAGAGGGTCACCTCGGCCTCCGCCGCTTCCTGGCCCGTCGCTTTAACCTTCCAGCGGACCTCTTTCCGCTCGCCGGACTTAAGCGACCCTATCTCCATGCGGCTCTGGCTGTCTTTGGCCAGTTCGACGCCCTTGCCCGTCAGCCGGAGAACGGCCATATCGGGGCGGACGATCTTGACCCGCTTGGCCATCTCCAGGGCGGTCGGCAGGAAGCCGTCGTTCGTGAGGACGGCGACGATCTCGAAGGCCCCCGGCTCTTTCTTGACGGGCTTGACGTCAAGGGAAACGACCCGGACCTGCGGCAGGGACTTGGCCAGAAGGAGATTGAACCTGGCCTCTTTCGCGGCCCATTCCTCGAGGATCTCCGGCGGCGGATTCTGGCGGAAGAACTTCGGGTTGAATCCCCCGATCTCAACTTCCCCGAGTGTCGGGTGCTGGAACTTCGTCCAGGGCTTGAAATACTTCCCGGGCAGGTTTTCATCGAGCCAGCGCAGGTTCTCGAGCTCGGTGATCCGCCCGTCGCCGTCGTAATCCTTCATCCGGCCGCCGTTCCAGAGCTCATCGCCGTACCAGATGGCCCCGTACTGGAAATAGCCGAAATCCGGGGAATGCCCGAACAGCGGCGAGCCCTGGCGTTCCCGCGGGATCTCGAAGCCCATCTGGGCCGCCATGGCTCTCATTTCGCTGTCTCCCCGGCCCACATTGGCGTAATCCCAATAAACGTCGCCCGCGTAGGGGTAGCCCGTGATCTTTTTCCCTTCCTGGTCGAAATACCTGTAGAGCTTCAGGTCCTCGGGGAGCATGGATTCTTCGCTGCGCGACGTCGACGGGGGGCGGAGGTGCATGGGCACGGACGTGTCCATCGTCTGGCCGACGGAGACGTTGGGGTGCTGGAGGAGGAAGAGGACGACCGCTCTCGTCTCCGTTTCGGAGAGCGGGAATTCTCCGGCCCCGCCCTGGGTCCAGCCGCGGCCCGTCAGGTCCAGGCCGGGCTCGGGCCGCCAGTTTTCCGGGTAATTGCGGTGAAGGTCGATTCCGCCGATCCCGTCCTCGTTGACGCGGCCGTCGCCGTCGCTATCGATGCCCTCGCCGTAGATCCTGTAGTCCCCCTTCCCCGGGCCGGCCCTCTTCATGAGCCGCCCGGACTTGTCGTCGGGGTCGAGGATGAAATCGCCCTTCCCGTCCTCCACCTTCTGCCTCATCTGGAGGATCAGGCCGTCGCCGTCGAGGTCCTCGGGCGGGTCCTCGTCGAGGAGCCCGTCCCCGTCGTCATCGTGCGGCCTGACCGTGCTGCGGTTGCTCTGGGCCGTGTTCAGGTAGAGCTCCGAGCCGTCGGGGTTGTTTTTGACCTTGACGTAGAGGGCCTTGCTGTCGACGAGGGACGTTATACCGGGTTCCTGGCCGTAGTTGGTCAGGACATACCAGGCGAAGTAGAGGGCCGATTCGGCGGCCGTCACCTCGCCCGAATGCCTGTTGCCCTCGATGAACATGGCCGGCTTGTCGGTGTCCGGCCCCGTGGACTTGTTGGTGATCGTGATCTGCCAGATATCCCGGCCCTCGAAGCTCTTCCCCACGGAATAGAGCGATACGAGGTTGGGGTAGTCCTTTTCCCATTTCTGCAGGAATTCCACGACCTCGCCGTACTTGTGATAGTGGGCGAAATCCATCTGGCCCCTGACCTTGGGTCGGGTCGCCTCGTAATCCACGCGGGGGAAGAAACTCACCCCGTGCCTCAGCCCCCCGACCGTGTAAGTCCTGGGCGGCTTTTTCTCCTGGCCGGCCGCGGAAAAGATCAGAAAGGCGGCGACCCCGATGGCCGGAAAGATGCGGAACGCGCGCGTGTTCATGGGTCCTCCTCGAGGGGATATCACAGGGAGAATAAACGGAATGAGGGGGCGAGTCAACAGAGGGGAATGAAGAAATGTGGAACCTTTTTGCCGGGGCCGACGTCTAATAGGGTGTGAGAACGAATTCAACACGGAGGTTAACAATGAAGACCAAAGCCAAGATCGCCATCTTTCTGGTGGCCGTGATGGTCAGCCTGGTCGGGTTCAATCTGATCGCTTCGCCGTCGGCCCTGAACATGTTCAGCATCGGCAAGTTGAACGGGTACCAGGTCGATGTGACCGCGTCGGCAAAGCCGGGGTCCGAGGCGCGGCCCGTCGTGCACATCAACGGGATGCCTTGATGACGCGAGACGGGAATCCGAGCGGGCTCGTTCCTGGCCGGCGGACATCCGTCCGGCCGATTCTCGCCGCGTAAGAGGCCGCCGTCTTTCCAGGGGGAAATCGGCGGCCTTTTTTTATGCGCAGCCTTGCTTGAAACGGGCCGAAGGGGAATGGCCGGAACGTCATGTGCGGCTTAGCGCAAGACGCACTCTGGAGTGGAGGCCATCCCCGAGGCCAGGGCGGCCGGCGCTATTTCTGGATGAGGACCACGGCCCAGCAGGCGATGGCGCGCCCTTCGCCGACAGGCCCCAACCCCTCGTTCGTCTTGCCCTTGATGCCCAGCCCCAGGCTCTCGACGCCCAGGATCGGGCAGAGGATCCCCTTCATGCTTTCGACGTGGGGAGCGATCTTCGGCTCCTCGGCCACGACGACCGTGTCCACGTTCACGACGCTCCAGCCCGCGTCCGTCAGCCGGGCCATGACCTCGCCGAGAAGGCGGAGGCTCGAGATGCCCTCGGTCCGGGGGTCGTTGTCCGGGAAGAGCCGGCCGATGTCGGCCTCGCCCGCGGCGCCGAGCAGGGCGTCGATGATTGCGTGCACGAGCCCGTCCCCGTCGGAATGTCCGGTCAGGCCCGCGGGGCCGGGGATGTGCAGGCCGCCGAGGACGAGCCTCCTCCCCGGGACCAGGGCATGGATGTCGTAGCCGAAACCAATTTTAAACATCGAGCAAGGCCTCCGCAATTTTCAGGTCCAACGGCGTCGTGATCTTGATATTCCTGGGGTCCCCCGCCACCGTCCGCACGGGAAGTCCCACCCTCTCCGCGAGCATGGCCTCGTCGGTCCCGTAGAAGCGGTCCCGTCGGGCCGCGTCCATGGCCCGCTTCAGGACGGGATAAAGGAATCCCTGGGGGGTCTGGACCCGGTAGTTCTGCGTCCGGTCCAGGGTCCTGATGACCCGTCCGTCCCGGACCTCCTTCACCGTGTCCTCGAGGGGGATGACGGGAACGCAGGCGCCGCCCGTCCGGGTTTCGCCGATGACCCGGCTGATCAGCGGGCCGTCGGCCAGGGGACGCGCTCCGTCGTGGATCAGCACGAGCTCGGTCGTCGCCTCCTCGAGGAGCCTGAACCCCTGCCACACGGAATCCTGGCGTTTGTCGCCGCCCCTGACGACGTCAAGGATTTTGCCGTACCGCATTTGGTAATGCTTCCGGTCGCGCTCGTCGGGAAGGACGAGGACGATCGTCCCGACTTCCTCGTGGGCCTGGAATCGTTCCAAGGTCCACTCCAGCACGGGTATCCCCCGCAGGTAGACGAACTGCTTCATCCGGCCGAACCGCTTGCCGGCCCCGGCCGCCACGATGATCGCCGACACCGGGCTCATCGACTTTCCCCGTTGTAGCGGCCGAAGATCATCTTCCCGACCGTCGTCTGGAGGACGGACGTGACGGTGATGTTGATGGTCTGGCCGATCAGCCGGCGGGAATTGTCGACGACGACCATGGTCCCGTCATCCAGGTAGGCGACTCCCTGGTCTTTTTCCTTTCCCTCCTTCAGAATGAAAACCTTCATCGACTCTCCCGGCAGGACGACCGGCCGCAGGGCGTTGGCCAGCTCGTTGATGTTGAGGACCGGGATGCCGTGAATGCGGGCGACCTTGTTCAGGTTGAAATCGTTGGTCACGATCTTGGCGTCCATAGCTTTGGCGCACTCGAGGAGCTTGGAGTCGACGTCCCGGATGTCGGGAAAATCCACGTCCGAGATGACGACCGAGACCTGGGAGGATTTCTGCAGGTGATCGAGGACATCGAGCCCCCGGCGGCCGCGCTGGCGCTTGAGGGCGTCGGGCGAATCGGCGACGAGCTGCAGTTCCTTGAGGACGAACTGGGGGATGACGAGCGCGCCCTCCATGAAGGCCGTGTCGCAGAGGTCGGCGATCCGGCCGTCGATGATGACGCTCGTGTCCAGGATCTTGTAGCTGCGGCCTCCGCCTTTCTCCTTGAAAAGCCGGGACAGGTTGACGGGATCGAACCACTCCGGTTTCCGGATCCCGATGAGGAGCCCGATATACGGGACGATGATCAGGAAGAAGATGTGGATGAAGGTCGCCATCTCCGGCGTCCTGACGACCGACCGGTAAATGGAACCGACGAGCCAGCCGAGGAGGATGCCGATCAGCATGCCCAGGCCCGCGCTCCAGATGACCTTGAAGGCGGTCTTCCGGATCTTCGTTTCCAGGGCCATGACGACGGCGCCGAGGACGAACGCGACGGCCGCCCCGAGCTCATGGCCCAGCTTGAACGGAGGATAAAAAAAGCCGGTCAGCGTAATCAGCCCGATGACGATGACGCGGAAAATGATGATTCCCATGGCGTGAATCCTTTATTTATAAATGGTCGCTAAAAAGCGTATTGGAGCGCCTGCTTGACCGTCATCACGCCGAGGCACTGGATGGCGGGCAGGTCCTTCTTGTCCAGGGCGTCCAGGTTCCCCGCCGGGACGAGGATGGTTCCGAAGCCGAGGGTCTGGGCCTCCTTGATCCTGGCCAGGGGCTGGCTGACGGAGCGGATCTCGCCGCTCAGGCCGACTTCGCCGAAGAAGGTCATGTCCTTCGGCAGGGCCACGTTCTTCATGGAGGAGACGACGGCCATGACGACCCCGAGGTCGGCCGCCGGCTCGTCGATCGTCATCCCGCCGGCCACATTGAGATAGATGTCCTCTCCCGCGAAACTGTAGCCGAGCTTTTTCTCGACCAGGGCCAGGAGCATGGATGTCCGGTAGTGGTCGAGGCCGATGCTCATCCGCCGGGGGTTCCCGGTGAACAGGGTGGACGAGACGAGGGCCTGGATCTCGGCGAGAAGCGGCCGCGTGCCCTTGATGGTGCAGACGACGGCGCTGCCGGGCTCCTCCCGGGGTCTTTCCCGGAGGAAGAAGGCCGAGGGGTTGAGGATGGCCTGGAGGCCCGCCGCGGTCATCTCGAACACGGCCAGCTCCGAAACGGGGCCGAAACGGTTCTTCATGGCCCGCAGGACGCGGTAGCTGTGGTCCCTCTCTCCTTCGAAGAGCAGGACGACGTCGACCATGTGTTCGAGCGACTTGGGCCCGGCCAGCGAACCCTCCTTGGTGATGTGCCCCACGAGGAACGCGGGGATCTGATTTTTCTTGGCAAAGCGGAAGATCTGGTTGGCCACCTCCCGCACCTGGCTGATCGTCCCCGGGCTCGACGACATCTTCGAGGAGAAGATCGTCTGCACGGAATCGACGACCAGGGCCTTGGGGTGGAGGCGTTCGGCCTGGGAGACGATCCGCTCGAGGTTCGTCTCGGACAGGAGGTAGAGGCTTCCGTCGCTGACGCCGAGCCTGTCGCCGCGGAGCTTGATCTGCTCCAGGGATTCCTCGCCCGAAACGTAAAGGACGGACTCGCCCACCTGGGCCAGGCCCTTGGACACCTGGAGGAGGAGCGTGGACTTGCCGATCCCGGGCTCGCCGCCGATGAGGACCAGGGAGCCGAGGACGAGGCCTCCGCCGAGGACCTTGTTGAACTCCTCGATCTCGATCTTAATCCGGGGATTGGCGAATTCCCTGACGTCCTTGTAAAGGACCGGGTCTGAGGGCGGGAAGGAAATCTCGACCGGGGTTTCTTCCTCGGTCTCCTCGATCATGCTGTTCCATTCGCCGCAGCTGTGGCATCGCCCCATCCATTTCGGCGAGCGGAAGCCGCAGTTCTGACAGATGAAGACCGTTTTATCTTTCATCAGAGACCAACGCCCAAGCCGAAAAAGACCTCCCTCTTGGCGGCCAGGGTGAAATCCTCCAGGCCAAGAATGAGATAGACGTTCTTGTGGGGGTAAAATCTCGCGAAGGTCCGGAAGAGGGGGCTCGTGGCCCGGTTGAAATCCAGCCCTTCGACGCTCAGGACCAGCTTGTCCTTGATGGCATAATAGTCGAGGCCGGCTCCGAACTTGGACTCGATGATCCCGGCCCGGGGGGCGAGGCTGCCGAAGCGCATCCCTCCTTGGGCCGAGTAGACGAACTTATCCGCGACCGGGTCGTTGACGATCTGGCCCAGGAAAAAGGCGCGGTCCTTGTACCAGAGGCCCAGGCTGAGATAACCCTTGAGGGCTTCGCTGCGGGCGAGATACTCTCCCCGGACGTCCAGCCGCAGCCGGATGGCGGAGACGGAGTCCGCGATCTTCCGGACGTCCCCGACGGCCCCCCGGGCCTCCTGGTAGAGGCCTTCGTCGTTGACCAGCTTTCCCACCGTCCCCTCGCCCCTGTCGATTTTCTCGAGCGACTTGTTGAGGAGCTTGACCGACTCGTCGATCCTGGCCAGGACGTCCTTGAGCTTGGACGCGCTCTCCCGGATATCGCCCCGGTTCTCCTCGAGAAGCCCCCGGAGTTCGTTCAAAGTGGTGTCGAAGTTTTGCGCGATCTCCTTGAACCGTTCGTCCACGCTCTTCGCCGTGTTCGAGGCCGCGGTGATCGTCTCCCCGACCTTGCCCCGGTTTTCATGGAAGAAGCTTTCGATCTCGGCCGTCACCGAGGAGAGGTTTTTGACGGCCTGGGCGAAGTTGTCCCGAGTATCTTTGTTCGTCATGTCCTTGAGGTTCCGGGCGACCTGCTGGAGGTCGTTGCCGAGGGAGGTCAGCATGGGGGTCAGCTGGTCCATGCCCGAGGACGGCCCCGGGACGAGCTCGTCGCCCGGCCGAAGATAATCATCTTCCATGCTCGGCTGGATGTCGACGAATTTCTCGCCCAGGAGGCCCTGGACCGACTGGACGGCCTTGGAGCCGCGCGGGATCTTGTTGGCGTACTTGGGATAGATGCTCAGGATAACCTTGGAGCGCCGGCCTTCGAGCAGGATGTCCTTGACGTAGCCGATCTTGATCCCGGCCATCTTCACGGCCGCGGTTTTGTCCAGCCCCAGGGACGTCTCATACCGGATGATCAGAGGGTACCCCGCCGGGCGGAACAGGTTGGACAGGTTGCCGACGACGAAGATGAATACGGCCAGGATCACCAGGGCGCCGGTGAAGAAGATGCCGACTTTGATCTCTCTTCTCATAATTGACCTCGTTTCTCACCAATCCGTGATCGGCCCGCCGGCCCGCCCCGAGATGAACTGCTGGACGACGGGGTTCCGCGTCGTCTGGATCTCGGCCGGCGTCCCGACTTCGATGATCACGCCGTTGTAGAGCATGGCGATCCGGTCCGCCACCTTGTAGCAGCTCACCATGTCGTGCGTGATCACGACGGACGTCACGCACAGATCGCGCTTCATCTGGTTGATCAGGTCGTTGATGGAATCCGCCCGGATGGGATCGATGCCCGTGGACGGTTCGTCATAAAGGATGATCTGGGGCTTGTAGGCGATGGCCCGGGCCAGGCCGACGCGCTTCTTCATCCCGCCCGAAAGCTCGTAGGGCATCAGGCCCTCGACGCCCCGAAGGCCGACGCTGGCCAGGCTTTCCGAGACGATCTCCTCGATCTCCTTTTTGGTGTGCTTCGTGTAGCGCCTCAGCCCGAAGGCCACGTTTTCCCCCACGGTCAGCGAATCGAAAAGAGCCGCGCCCTGGAACAGCATCCCGAATTTCTTGAGGACCTCCGGGAGGGCGTTCTCCCGGAGCCCGGTGATTTCGACATCGTCGATGAAGATCTGGCCGCGATCCGGCTTGAGCATGCCGATGATGTGCTTGAGAAGGACGCTTTTGCCTGATCCGCTCTGGCCGATCACGACCATGGTCTCGCCTTCCCCGACCTCAAGATTGACGCCTTGAAGGACCTTTTTCGCCCCGAAGGATTTGTGGAGGTCGACGATCCGGATCATGGGGCCGTCACTTCGGCAGGGCCTTGCTGAGGAAGAAGTTCAGGATGAGGACGCAGATACTGCCCACGACGACGCTCCGGGTCGTCGCCCGGCCCACGCCCTCGGCCCCCCCCTCGGCCTTCATCCCCTGCCAGCAGCCGACGGTGGCGATGACGAAGCCGAAGACCAGGGCCTTGATGAGGCCGACGCAGACGTCCCAGAAATCGAAATAGAGCAGGGCGTTCCGGATATAGACGATCCGGTTGACCCCCATGCCCACGATGTTATAGAAGAAGCCGCAGAAGATGCCGATCATGTCCCCGTACAGGGTCAGGACAGGCACCATGATCACGGCCGCCAGGGTCCGGGGGACGACGAGGTAGCGGTTGGGGTTGGCGCCAAGGCTGGCCAGGGCGTCGATCTGCTCCGTGATCTTCATGGTCCCGATCTCGGCAGCTATGGAGGAACCCACCCGGCCGGCCACCATCAGGGCCACGAGCAGGGGGATGAGCTCTTTGCACAGGCCCACGGAGATGATCGGGCCGCTGTAGACCTCCGTCCCCGGCCCGACGTACTTGTGGAATCCGGAGTAGGTCTGGAGGCCGAACACCAGCCCGCCGAAGGCCGCGGTCAGGGAGACGACGGACATCGACTGCACGCCGATACTTTCGAGCTGCTGGAGGAAGATCCGGCCCTCGAACGGGCGGCGGAACGTATCGCGGATGGTCCGGGCCATGAGCACGGCGACTTCGCCCATCTGCTGGAGGAACGGGACCACGATGGGGATGCGGCGTCGGTGTCTCGCGGCCATTCGTCAAAACTCCGGCGTGTAGAGCTCCATGTCGGCGAACCGGGCGTACTCCCGGATGAAGGCCAGCTGGATGTTGCCGATCGGGCCGTTCCTCTGCTTGGCGATGCTGACCTCGGCGACGCCCTTGAGGCTCTCGTCGTCCGGGTGGTAGAACTCCGGCCGGTAGATGAAAATCACGACGTCGGCGTCCTGCTCGAGGGCCCCGGATTCGCGGAGGTCGGAGAGCTGGGGTCTGGGCTCGCGGCGCCCTTTCTCGGGAGCGCGGCTGAGCTGAGAGATGGCGACGACCGGTATCTGGATCTCCTTGGCCAGTTCCTTCAGCGACCGCGAGATGAACGACATCTCCTGGTTGCGGTTCTCGAATCGGCCCCCCGTCCGCATGAGCTGGATGTAGTCGACGAAGACAATGTCCAGGCGCTGTTCCATCTTGAGGCGCCGGCACTTGGCCTTCATCTCCATAACCGTCAGGGCCGGCGATTCGTCGATGAAGATGCGGGCCCGGGACAGGGCCTCGGCGGCGAGCTTCAGCTTCTCGAACTCACGGTCATTGATGAACCCGGTCCGGGTCCTCTTGATGTCGAGCTGCGCTTCGGCGCAGAGGAGCCGGATGACCAGCTGCTCCTTGGCCATCTCCATAGAGAAGAAGCCCACGGCTTTGTCCGTCTTGAGCCCGACGTGATGGGAGATGTTGAGCCCCAGGGCCGTTTTACCCATGGAGGGCCGCGCGGCCAGGATGACGAGTTCGGCCGGGTGGAAACCCGCCGTCAGGCCGTCGAGGTAGCGGAAGCCGCTCGGGACTCCGGTCACGGCCTCTTTGCGGTCGACCATGGTCTGGATCATGTCCATGGTCGGGCCCATGAGCGCGCTCATGGACTGGAAGCCCGGCTTGAGACGCTGCTCGGCGACCTCGACGATCGCCGCCTGGGCGGCGTTGAGAAGGTCATCGGCGTCCTCTTTCTGCTCGTAGCTCGCGGAAATGATATTGGCCGATGAGAGGATCAGGCGCCGGAGAAGCGCCTTCTCCTTGATGATCTGGGCGTAATATTCGACGTTGAGGCTCTTGGGAACCCCGTCGAGGAGTCCCGATATATAGGCGACGCCGCCGACTTCCTCCAGGATCCCCGCCCTTTGGACCTCTTCGGTCAGGGAGACGAGCTCGACCGGCAGGCCCTTATCGACGAGGATGATGATCTTTTCCAGGATCTTCCGGTTGGCGTCGCTGTAGAAATCCTCGGGCGAGATGGTGGACAGGACGACGTTCAGGTTCTCTTTCCGGACGAGGATCCCCCCCAGAACCGTCCGTTCGGCCTCCAGGCTGTGGGGCGGCGTCTTTTTCAGGAACATCAGGTCGAGTTCCATGGCCACCTCGGTTCAGCCAGGCTCACGCCGGGCGGCGCCGCGCCGGCCCGGCCGCCTGGTCTCAGGCTTTTTCTCCGCCCTTTTCCGCCTCGTCCTCCCCGGCCTCTTCCTTGACCACGACGATCCTCACGTCCGCCTTGTCCTCGTGATAAACCTTGACCGGGACCGTGAAGTTGCCGAGCCGCTTGATGGGCTCGTCCAGCTGGATTCTCTTCTTGTCGACCTCGAACCCCAGCTTGTCCAGGGCCTCCTTGACGTCGCCCGCGGACACGGAGCCGAAGATGACGTCCTTTTCACCGGCCCGCCGGGGGAAGGTCAGGGTGACCTGGCTCAGTTTCTGGATCGTGCCTTGGAACGACTCCCGCTCCTGTTCGACCTTTTTCTTCAGGGCCTGCCGCTCGATCTCGACCATTTTGAGGTTGCTCGCCGTGACCTCGATCGCCAATTTCCTGGGAACGAGGTAATTGCGGCCGAAGCCCGCGGCGACGTTCACGATATCGCCCTTCCGGCCCACCTTCTCCACATCGTGTTTCAGAATGACCTTCATGTTGCCTCCCGGTTCCGGCCCCGTCAATCCTCGACGTAAGGCAGAAGGGCCATGAGCCGCGCCCGCTTGACGGCCATCGACAGTTTCCGTTGATGGAAGGCGCACGTGCCGGTGATGCGGCGAGGGGAGATCTTGCCGCGGTCGGGGATGTATTTCTTCAGGATTTCCACGGCCTTGTAATCGATGCCCCGGACGTTCCGCTGGCAGAAACGGCAGAATTTCTTCTTGGGAGCGAAATACTTCCTGTAGGGGCCCCGTTCGCTGCGTTCGGGCCTGTCGGGCCTGTCTTCTCTCGCCATCTCACTTCTCCTCTTTGATTTCGGCCGCGGGACTCACCGCGGGGGCGGGGGACTGAGCCGGCGTCTCGGCGCTCGCCTCGGGGGTCCGCGGCGTCTCTTCGGCCGTTTTTTTCCTCTTCCGGCGGGCCTGGTCCCGGAGGTCTTTCTTGACCGTCAGGAACCGGATGACCGCGTCGGACTGCTTGAACCGGCGCTCGATCTCGGTCGAGATGTCCCCGGCCCCCTCATAGGTCAGGAAGACATACACCCCTTCGCTGAGCTTGCGGATGGTGTACGCCAGGCGCCGTTTCCCCCAGACATCCTGCCGGACCAGCCGCCCTTTTTTCTGGGCGACGATCGCGGCCATCTGCTGGATGAACTGCGTTGTCTCTTCTTCGGAGAGCGTGGGGGAGAGAACGAACCCCGTTTCGTACTGTCTCATCAAAGACTCCTTTTGGATTTTATAGCCCCTTCTCTTAAGGAAGGAACAAGGAGAGCGGCTCCTATTGTAAACGATTCCGGCGAATTTTCAAGAGACCCGGTTGCGCCGGTTGAACCGGGTCATGGTCCGGTCCACGCCGCCGTCCAGAATCATGTCCAGGGCCTCCTCGGCGTCGGCGAGGCTCGTCTCAAGAAGCGGGCGCTCGTCCCGGCCGAACGGCTCGAGGACGTAGTCCGCGGCGTCACGCCCCTCGGGCAGGGGGCCGATGCCGATCCGGATCCGGGGAAACTCCCTCGTGCGGATCAGGTCGACGACGGAGATCATGCCCTTGTGGGTCCCGGGGCTGCCCTTCTTGCGGACCCGGATTTCCCCCAGGGGGATGTCGAGGTCGTCATAAACGACGATCAACCGGTCCGGCGGGATTTCCCGCCCCGCCAGGATACCGCGGACGGAAACCCCGCTGCGGTTCATGAAAGTCTGCGGAAGCGCCAGAAGGACGTCCTCGCCCCCGTCCCCGCCCCGGACCACGGCCGTCTTGGCCTTGAAGGCCCGCCCGCGAAGCTCGACGCCGCGCGAACGGGCGAACCGCCGGACCAGCAAGAAACCGGCGTTATGGCGCGTGGCCGCGTAGTCTTCGCCCGGGTTACCCAGGCCCACGACCAGCCACAAGCCTTACTTCTCCTTCTTTTCCTTCTTTTCCTTCTTCTCCGCCTTCTCCGTCTTCTCCTCTTCCGCTCCCTCTTCCTTGGGGGCCCGTTCCTTCTTGATGACCTCGGGCTCCTTCCCTTCCTCGACGACCGCCTCTTCGGGCTTCTCGCCGGGGAACTCCTCTTCCTTGTGGGGCAGGGATATCAGGATGAGGACCGTGCCCGGGTCGGTGATGACCCGGATGCCCGCCGGGGGCGTTATGTTCTCCACCTTGAAGGACTGGTGGATATGAAGCTCGGAAATCTCGATGCCGATACTCTCGGGAATGTCGCGGGGCAGACACTCGACCTCGACCTCGCGCGTGACGAAGTCGATGAAGCCGCCCTCGGTCTTGACCCCGAACGGCTCGCCGCGGTGAACGACGGGCACCATGACCCGGATCGGTTTGTCCATGGAGATCCGGATGAGGTCCGCGTGGATGATTTCGTCGGTCGTGGGGTCGACCTGAAGTTCCTTGATCATGACGTCGGCGTCCTCGGTGTCGGTGGACACCTGGAAAATCGTGTTCTCGCGGGACTCGAGTTTCATGATCTGGAGGATGTCCTTCTTTTTCAAGACCAGGGGAGTGCTCGCCTTGCCCTCGCCGTAGAGGACGGCCGGGACGAACCCCTGCTGCCTCAGCCGGCGCGCCGCGTTTTTCCCCAGGCCCTCGCGTCTTTCGCTTTTCACAACGATGCTCATGTGTTTCTCCTCAGGCGAACAGGGAACTGACCGAGCTCCCCTCGTTGATCCTCCGGATGGCTTCGCCGAACAGCTCGGCGACGGAGAGGACGGAGAACATCCCGGAGTCGTTCGCCCGTTCCGTTAAAGGGATGGTATTGGTCACGAAAATGCGCTCCAGTTTGCATTTCTCGATCCGGTCCAGGGCCGGACCCGAAAGGACCGGGTGCGTACAGGCGGCGAAAACCCTCTGGGCCCCTTTTCTCGTCAGGGCCCCCACGCTGAGGGTCACGGTCCCGGCCGTGTCCACCATGTCGTCGAAGATCACGACGTTCTGGTTCCGGACCTCGCCGATGACGTGGAGGATCTGGGCCACGTTCGGGGACGGGCGCCGCTTGTCGATGATGGCCAGTTTGGCGTCCAGCCGTTTGGCGAAAACCCGGGCCCGGCCCACGCCGCCGGCGTCCGGGGAGACGATGGTCAGGTTGTCCAGCCCCAGGCTCCGGATATGGTTCGCGATGACCGGCGCCGCCTGGAGGTTGTCCACGGGGACGGAAAAGAAACCCTGGATCTGCGGCGAGTGGAGGTCCATGGCCAGGACGCGGTTGGCGCCGGCCTTCTCGATCAAGTCGGCGACGAGACGAGCGGAAATCGGGACGCGGGGCCTGTCCTTCCAGTCCTGCCGGGCGTAGGCGAAATAGGGGATGACCGCCGTGATGCGGCCGGCCGAGGCCCGTTTGAACGCGTCGATCATGACGAAGAGTTCCATGAGATGGAAGTTCGCGTCGGCGCAGCCGGATTGGATGACGAAGATGTCCTCGCCGCGGACGTTCTCGTCGATGTAAAAATGGATCTCCCCGTCGCTGAACCGGTCGAGCACGCACCGGCCGAGGTCGATCTGCAGGTACTTGACGATCTCTTTGGCCAAAGCCGAGTTTGAAGTGCCGGAGAATACTTTCATCGTTCCTTCCTCGTCCTATATCACTAGAACTGGGGCGGGAGGATTCGAACCTCCGAATGACGGAGCCAAAGTCCGTTGCCTTACCGCTTGGCTACACCCCAGCACCGACTTGCGTCCAATAGCCCTCCCGCGGCAGGGTCGTCGCCAGCCGGACGACGGACTGGCCGCGGAGCTGGTCGTGGGCCTCCCGGGCCTTGTCCCCATCGGAGAATAGGCCGAAAACCGCAGAGCCGGAGCCGGTCACCAGGGACAGCATCGCGCCGCGGTCCTGGAAAAACCTCTTGAATTCCTCAAGCTCGGGATATCGCCGGAGAATGACGAGTTCCAGGTCGTTTTCCAAAAGACCAAAGTCCCCGGTACCCAGGAAACGCATAATTTTACTGTCTTTGCCCTCTGAAGTCAAGAACGGCCCGAAGCCGGCGTAGATATCGGCTGTGAAGATCGGATACGGCGGGAAGACCAGGACGCAGGGGAGGGGCCGGAAATCGTCCAGCCGGGTCAGGGCTTCGCCTCGGGATTCCCCCAGGCAGAGTCCTCCGTGGAGGAAGTAGGGGACATCGGACCCGAGGCTCAAGGCCAGGTCGGCCAGGGCCTCCGGGCCCAGCCCGAGGGACCACAGCCTGTTTAGGGCATAAAGGGTGAGGGCGGCATCGGAGCTCCCCCCGCCAAGGCCTTTCCCCGGGGGGACGGCCTTGGCTACCCGGATCAGGACCCCGCTGGGCGTCCCCGTTCTCTCCTGGAGCAGCGCGGCGGCCCGGTAGACCAGGTTGCTCCGGTCCCAGGGGACGGAGGGATCGTCGCCTTCCAGGCGGATCCGACCGTCTGGGGAGGGCTCCAGTTCGATCGTGTCCGCCAGGTCGATCGACTGGAACAGGGTCCGGATTTCGTGGTAGCCGTCGGGCCGCCGCCGGACGACCTCGAGCCCGAGGTTAATTTTGGCGAACGCCCTAACGACCATCTCCCGCCATCTCCTGGATGTCTTCCCAGGACTTCCGGGTGAACGTTTTGAGGAAAGAGCTTTCGAAGGCCTCCGGCCTCGGGGACGGATTGAAACGCGCCGAGAGGACCTTGACCCGGCCCGATGTCCCGGGACGCAAAAAGAGGACCGTCCTGGGCACTCCGGCGCCCGGAAAGAATTCTCTGACCTCGAAGGAGAGGTCATGCCTCCGGCCCCGCACGACCCGGCCTTCGGCGTCCCTGCCGAGCGTCCAGCCGGCGGCGGGATCACCGCCGCGCTGTTCATCGCCGGCCGTCCACTGCCCGCTCAGAAGGGGGATGACCTCGTCCGGCCGCAAAGAAAACCCCAGCAACCGCGCCATGAGCGTCTCAGGTTTTTCCTCGGCATAGGCCTTTTTGGAGGGAACGACGAAATAGGCCTCGTCGCCCCTGAAGATCATGTAGTAGACGGTCCTTCCGAGGGGATCGAAGGCCTCGACGCGGCCGAGGTCCGGCCGCCGGAAAAGAAAGGCGAATTTTCCTTTGACGGCCGTCTCGGCGCCCTGGACCGAGGCCGAGCCGTAGCCCTCGACCGCTTCGACACCGGCGCGCGGCGGCACGAGGACGGACGGGCGACCCGCGCACGAGGCCATGATGCCGGCGAGGAGGAGAAGGCCGGCCGCGCGGCACGGGGCGGAGGAGGCGGGATCTCTATGCTTTTTCAAAGGCGTGCGCGGGGGACGGGGTGAAGCTTCAGTCCAGGCGGAACCCATAATCGTCGGTCTTCTTGCCGGGCGCTTTCTTTTCCGCGGCTTTTTTGTCCTGTCCGCCCCGGCTTGCCGTTTCGGGTTTTCTGTCGGGACCTTCGACGAGGTTGAACTTGTAGTCCGTCATTTTTTTCTTCAGCGCCCTCTTCCGCTTCAGGGGATAAAACGGGGACTTGACGCGCTTCCCGAAACAGGACATGTTCGGGTTCAGGATGAGCAGGAGGACAAAGGCCCCGAAGATGACCAAGATGGCATAGGCTCCCCAACTCATGGCGACGGTCCTCTTTCTGTCTCCTTTGACCTCGACTCGGGTCCGGCAGGGTCATTATAGCGCCCGCCCCCCCGGCAAGTCAACGCGCGCCTGGCCGCGGCAGGCCACGGCGGGTGGGCAAACCTGCCCCTGAAAAGGAGGGCGGAATCGGTTTTTTTATGCTGGACCGGAGGCCGGTTCCAAAACCTCAAACGTTGGTTTCGGGCTCGTCCTGAAACTTCGGGATCTTGGCCTTTTCTTTCTCTTTGCCGAGCGAGAAGCCCAGGAAGAACACCGAACCAAGCGTGAGGAGCGCCAGCAGGAATCTGAAGAAGCCTTTCATCTCAACCTTCCGCTCTCCTTTATATCAAAACCGCAAGAAAAGTCAATTTGCTTTTTGCGGGGGAGGTGGATATATTTGAAGAGGGACGCGGCCACCGAACGAGGACATCCATGACCAAAGCTAAATATCTAGCGATGGCGATGATCGTCTCGGCCGGGGTTGCGGCCGCCGCGGAGGACATCAAGCCGGCTTACGTGGCCGGCCAATTCTACGAAAAAGACCCGGCCCGGCTGGCCGCCCAAATTGAGCTTTTCCTCTCCAACGCCCGGCCGGCGGCTTCCTTCTCGGGAAATATCCGGGCCTTGATCGTGCCCCACGCCGGCCATGTCTATTCCGGCCAGACGGCCGCTTATGCTTATGCCCTCGTCCGGGGCAAGCCCATCGAAACCGTCGTCATCATCGGCCCCTCCCACCATTTCGGGTTCAACGGATGTTCGATTTATCCGGGGGACGGTTTCGCGACGCCGCTCGGCACGGCGCGCATCGATTCCGCCCTCGCGCGGGCGATCGGCAAGGCGGGCGGTTTCACGTACGTCCCCGAGGCCTACTTCGAGCCGGGGGCGGAGGTTCAGGAGCATTCGGTTGAGGTCCAGGTCCCCTTTATCCAGAAGGCCCTCCCCGGCGCCAAGATCGTCCCCATCATCATGGGCTATCAAACCAAGCCGACGATCCAGGCTTTGGCCTCGTCCCTGGAAAAAGCCTGCGCCGGGAAAAACGTCCTCGTCGTCGCGTCGACGGACCTCTCCCACTTCCTGCCCAAGGCCCGGGCCGCCGCGGTGGACGGCCAAACGATCTCGCTCATCCAGTCGGCCAAGACCGAATCGCTGCTCCGGAAAATCGAGGCCGGCGAGAACATCATGTGCGGCGGAGGCCCCGTCGTAGCCGCCCTTCTCTATGCCGAGAAGACGGGCCCCACCCGGGTCGAAGTCCTCAAGCATTCGGACTCTTCCGATTCCGGCGGACCGGCGGACCAGGTCGTCGGATACGTGGCCGCGGCGGTCGTCTCCGCGAAGGAACGGCCGCCGGAGGAGTTCACGCTCACGGCGGACGAGCGCGGCGAGCTCCTGCGCCTGGCGCGGTCTGCGGTCACCGAATACGTGGCCCGTCAGGCGGTCATCGCCGACCCGACGGAGAACCCTAAGCTCCTCTCGGCCAAGGGCGTCTTCGTGACGCTCAAGAAGCGCGGCGAGCTTCGGGGCTGTATCGGTTTTATCGAACCCGTGGCCCCCCTTTCCAAGGCCGTCATCCGGGCCGCGATCTATGCGGCCACCGAAGACCCGCGCTTTCCCCCAGTCGGGCCCGGCGAGCTCAAGGACCTGACCTTCGAGCTTTCCGTCCTCACGCCGCCGAAGGAGATCACGAATTGCGCCCTTGTCGAGGTCGGCCGGCACGGGATCGTAATCTCCCGGGGCGGACAAAAGGGCGTCCTCCTTCCCCAGGTCCCCGTGGAGAACGGCTGGGACCGGGAAACGTATCTTCAGGA
>JBEKVN010000002.1:0-192641 GCA_049513915.1 Candidatus Aminicenantales bacterium | reverse complement strand
TGGCGAAGGGAATACAATCGCTTTAGGCCGCATAGCTCTTTAGGCTACAGGCCGCCGGCTCCAGAGGCCTTTATGGTCGGAAAATTCACTCAAGGGCTGGTGCATTGATGGGGGGCTGGTCACACTCAAAGCGCTAACAAGCCGCCTGAGAGATATAGATGGTTTAGATCAAATGGTCGAGGGCTTTATTCAATTATGTGATCCCGTTGTGCAATATAGACATAGGCGTATAGGACATAATGACTTAAATACTCTAATCAGGCCTAGTGAGAACTTATTACCTGGAATAAGTCGCGGTCTAATAAGTGAGATATGTGAAAAAGTCGGCGAGATTCTAAACTTCGTTCTGCGACATTTTGAAGATGCTGAGATGATATTTGAAACCTCCCACAAGGGACCTCATCCCTGAAAAATGGACCAAACCAGGGGGCAAGTCCAAAAGCTTGAAAATCTCTCTTCAGGGGTGATACATTGAGCGGCGTCAGGTCACTGCTGATAAGCCTTCCAGAGAGGCCGTTGAGCAGAAAGTTCCATCTGATTCAGAAGACGGCAGACCGAAGACCGTCCCAAGGAAACGCCGAACTAGCGTCGGATGATGTCCCGAACCATCACGCTCGTCCAGAGACTGTTGTCAAAATCACCTTGACAAACAAGACCCCGTTTCCTATACTCAAGCCAGCTAAAAGGGAGTTCTTATCAATTCAATTATTTTACTAGCATGAAGGTGTCCGTGTGTAACCCTCGAAATTTTTATGTACGTCCTAGGAGATATGAGCTTATGAAAAAGAAGGAAGGAAGTGAAAAACGGGCCAGTGCCGTGCAAAAGGTGGTCGCTGTGCAAAAGGTGGTCTACGAAACGCCTAAAGCGACTTTTATCGCTATCAAGAAGGAAGAGCGCTTGACCACATGCGGCGACAGCGAGACTCTTTGCATCACCACGTATCACCCTTAGTTGTCTCTCGCCACGATGCCTTTCCCTGTGACGCTTGTCATAGGCCTCTTCCGTGTTTTGCAAAGGCTATTGTGCTTTCGATGAGTTTAAGGTTGTAGGGGATTAGTTGCCGTGATAGGGACGGTTGCTTACCTTTTACGCCAAATTGCAAGATGAAGCGAAAGAATGACTTCCTGATACAGAATATCGGTGGGCAAGACCTTCTGGTGCCGCTCGGAGCAAAAGTCATAGACTTGAACGGCATAATAGTCCTCAATTCCACGGGGCGATATATTTGGGAACTACTCGCCGAACATTGCTCTCTCGATGACTTGGTAGCAGCCTTAGAGGAGCGCTTTGTTGTCGATTCCCAACGTGCTCGGATTGACGTTCAGGCGTTCGTGTCAGAAATCTCGAAGTGGGATGCGATCGAAACATGATGGAGGCGCCAACCGAATACGGCCCGCTTGTAAGGAAGCTGATGGCGCAAGCGGCCCAAGTCAGGCAGCCTGTTAACGGCAGCTTTGAACTTACCACGCGCTGTAATCTCTCTTGCCGCATGTGCTACATCCGACATCCTGCAACCGATATGAGGGCCCACCGAAAGGAATTATCAGCTGTTCAATGGTTGGAGATTGCTCGACAGGCCAAGGACAGCGGAATGGTCTTCTTGCTTCTCACAGGTGGTGAGGTCTTCCTACGGAATGATTTTTTTGAAATCCTCGAACCTCTTACTCGAATGGGGTTTGTCCTGTCGCTTTTTACCAACGGCACCCTGATTACGGAAGAAATTGCAGATCGCCTTGCCCAAGCGCCTCCGAGTCGTACCGAAATTACGTTGTACGGTGCTACGGCTACTACTTACGAGGCAATCACTGGTGTCCCGGGCAGTTTTGCCGCCTGCCTTAATGCCATTGAAGCTCTAGTGTCTCGCCGTGTTCCACTGGGACTAAAGACCACTATCAGTCGTCAGAATGTTCACGAGTTGGAAGAAATGCGAAAAATGGCCCACGACTGGGGACTGCCATTTCCCGGAAGCTGGTTGCTTCACAAGCGCCCCGACGGCCAAGCTTCCGATGTAGAGGATTGCCGACTATCGACTGTCGATTGTGTCGCATTGGAAGCTTCCGATAGGGCATCCGCAATCGAGAATGCAGAAGCTGCGCAGAGAGAATCGTCTCCGGAGAATGACGGTAATTTCTATTGTGCTGCTGGCAGAGCCGTATTTGCAGTGAACCCAGTGGGAGAAATGAACGCATGCCTGGATCTTCCGCACCCAGCGGTCAGTCCTTTAGAAATTGGCTTTCAAGCAGCTTGGAAGCAGGTGGGACGGTTCGTCGATTCTGTGCCACCTCTCTCACAGGAATGCCGCTCATGCGATAAAAGGGTCTTTTGCGGGAGATGTCCTGCTTGGTCTCTTCTGGAAACCGGAACCTACAATAAACCAGTCCCCTATTGGTGTGAGATTGCGCTAGCAAGAAAGAAGCTGTATTCTAAGCAACTCCAATCGTACCGACCTACGACCAGCAGGTTAACTGGAGAAGCTGGGGTCAGGCAGGACTAATGACTTTTATAGGGTTGGTCAAAAATATGGTTCTCTTCCATTTACCGTGGGTAGCTTAAGGTTAGACGTCCGGTAACGAGATAGATGATGGTCCGGAGATAGCCGACTTGCTTGAAGCCGTAGGCACGTTTCATCGCCGTATCCCCTTCGTCACTCGGGCGTCGAGGAAATTGACGATGCCCTGCCAACAGCGTTTGATCGTCCTGCCCGCTTGAATCACGGGCTGAAGTCGGCTGTGCGTCGCCCAAAAGTACCAGCGTTTCAGGTAGGACCTCATCCTCGAAAAATGTTCCACCAAAAATGTTAGTTTTCTGACCAGTCGGACTTGCCACTGGTTTGGTCCCCTTATTCTTCAAGGGATGAGGTCGCAAAAATGAGACCTAAAGGTGGGACAAATATGGCACAGGCGGAGAATCATCACCGACCAAGGACCGTTCATCGAATTGCCGTACGCGGCGAGGTTTCTCAGATAAGAGATCGCCCCCGGCAACTGGGTCGGAAATCTCTGCCCACCATCAAGCATCCGCTCGTTTTCTTAACTGCCTTGCCCATAGCGTCAGCCAAATAGCCACCAATGCCAGAGGCCAAACGCATACCTTTATAATCGCTAGGGCCCAGAACCATACAGTCTGGACGAAAGACCAGGTTGTGTTCGGGCCCCACAAGGACAACAGCCATGCAGGACGAGCGGACATGACCAGCAGGTACCCAATCCATTGAATCAAAAGAAACCCGACGGCGATCAGCAGGGTCCACCAGCCCGCGACTGCTGCCGCCCTCACGCGCTTCTCGAAAACATCGTTCATAGAGATTCTCCTATTCGGCAGATAGAATCTTTATTTTGATTGGAATTTCCTTTTTTGCGGCGCGTGCGAACCCAACCCACAAGGCTCAGAACCGATATCTCCCATCGCAAAATGATGATATCGCCGGTCTCGGGCCCTGGTCAAGGATATTAAAACGCGTCGAGCACCGCACCCCTGGGGGCTCCAGGCGTAATCGATCATATTCAGACCCACGGAGCATTGACAATGATATTATGTTTTGTATATTGAGATTATGTATCTCCTAAGAGGTCGGCGCCCGAAGGGGAATCCAGCAAATCCCTGGGAGGAAGAGGGCCGCGTTTGTCCGTTTGGAGGGGGAATGAAACCACTGGCTGTGGCTACAACAGTGCTTCTGACGATTACTATCTACGTCGCTCCGGCCGCTTACCCACCTAAATCGATCACGGCGCCGACCGGGAACATCGAGCTCATCGAGACCGGAGGCGCCGGAACAAACTTTGCCATGACCGAAGCGGACTACCTGATGCTGGTGAAACAGTTTCCCAGCTCGCCTGTTTTCGTGCCTATGACAAAGAAGCCTGATGGTCTCAGTCCCCGGGCCCGGTTCGGCGTCAATTTTGTCCTGGAAGGCCGGAATCGCGCCTGGATCCTCGATGGTGACGATGCCAACGGCTACATCTTCTACGCCGATATCAACGCCAACGGTGATCTCAGCGACGACCCGGGCTATAAGTTCGAGTTCGTAGACGGCAAGTACTCGCTGCGTCTTCAGCTGCTTGCCAGGGCAAAGGATGGCGTGGAGACGTACCCCGTCATCATGAAGCTCGTCGTCGATCGGGCAGTGCCGCCGGGAAAAGTCGACAAACAGCTTGCCCTGCTCATGTACCACAGGACCAGACGGCGCGGACAGTTCGTGTTCGAATCCGGGGGCGGCAAGCCGCTGTCCTTCACCATTTCGGGCTCGAACGGTATCTACGACGAGGATTACGACTGGATCTACTTCGACATGAACCGCGATGGGACGTTCGATCCCGAGACGGAGGGCTATCTCGTCTCCGAAAAATACGTGAATATCGGCGACGTGACTTATGAGTTCACGGTCGACCGATATGGGAGAACTGTCACGATTTCGCCGCAGGCGGAGAAGAGGCCGGCACGCCCCATGCTCATGCCGGGATATCCGGCGCCCGACTTTGCTTTCGTCGACCTCCAAGGCAATCGCAGGCAACTTGCGGACTACCGAGGCAAGGTTGTGTTGCTCGACTTCTGGGGGACCTGGTGTGGGCCATGCGTGGCCGCAGTGCCGCAATTAGTCGCGGTGTATGAAGAGTACCACGCGAGGGGCTTTGAGATCATTGGCATCGCAACCAACGACACTCGCGAGAAGCTTACGGCCTTCAAGGCCGAAAAACAAATGAATTGGCCGCAGACGATGGAAGGCGATAAGGGGCCAATCGCGACGCTTTACCGGATCACGGGTTGGCCCGGTTATTTCCTGGTCGGCGCGGACGGACAGATCATCGTTGCTGCGCCCGGCGGTGGGAAGATCGACATTGCGGGCGAGTTGGCGAAGTTATTCGCAGACCACCGGGCCGTAGAAACGAAATGTTATTTTATTGCTGGGGGTGCTGATGTTCTTGATGCATCAAAACGGCGAATGACTTCGTCGGTGATATCGAGGGCCAGGCTGAAATAAACGATGCCGCCCGTATCCCGCTCGAAAACGACATCATAGCCCCCCGCCCACGCCGACCTTATGGCACCACCAGAAAACCGCCGTGTCAAGTCCCTTTGCCTCCAAATATAAGCCAATTTCTGGTGCCTTCGGGCACGTCTCGCGTCCAACCACGATCCGTGCTGAACTACCTATGTCCGATTAACGATCTGCTATCTTATCGAGCACTCGGAGGACTGGGAGAACGAGCGGAGCTACATCCGGGAGGACAAGGTCCGCGGATCCTCGGACAGGCTCCACGATCTGATGGCTCAAGCGGCTAACTGAAGTGAGCTACGATGGTCTCGAATCTGCGAACATTAATTGACACGACCCCTGATCGTCTATCTCCGCGAAGCGCGATAATCCGCCGTCTATGGCGTTCATCTAGGCCAGGCGCCCGACGGCTAGCCCGGGCCCAGCCGCCTCGAGTTCAACTCAACAAAGCTAGCAGAGAAAGAAGTCCCAGTAAATCAACGTTAGTAGCTCTCGACTTCTACAGTTATTTGACTTGAGTAAGAAGAAAAACCCACTGGATTTTGTGCCTTTATCCTGTAATAGTATGTTCCGCCAAGAGTTGCATGATCCGTGTAGGTAGTAGAATTAGCAGGTGGTGCTGCCACCTGAGTCCAAGATCCGGTTCCCTGTCGCTTTCTTTCAATAACAAAGTTCTGTTCATTATTTGCGTTATCAGTCCAGGTTAATTCGATAGGGACAGAGACAAAGGTGATGCTTGGAGCACTTAAATCGCTCGGGGCTGCCGGAACAGTATATGGAATTGTCGCACTGGCCGTAGTTGAGAAGGAAGACATCCCGCCCATGTTCCCGGCTCTAATTCTATACTCATGAGCAACATCGCCACTTTCTGTGTGTCGTGCATATGCCCATCCATCGACAAAGTGGGTCGTGTTCTCGCTGGCACTCGTCAGGCGCAAGAAAATCGGCTTATCGTTATTAGATCGTTGTATTTCAAAGCCTATTTCGTTGTTGGAATTATCTTGCCAGTAAAGCTCTATAGTATTCCAGGCAGTTGGGTAAGCGACTAGATTTGTTGGAGCGTTCGGTATGGTTGGATTGCTGGGATCATATAGCACCTTATACGCATTTAGACGACCGCCCGATTGACATTTGCCCGAAAGCGAGGGCAGGGGGTCGGAATTGTTAAGAATTCTCTCCTTGAGGGCGCTATAGGTTAGGGCGGGGCACTTTCCGAGAGCTAAAGCGGCAACTCCTGCAACATGAGGTGCTGCAAACGAAGTCCCCGTATTATATGTGCCATTATCATGCAAAAAAGAATACCAATCTTCTGGGTTGGCATGTCACGAATGAACTACTGTACTAAAGATTTGGGTACCTGGGGCGCCAATATCTACCTTAGAGAATCCCCAGCATGAAGTTATATCGAGCTCGTCATAATAATTAGTGGTCAGCACATTGATGATATTCTCTTCGGGAAAACACCCAGGATAAATATTATGCCACAAAACTTCTAAATTATCCCACCCAACGTCTGTATTTCCGCAAGCCGATACAAAAAGCACTCCCTTATTCTTTGCCCTCACGATTGCCTGTTCAAAAGACTCAATGTTACCTTCCCAATCCGATTCTGACGCTCCCAAGCTGCAACTGATAATTGAAGCCCCATTTTCTATTGCGTAGTCAATCGCGTTAACCATGTCTGAAGTTGTAGTTACCCCATACGGATTTTCCGCATTCAGGTTCATTATTTTTACATTCTGGTTAATCCCCTTTATTCCTATATCATTCCAAACAGCGCCTATAATCCCGGCTATCACAGTACCATGCTCAGATTGAATTGGATTAGGATCGTTTCTCACTTCTTCCTGGAGCCCCCATCCCCAGTGCCAGCCGCGATAATCATCTGCATAGCCGTTATTATCATCGTCTTTATCGTTATTAGACTTGTCACCCCCCTCCCCGTCAGGGCCCCATTCTCCGGGATTTATCCAGATGTTCGACTCCAAGTCTGGATGCGAATCGTCAATTCCCACGTCGATTACGGCGACTATTATGTCTGGACTCCCAGTAGATATGGCCCAAGCTTCAGGCGCATCTATATCTGCATCTGGGATGCCTTTGGCTCCGGTGTTTTGCAGCGACCATTGTTGATAGTAATAAGGATCGGATGTAAGTGGATGTAGTACAATATTTTTTTCTGCGTATTCGACATTCGGATTGGCGCGGAGCAGACTCATTGCCCGTTCAATCCCGAGATATTCCGGGACCTTGATAAGTAGGAGGTCTGGGTCGCCTGTAAACGACCTATGGCTAAATAGACTTGGAACCCTTTCATATGCGCTCAATTCCTGGCCAAGATAAGTAACAACCTTCCCCTGAAGATAATCAATACTCTGTTGGACAATTTCAGCAAGAACATCTTTCTTGAACTTTACGAGCACTTCATTAAGAACATATTTTTGGCTGTACTCAATGCCTTGGATTGCCTGAGCAAGCTTCGGATTGCTTTCGGATAGGAATAAAAACATAACCAAAAAAACTACAAAAAATGGATACTTTTTCATGTTCCCCCCTTACGAATCAATCTGCGAGGTCTAGCGACGCATTCACGATGTCCTTCGTTATAATGCCAATTTGGCATTCTCCTTTTCTCAAAAGAGCTTGATTTTTATTCCAAGTTTGAATGAGAATCCGCTCAAATCTAAGGCGGCCTTCCCATGCGACCGTCCATACGCAATTGACGTCCCACCATAATTCGGGGGGCTCCCCGTCCAAACAATCGGCTCCCCATATCCTATGCCTATTGGGCCATCCTCTCCCCATCCCCAAATGTACAATGTCCCTTGTCTATCATAATAAAATGCCGGAGGCAGTAAACTGCTATCGATATTCATTGTGGCTTCGAAATTGCGGATCTTAGCGTATCGATACTGAGCTTCCAGCACCAAGGCGAAAGATTTTGATAACAGATATTCACCCCCCAATCCACTCTGAAAGCCCAAGGTAGATTCCCACGCGGTCTCCCAATGATTCTTATGCCAACCCGTCCCAAACGCGTCGGAGAATTCATAATCCCAAGATTCTGCCATTTTCCCGGAATAGTAGCCGACACCCGTGCTAAAAAGAATGTTTAATCGCGATATAACAGGCAGGGAATAATAGATGCTGAACCTCATGGGAATACGCACTCGAATATCCGGGGTACTGGAAAAAGACCCGATCGCAGGGCTCCCGGGATCGGAGAATGAGGAAAACAGAGGAATACTTGACTCGTTGCTGAGGTGAACAGCATTTGAAATGGCGATCCCCAAGCTAAATCTCCTGCTGATATCGAACCTCACTTCCGCTTCCCAGATGCTCATCCAGTTATTGAGCTTCATGACGTTGTCGGTTGAATAAGCCCGAAAATCCCTGGATGAAAGTATGCGATCAATGGACCCCAGACTGCGATTGATATCGCCCACCGCGAGATAGCTTCCACCCCCAGTCAGCTTGAGGCTGATTCCCGGCTTGAATCCTTTCGACTCTTCGGCGAAACCGACGGCCGCGAACAGGATGAATAAAAAAAGAGACGCCAGGCACACGGCCCTTTCTGTTTGCATTCGTTCCTCCCCTTACCTATCAAAACTAACAGCCTATCAGGATCCCTCTACTCCTAAGGGAGAGGCATCGGCGAATCCGATGAGAAACTCAACTACTGGTTCGTATGCCGATAGCTTCCCCACGAAGAGCCATAAAGTTAATCCGCCCAACGCCAAGGACACCCTCAATGGCCTCCGGGCACTTGATAGTTACATAACCATCACATAGGCGTTTGTCAAGTGGCCAAACCCGAATTCAATCTTTATAAAAAAAATAAGGATGTGACGGGGAAAAATGCTTAGTTTATCGGTCTTTACTATTGGGGATTGTGCTGATAAGTCTTCTCCGGATCTTCGGATCAGGCTCGAATATCGTGAATCCGATCTTATGAGCCAAGCGGATGATCAGCATCTCCATGTCTCTGCACCAGGAATGGATCGGCGATGGATCATACTTCGCCCCGGCTCGACCATCACGCGCCTAGCTAGGGCTTTGTGTCGTCTGGGGCGGTACTTTCGGTTTTTGCGCATACGTCAAGCTTCTGGAGATCGAACTTGATTTTGTATTCCCTTTCTTGGAGTTGTGTTATGGCTTTCTTGCCCTCGATCGACGTTTCGAGCGCCCGGCCGCCGGCGAAGCTCAATTCGCGATGTAGCCCATGCGGTGGATGACCGTAAGGCCCTCGCCTCTAACCTTGATCTCGATCTTTTGGAAGCGGCCGTCCGCCCGGTAATTCACGGGCCGGTAGAAGAGCAGATAGTAGTGGCTCGAAGCCTCAGCCGCCTGACGCAGCGCGGAATCCGGATTGGTCGTGCTTTCGGACACCCCTCCCGTCGCTTCCGCCATTTCCCGGAAGGAGGCGTAGATGTCGGACGAGAGGTCCTGGAGCCGGGAGGCGCGAACGGAACCGGTTTGCCCCATGGTATGCAGGGCGAACTCCGGCGTTTTGGTGATGTAGAGGCAGTGGATGGTGATCGAGGCGTCCGAATAATAGCGTTTGATCTTCTCCACATCGAAGCTCACCGGTTTGATCAGTTCCGCCTGCCTGTCCGCCGAGAACTCATGATCCGGCAGGACGTCCCTTTGGAAGATGAGGAAGACGTGCTTCTCCCCGTCCAGGGACTTCAGCGTGTCCGCGAAGCCGATGACCTGCTTCTCCGTCACCTCGGTCAGGTCCCGCATCTGCCTGGCGAGATCGAAGAGCTGGGTTTCCTTGACATCCGCGAGCTCCGGCGGATACTCCGTTTCCTCCAAATCATAAAAGTTCCTCATCAGTAGGCGATAGGGGGAATTCCCGAGCTGGATATCGGTCTTGAGGATGCTTTTGAGCCGGTCCGCGATTTGACGTGCGGGCGTGCGGGACAGGAACTCGGAATGGAACTTATAGGTTTTGGCAGGCGTGACGACGAAAAGCGAGTCTTTTGGGCCGAGGACGTCGGTGAAGAAAAAGTCCAGGGCGTCCCCGATCTTGGCAATGTATTCCTTGAGGTTCAGGTAGAGGATATAGTGACGGGCGCTCCGTGGGCCCGGGGGCGCGGCGCCGGACGCCTTGTCCTCCATGACGACTCGCTTGTCCTTGATCAGATACACGGCTTCGACTTTTTGGGGGACGCCGTTCTCGAAGACCTCGAAATCCGCGAGCGCCAGGCCTTCCACCAGGACGCCCTTTCTGAGGACGCGGACCGGGACTTCGATGTTCACGACGACGGATTCGTGCCGCTGAGGTGGGATTGCCTCCTGCCCGGCCAATGCCGAGGCCCCGAGGAGAATGAAGCCGAGTCCGCCGAGAAGGCACGCGAGAGGCCGGGCTTTCATGGGCGTGGTCCCTGCGAATCACTTGCCACAACAGTATTATAAATCATTTGCGTTTGCGGCTCGAGTCCCCTCACTGGCCCCACACTTCTCCCCCCCAAACCCAGAAAATAAACGACTTACACGAGCGGGAGGACCCGGATGTGTTAAGTCGCGCCCTGATTCATCAGTTCGTATTGGGTCTAACAAATTCCGCAAATTTCCTGAGTCTCAAAGCTGGATCGTTGGCGACGTCCTGCTGCAGCCAGCCCAGATGGCCGGCCCCGTAGATCACCAGCACACGTTCGTTCGGAGATTCGACTATATTGGCTATATTGCTGTAAATGCGAATGTTCCGCTTGCCGACATGTTGAAGATGTCGCGACCCCGGATTGGCCATGTGATATGTGCCGAGGATCAGGATTTCGGCACGTTGCGGCGGAGCGGTTTGCGCATTGGCGGTTACGGACAAACCAACGGCAAGAAACACGAATGCCGCCAAGCCCAGCGAGGCCAGGACACAAAGGGATTTTTTCATCGAGTCAGTCCTCCACACCGAATTTCAATCGAATATACGATCCCGGACCGACGAAAGGTTGCCTCAGCCCCGGATGACCTGCGACGATAGCCGGACTATGAGAACTATCGTGTTTCGAAGTCGAGTGCGACACATGGTTCGTCACCGACAACCCACCCGTCGTGATTGGGACCAATTTCAAACGCATCACCTAGTCCAACGGTAGTTTCTTGACCAGATGCATCTTGAATCACCGTGCTCCCTGATACGATGTAACCGATATGTCGTGTTGACTCTTTTCCAGTTTGCAGCCCGGCATGTTTTGACCATCGCCAACCAGGTCGATATACACCTTTCCCAATATACATCGACGGCAATTCAGCAACATTTCGTTCGCTGCCATCTATGAATACTCTCTTGTTCTGTTCGTGACTGGGATTCTTGACGGTGAAGCTTTTCTCATTCATGGAGTAATGCTACCACAAAACCGCCCATCTCGGGCGGTTGTTCTCACGCCAACGCCCATCGGGGGAAGGCCAAGAAGGCGAGCCCCGGACCGGTTGCCCTGGGGATGATCGAGATGCAGCCGATGCTCAGCGCTATTTTTCCCGGGAAATTCTCTGTTCAGCGGCTTCCGTGATTTCTTCTGGATAGCCGACGTGACGCAGGAGTTTGATGGCGTTCCTCGTTTCTGACGGACCTTCGCGCAATTGATAATTAAAGACCAGTCCGCGTTTACCGATTTCTTCCTGGAAATGGCAATTGACATACGCTCCAGCCACAAGCCGCGTGAGTTCCAGATCGTGTGTTGAAGCGAAAACCAGACCGTTCTTATCAGCCAGATACAGCAGGACCTCCGCCGACGCGGAAATCCTCTCAACGGAATTGGTCCCTCTGAAGAGTTCGTCTATAAGGCAAAGGCATGGAACCTCTTGCCTAGAAGCACGGATGATCCGCAACAGGGTAAGGATTTCGTCAAGATAATAACTCTTGCCTTCGATGATGTTGTCCTTCCGGCCGATGAGGGTCAATGTATTGAAGAAGGAAGAACTGAATTTCCTGGCCAGGCAGAAATGGAGTGTCTGGGCAAAGAGCATATTGACGCCGATCGTTTTCAAGAAAGTCGTTTTCCCCGACATATTGGATCCCGTGACCAGCATCCCCCCTGTTCTCAAGTTGACAGAATTCGGCACGGGTTTCTCCAACAACGGATGCGCAACACTTTCGATATTGAGAAACGGCGTCGAATCCGTTAGCTCCGGTTCTACGGACTCATTCAAGCCGGCTTTGTAAGACGCGGCCGCCACCATGGCATCCAGGAAGCCGATGGTTTCAAAGATATCCCTCAGTCGATTCACATGTTTACCCATCAGCTTTAGATAAGAATGGAAGGCGCGGACTTCAATCAGAAAGAGGATATTGAGATACTCGTATAAGGCATTGTTTTCCCCTAGACTCAGCAACGCTGTTTTGGGGACGATGCTACTCACCTTGTCCAGCGCGGATGTCAACTGGGCCAAATGGGCCGCCAGGGTCGAATCCTGGATGCCGCTGAGGCGATGGGCACACTTGACCATCTTTCCGAGATAACGGATCGAAGGAAGATCCTCGGCAAATTTCCGTTTAGTCCGGTAATGGATCACCGCGTTGCCCAGGGATAAAGCGATAAGTCCGGCCCAGCCCAGAATATGACCCAGCAGGCCTAATAACAAAAAAATGGGAATGAAGAGCAAAAGCCACGGATAGAGGAATGCCAGCCTATTCGGGGCCGGCCGTTCGTCCCACAACAAATCGACGACAAACTTGCCTCCGCTCTTGCCTAACTTTGATAAAACTCTTTGGACCCGCTCCCGTTTCTCCTGGTCCTTTATGAAATGGTCAATGACCTCACCCCGTTCCTTCAGCGGCTCCCGAGAATAAAGGGGCGTCCTGAGGAGGGCATAAAGCGTCTGCTCGCCCGGAACAGTCAGAGTCCGGTTCAAACGGCCATAGATAAGATCCATGTCCAAGTCGGTCCAAGTCCTGTCATCAACTAGATATTTCGATTCTCGGGTCGTTGCGGTCTTCCTGAAATACTTGCCAATCTCGGCAGAGTCTATTTCACAGGTCTCGGACGAGCCCCACTTCTTCCGTAACGACGTCAGGAGCTTATTATTGCCCGCTTCCTGAATGGCCACGATAAGGAAGTATCCAAAAGGCAAAGCTAAGATCGAAATCACAAAGTATGTGCGGCCAATAGAAAAACCGAGAATGGATGAAGCCGCGAGGATGGCTACAGTCAATACAACAAGAACAGGAATGTTCCTGAAGAATGGCTCCCTCTTTTTCATTCTTGTTAGGATAATATATCAGAATATTCGAAAAAGTGACCGCAAAATTAAGCCGGATTCTGTCCGTTCGATACTCTGCGGGAATAAAACAGGAGACCGCCTCAGTCGTGCCGCAGCGCCTCGATCGGATCGAGCTTCGACGCCTTCAAGGCCGGATAAACCCCGGAGGCCAGGCCGATGATCGTGCAGACGAAGAATGACAGCAGAACCGCGGTGATGGTCCAACCGACGGGCCAGCCCGTTATCGCGGAGATGGCCAGGGACAGGGCGAACCCGAAGACGACGCCCGCCACCCCTCCGACCGCAGAAATGGAAACCGTCTCCGCAATGAACTGGCTGCGGATGTCGCTCTGTTTCGCGCCCACGGCCCGGCGCAGCCCGATTTCCATGGTCCGCTCGAGGACGGTGGCCAGCATGATGTTCATGATCCCGATCCCGCCCACAAGGAGAGAGATCCCCGCGATGCAGGCCATGACGATGGTGAAGATGTTCTGCGTTTTCCGGTGCTGATCGAGAAGCGCCTCGGGCACGATCATCTCGTAATCGCTGATCTCCTTATGGCGCCGTTTCATCAGGTGGGCCAGCGTCGCGGCGGCCGTGCCGCTCGAGATCTCCGACTTGAGCTGAACGCGGAATTCGTCGATGTCCGATTCATAGGGGCCGAACCGGAACACCATGAGCGCCGTCTGCAGGGGAACGTAGATGTTGTTCTGCTCGCCCTTTAGGGCGATGCCCTGGAATTCGTCCTTGATCAGGCTCTTGTCCTTGAGGACTCCCACGACGGTCATCCAGACGTGGTTGATTTTCACGTATTTTCCGATGGCGACCTGGCCGGGGAACAGCACCTGGGCGACGCGGGACCCGATCACGCACACATGGGCGTAAACCACATCGTCGAAAGGAAGCAGGAACCGCCCCCGGCTCACGCTCAGGTTGGCCATGTCGAGATGCGTCGGCGTGACCCCCCAGACCTCGGCGTCCGTCTCGCCGGACTCGCTGAAGACGGCAAAGACCTTGACCTGCTTGCTGGCGCTCGAATTGCTGAGGAAGGGCAGGGTCTCGCGCGCCGCGTTCAGGTCCTGCAGAGTGAGCCCGGGGGAATTTTCCCGGATTTCCTTGAGCTTCGATTCCTCGAAGGTCTTCGCCTTCACGATGATGTTGCGCAGGCCCATGGTATCGATCAGCTGGAGGGCTTCCCGTTCGGCGCCCCGGCCGATGCTCAGCATGGCGATCACGGCCCCGACCCCGAAGATCATCCCCAGCAGCGTGAGCAGCGTGCGCAGCTTGTGTTGGAGGAGCGATTCCACGGACTCCGCGATGTCGAATTTCATCTTCACGTGGATTTCCCCCCTTGGCCCGCCGCCGGATTTCCGAGGAGAACGGCGTCGCCCTCCCGCAAGCCTTTGGTGATGACGGTCAGCGTGAGGCTCCGCGCGCCGGTTTCGACGGCCCGCTTCTCAACCCTGGTCGAGTTTCTCACCAGGAGAAACGCCTTGGCCTGCTCGAAAACCAGGGCCTGGTTGGGGACGGCCAGGACGTCGGCCTGCTTCTCCACGAAAATGGACGCCTTCACCTGGACGCCCGGCTTCATCAGCTGCGGTTCTGTGACGTCGAGCGCGACCTTGGTCTCGAAGTATTTCAGCGGGCTCTCCTCCCCCAGCGGTTTGGCGATGGTGTCGATCCCGATGACCTTGCCCGTGAAGATCCTCCCCGGCTCGAAATCGAGACTGAGGGAGACCGGGAGGTTCTCCTTGAGCCCCGAGGCTTCGGATTCGAGGACGAAGATCTTGGCCTCCATCTGCGTCAGATCGGGCAGGGAACCGAGCCTCTGCCCTCCAAAAGCGTTCATCCCCACACGGTACTTCTCCCCGCGCCAGGTCTTGTCGAGGACCAGCATCCCGGCGTGGGGGGCCTTGATGTCGAGATTGTTCAGCTGGTCCTGGATTTGCTTGATCTGCATCCGGCGGGTGCGCGCCTTCGATTGCAGGAGCTGCAATTCCGCGGCAATCCGTTTTTCCAGCTGGTCTTTCTTTCGCCCGAAATGGCGCTCGCGGGTGTTCTGATAGTCGAGATCGATGGCGTCTTCGATGATTTTGTTCTTCGGGAAGATCGTCTCGTCCCGGGCCGCGTAGACGTCCGCCAGTTGGCGCTGGACCGAGGTCACCGCGATCTGGCCGTGCAGGTCGCTTTTGTCCTTCTCGAGCTGCGCCTCTTTTTTCTGGATTTCCAGGTCCAGCTTGGCCATTTCGGCTTCCTCGATCCGCAATTGCTCTTTCAACTCCGTGCTGGCCAGCCGGATGACGACCTCTCCCGCCTTCACCGACGAATACTCCGGCGCCATCCAGGCGATGGTCTGGATGCCGAACCGGCTCTCGGGCGGAACGACGATAGGCGTGGACTTGGCCGCCTGCAGTTCGCCGAACGCCGGGAGGACGATCTGGAAGGTCCCTTTGCGGACCTTGAGGACGGCCATGGCCGGGTTCTTCGTCCCGCCGCACGCCGCGGCAAGGAGGGCGCACACGGCCAGCGCCCCGATGAGCCGCCGGGCTTTCATCGGCCGCCCTCCCCGGCCCCGGCCCGAATGACGATCCTGTCGTTCTCTTTGAGCCCGCTCAGGATTTCCACCATCCCCGAGGATCGGGCCCCGACGGTGACCGGTGTCAGGTCTTGGGAAAAAGCTCCTTTCTTCCAGACCGCCAACCTGTTCTCGTCATAGACGATGGCGGCCTCCGGCACTTGGAGGACGTTCTCCTTGGAGGAGATCGTGATATCGACACCTGCCGCCATGCCCGGCCGCATCAGTCCCGGGTCGGATTCGGACAGGTCGATCAGCGCGTCGAACACGATGGCCGGCTGGGAATCCGACTTGACCCTGAACACCCGGCCGAGGGAAATGACGACACCCTTGAACACGCGGTCCGGATTGGAATCGAGGCGGACCTCCGCCTTTTGCCCGGTCTCGACCCGGCCGGCCTGGACCTCGAGTATCACCGCCTTCATCTGCATCCGGCTGAGGTCGGGCAACTCGAGGATGTTGTCGCCCATCCAGGTCATGTCGCCCACGGCCTTCTTCTTGCCGTCCCAGTCGGGCGTGTAGACGACGATTCCCGGCTTGGGAGCCTGGACGTTCATTTTCTGGATGTCCCGCTCCAGCCGCTCCACCTCTTCCTTCAAAAGCCTGACTTTGGATTCCTGGATATGGATCCGGCTTCTCATCCCCGAAATCTGGTTCGCCAGCCGGCTCTCCGCGAGTTTCTCCTGCAACTCGGCCAATTCGAGCTCCATTTTTCTTTTCTGGAATTCGTTGGCCGCGATCAAGTCCTCGGGATAATCGGCCTTACGCACGGCCTTCTGCTTGTTGACCTTGTCTTCCTCGAGCTGCAGGGAATCGTCTTCCTTGGTCTGCTGTTCCTGCAGCTGCATCCGCTCGAGCTCCTTCATTCCGGTGTCGAGCTCCGATTGCTTGAGCTGGAGCCGCTGCATCAGTTCCCGGGCATCGAAGGAGAGGATCATATCGCCGGCTTTGACCGCCTTGCCTTCCGGCGCCATGAAGGAGATCGTGTACTGCCACATCCGTTCAGCGGACGGACAGCCGACATAGAGAGAGGCGGCCGACTGCAGCTGGCCCGTGGCGTGGACCTTGATGTTGAAGGGGGCCTTGACCACCTTCTCCACCCGGAGCTTGCCGGAGCGGGAGCAGGCGATCAGGGAGAGCGCGACGGCGATGGAAATCGTCCAGAGAGCCGGCCCGGGCCGCTTACTTTTTTGTTTCATCGGCTTTTGTCTCCCGGATTTCCTTCATGACCCCGACCGGCTCCAGCGCCAAACCCGCCTGGACGGCCGGATTGTCCGCGGAGCCGACGGCCAGCTGGAATTCATCGAAGCCGAGCGCTTTCAGTTTCAGGGGTCCGCCGCCGGCGGGCCGGATCCAGAATGTCTTCCCGTCAAAATGGGTCAGCTCCAGGGGAATGAGCAGGACGTCGTCACATTGCGGGCCCATGACCTCGCACTTGACGCTCATCCCCGGCTTCATGATCTCCGGGTCCAGTTTCTCCATTTCGATCTGCACCCTGAAGTAGTGCGACCGTCCCCAGCGCCGGACGGTTTCGGCGCTCTTCGAGATCTCCCCGGTGACGCCCCGGTAGTGTTTGTCCGGGTAGGCGTCGAGAGTGAGGTCGACGTTCTCGCCGGTCTTGACGTGCTGGATGTGGGTTTCGCTGATCAAGGCCTGGACCTTGAGCGAGGACATGTCGGGGATTTGGGCAACCGGGTAGGTCGCGAAGACCGTGTCCCCCACCTGGACCTTTCTGCCGCTCCATTCGTCCACAGCGTATAGGACCGCTCCCTCGGTGTGCGCGGTGAGGGTCAAAGCGCTCAGGCTGTTCTTCAGCCTTTCCAGCCTGGCTTCGAGGTCCCGGAGTTCGATCTCGAGGGTCTTGATTTGGCTTTCGCCCTCGGCGAGCTTGACGGTCCTGTTCGTCAGGGCGCTTTCGAGGGTAAAATCGCTTCTCTTCTTCTCGAGCTGCTTGCGGTCGTATTCGAACTTGGATTCGAGTCCCGGGGGGATGGACGCGTCGATTTCCTTCTGCCGGTTGTCGTTTTCGGCCTTCCGGACCTCCACGTCCAGCTCAAACTTCTGATGCTTGTAGTCAGCTTCCTTCTGGACCTTTTCCTCGCGCTTGGTCCGCAGAGAGTCCTGGGCGGTTTCGATGTCGGACGCCAGGTTGGCCGTATCGAACCGGACCACGGGGTCGCCGGGCTTCACGGAATCGCCCTCCTTCACCATCCACTTGATCTGGGCCCGCCAGTTTTGGGTGATCGGGACTTTGAATTCCTCCGACCGGAGCGACACCAGGGACCCGGTCAGGACGATAGTCGGCCGGAAGTTGCCCTTCGTAACGCGCGGCTCGCTCGGATCGAGCGACGATCGGCCATATGCCGCGAGGAAGAGAGAAAACGCGGCGAGGACGATCGCTCCCAAAGCCGGCGCGCTTCTCCGCCGGCGGCTCGAATCATGGGTTGGTGGAATCATTGATGATCTTCCCGTCTTTCAAAGTGATGATCCGCCTGGCGTAGGCGGCCATGTCGTTTTCGTGGGTCACCATGACGATCGTCTGGCCTCTCTCGTGCAGCTGCCGCATCAAGGCCATGATCTCGTGGGCCGTCGAGGAGTCCAGATTGCCGGTCGGCTCGTCGGCCAGGATGATGTCCGGGTCGTTGACCAGGGCCCGGGCGATGGCCACCCGCTGGCATTCTCCGCCGGAAAGCTGGGCCGGCCTATGGTCCAGGCGCCCGGCGAGCCCCGCCAATTCCAGCATCCGGGCAGCTTTGTCCATACCGTCCTCCGTGCGCCCGGGGGCGTACTTTAGCGGCAGGTACGTGTTTTTCAGTGCGGAATACCGGGGAAGAAGATTGAAATTCTGGAAAACGAATCCCAGGTGCTTGTTTCGCGTGAAAGACAGCTCATCGTCGTTGAGACGGCTGACCTCTTTCCCGTTGAGGCAATACGACCCCTCCGTCGGCTTGTCCAGGCATCCCAGGATGTTCATCAGTGTCGATTTTCCGGAGCCGGAGGCGCCCATGACCGCCACGAATTCGTTTCCACGGATATGCAGGTCGATTCCGTCGAGGGCCCGGACCGTCGTCTCCCCCATCTGATAGAACTTCTTCAGAGCCGTCAGCTGAATCATGGCTCGACCCCAATACGCGGCATGCCGATGACGGTTAGCCGAATAGAACGGATTTCCGCATTCAGTCGGCCGCCAATTCCTGTTCGAGTGAGGTTCCCTTGCTTATCTATGAGTCTATCGCCGCTTGCGGGCGATTTCAAGCGAAAGAAGATATGAACCCTCCCGGCAGCTTTTTTCCAACGGGTCGCCATTCTCTTAAACAGCGACTGGCGCCGGAAAGTTACACTCCCGGCTGGCACGGCCAATCGAGCGGGCCTAAGAATCGATCCCCAAAAGAAGCATTCCCTGATCGTCGCCATGCTCCTTAAAGCAGGGAAGGAAGACAAATCAAAGCGTAAAGATGAATCCCCTAAATTCCCAGTCGGTTTATATGCATAAAGGGTGCCAAGTCTCAGCCCCCTTGTTGCCCCCGTGGCGCTCATTCCTGGGCACTTAATTACCCGGAAACTGTGTAAAAAACTTTACAATCTACCATCTGATTCGGAGGAGTTCCAGGCGTCCGGCCCCCAGCCAAACCGGCCCTCCCCCCGCTTATTCCTGGCGCTTGGGCGGCCCGGATGGTAGAATGTTCTTTGTCGGGAAACGAATTTCGTGGCGCCGCGTAGTATCCAATAGATAGGGCATGATGATGAATCCAGCTGGAAATACGATAATTTTTGTCCGTCCGGCGACAAAACTTTCACCCAATAAGGAATCTTGGCATGCTGAATCCCGGTGACACCCTCCTCCACTACCGTCTCCTCGAACAGCTCGGACAGGGCGGAGGGGGGGTCGTGTGGCGCGCCCTCGACACGCGCCTCGACCGAGAGGTCGCCATCAAGCTTCTCTCCGACAGGATCGCGTCCACGCCCGGCGGCCTGTCCCGCCTCGAGCAGGAGGCCCGGGCCCTGGCCGCCCTCAACCATCCGAACATTGTCACCGTTTATGCGGTCGAGGAGGCCGGGGACCTTCATTTTCTGGCCATGGAGCTCGTCCGCGGCCGAACGCTCGATAAGCTGATACCCGAAAAGGGGCTATCGCTCGAGCGGCTTCTCGATTTCGCCGTCCCGATGGCGGACGCCCTCGCGGCCGCGCATGAGCGCGGAGTCGTCCACCGCGATCTCAAGCCCCGCAACGTCATCATCATGGGAAACGGCCGCCCCAAGATCCTCGATTTCGGTATCGCGGAAGTCCAGGCGCCTCTGCCCCGGCCCGTGTCGGGAGATACGGTGACCATTTCCGGGCTCAGTCTCGTCGAGGGAACCCTGCCCTACATGTCGCCCGAGCAGGCCCAGGGGCGGCCCATGGACCATCGTTCGGACGTCTTCTCGTTCGGCGTCATGCTCTACGAGATGGCCACGGGCAAGCGGCCGTTCGGCGGCGACACGACGACCGATCTCCTGGCCTCGATCCTGAAGGACGATCCGGAACCCCCTTCGGCACGCCATCCCGAACTCCCCCCCGAACTGGACCGCATTCTCGAGCACTGCCTGGGAAAGAACCCGAAGGACCGGTTCGACTCGACACTGGAGCTTCGCAAAGAGCTGGAGAGCCTGCGGCGCCTTGACGAGATCACAGTCCGGGCCTCCGACGCCTCGGTGGCCGTCCTCCCCTTCATCGACCTGAGCCGGGAGAAAGACCAGGAATACTTCTGCGACGGCGTCGCCACGGAGATCATCGGCGCCCTGGCCAGGGTGGCCGGGATCCGTCTGGCATCGCGGGCCTCCTCGTTCCGATTCCGCGGCACGCCCCTGGACAGCCGCGAGATTGCCCGCCGCCTCCGGGTCCGGGCCCTGCTCGAGGGGAGCGTCCGGAAGGCCGGCGACCGCCTCAGGGTCACGGCCGAACTTGTTGACGGCGCGAGCGGCTTCGCGCTCTGGTCCGAGACGTTCGACCGCAACCTCGCGGACGTTTTCGCGATCCAAGAGGAGATCGCCCGCAGCATCGCCGACGCGCTCAAGGTCACGCTCAGCCGGAGCGAGCACGAGGCGCTCGGCCGGCCGTCCACGTCCGACGTCGAAGCCTACGACCAGTACCTGAGGGGCCGGAAATACTATTATCAATACCGCCGGCGGGGTGTGGAGCTGGCCCTGGAGATGTTCGAGCGCGCCCTCGAGATCGACCCCTCCTACGCCAGGGCTTGGGCGGGTGTCGCGGACTGCCACTGCTTTTTTTATTTGTACGTGGCCCGCGTTCCCGAGCATATCCGGCAGGCTGAGGCGGCCAGCCGGAAAGCCCTCGAACTCAATCCCCACCTGGCCGAAGCCCAGGCCTCCTGGGGCCTCGCCTTGTCCGTGGCCGGCCGCACCGAGGAAGCCGAGGCCGCCTTCGAAAAGGCCATCCGTCTCGACCCCGGGCTTTTTGAGGCGCGATATTTCTACGCCCGGCATTCCTTCGCTACAGGCGATTCGCTGAAGGCCGCCCGCCTCTACGAGGAGGCGGAAACCATTCGTCCGGAAGACTATCAGTGCCCGACCCTCGTTGCCCAGATCTACGGCGACCTCGGCCAGAACGAAAAAGCCATCGCCGCCCACCGGCGCGGCCTCCGCAGGGCGGAAGAGACGCTCAACCTCCACCCCGACGACACGCGGGCCCGTTATATGGGGGCCAACGCCCTCCTCGTCCTCGGCGACCGGGAGCGCAGCCTCGAATGGGCACGCGCCGCCGTGGCCCAGGAACCGGACGAACCCATGGTCCTTTACAATGTCGGTTGCATCTTCTCCCTGGCCGGCGAGGCCGAGATGGCCATCAACCTCCTCGAGCGGGCCGTGGAGCGGGGACTCACCCACCGGGGCTGGTTCGAGCACGACAGCAACCTGGACCCTCTCAGGCGGCATCCCCGGTTCAAGGCCCTGCTGGAACGGTTGTAACGCGATCGGTCTTTGCATGAAACACAAGCGCTTCCTATTGGCTCTTCTCCTGGCCCTGGCGGCCACGGCAGGGAATTCCCTGCTGTCCCAGGAGCCGCAGAAGAAACCCGGGGACATCCGGGTCGACGTCACCGTGAGCGCCATTACGATCGCGGTGACCGTCCAAGACAAGGGCGGGAAATACGTCAACAACCTCGAGGCCAAGGATTTCGCGGTCTACGAGAATACGGACAAGCGGCCTATCACGTATTTCAACCACAACTTCATGTCGCCCGTCAGCCTGGCGGTTCTCCTTGACGTCAGCGGAAGCATGGGAGTCCTGAACAAGCTCGAGGAAGTCAAGACCGGCCTCCGGAACATGGTCACCAAGGAGCTCGGGCCCCTCGACGAAATCTCCCTGCTCATATTCGCCGACGGCCAGGTGGAAGTCGCCGCGCCGTTCTCCACGGACAGGACGGCCTTCCTTTCGACCCTGGAAAAGCTCCAGCCCTTCGGGCAGACGGCCCTCAACGACGCCGTGGCGGTTTCCCCCGAATTCGCCAACAGGGGTCACAACGAAAAGCGGGCCCTGCTCCTGGTCACGGACGGTGTCGAGAACGACAGCCAGATCACGCCGGAGGAGGCCGTGGAGATCGCCCGGCGGGTGGACGTGCCCATCTACACCATCGGCTACAAGATCCCCCTGAGCGAACAGCTTCTCAAGATGCTCAAGCGGGGCAAGACCGTGACCTCGGAGGGAATCGTCGCGACACTCGATAGATTCTCCCGGGCGACGGGGGGAAAGGCCGTATTCGTGAACGAGCCGTCGCAGATGTACCAGGCCATGCGGGAGCTCAAGCAGGAGCAGAGCCATCAGTACCTCATCGGATATACGTCGTATAAGGACCTCAGCAGCGCCTACCGCCGGATCCGGGTCATGGTGCCGGGCAAGAGCTACAAAATCCGGACCCGGGAGGGATATTGAACCGTGGGGTCTTGAAATAAGCCCCCAAAAAGGGCTATGATAGTCTCAGATTGTCCGGGGGCCGGGATTTCCAATAACGTCCGAGAGAGGAAAGCCCGTCTTCCCGGGACAGGAAGGGAGGTCAAAATGTCAAAGAATCGGTTGGCTCTTATTGTCGGTGTCGTGGTCTTCATCGCCCTCGTCATCGGGCCGGGATGCGCGACGAAAAAGTACGTCAACGGCGAGATGGCGACCATCGACAAGAAAGTCGAAACAGTCGCGGGTGAGGTCGAGGTGAACCAGAAACGGATCAAGGAACATGACGAGAAGCTGGCCTCGATCGGCGAGATCATCTCGAAACACGATTCCCAGTTCACGGCCGTCGACGGGAAGATCGATGACGTCAAGAAGATGATCCGGGGGAACCTCATTTACAAGGCCACCCTGCAGAGCGGCGACGCCAAGTTCGGTTTCGACAGCTTCGAGCTCGGCGCCGAGGCCAAGGCCGCCCTGGATAGGTTCGTCCAACAGCTCATCGCCATGAACAAGGGCTTATACCTGGAAATCCAGGGGCACACGGACAGCACCGGCACGGATGAGGTCAATGTCCCTCTCGGCAACAAGAGAGCCGAGGCGGTCATGCTCTACCTCTACAAGCAGTATCACATTCCGCTCTACCGGATGCAGGTGATCAGCCTGGGCAGCTCGATGCCCGTTGCCGACAATGCTACGAAGGAAGGCCGGGCTCAGAACAGGCGGGTCGAAATTCTCGTTTACGAATAAGCCGCCTTTTCCCCGGAAAAGCGAACTTCGGCCCGAGGCGGCCGGCACACCCCCCAGCGGGGAAACCGGCCGCCGTCGGGATTTCTTCCTACCGGACTGTGATCGAGGCGGGGTCCCCTTCCCTATCCTGGAGCCCGACCGGCACGATGCTATAGGTGTAGGCCTGGCCGACGAGGACTCCCCGGTGGAGGTAGGTGTAGGGGCCGAGTATCTTATTCCTGATGACCTCACCCAGCAGCTGGCGTTGCCCGCCGTTGACGAGGTAAACCCTGAACTTGGTATCCGTCGCGTTCCTCACGTTGTCTTTCCAGGTCAGGACGTTGATGTACTCCCGGAGGAGGGCCCCGCGGTTGAGGACTTTCTGCCCGGTCACGGACTCCGGGGCGAAGAGGTTTTGAACACTCACGGAAACCGAGGCCGTGGCCGTCTGCAGGATCTGGTCATAGGCTATGATGCTCAGCGTATGGGTCCCGTTCCACACGGTCTTCGTGTCGAACGCGAAATTATAGGGGGCCGTCGTATCCGTCGCCTGGAGGGTGCCGTCGGCGTACAGTTCCACCCGATTGATCCCGGTGTCATCGCTTGCCATGGCCTGGATCTCGACCGTGCCGTACAGGGTCTGCCCGTCCGTGAGATTCTGGAAAGCGCAGGTCGGCGGGGCGTCATTGGAGTATACGTCCAGGCTTATCGGTGACAGGGTCCCGACAATATTTGTGATCCCCATGCTGGTCGGCGTGCCGTCGTATCGATCGGTGTTGGGAATTCCGGTGGGCCCGAAGGACATCCCGGCCTTGTAATAATCGGCGGCCTCCGCGTTCACCCCATAGTTTTCTATCTCCTCGAGACCGTCGGCTTCCATGAGCTTCAGGAGCTTGTGGGCGGTATAGGAATTGTCGTAGAGGTAGTCCGCTCCGGAACCGTTGAGCCGGGCGTCGACGTGCCAAACGAGGAGCCCGTCGCTTCCGGTAAAAAGGGCGGTGTCGTTGGCTACCCGCTGCCGGTTCTGGACCATGAAATACTCGCTGAAGATCCTCCCCGGGACGGCGGCGGGCATGAAGACGAGCGCGTCAGGGTTGAGTCCCGCAGCCCGGAGGGAGACGGTTTGGGGGCCCACGGCGACCACCGTGGGGCTGATCCAATCCAGCATGAATTTGCTGAAACAATTATGGTCGCCCACGTTGCCGTCCATGATGTCGAGGCTGCCGACTCCGCCGCGCGGGCCAACACTATCGTCGTAATCGTAATAGTCCGGGACGCCAAGGGCGTGTCCGGTCTCGTGGATGATGGTCGACGGATCGAAATTCCCGGTCGGGTAGCCGCGGAGTTCCCACTGCCATGAATATTGGGAGAGCCTTTTCCCGTCCAGCCGGAAGCTCGAGTCGAAAAAATTGGTGTAATACCCCCACCAGAAAGAGGCCCATTCGCCGTGCGGACCCGTCCAGAAGACGCAGAAGTAGTCGATCGCCCCGTCGCCGTCGTTGTCGTACTGGGAGAAATCATGGCCCTGCTGGTTGTAAAACGTCAGGGCCTCCTTGATCAGGTTCTCCCGTCCGGCATCCGTCTCGAGGACGGTGCTCCGGGCGTAGGGCGCCGTGTACCAGCCCAGAACGTTGCCCTGGATCTCCAGCTGGTTGTAGGAGGACCGCCGGTAGTAATTCCTGAGACTGTCGAAGGGCGGGCCGCCCTGACCATCGCCGAAAAGCCGGGAGGCGATGGTCGCGGCCGGCGACGTGGGGGGATAATCGTTGAACGCGATGAGGAGAGCGAGCACTTTGACCGTGCCCTTCGTGGGCATTCCCGTCCAGCCCGGCGGAGGAGCCAGGATGCGGTCGACGGCCCGGGAAGGCAAACGCGCCGTGCCCCTGTCCATGGCCAGATACCTGATCTTCTCGTTCATCCGGGAGACCAGGCGCGGGGCCATCTTGTAGTTGCCGAAGGCCTTGGCTTGGGCGACGCGGGCGGCCAGCGTCCCGTCCAGACGGTACCGCTCGATCTGCTCCCGGGTCGGCGGCTCGAGCGCGAAGGCCAGAGCGCCTGCCAGGAGAAGAATGGACGCGGCGATCCTGGCCGCCATGGGGGTTCTTTTGGGATGAATCACGCTCCCTCTTCCTCGGAACGGGAATATAATCCTCGGCGCGGACCTTGTCAAACGCCGGAGGGAGGCGCCCGTGGAAAACCCGGGGCGATCAACGGACGCCGAAGGTGAACTCCGTCCGTTCCTCGTTCCGGTCCGTGGCGGGCGGCGGCTCTGGCGAGAGGGCGGAAATCTCCGCGCGGAGCTCCCCGGTCATCGGGATGTCCGCCGCCGCCAGGCAGGTCTTGAGCTGGGCCGTATTCCTGGCCCCGATGATCGGCGCGGTGACGGCCGGGTGCCCGGCCACCCAGGCGATGGCCAGGGCCGCGGGGTCGTGGCCCCGCTCCCCGGCAAACTTCGCAAACCTGTCGGCCACCTCGAAGAAAAGGGCCTGGCCGTACCTCGCCTGCGAGATTTTGTGTGTCAGAAGCCGCCCGGACTCCGGGCGTCTCCCGACACCGTACTTCCCCGAAAGGAGCCCGCCGCCCAGCGGGCTGTAGGGGACGACTCCGACGTTTTCCGATAACGCCATGGGCAGGATTTCGACCTCCGCCTGTCTTTTCACCAGGCTGTACATGGGCTGGATGCAATAAAACGGCGCCCAGCCCTGTGCGGCGGAAATCCCCAGGGCCTTGGCCGTCTGCCAGGCGGCGAAGTTGCTGGCGCCCGGGTAAAGGACTTTTCCCTGGCGGACGAGGTCGTCCAGGGCCCGGAGCGTCTCCTCGAGCGGCGTCCGGTCGTCGAAGCGGTGGATAAAGTAGATGTCGATCCGGTCCGTCCCGAGGCGGCGCAGGCTGGCCTCGACGGCGGTCATGACGCGCCGGCGGGAGGCGCCCATCCCGTTGACGTCCTTCGATGTCGCGAAATACACTTTGCTCGTGATGATGACGTCCCCGCGGCAGTCCTTGATCAGCCGGCCCAGGATCTCCTCCGACCGGCCGCCCGCGTAGATATCGGCGCAGTCGAAGAAATTGACTCCGGCGTCGCGGCAGGCGCTGAACATCGCCGCGGATTCCGCCTCGTCCGCCTCGGCCCCGAATGTCATGGTCCCGAGACAGAGGCCCGAGACCTTGATGCCCGTTCGACCCAGGAATTTGTAATTCATGGCCGCCTCTCCGCTTTTTTGAGCTGAATCCCGTGCCCGGCCGGATAGAGCCCGGGCAGGGAAACGGGAAGCTTTCCGCTGATCTCCGTCTCCCCGAACAGGGCCCGGGCAGCGATCTGCTGAGTCTCGGGAGTGTTGCGGTACAGGCAGACGTAGCCGTCGACCTCGGGAAAATGCCGCAAAAAGTAAGGGCTGCCGAAGGACACGGCCACCACGGCCGGCCCGCCCTCCTGTGCCGCGAAGTACCTGACCAGGGCGGCGTGCTTCGGCTCGAGGTCGACGCTTCCTTTGCTCGAAGTAAGCCGGGAGAACAAAGCGAAAACGACCGTGTCCACGCCTGCGCACCGGGCGGCGTCAGCGTCCAGTTCATCCTCCCCGGTATCGCCGTCCGCGTAGAAAGCGAGGATCTCCGGGTGCCGCTTTTTCATTTCGGCGACGAAGGCCCGGCCGGCGAAGTAGTCCCCCTGGTCGCTGCTCAGGGAAAAGACGGCGATCTTCCGTGCGGCCCCGGCCAGCGGGATGAGGTCCCTTTCATTCCGGACCAGGGTCACTGCGCACTCGAACGTCTTGTAGGCTTGATCGACGAACATCCGCGGCGCAACTCTCCGTGGGAGGTCCTCGATCCGGACGAACCGCTGCCTGTCCAGGCCCAGCCCCGCCTTGGCTTCGAGAATCCGGCGGACTGATTCGTCGATCCTCCGGACCGGGATCTTCCCGTCCCTCACAGCGGCAGCCAGGGAAGCCGCCGCCCGGGCAGGCTCGGGCGGCAGAAGGACTATGTCCACCCCGGCCAGGACGGCCCTCAGGGCCGCGTCCTCCGGCGTATACGAGTTTGTGATGCCGGCCATCTCCATCGCGTCCGTGACGATCAGGCCCTTAAACCCGAGCGATTTCCTCAAGAGATCGGTCAAGATCGGGGAGGACAAAGTCGCCGGCAGGTTCGGCGTGGGGTCGAGCGCCGGCACGAACAGATGGGAGGTCATGACGGCCCGCACGCCGGCGCTCACGGCGTCCCTGAAGGGCGCCAGCTCGACTTTTTCGAGGCGCTCCCGGTCGGCGGTGATCGTCGGGAGCAGGAGGTGGGAATCCTGGTCCGTATCGCCGTGCCCCGGGAAATGCTTGGCCGTCGCGATCATGCCGTTCTCCTGACAGCCACGGATGAAGGCCCTGGCGATCCGGCTGACCAGGGCGGGATCCTCGCCCACCGACCGGGTGTTGATGATCGGGTTGTCGGGGTTTATGTTGACGTCGACGACGGGCGCGTAGGTCATGTGAATTCCCATGGCCCGCCCTTCGAGCGCCGTGATCCGGCCCATTTCGAACGCCAGGTCCTCAGAGCCGGCGGCGCCGAGCGACATGAGCGGTGGGAAGAGCGTCGCGTTCGTGATCTGGTTCCCGACGCCCCGCTCGAAATCGGAGGCCACGAGGAGGGGGACCCTGGCGAGCTTCTGGAGGGCATTTGTGAGCTCGGCCGTCTCATAGACCTCTCCCCCGGCGAGGACGAGGCCGCCGATCTTGTAGGTGACGATGAGGGATTCGAGATTTTTGACATATTCGCTGTCGCTGTTCCGGAACGCGCCCGTGAACCGGACGGCGATCATCTGTCCGATTTTTTCCTCGAGCGTCATTTTCTCGAGCGTCCTCCCGACCCAGCCGGCGTCCGGCGGCCGGAACCTCGGCGCGGCTTCGGGAGCGGGCAGCCGGGCGCAGCTCGAGGCGACTACGAGCGCGGCGGCGGCCGCGGCGATCCACCGTTTCCTGGTCATGGCGGTTCTCCCTTTCTGTTTTTCGAGCGCGGACCCGCCCGGGGGGTCAGAACCGGACGAGACAGTGAACGTCGACGGCTGGGTAAGCGCTTTTGATGGACTCGACGCCGTTCAGGAAACTGAGTTCGACGACCGCCCCGAATCCCACGACCCGGCCCCGGAGAAGGCCCACCAGGGCGATAGCGCTCTTCGAGGACGAGCCGGTGGCGATGAGGTCATCGATGATCAGGACGCGGCTGCCCGGCGCGACAGCGTCTTCGTGCATCTCGAAATGCTCGACCGCGTATTCGTTCGGGGCCACGACGCCCACGGACTTCCGGGGCAGTTTGCCTTTCTTCCGGATAACCGCCAGGCCAAGCCGCAATTCCCGGGCCAGGCCGGCGGCAAAAAGGAACCCCCGGGACTCGATCCCAGCGATGATTCCGGGGTTTTTCGGACGTGCCCAAGCGGCCAGTTCGTCGATCGCGAAATTAAAGGCGGCGGCGCTTTGGACAATCGGGGTGATGTCCTTGAAAACGATCCCCGGCTTGGGGAAATCAGGAACGTCGATGATGAAGGATTTGAGGTCGATGGCCATGAGTACGTCCTTTCCGGCGAGAAGCCCGGTCCACGGTCCCCCCATTTAAGAATAAAGCCGCGGCGAAGTCAAATGGACGTCCGGCATTTGCCACGGAGCTTGACATGCTCTATAATATTTTCCTGGGTCGGATCGGGCATGAGGAGGGGCCGTCGCCCGCATGCTGTCGAAGGGGGTGACACGAGCATGTTTTCGGCAAGGCCCGTGTCCGTCGATTATTCGCTCTATCTCATCGCGGACGCGGAATTCGCTTCGGGGAGGGACCTCGTGCCGCTCATCCAGGCGGCGGTCCGCGGCGGCGTGACCGTCGTCCAGCTCAGGGCCAAGGGTTTCCCGTTCGGGGACTTCCTCGATCTCGCAAGGCGGACGGCGGCCGCCCTCAAGAAACGGCATATCCCGCTGATCATCAACGACCAGGTGGATCTCGCCCTGTCGTGCGGGGCGGCCGGGGTCCATCTCGGCCAGGACGACATGCCCCCCGCGATCGTCAGGAAGGTCCTGTCGAAAGGTACCGTGATCGGCGTTTCCGTCAACACCCCGGAAGAGGCCCTCGAGGCCGAGCGCCAGGGCGCCGATTACGTCGGCGCGGGTCCCGTCTTCAGGACGGCCACGAAAGCGACGGACCTGCCCATTCTGGGACCCGAAGGGATCAGGCGTATCAAGGCCGGCCTCCACATTCCGGTCGTCGCCGTCGGCGGCATCACTAAGGAAAACGCGCGGGCCGTACGGGAAGCCGGCGCGGACGGGATCGCCGTCGTATCGGCCATCCTCGGCGGACCGGACCCCCAGAAAGCGGCCAGGGAACTGAAAAAGGCAATCGGGGACTTGTCCCCATCATGGAGGGAAATATGAATCATCCAACCAAGTGGGCGTTGGGAGTCGCCCTGAGTTTGACTCTCATTCTGACCGGGACCGGCGCCGCCGGCGGAGGCGTTTCGGCGGCCGCGGAAAAATCGGCCGCGTCCGAAATCAAGAAGGTCGACGACGCCGTCCGGGTTCTCGAAGAGATGATGAAGGAATCCGACAAGGGCATCCCGCAGGAGCTCTTCGAGAAGTGCGCGGGCATCGCGATCCTTCCCAACGTCATCAAGGCGGCCTACATCGTGGGCGGCCGGCACGGGAACGGCGTCGTGGTGGTCCGGGGCAAGGACGGCCATTGGACCAACCCCTCGTTCATCGGCATCACAGGAGGGAGCCTGGGCTGGCAGATCGGCGTCGAATCGGCAGACGTCATCCTCGTCTTCCGGACGTCCAGGAGTATTGAGAACATCACGCTGGGCAAATTCACCCTGGGCGCCGACGCGGGCGTCGCGGCCGGACCGCTGGGCCGGTCGGCGGAAGCCAGCACGGACTCGCAGCTCAAAGCCGAGATCTACTCGTACTCGCGGAGCCGCGGCCTGTACGCCGGGCTGTCCGTCCAGGGGGCGTCTCTCTACGTGGACGGCGACGCCAACCAGCAGTTCTACGGCATCAAAGGCATCGGCGCCCAGGCGATTTTCGACGGCAAGGTCGGCACTGTGCCCGAAGCCGCCGGAAAGCTCAGGAACGCTCTGGGAAAATACACCGGGGCCGCGAAGTAGACGGAAAGAAGCGGTTACGGGCGGCGGATGGTGACACGCCGTTCGTCGCCCGGACCGGCTTCGATGCGCACGGAGATCCCATCGGGGAGAGGGATGAGTTTCTCTGCCCATTCGACGATGACGATCCCCTCCCCCAGATAGTCCTCCCAGCCCAGGTCCAGGATCTCGGCCTCCCGATCGAGCCGGTAGAGATCGATGTGGAAGATCCTGTGTTTTCCTTCGTAGACGTTGACGAGCGTGAACGAGGGGCTGCAGACCTCGTGGACGTTGCGCACGCCCGCCCCGGCCGCGATCCCCTTGGCGAACACCGTCTTCCCGGCCCCGAGCTCGCCTGAAAGAAGGACGATCTCCTTGCCGGAAAATCCGGAGGCCAGGTGCTCGGCCAGGCGAAAAGTCTCCTCTTCGGAACGGGTCGTAACGGTCCGCCTGCCCGCGCGGGGCGAAGCCGCCTTTTTCGGCACGGCTCTCACCCCCGCGCCAGCGCCTTCAATGCGAGGGGAAGGAAGCGGATGATATCCCCCGCGGTCAGATATTTTTCGCTCAGCTTCGTGGCGGCGATGTCAGCGCTCAGTCCGTGAACGTAGACCGCTGAAAGGACCGCGCCGAGGACATCGTTTTCCTGGACGAGCTGGGATGCGATCATCCCGCTGAGAACGTCCCCCGACCCGCCTGTGGCCATCCCCGGGTTGCCCGTGGGGTTGACGAAAACGCGTCCGTCGGGCGCGGCGGTCAACGTCCTGTAGCCCTTCAGAACGAGGTGGACGCCGTACTTTTCGGCGAAGGACGGGGCCAGCTCGAGCCGGTACTTCTGGACATCGGCGTTGGAGCGGCCGACGAGCCGGGCGAATTCCCCCGGGTGGGGGGTGAGGACCGCGGGGGCTTGGAGCTTGTGGAGAATCTCCGGGCGCGAGGCGATGATGTTGAGGGCGTCGGCGTCGATGACCGCGGGGATATTGATCCGGGGGAGGAGGGCGAGGACAAACTCCGCCGTCGACGGCCGGGTCGAAAGTCCGGGGCCCAGGAGGACGCCGTTCTTGCCCTCCATGAGCTCGAGGAGGCGAGGCAGCGCCTCCCGCGCGATGGTTTTACCGGGCGTTTCCGCCAGGGGCTCCGTCATCAGCTCCATCATCGAGCGGGCGATGGCGGGTAGACCGCTCGCGGCCGTGGCCACGGTGACCAGGCCGGCCCCCATCCTCAGGCCGGCCTTGCCGGCCAGCGCGGCGGCGCCCGTCTTGCCGAGGGAGCCGGCGACGACGAGGAGATGGCCGTAGCTCCCTTTGTGCGTGTTCTTTTTCCTTTTCCCGAAAAACGGCCTGACCGTCTCCGCTTCGACGAGCTCGAGCTTGTGCCCGGGATCGTCCAACAGGACGGGCGGGACTCCGATTCCGGCGACGACGAGCTTCCCGACGCATTCCTCGGCCGGCGGAAAAATGTGGGCAATCTTCGGGGCGGCGAGGCAGACCGTCACATCCGCCCGGACGCAGGGCCCGATGATCTCGAAGGTATCGGAGGAAAGGCCCGAGGGAATGTCCACGGCGATCTTGAAGGCGCCGGCCCGGTTGATCTCTTCAACGGCCAGGGCGTGGATCCCCGCCAGAGGTTTGAGAAGGCCCGTCCCGAAGAGGGCGTCGATGATGACCGTCGCATGGACGATCTCCATGCGGACGCGTTTCCATTCTTCCGGGGTCCGGACCTCGGTGACCGGAACGCCGAGTTTCAAGGCGATCCCCAGATTGAGGGCGGCATCGCCCCGGACGTCTTCTTTGGACGCCGCCAGGAGGACCTGGGGCTCGACGCCGGCGTTGAAAAGGTGGCGGGCGACGGCCAGCCCGTCCCCCCCATTGTTGCCTTTTCCCGCGACGATGACGACATTTTCATCATGGAGGCGGGGGAATCTCTCGCGAAGCGCCCTCATAACCTGGAGGGCGGCATTTTCCATGAGGACGGGCCCGGGGACGCCGAAATCCTCGATCGTCCTCCGGTCGACCTCTTTCATCTCGCGGGAGGTCAGGATTTTCATGGGATCACCTCCGGCGGTCCGGCCGCCCCGATGTTGAGGCGATTTTAGCACAAATCCGGGCCCCGTGTTACTCCGTCCCGGGATCCGTTCATTGACAAGGACTTGAGCCCTGTGCTAATAACACTTGCAAGTCCGGTTTTCTCCGGCGTCGGCCCGAGTTCGGGCCCCGGTCGTTGGAGTGAAAGGCCCGCAGGTGACCGTCGCGTCGAATCCGAAAAGGCTTCCCTGGCAGCCGATCGTCGTTTTCGCCTTGCTCACTCTCGGGCTTCTCTCCGTTTCCTATTTCTACACATCCCAATTCAGGCGGTTCGCGCGGCTGAGGAAGGAGGCCGAGCTCGCGACGATCGCCGAGCTGAAGTCCCTCCAAGTCTCGGCCTGGAGGCTGGAGCATCTGGCCGTCGCCAGGAATATGTCTGAAAGCCGTTTTTTCCCGGCCCAGACGGAACTGCTAATCAAGGACCCGGCCTCGGCCAAAATCCAGCGGGACATCTATGCCGGGATCGACCACCTGCGCCTGAATTTCCCGGAGGAGTTTGTCCGGGGCGGGATCGTGCTCACCGGCGGGAGGGTCCTGCTCTCCTATCCGGAGAAAAGCCTCTACACGCCGACGCAGGAGTCGGTCCGGCTGAGCCAGGAGGCCCGGCAGACCAGAAAAGTGGTTTTCGGCGACCTTTCCCGGGATCCCGAATCAGGACGGATTTCGATCCCCGTCGCTTTCCCCATCATGGTTCCCAAGGACGCCGGCCCCGAACCCATCGCCGTCATGGCGTTCGAAATCGACCCCGGGCCTTCCCTCTATCCGCTTCTCCGGCCCTGGCCGTCGGCGAGTTCGACCTCGGAGATCCTCCTCATCAGGCGGGAGGGAAAGGACTTCGTCTACCTCAGCGAGCCCCGCTACAAAAAGGACGTCGCCCTGAACCTCCGGCTCCCGATCGCCAGGTTCCGCCGCGCCAGCCCCGATTCGCCGATCGGAGAAGAGGGCGTCATCGAAGGGAAGGATTATCGGGGGGAGAATGTCCTGGGATTCATCAAGTCCGTCCCGGACTCTCCCTGGCTCGTCGAGGCTAAAGTGGACGCTTCGGAATTCTCCGCGGGCTGGAGCCGTTGGACCGGCCTCATCTCGATCGCCATCATCATGTTCGTCCTGGCGGCCGGCCTGAGCCTCAGCTTGTTCTGGAAGCGCCAGAAGGCCCTGGTCGACGCCGACGAGCAGGAAAAATGGGAACGGGCCCTCCGGAACCAGAACGAATTTCTGCGGGTGATGATCGACGTCATGCCCAACGCCGCCTTCCTCAAGGACACCGAAGGCCAGATCACCGGGTGCAACGCCGCGTTCGAGAAGCTGCTCAACCTTTCGAAAAGCCAGATCGTCGGCAGGCCGTTCTCCGCCCTGACCTCCAAGGAGCTGGCCGACAAGGACCGGGATACCGATCAGGTTCTCCGCGAGCGGCCCGGCGTCCAGGTCTACGAGGCGCCCCTCAAATCGTGGGACGGCAGCGAACACCACATCATCTTCATCAAATCCAGCTATGCCCGTCCCGACGGCAAAACCGGGGGGCAGATCGGGACCATGATCGACATCACGCAACGCAAGCGGGCCGAGGAGGAACTCCAGCAAATCAAGAAATTCAGCGACGGGATCGTCCAGACGATGACCGAAGGACTGGTCCTGACCGATTCGGAGGGCCGGTTCTCGTTCCTCAACCCGGCCGCGGCCGCGATCCTCGGGTACGCGCCTGGCGAAATGGTCGACCAGGAGGTCATGTCCTTCATCCCGAAGGACCAGCACCCGGTCCTCCGCCGCGCGGACGAGCGGCGGGCCAGGGGAATCGCCGACCGCTACGAGCTCGACTTTCTCCATAAGGACGGGAGCCGGAAGACGCTCCTGGTCAGCGGCGGCCCGCGTTTTGCGGGCGTCCAATACGGAGGCACGATGGCCGTCCTGACGGACATCACGGAACGGAAGCGGATGGAAGAGGAGATCAGGGCCCTCTCGCTCACGGACGCCCTCACGAGCCTCTACAACCGCCGCGGTTTCATGCACCTCGGCGAGCAGCAGATCCGGATCGCGGCCCGGCTCAACAAGCGGATTTTTATCCTCTACTACGACGTCGACGATCTCAAGCACGTCAACGATACGTTCGGCCATAAGGAGGGAGACCGGGTCCTGGCCGACCTGGCCAACATCCTCAGGATGAGCTTCCGGGATTCCGACGTCGTGGCCAGGATGGGCGGGGACGAGTTCGTCGTCATGGCGATGGAGGCGGCGCGGGTCAATGCCGACGTCTTCACCAAGAGGCTCCAGGACAAGCTCGACATCTACAACTCGCAGCCCGACGTCCGGGGCCGCTACACAATCACCCTCAGCACCGGGCTGAGCGTTTACGACCCGGAACTCCCGGCCCCTGTCGAGGAGCTGGTCAGCCGGGCCGACGCGTTCATGTACGAGCATAAACGCGGCAAAAGGAAATAGCCGCCGCAGGCTTTGGAGCGACAGCACCGTTCGGGGAACGGGGTTGAAAAAACGCCCCGGTTATGCTAATTTTGGACGCACGTCCATCATCCATCAGAGGAGGTTCGAGATGGCGCTGAGAATAGGCATAAACGGATTCGGGCGGATCGGCCGGAATATGCTCCGCGCCTCGTGGAACGATCCCACGATCGAATATGTGGCCGTCAATGACATCACGGACGCCAAGACGCTCGCCCATCTCCTGAAATATGACTCCGTCCTTGGCACGTTCAAGGAGGACGTGAAGGCGACGGATAACGCGATCCTCGTCAACGGAAAGAAAATCCTCGTCCTGGCCGAAAAAGAGATCGGCAAGCTGCCGTGGAAAGACTTGGGCGTCGCGGTGGTCATCGAATCGACGGGCAAATACACGAAACGCCCGGACGTCATCCAGCACATCGAGAAAAGCGGCGCGGCCAAGGTCATCGTCTCCGCCCCGGCCACGGACCCAGACATCACCCTGGTTCTGGGCGTCAACGAGAAGAGCTACGACCCCGCCAAGCACCATGTCATATCCAACGCGTCCTGCACGACGAACTGCCTGGCCCCGGTCGTCAAGGTCCTCCACGACGAATACGGCGTCGAGCGGGGGTTCATGACCACGATCCACTCCTACACGAACGACCAGAAGATCCTGGACGCGCCCCATAAGGACTTGCGCCGGGCGCGGGCGGCGGCGATCTCCCAGATCCCGACGACCACCGGCGCCGCCAAAGCCGTCGGGCTGGTCATGCCTGAGCTCAAGGGCAAGATCGACGGCATCTCCATCCGGGTCCCGACGCCCAACGTTTCGATCGTGGACCTCGTCGCAATCCTCAAGAAACCGGCCAAGGCCGAAGAGATCAACGCCGCCTTCCAGAAGGCCGCTGCGGGCCCCCTCCAGGGCATCCTCGGGTACACCGACGAGCCGCTCGTATCCGTGGATTTCATGGGCGACCCCCGCTCGGGGATCATCGACGGGCTCTCAACGAAGGTCCTCGACGGGAACCTGGTCAAGGTCATGGCCTGGTACGACAACGAATGGGGCTATTCCTGCCGTCTGGTCGACCTGGCCAAGTACATCGCGCGGTGAGGCGGCCATGACGTTCGTCACCGACCTCGACGTCAAGGGACAAACGGTCTTTCTCAGGGTGGATTTCAACGTCCCCCTGGACGACAAGGGCGAAATCCGGGACGACACCCGCATCCAGGCCTCTCTGCCCACCATCCAGTATCTTCTGGATCACGGAGCCCGGCTCGTCATCGCCTCCCACCTCGGGCGGCCGAAGGGCAAGCCCGACCCCACGATGAGCTTGAGGCCGGCCGCCCGGCGGCTGTCCGAGCTCGTCCCGAACAAGGTCATCATGGCTCCGGACGTCATCGGCGCCGAAGTCGCCGGCCTCAAGCGGGACCTGAAGAACGGGGAGGCGCTCGTCCTCGAGAACGTTCGCTTCTACAAGGAAGAGGAAGCCAACGACCCCGCCTTTGCCCGGGCCCTGGCCGAAGGCATCGACATCTTCGTCAACGACGCCTTCGGCTCGAGCCACAGGGCGCACGCCTCGGTCGTCGGAATCGCCGGCTTCATCAGGGTCAAGGCCGCGGGCTTCCTTATGAAGAAGGAAGTCGATTATCTGAGAAAGGCCGTCCACACGCCCGAAAGGCCCTACGTCGCCATCCTGGGCGGAGCCAAGGTCTCGGACAAGATCGAGATCATCGATAGCTTGCTCGGAAAGGCCGACCATATCCTGATCGGCGGGGCCATGGCCTACACGTTCCTGAAGGCCCAGGGTTTCGGCGTCGGCAAGTCCCTCGTCGAAGACGACCAGAAACCCACCGCCCTGGCCATTCTGAAAAGGGCGGCGGAGAATAAGGTCGATTTCCGTCTGCCGCTCGACCATGTCCTGGCGACGGCGGCCCAGGCGGGCGCCGCGCTCCTCACGGTGGACGCCCTCCCCTTCCCGGAGAATATGATGGGCGTCGACATCGGCCCCAAAACGGTCGTGGCGTATGCCGAGATCATCAAAACCGCCCGGACCATTTTCTGGAACGGCCCCATGGGGATCTTCGAGCTCGAGCCGTTCGCCGCCGGGACCATCCAGGTCGCCCAAGCCGTGGCCGCGTCCGGCGCCGTTTCCATCGTCGGCGGCGGAGATTCCATCGCGGCGGTCAAGAAGGCCGGGGTCAAAGATAAGATCAGCCACATATCGACGGGGGGCGGCGCCTCCCTCGAATACATCGCCTACGAGTCGCTCCCCGGGATCGACGCCCTGGAAAAATAGAAAATGACGTCTCCCAAGCCTCCCCTGGTCGCGGGCAACTGGAAAATGCACATGACGATCCCGGAAGCCGGGGACCTCGTCGCCGCGATCCTCCAGGCCCTTCCCGGGCTCGCGGGGGCGCGGCTGCTGCTCCTCCCCCCGTTTACGGCCCTGGCAGAAGTCGCCGGGCTCGTCGGGGGAACGGATATCGAGGTCGGCGGCCAGGACGTCTTCTGGGAGGACAAGGGAGCTTTCACGGGGGAGATTTCGGGCCCGATGCTCCGCGACGCCGGCTGCAGCCATGTCCTCGTCGGCCATTCGGAGAGGCGGCAACATTTCGGCGAGACCGACGCCATGGTCAACCGCAAGGTCCGGGCGGCTCTGAAATCGGGTTTGCAGCCCGTCGTCTGCATCGGGGAAACCCTGGACGAACGGCGGGCCGGAAAAGTGTCCGCGAAAGTGGACGCCCAGCTCGAGGAGGGGCTGCATGGTCTCAGCGTCGGAGAAATGGGCCGGGTGATCCTGGCGTACGAGCCCATCTGGGCCATCGGAACGGGCGAAACGGCGACACCCCCCCAGGCCGGGGAAGTCCATACCCATATCCGGGGGCGCCTCGTGGAAAAATATGGAAATGGACCCGCCTCCTGTGCTATAATTCTCTACGGCGGCTCGGTGAAGCTGGCCAATTCGTACGCGTTATTCAAAGAGAAGGATATCGACGGATTTCTGGTCGGAGGCGCGTCCTTGGATGCCGATGCGTATGTCGGCATCGCCCGGGAGGCCCTTCGAGCTGACAGGGAAGAAAAGTGAACGCATTATTGGTTATCGTCCACGTGGTGGTGTGTTTGATCCTGATTATGGCCATCCTCCTGCAGTCAGGCAAGGCGGCCGACTTGGCCGGTGCCTTCGGCGGCGCGGGCAGCCAGACGGAATTCGGCGCCCGCGGCCAGGCTTCGCTGCTTTCCAAAGTCACAACGGGTTCGGCGATCATCTTCATGCTGACATCATTGGGGCTCTGGATCCTGTCCGCCAAGGGGACAAGCTCCGTCGTGGGCGGCGAGAAAGCTCCCGCCCAGACGACCGCGCCGGCCTCCACGGCCCCGGCCAAACCGGTTGAGAAGAAGCAGGAGCAGGCCCAGCAGCCGGGACAGAAGAAAGCGACGGAAAACCCGCCGGCCGCGAAGCCTGTGGAAAAGAAGAAATAGACGCCGGATAGGCGATGGGAAGCCGGGCGGGAGCCCGGCGGGAGACAGACCTCCAAGGCCAGTATGCCGAAGTGGTGGAATTGGCAGACACGCTAGCTTGAGGGGCTAGTTCCCATTAATCCGGGAGTAGGGGTTCGAGTCCCCTCTTCGGCACTACCCTCTTTCCCCCGCGGGAAAGGCCCTCCTGAACGGTCCGATCGCCCGTTAGCGGGGTGGATCCCCCGTCCAAGAATCTTGACGTCCCGGAAAGAAACTTTACGTCGCGCCGCCGGGGGAATCCCGTGGCCGGCTCCCGGACAGGGGCGGCCCGGCCGGGGCAATGGGCATGAAAGTTGCTGATAAATGTAACAATCCGGCTTTGAGGGCGGTTGAATAGAATAAAGGAGGGAGCTATGAAAATTATCGGCCGCACGGCCTTAAAAAGTAAGGGAGTTTTGCTCCTCGGGCTCGCCCTCGTCGCGGCCTCGGCTCTGCCGGCCGGCCAGGAGGCGGGGAAAGTCATCGCGTCGCCCGTTGAAGTCCGCGTCCGGGTCTCCGACGGCGGCCGTTTCGTCGACAGCCTGGGGATTAAGGATTTCGAGATCCTTGAGAACGGGCTTCCGCAATCGGTCGACGCCTTATACGTCGTCCATGGACAAAAGATCGACCGCAGAGAGGAAAGCCACCCCGTGGAGCCCTCCCTGGCCCGTTCCTACTACCTCCTCTTCCAGGCCGTTGACTGGGACCCGCGGCTGGCGGAAACCATCGAATACCTGTTTTCCTCCGTCCTCCTTCCCGGAGACTCCATGACTCTCGTGACCCCCATGAAACCCTACAACCTGCAGAAAGACGCCCTGGCCACGAAATCCAAGGCGGCCCTTTCGAAGAACATGCAGGAGATCCTGAGGAAAGATATCCAGAGGGGCGGCGGGGAATACAGGGACATCATCAAAACCCTGAGGCGCGTGTCCAACACCCTCGACGGCAACCAGAGGACCATCGAAGATGACATGGAAAGTGACACCTCGTCGTCGGATTTCGGGCTCGAGCAGCAGCTCGACTTATACAGAAACGCTATCAAGAGGATGGAGAGCATCCGTCTCGTGGATGAAAGCAAGCTCGTGGCCTTCGCCAACTCGATCAAATCAAGGCCCGGTCAGAAAACCGTGTATTTCTTCTATGAACGTGAATTCCGGCCGGAGATGAGCCCCCTGACGATGCAGCTCTTGTTGAGCGAGTACCAGAATAATCCGACGATCCAGGGGAACCTGATGGACCTCTTCCAGGTCTATAAACGGGAGGCGACGTTCAACGCTGACCGAGTCAAGAAGGCCTTCGCCGACGCGGACCTTTCGCTCAATTTCATCTTCATGGACAAGAAATCCCAGCATATCTTCGGGGGGAGCATGCATGAGCAGTCCGAAGACATTTTCCCCGGATTCCGGGATCTCGCCCAGTCGACGGGAGGGGTTTGCGAGGTCTCCCAGAACCCGGCGGCCTCTTTCAAGCATGCCGCCGCCGTCTCGGAAAGCTACTATCTTCTCTACTATACCCCGGCGGACAGGCCGGCCGATGGCAGCTTCAGGCCGATCGAGGTGAAGGTCAAAGCCAAGGACCCGGCGGGCAAGGATTACGCCGTCAACAGCAGGCTGGGCTACTACGCCCGCTGACCGTCGCGGATCACGTCCGGCTGGCCACCCAAAGAGCGAAGCTGTCCTCGGGCATGGCGCCCGACGCCCGGTCCCGTTCGGCGCCCTTGCGGACGATGACGAAGGTCGGGACGCCCTGGATGCCGAACTGGCGCGCCAGTTCCGGCTCCTTTTCGACGTTGACCCTGATCACGACCACGCTGCCGGCCCGGCGCTTGGCGAGCCGTTCGACGATCGGATGCATCACGAGGCAGGGACCGCACGTCGGGGAGAAGAAATCGGCCAGCACTGGCAGGCTAGAGTTCTGGAATAGCTGGGACGCCTGACGGGCCGTGGTTTCGACGACTTCGCCGGGCAGGGACAGGGCGGATTTACACCGCCCGCAGACCACTTTTTTCCCCTCCGCCTCGAGCGGAAAATAGTTCGTTGTCCCGCATTCGAGGCAGCTGACCATGACCTTTTCGCCCGGCATATCCCTCACACCCTTAATTCACCTGCCCATAGTCCCCAGGAACCTCGGGTCCCATCGTGATGCGTCGTCCCAAGGGTGGTGCCATGGCTACCCTTATCCCCCGCACCCCTGGAACCAGTTTCGTCGGTTCCCCCCATCGGATGAACCGATGGGCCCCCCCTCCGCAACGGGGTCTTTCGGGCAGCCATGGCGCCACCCATTGCCTCCGGCAGCTGGTTTGGAAAGGGCCGAAGTGGTATGGCCGGAACGTCATGTGCGGCTTAGCGCAAGACGCACTCTGGAGTGAAGGCCATCCTCGAGGCCCTTTCCGGTGACGCTTTGCGACAGGACCCATCTTCATTACTTTTTGATTGGGTAAGGCGGCACGGGCGGAAGCGTTTTGGCCTTCGTCTTCAACTCCTCCAGGATGACCTCGATGGCCTTGTTGAGCTGGTCGTCGATTCCGGCGAATTCCCTGGCCGGGTCGTTTTCGACGACGATGTCCGGCTCGACGCCCACGCCCTCGATGATCCAGCCTTTTCCGTCCTTGTCGTACGGCGCGAACTCCGGCTTGTTGAGGAAGCCGCCGTCGAGAAGTGGCAGCGATCCCCGGATGCCGACGACACCGCCCCACGTGCGCTTGCCGATGACCTTGCCGACCCCGAGGGTCTTGAACCGGTAAGGGAAAATGTCCCCGTCGGAGGCCGAAAACTCGTCGCAGAGGGCGACCTTGGGGCCTGATCAGGCCTTTCTTGCTGAGCTGGGGATAGAAATGTTTGACGAACTCGTTGAGCCCCTCGACGCCCATATTCGGGATATGGATGTAGCCGACCTGGCCGTTGGTCGCCTTGGCGACCTTGTCGATATTCCCCTCGACCCAGTTGTAATAATAAAGCTCGTTTTCCGTGGCGACGGGGACGACCACGACGTCGCGGCCTCCCTTTTCGTCGGGCGTGCCGTTGACCTTGAGAGTCACCTGCTTCCCGGCCGTATTATTCAGGGCCTCGAACATATCCGCCAGCTTGTTGAGGGGTTTCCCGTTGATGGCGATGAGGTACTCCCCTTCCCTGACGTTCACGCCGACCTCGGTCAGAGGCGAGTGCAGGGACGGATCCCAGTTCTGGCCCTTCAGGACCTTCGCAATCCGGTAATAGCCGGTCTTCCCATCGCGCTCGAACTGCGCGCCCAACATGCCGACATTGAGCCGCTTGGGCCTGGGCACATCGCCGCCGCCCACATAGGTGTGGCCGGAGCTGAGCTCCCCGATCATCTCGCCGATGACGTAAGTCAGGTCCGCCCGGGCACCGACGGAAGCGGCCAGGGGCCTGTAGCGCGTCCGGACGGCCTCCCAGTCGACGCCATTCATGTTCGGCGCGTAGAAGAAGTATTTCATCTGGCGCCAGCATTCCTCGAAGATCTGGTTCCACTCCTGGCGGGGGTCCACCGTGCATTCCATGCCGGAGAGGTCGAGCTTCGTTTCCGGGTTGATCGGTCCTTTGGGCAGGTCGATAATGGCGAAGGAGCGGTCCTTCGCGATGAGCATTTTTTTCAGGTCGGCCGAGACCTCGAAGCCGCCGAGCTTGCCGAGGTCCTTTTCCTTGAGCTCGCCCAGGTCGTATAGCATGAGGGACGGCTGATTCTCCATCTCCTTGAGCTTGAAGTAATAGACGGAATTGGCGATGACCGTGATCCCCCCGTAGTTGGACGTCTCGATGGGCAGGGCGACGATCCGCGCCTTGAGGCCGTCGAGGTCCACCTTGACCGTTACGGGCTCGGGCGTCGGGCTTTCCTTCTTGGCTTCGGGCTTGGTCCCCGGCTTGGCCGGGGCCGGTTTCGGCTCCTCCTTCTTCACGGCCACCTCGTCGCTCTTCGGCTCGAACGGCGACTTGGTGTCCTTGGCCAGGGTCACGAAGTAAACCCTGGACATGGCGAGGTAGGCGTGGTTCCACTCCGTCTGGCTGTAAACGGGATTGAAGTCCCGGTCCGAGACGAAAAAGAGGTACTTCCCGTCCGAGCTGAAGGCCGGGTAGCCGGACTGGTACCAGCCGTCGGTCACCTCGGTCGTCTTTTTCGTGTCCACCGAATACAGGTAGACCTTGGACAGGACGTCGACTTCCGGCTTGGTATAGGCGATCCAGCGGCTGTCGGGCGCCCAGGTGTAATGAGGGATCTCAAAGCGCTCGGCCTTGACGACCTCGACGACCTCCTTCGTGGCGACGTCCACATAGAGGAGGCGCTGGAGCTTGTCGCTCCACATGATTTTTTTGGAGTCGGGAGACCAGAATATCTGGTATTTGTAGGTGTCCGCGTTTTTCGTCAGTTGCTGCGGTTCGCCGGTCCCATCCTGGGCCGTGAGGTAAACCTCGTCCTCGCCGCTCCGGTCGGAGATATAGGCGATCCACTTCCCGTCCGGCGACCACTTGGGGGCCCGCTCGTGGATGCCGGGCGTCCCCGTGATGTTGCGGACGTTCCCGAACTGGGCGGGGACGGTGAAGATCTCGCCGTGGGCGCCGAAGAGGGCGCGCTTCCCGTCCGGTGATATCTCGAAATTGGTGACCTGGTCGCCGACTTTGGCCAGCCGGCTCCGGGCCGCGACCGCGTCGTCGGCGATGACGACGGGGACTTTCTCGGCTTTCTCGGAGGCCAGGTCGAACCTGTAAATGTATCCCCCGTTTTCAAAAACGATCGCGTTGGGGCCGATGGAGGGGAATTTGATGTCGTAGTCGGTGAAGGCCGTGAGCTTCCGCGTTTCTTTCGTCCGGAGGTCATAGACGTAGAGGTTGACCCGCTTGTTTTCGTCACGGTCGGAGACGAAATAGACCCGGTCCCCGTTCCACATGGGGATGAGGTCCAGGGCGGGGTTGTTGGTGACGTTTTCGACCTTCTTGGTCGCGAAGTCGTAAATCCAGATATCGTCGGCCATGCCGCCCCTGTAGCGCTTCCAAGTGCGGAACTCGCGGAAGATGCGGTTGTAGGCGAGCTTCTTGCCGTCGGGCGAGAAGGAGCAGAATCCGCCCCGGGGCAGGGGGAGCTCTTCGGGCGTGCCCCCGGCGGGCGGGACGAGGTAGAGCTGGCCGTTGAAATCGTTCCATTCCCGCATGCGCGAGCGGAAAACGACGTTCTTCCCGTCGGGGGTCCAGCCCATGACCAGGTTGTTGGGCCCCATCCGGTCGGAGATATCGTCGCGGCCGAGAGACGGGGTGTAGGTCAGGCGCTTGGGGACGCCGCCCTCGGCCGGGATGAGGTAGACTTCCCGGTTTCCGTCGTATTCGCCCGTGAAGGCGATGGACTTGCCGTCCGGCGAAAAACGGGCGAAGGCCTCGTATCCCTCATAATACGAGGTGAGTTTCCGGGCCACCCCTCCGGCCAGGGGGACGGCGTAGAGGTCTCCCCCGTAGCTGAAGACGATCTGGTTCACCGAGACCGCCGGGAAGCGGAGGACGCGGGCTTCCTGGGCGCCGAATGACAAGGCCGCCGCCGCCAAAAGAAAGAACGCCATCGCCAAAATGCTTTTTGTTTTCACCTGACCTCCTGCTGAAGCTCCACAGACTTACGTTCGTAAGATCCAACTTTCGCCGGCCTTGGAGCGCCTGTCCCGTTCGTCGCGAACGGGATTGAGCGAAGATAAAAATGATATCACATTCGCTTCCGGACCGTCCACACTAACATACGGACGGCGCGGGTCTTTTGTGAGGCACATTTCCCCTTTTTTGCATCGTGGCAGGCCGGAGCGCGCTTATCTGGTTTTCATGAGAAGGGCTCTTCGCGTCGCCTCGGGGAAGCGCTCGATGGCGTAGCGGAGAGTCGTCCGCGGGATGGCCGGACCGTTGTCAAGGAGGAACTTTTCCAGGCGCTTCGGGTCCGTCTTGCCGGCCTCCCGGAGGAGCCAGCCGTTCGCCTTGTGGATCAGGTCGTCTTCGACGGGAAAAAGCGAGGCGGCGATCTCGTAAATGACCGGAAGAAACTCCTTCTTCTTGGCCAGCTTGATGAAGGAAACGGCCGAGGCTCGTTTAACCCAGCGGTTGGGATGAAAGGCCCAGGACTTGATCTTCTCGGCGTGGCCGGGGGAAGCGGCGAGGAAGGCGCCCATGGCGTCGGTGCAAAACACGTCCACCGAAGCCCAGTTGTCGAGCAGGTCCGCGGCCAGCCAGCGCTTGACGGTCGGGAAAAACGACGGCGGGTATTCCTTTTTGAACCGGGCGAGGACAAGGGCCCCGATGCTTTTCGCCTCGAGCTCGGGGTCGGCGAAGAGGATGTCGCAGGGGGCGACGGCATCGTCGAAGGTCCAGGTCGCCTTGACCGACTTGTAAAGGTCCGTGGCGAGTCCCCTCACGGCGGGCGCGGCGATGCCGTAGGCCTTGACGGTGTCCTTGAAATAGCGCTGGACGCCCGCGGCCTTGACGGGGTCGGCGAGGCCGCGCAGCCGCGAGAGTGCCGTCCGGGCGACGGCGTTGGGGAAAGGCCTTTTTTCCGGCATCGGGGAACTCTCCTGGTGAATCGGCTTAAGCCCGGATTCTATAAAATGTCTAAGAAGGGGTCAAATCTTCCGGCTTTAGACGAAGCGCGAAAAGACGTGGTTCGAAATGAGGAGCCGTTCGGGGGGAATCCGGACCGTCCCCATATCCCGGACGAGCCAGCCGTCAGCGACCAGTTCGTCTATGGCCGCGGCGAACTCCGTCTCCACGTCGACGCCGAAGCGTTCACGCAGGCCTCCCAGGTCCACTCCCCCGACAAGCCTCAGGCCGAAAACGAGCGCCTCTCTCGCCGAGGCGGCGGGCGTGAGCTTCACCTCCTCCTCGTAGAGCGGCCGGCCATCGAAAAGGGCTTTCTCCCAATCGCCGAGTTCTCGCCTGTTGCACCACCTCCTGTCCCCGATATGGGAGCAGGCCGAAGGACCCAGCCCGAGGAACGGCTCGTAACGCCAGTACTTGAGGTTGTGGAGGCATTCCATCCCCGGCCGGGCGAAATTCGAAATCTCGTACTGACGGAGGCCGGCGTCTTCGAGCCCGGCCCGGATTTGGTGGTAGATGTCCGCTACGGAATCGTCCTCGACGGGCTCTCGTTCCAGGACTTTTTCGAAGGGAAGACCGTCCACATTCTCCAGGATATATAGGGAGACGTGGTCGGGCGCGAGCCCCACCGTCTCCTCGACGGCTTGACCGGCCGCGCCGCCGGACTCCCCGGGCACGCCGGTCATCAGGTCGATGCCCACGCTGGCGAACCCCGCCTTACGGGCCAGCCCGACAAAATCGCGCGCCTCGGCCGCCGTATAGCGCCGGCCGAGCTTCCGGAGGATCGCGTCGTCGAACGATTGGACCCCCACGCTCAGCCGGGTGACCCCGGCGTCTTTCCAGCCCCGCACAACGCCGCCGTCCCTGACTTCCGGGTTCACCTCGAGGGTCCATTCCGCCGCCGCGACCCGGAAACACGCACAGATGAGTTCCCGGACGGCGCGGAGGTCGTCCGGTTGAAGAAGGGACGGCGTGCCGCCTCCGATGTAGACCGTATCGACGTCCAGCGCCAGGCCGGCCGAAAATTCCGCCTCCCGCTTCAATCCCTCCCACCATTCAGAGTAGAGATCGTCGCGGTCGGCCAGGCTGTAAAAATGGCAGTACGGGCATTTCGCCCGGCAGAAAGGGAAATGAATGTAAAGGCCCGCCCGCACTCAGCCCTTCTCTTCGTAACCCGCGGCCGCAAAATACATCGCCCGGTCGAAGAACAGGACGACCCGGTGATGGAGATCCATGGCCTGATAGAGATCGAGAGCCGTGTCCATAACTCCCTCCGACTGGATTTTTTCCCAAAGCACGCCGCGGATGTGGCAGAGCGACAGCACGATCTCGGAGAACGGGAAGCCCTCCTTCCTGCGCTGCCGGCCCAGGGCCGTCCAATAATCCCGCATATCCTCCTTGGTCGTCTCCCGGGAAAGCCATTTGCCGAGCTGACTGTAAACCCTGTAGGCCCTCCGGAACACCTCGTTCTGGTTGAACCCCTGGTAGTTGGGCATCCGGTGGTCGCGCTGGATGGACAGGACGTAACTCGTCGTCAGCTCGTCGGCGTTGCGCTCGATGAGGCTCACGAGCTTGCGGGACGCGGGCGTTTCGGAAAAGACGGCGGCTTTCCCCATCTCACTCATAACACCCCTCGCTGTGGAAAATGTAACACGGGAAAAATTCGGTGTCAAATGAAAAAGCCCCCTTCCCCGGGCGGGAAAGAGGGCCCTAAAGCTCCACGGACTGACAGCCGGGGGGGTCTCCTGTTGGCTTGAACCCCCGCAGTCATCAAGAGGCCGCCGAAGGCGGCCTCCTGACGGCGTCCATGGAATCCCGCGAAGTGGATCGATCCGGCGGTTATTTTTTGACGGGTCCCTTCATCTGGCAATTCGGGCATGAGCACGTGAAGGCGGCGCCGGCTTCCGCGGGGGCGGCCATGGTCTCTTTCATCTCTTTCATCATGGCCAGCCGCTCCTGGATCGCTTTCACGGTCTCGGGGTCTTTCGAGGCGATCTTCACCGTCACCCCGTCGGCCGTCTTCGTGAAAGACCACTCGACGTCACGCCGGAGGAGAAGGCGATTCATCCCCGAACCCATCGGACCGGCCATCATCCGGCCCATCATTTGCCCCCCGCCCGGACCCATCGGCATCCGCTCGCCCATCTGGCCCGGACCCATATGGTGCCCCGTCATCGGCGTCTTGGGCATGAGGACGTCCCCGGGCTCCTTCTCGCCCGACTTCTTGATGTATTTATCCGGGCCCTTGACAAACGCGTCTTTGCAGCCCATGCCGCAGAAATAGTACGTCGTCCCCTTGTACTCGTAAGTCGCCGCCGCCTTCGCTTTGACGACGGTCATTCCGCAGACGGGGTCGACGGCCTTGTCATCGGACTTTTGCTGGGCGGCAACGGCCAGGACGAGGATGAAGGCCACGACGCCCAATAGTGCCAATAATCTGGATTGTTTCATGGTTCATGCCTCCTATATCCTCAATATTCTACAGTATCCGCCGACGATTTTCCAGAGAGGAGGAGCCTACCCGAGGCAACGGGACAACCCGGACTATTTTCCCTTGATGATCGCGATCAGGGCCTCAAGGGCGCGGGGGTCATGGGATTCCCCGAGCCAGAACACGGCCTGCTTTCTCACATCCTGCCGGACGGCATCCTTGGCCAGGGCGATGAGTTCGTCGACGGCTTCCGGCAATGCCACCTGGCTTATGGCGAACACCGCCCCTTCGCGGACTTCCTGGGAGCGGTCCGTTTTCGCGGACCGGAGGAGAATCTGGAGGCCCGCCGGATCGTTCTGCTGCCCGATCCAGAAAGCGGCGTCCTTTCTTAGGCCGTCGGATTCCCCGCCCGTGAGGACCTTTTCTAGAAAGGGAATGACCAGCCGGGCGTTGCCATGCATTCCGGCGGCCGCGACCAGGCCTTCCTTCGCCTTACCGGGGCCGGCCTTGCTGAATAAGCCCTTGATGACTTCCAGACTCTCGTCCTCCGAAGCGTCCCCCAGCCAATAGAGCGGCCGGCCCTTGAAGTCGAAGGCCAGGTCGAGGTTGCTCATGTCGACATTTTTTAGAGCGGCCGGCCGGCCGGCCTCGTAGCCGAGAAAGATCCCGATGTCCTTCAGGATTTTTTTCTCGGGCTTCTTGGGGTGTTCCAGTTCGTCGAGGACCTTCCCTGCCGTCCGGCGAACGCTGTCGGCGGACGCCGTCTCGATTTTCGTCTTTCCGGCCAGGATCTCCTCGATGGTCAGCTCCCGCGATCTCACCCCGTCCCTCTCGGAAAAAGAGCCGACCATCTCGTTTTCGCCCATAAGGCGCCGGATGCTATAGCCGACCCAAAGCCCCCGGCCGGGCTCGAACTTAGCCGCGTCCTGCAGGGCCCAGGCCACCCGCGCCCCTAGAGTCTGCGCGCTCCCCCCGTAGCGGACGACATCGCCCGGCAGCCGCGAAGTCCCGGCCGGGCCGGCCGCGGCCCAAACCGCGGCCAGTCCCGCTGCCAAAATGACCATGACCGGACGGCGCATGGCTAGTCCCGTTCGTCCGGCGCGGGAGTATCCTGCTTCTTTTCGACAATCTCGAGCAGGGCCGCTTTGGCCTTCGGGGTCCCGATTTCGCCCAAGGCCATGACGGCGGCGCCGGCCAGCTTGGCGTCCTTTCCCTTGGCGATCTCGAGGAGCGCGGCCACGGCCTCGTCGCTCTTCGACTGCCCCAGGCCCATGACCGCCTGCTGTCTGATCTCAGGGTCGGTTTCCTCTCTGAGAATTTGGGCGACCACCTTAACGGGAACGCCGCCTTTCTGGTCCATGAGCAGGGAGACCACCGCCCGGCGGGCCCGAGGGGACTTGGCCTTGCGCATCAGATCGAGGAGGGAGTCCGTGCCCACCCCGCCCTTCATGTCCTGCAGGGCGAAGACGGCTTTTTCGGCCATGTCCTCGTCCGGGTTGTTGAGCGCGACGTCAAGCAGAATGGCCTTGCCCTCCTCACCGCCGTGCTCGGCGATGGCGTAAAGGGCGTTTTCGCGAAGTTCGGGGTCCTTGGACGTGGCCACGACCTGTTTCAGGATTTCGAGCGATTCTTTCCCCTCCATCTCCGCGACCTGGTAGAGAGCGGCCCGCGCCAGCTGCTTGTCCACCTCCTTGGAAATGATATCCCTGAGGAGCGGCAGGGTTCCCGGGTCCTTGCGATCGGCCAGCGCGGTCAACGCGGCTTCGCGGACTTCCACGTCCTTGGATTCGGCCAGGATTCGCCGAAGGGCATCCGACGCTTCCTTGCTGCCGATTTCCTGGATGGCGAAGGCCGCCGCCCGGGCCATCTCCCGGCTGGAGTCCTTGAGGGCGACTTCGGTCAGCAGGGCGGCCATGCCCAGGTCCTTGGTTTCTGCCAGGGCGTATAGGGCGTTCTGACGGATGTCGTCGGGCGCGCCGGAACGCAGGATCTCTTTCAGAATGCCCACGGCCTCCGGCCCTCCCCTGGAGCTGAGGGCGAAGATGGCGCTTCGCCGGACCTCTTGATTGGTCTCCTTGCGGGCGATCTCGGCCAGCTTGGCCATCGCCGCCGCGGATTCCATGTCCTCGAGCATGAAGACAATCTGGCTCTTGAGCTTTTCGATGTCCGTCTTGTCGTAGAGACTAATGATCGTCTTCATGGCCTCCTCGTCGCCGATATTCTTGAGGGCGTAAAGGGCGGTCAGCCGGATGTCCTGGTCCTCGTCTCCGCTCTCGAAGGACTTGATGATCGTTTCATATTCGGGCTTCCCGGCCTTGGCCAGGGCCTGGGAGAGCCGGACCATGTTGGACTTGGCCTCATCGACCCAGGAACTTTCGGGGTAGGCCCGGATGAATTCCTGGTAGCACTGGAAGACCTTCTCCAACGGCTGGTTGAGTTTTTCGAGCGAATAGCAGGACCAGAAACGGGCGTCGTCCACCCAGGAGCTGTCGGGGAACTTCTGGATCAGATCTTCCATGGCCTTCTTGGCCGCGTCCCATTTTTCGTCGACGACGAGCGCATAGGCCTGCTTGTAGGCGACCGAGTCCTTGTCCTGGCCGGGGGGCGGTTCCGTCGCCGCCGGGGCGGCCGCATGCAGCAGCCCGCCCAGGACCAAGCCGAGGGCCATCAATATGGCCGTTCTTTTCATGCTCTTGATGTTCATCATGCGTCTCCTTGTTCAGATGTTGTTATTATCCTTGCGGACGGCCGCCTCCCGGCTGGGGCGGGAGGAAGGCTCCCGAGGGCCGCGGGCGTTCAAGGCCATCCGGGTCAGGTCGATTTTGAGGAAAATCCCTTTCTGTTCGATGCCCTGCTTGACGATTTCCACTCCGTCGAGGTCTTTTCCGGCGCCGAGGTTGGCGATCTGCATCATGATGACCTGCAGGTCGGAAACGAGCTCCCGGAGCCTCTTCTGCCGGGGGTCGGTCAGCGAATCCCGGATCTCCGAAGCCTGGGTGACCATTTCGCGCGAGATCTCCTTTTTCCGGGGCAGGTCGAGGGCATAAATGTCCTCGGTCTTCGGGTTAAAATTGACCAGGCCCAGGAGGAGGATTTGCGAGCGTTCGATATACTGCCGGGCCCTGACCGCCGGGTCGTTCGAAACGGGCACGGCCGAGGATGTCGCCGGGCCTATTTGAAGCGGGGAAACCGTCCCGGGCGGCGAGAGCAGCGACCGCCCGATCAAGATGCCGGCCGCGAGCAGGGCGGCTCCCGCGGCCAGCCCGTACGACCAGCGCGGCAGGAGCGTGAAGAAGCTGCCGACGCGGGCCGCGAGCGGGGGCCGGGCCGGCCCGGCTGCGTCCTCCCGGTCCATCCGCGCCGCGAGCCTGTCCCAGTAGCCAGCCCAGAATCCGGGACCCGGGTCGGGCGTCCGTTTCTTGTCCATGACCCTAAGCGTGGCGCCCAGCACGGAATACTCGGAGGCGCAGTCCGGGCAGGAACGCAGATGCGCGTCGTAAAGGTCCCGCTCGACGGGCCGGAGCTCGCCGTAGAGGGCCTCGATCATCATGTCCTTGCACTTACGGCAGTTCATCATGGGATACCTCCATCCCCGGAGCCATGCCCGAGGCGCCGAGCTCCTTCTGCAGCTTCCTGACGGCCCGGAACAAGTAGCTCTTGACCGACCCGACGGACAGGTGCAGGATCTCGGCGATTTCCTTGAGCATGAGCTGGTCGTAATGGCGGAGCAGGAAGACGGCTTTCTCCTGGGGCGAGACGTTTTCTAGGGCCTTGGCGATTCTCGCCTGGAGCTGGCCCGTTTCGAGGGAGCGGTGGGGGTCCTGGAACGAGGGCCACCCCGACAACGGGGCGTCGCTCTTCGTCCGGGCCTCAAGGGCCTCGTCGCCCACGGCTTCCGGAGTTAACTCCCTCTTCCTCAAGTGGTCGATGCAGGCGTTGTACGTGACCCGGTAAAGCCAGGAACTGATCTTGGCGTCCTTCTTGAACGTCCCAAACGAGCGGTAAACCTTGAGGAAAACCTCCTGAGAGACGTCTTCGGCGTCAACCGGGTTGCCGACCATGTCCAGGGCCAGGTAATAGATTCTTTTCTTGTATCGCTCGACGAACACTCGGAAGGCCGTCCGGTCTCCCCTGGACAATCCGTCAACGAGCGCCTGTTCTTCCATAAAGTCCATCTCCGGCTTTCATTCCCTTAGACGGACGGGCCCGCCTGGGGGTTGGCAAAAATATTGTACTTTACTAAGGAAGAAGACCGGCTATCGCCTGAGCCAGGTGCCGCCTGAGAAGCCGGACTGGTCGAGTTTCGGCCAAACGCGGCACTGGATGAGCTTGTCGTCCTTGAACACCAGCCGGATCACGGTGTATTGTTGGAGGTTGATGTTGGCGTCCTTCATGATGCCCCTCCCCGACCCATCGATTTCGCCGATATGGGAGGTGTCCGTGCCGATCAGCTTGTTATAGACCAGGACTTTGAAATTTCCGCCCTGGGCGAAAAGCTGGTTGTAGTCGTCCTTCGAGAACTTGACCTTGGCCCGGTTATGTTTGCTGATATCTTTCCACGTCGGGTTTTCCGCACCATAGGATTCGAGCGTCCGGAATTCCCATTTCTCCAACTGCGGAAGGACATACCCGGAACTCTGGCCCACCATGGTCTCGAGGCTTTTCTGATACAATTTCGCGTTGTCGGCGTTCTTGTCGGAGGCGGCGCCCGCCATGCAGAACGCGGCAATGACGGGAGCGAGGACGATCCAATAAACAATCCGGCGCTTATTGTTCATTTCCGGTGCCCTCCCAAGTTTTCATGTTAAAACAAATCGCCGGCGAAAGTCCAGGGAGATCGCGCGGCCCGGGTTGGCGCGCCGGAGGGCCAGGGACGGCCTGCCGTGCCGGCGTGTTTACAAGCGGCCGCAAAGCGCATAGTATTGCGGAAGAGAAAATCAGTCAGGAGTCGCAAAATGACATCGAGACGTTGTCCAGCCCTGCGCATCGTCGCCCTCTTCCTTCTCGCAACGATAGCCGCCGCGCCCTCGCTCCAAGGCCTGGCCCAGGCGGACCGGCCCTCGAGAATAACGACTTTCGAAGATCTGGAGAAAGCCATTGGACAGGCGCGCGACGCCGTCCTCAGGAAGCCCAAGGACGCGGACGCCGGGACGCGGCTGGCCCGGCTATTGATGATGGAGGGAGGATTCAGCGAAGCGGAAAATACCCTCCGTGCGGCGCTCGACGCCGACCCGAAGAACGTCCCCGCCCATGTCCTTCTCGCCCGGCTGTTCCGCACCGAATACCGATTCGACGCGGAACGGGCAGAGCTGGCCAAGGCCGATGCGCTGGCCCCCAGGGCCGAAGAGGTCCTGCTGGCCGAGACATCCTCCGCTCTGGAAAGGATGGATTTCGACGCGGCGGCCGGGATGTACAAAGCCGTCGCCGGCCTATACCCGAAATCGGCAGCGGCGCTCTGCGGCCTGGCCGAAGTCGCGTACTGGCAAAACAAGCTCGATGAATCGGGGACTTATATCGACCGGTGCCTGGCCGCCGACCCGGGCTTCGGCAGGGCCTATCTCCTCAAGTCCTTCATTCACCGCATTCGCCAGGAAACCGATCAATGGAAGGCCGCGGGGCGAAAGGCCGTCGAGGTTTCCCCCTTTGACGACGAAGCCCGGGCCAACCTCTTCAACATCCTGATGCGCGGCGAGCAGAAAATGGAGGAGGGCTACGCCCAGGCCAAGGCCGCCCTGAGGATCAACCCGCTCTGCTACCAGGCGCACAACTACATCGGCAACGGCTGGACGGCGGTGACCTACGGGCCCGACCAAACTGCGGCCCCGCTCGAACCCCTGCTCAAGGGAGGAAGCGAGGCCCTGATCAGCCGCGACCTCAACCGCGCCGACCTGGCTTTCGACGGGGTGCTCAAGGCCGACGCGAAAAATATCAAGGCCATGATCGGGAAGGGCACCGCCGCCTACCATCGCGGCCGCTTTGAGGATGCCCTGGAGTGGTTCCGGCGGGCGCTGGACGTTAATCCCGATTACGGACTGGCCCATTACGGCGTTTCTCAGAGTCTGCTCCGCCTGAAAGACGCGATCAACGTCCGGCTTGCCGGCATCGAAAAACAGTTCGCCGACAAGAACGCTCCCGAACCCCCCTACCTGGGAGACGTCTTCATCAACTACGCGCAACTCGACCCGGACCTCAAGAAAATCATCCGCCTGTCCGTGAAGCCGCTCCGGTCGTTCCTTAAGGCAGCCAAGGACAAGGGGGCGACTTTCTATATCACGCCCTTTCACATGATCCAGTCCGAGGCCCCCGGGATGGAGGGGATCCGGGGACAGCGGACGTTCGACGGCCGGCTCTGGGACGACGTCAAGGGTTTGGGCGGCCTCCACGCGCTGGGCGGCGAGGATTGGGAGAGGGACGTCCAGCGCCTGCGCTACAACGTCGTCGCCCACGAGTTCACCCATCAAGTCCACGGGCTGGTGCCGAAGGACCTCCGGGACGAGGTCAAAAGGCTCTTCGAAAAAGCGAAAAAAGAGCGCCTGACCCTGGATTTTTATGCGGATTTCAACGAATTCGAGTATTTCGCGACTGGGGTCGAGGCCTACGTCTCGGCGGAAAAGCTGGCCGACCAGAAAATCGCCTACGGTCACACCCGCGACGAGCTCATGGCCCGGGACCCGGACCTGTATCGCCTGATCGAGCGGCTCGACAAACAGGACAGCCGCTAGAAACTACGGCCGGTGGTACCGGATCATCCGGACCGGGCCGAGCAGGCCGGATTCCGCCGTCTCACCGTAGCTGTTGTTAATCAGGTTCGCGACGCGCACCCGGATTTCGTTGATACCGGGCCGGAGCGCCTCGCCCACCTCGAACACGTGCGGCCCCCACAGCCGGGCCCCGCAGGCCTTGCCGTTCACCCAGACCTCGGCGGCGTGGCAGACCTTCCCCAGGTCGAGCTGGATGTTTCCCGCCGGGTTCTCAAGGCTGATCGTTTTCGAGTAATCCAGCAGGCCGCTAAACTTCGGTAACCCCCATGCCTTCCAGTCCTCGAGCCGTTTCTCCACGCCAGCGGCGAACCCGGCTGGAGGCGTCATTGGATACTCCATAACCGGCTGGATTTTCGCGTCATAGCGCACGAGCCATGGTCCGTCGACCGTCGCGATCACTTCGATCTCCGGCCGGCGGGCCGGAGTCCCGGTCTTACCGGTCCCGGCGCCCGCCTTTCCCTTCGGGTCAAAGACGAGCCAGAAGGCCTCGTAGGGCTTGAACATCAGGCTGAGACGGCTGCCGTCACGCGACTCGTCTGAGGCCATAGGACGGATATCCCCCGTCTCGCAATCCCAGATCGAAGCGGCGCCGCGCGCGCCGGCGATGGCGACCTCGGGCGACTGCCACTCGTCCGAGTTATTCGCCAGCCAGTAGAAATCCCGGCCGTCGATGCGGCGGCGGTGCTGGAGCATCGGAAACGCCCCCGCGGCAAACCGGACCGGGCTTTCGAGCCCCGCGGCCTTCCATCCGATGAGCGCGGCCAATCCCCCCTCGTCAACGGCGGCGAATGTCGTCTGCCGCGTCAATTCGCCCATCAACCGCGCCATCTCCGGGTCGCCCATCCCCTTCTCGGCCGAGGCCGTGGGCAGCCCGGCCAGAGCGTACACGCGGCCTCCGGCTTTGGCGAAATCGACGACCTTCCGGGCGGCTTCGAGGGGCATGATGTCAACCGCCGGCAGGACGAGCGTCCGGAACGAGAGATCTCCCCGGACGAGACGACCCTGACGCACCTCCATCTGTTTGAGATAGTGGCGGTCGCCGACCAGGAACTCCACCCGGGCCGCCGTCAGGTCGTCGATGGCCTTGGCGTAAATCCGGTCGATCTCGTTGATGCGCTGCCCTCCGGGTTCAGGCCCGGAGAACTTCCACATTTCAGCGTCGAGGATTTCGGCGTCGGCCTGGACCCAGGCCGATTCGATCGGATTCCAGAGCAGGACGTCGGGCGCCGCATGTCCCATCGAGTTGACGAAGCTCGCCCTGCGCGCGAAGTCGGTCCACATGTGGAGGTAAGGGAACATCGGGCTCTCCGAATACCAGTCCGGCGGCCAGGGATTGCCCGTGAGCTTTCGAGTGGTGAAGACGCCATGCGGGATGATGTGGCTCATCCCCCAAGCCGTGACGGCGTTCACGGCCTGCTTGAGGAACGCCGGATTGAAGGTGCCCCAGGGCGTGCCCTCGAAGGCGCCCGCCCCCATGAGTTCCGTCGCCGCCCGCGACCCTTCGAACTCCGCGACCGATTCGATCTCCTTGAAATCGTGCACCCGGAGCGGCTTTCGGCCCAGGCAATCCTGGCCGGCCATGGTCAGCGCGCGCAACATTTTCAGGTGATCGCCGACGGCGCTCACCTGCGGCTGGATCCCCTCCTCCCAGAAATGGGCCGTCGTCGACATCCCCCGCTTCTCGTGCCAGTCGGTCACGGCCCGGAACGTTTCGGCATAGATGTCGGAGACGAGGTCGAACCACTCCCAGCGGGCCCGGGCGAAAAGCCCCTCGGCATCCCTGTCGACCGAAAGCGGCAGCCAGAGGCGGATGTCGCGTCCGAAGCGTTCCTTGTAACGCTCGTCGAGCGTGTCCGACCAGGCCAGGCCCCAGCCGTAATCGCCCTCGTTGTCGATGAAGTCGCCGGGGATGGATTTTCCGAGCCTATCGCCCAGGCGTTCGGCATAGGGTTCCAGGGCGATCTTGATGAACGCCGGAGCCAGGCGGGAATCGATGTAATTGACGGTCGAACCGTCGGCTCCGGGGTGATGATAGAGATTGAAGGCGTAAACCCGCCAGGCGGCGCCCGCCGGCGCCTTCCAGGTGAAGGGCTGTCCGGCTCCGATAACGCGCAAGGTCCTGCTTCGGATGACGGCCGGGACGTGCTTGGCCTTATCCGACTTGACGATGGCCGCGGAGGGCAACGGCGCTTCACGCTCGGCGGCGGCCGCGAAAAACGACGCCGGCACCAGGGCTTCCGACCTGCCCGCGACGTCGATCGCCTGCCAATTGAGGGATTGGGCCTTGAGCTCGGGATGGGCGGCCAGGACCCGGCCGTTAGCCTGGAAGCTCGGCCACCAGTATTCGTCGCAATAACCGAGGTACCCTCTCCCCTTCTCCGCCTCAGCGAGCGCCGCGCCGAACGCCGCGAACCACTTGTCGCCGAGCCACTCAGGGCCCGGCAGGTCCGGCGTTCCGACCATGGATTTTCGGGCGTGGGCATAGCCGGGATTGAACCGCTGGCTGATCATGACGCGCGCCATCTCCGCCATCTTGCCGGTTTCGAGCGGCTCGTCCCAGAACCAGAAGATGAACGGGGCGTAGATCATATCGGGATTCTTAAAATCCGCCCGGAGCGTTTCGAAGGGAACGGCCCGCCTCACTCCCCAGTTCGACGGCGTCGGCGGAGCCGGGCTCCGCTTCGATCCGCAGGCACTCATAAATATCAGGACGCACAGCCCCGGGGCCAGGATCGATCTCCAGGGGCGGAGGGGGATATGTTTTTTTCGACGATCCATCGGAAACTCCTTCCGCGGACCCCGGGGGTCAGGCTTCTCTCAGGAGCCAGCGCACGGCGTTTTTCTGCAGCTTGATGTATTCCGGATTCCAGAAACTGGGGATGGTATGGCCGGGCGCCATGAAGCAGACCCGCCCTTTGCCGTAATCGTAGGCCCAGCAGGCCTCGCACGTGGCGCCCTGGTTGCCGTATTTCGGCGTCGAATACTCCAGGCCTTCCTCGTTGACGCTCCGGACGAGCACGGCCTTGGGGTCCTTGTCATAAACCAGATAATGCTGTTCCTCCGTGACCACGAAATCCTTCACACCGCGCGTGATGGGATGGTCATGGTTGACGACCTTCATCTTGTACGGGCGGAAGGCCGTGTGCCCCGTGAAGAGCGCCCCCTCCACGTGCCGGAAGTCCTCGTTCGCGCCGGAGATGTAGCTGGCGTTGTGGAAGAACCAAGCCGACCCGCCCTGCTCCACGTACGTCCGGATGGCCTTGCCCTGCTCGGGCGTCATCCACAGGACGGCCGTCTCGTCGAGGGGCGGAAGCGGCGGGTCGCTTACAATCTTCATTTTCTCCGGGTCGTAGAAAACGTAAGGCGTGGAATATCCGCCGGGAAAGGAGAGACCGTCGCAGAGAAGGACGAGCAGCCGGTGCGCCCTCAGGTTGTCCGGGGTCAGGAGCGCGGTGTCCGGGGTGAATGTCACGGCCAGCCCCGATTCCTTGACCAGGGTCCTGTGCAGGGCCGTCCGGATGTAGTCGAAGTTGTGGAAGCGGTCTCCGACCAGCGCGAAAACGTCCATTTTCCGCCCTGCGGCCGCCGCATGAGCAGGCGCGAACGCCGGACCCAACGCCGCAGCCGCGCCGACCGAGCCCATGGCCCGGATCGCCGAGCGCCGGGATAGCCGTTTGTCTTCATGCATGTTTGACCCTCCGTATGAAGGTGATCGGGATGGCCAGAGTATAATTCATCCCCCGCCGACCGTAAAGGTGATTTCTCCTATTTCGGTGACACACAACTCAATCCCCAAATACGGACGCATTTCCTATTTTAGGCTTAGGGTTTCAGGGCAGCCGGCCGCGGTCCTTACAGGACGCGAGAATGGCCGCGGCCCCTACGGGACGCGAGAATCGCCGCGGTCCTTCCAGGGCGCGAGAATAACCGCGACGGAGGGGTCCGAAGTCTTCCCGAGGTCTTCCAAGTCCCAGGACTTCAGGACGGTCTTGAGCAGGGAATAATGGGAATACGGGGTCGGGTCCTCTAAACCTGCCTGCACCAGGGGTGAGACGAGGACGGTCGCGACGCGGCCGCCGCCGGCTCGCGGAGGACGCCCGCAGCATCCCTCGACGGTCCGCCCCTCGTCAAACGTCAAAACGACCAGGCAGTTCGCGTCGAAAGCCGGCGATCCCAGGATCAATCCAACGTGCTTCCCCAGCCATCTGTCCGCAACTTCGAGCCCGCAGTCGTGGGCGGAATTGCACATGTCGGGAACGATGAACGCGTAGTCGGGGAGCGTCTTCTTTTCGAGGTCCGAGGCCAGCTGGGCGATGGGGACGACCCCGCGGCGGAGGCGCTCCGGGTCCCTGCGGATGGGCTCGAAATAAACGAACGGGTTGTGCTTCATGGCGTATCTCCCGGAATAGCTCCCCAGGAAGCCCGCCTTGGGAAGCCCCTCGATATAGGCCTTCCAGGTCCGGCCGCGTTCCTCGAGGAGGTCCGGGAGGCTCCGGGCGTTGACAAAGCAATCCGTGCAATCGGTCTGGATCCCGAATAGATCACCGCCGATCAAGGCCAGGTAATTCGGCAGGCTGGGGTGGCTGACGGCATAATACCGCGTGAGGACGGCGTATTCACCCGCCCACCGGTTGAAGTTGGGCATCCCGGGGTTCCCGATGACGTCCCCGAATTCCTTGTTCTCGATCATAACGATGATGACGTGGGAGAATGCGGGGACGGTCGGGGTCTGGCGCGGAAGCGCGTTCCGCGGCAGAGCCGAAGCGCCCGCCGCGAGCAGGCCGGTGAGCGGGATCATCGCAAAAACCCCCCAGTGCCTGAACGTTTTCATCATGCGCTTCCTCTCCCCTGGGCGCCCCGGCGCCCGCTTTTCCTCTAGGCGGCCAGAGGTTCCCACCCGTCGCCGAATTTCTGCCTCAGCCAGTCGTCGCTGTAAATCGTGCTGAGGTAGCGGTTGGCCGAATCCGAGAGGATCGTGACAATACGCGCTTTCCGTCCGATCCGCCGGGCGAGCTCGAGACAGGCCCAGACCGCGGCCCCGCTCGACCCCCCGGCGAAAATGGCCTCGATGTTGGCCAGCTTCCGGGTCATGGCGAACGCCGTCCTGTCCGCGACCCGGACCATGTCGTCGACGAGGTCGAATTCGACGCACTTGATCAGGAATTCGTCGCCCAGGCCCTCGATCAGATAGGGGGACGGCTTGACGAGCTTTTTCGAATGAAAATAGTCATAGAAAATGGATCCGGCCGGGTCGATCCCGACGACCTGGATCCGGGGATCGCGCTCCTTGAGGAACCTGGAGATGCCGCTGATCGTTCCGCCCGTTCCGACACCGGCGACGAAATAATCGATTTTCCTCTCCATCTGTTCCCATATCTCCGGGCCGGTCGTGAGGTAGTGCGTTTCGTTGTTGTCGCGGTTATTGTGCTGGTCGAGATAGAATCCGCCGGGGGTATCCTTGGCGATCTGGGGCGTGATGTTGTTGTAGCTCAGCGGCGACCCCGGAGGCAGGGTGGCGTCGACCATGACCAGTTCAACGTTCAGGGCCTTGAGAAACTTGATCTTTTCGAAGCTCGTGCTGTCCCGGACGACCATCTTGAGCTTGTAGCCCTTGAGCCGGCAGACCATGGCCAGGCCTAGGGCCGTATTTCCCGAGGAATTGTCGACGATCGTGTCGCCCGGCTTGATCCGCCCTTCGCGCTCGGCCTTTTCGACCATGTGGCGGGCGATCCTGTCCTTGACGCTCCCCATCGGGTTCATCATCTCGAGCTTGGCGTAGATTTCGGAAGGCACGCCCGCGGCGATCCGATTGAGGCGGATCATGGGGGTGTTGCCGATTTCGTCGAGGATGCTTTGGGCGGTTCTCAATTGGGCCGTGCTTGAGCTTAAATATGCCTGGTATTCTACCACAACACCGGAAGCGGCCGTCCCGTCTCGAGATATGTTTTGAGGCTCGAGAGGACTTTGGGCCAGCCCTCCGTGATGCCTTTCAGCATCGCCGAGCCCGCGACGAGACGGTCGTGCGTGACTCTCAGACGCGCGACACCGCGGTAACGGGAGATCCCGATCGTCACCCGCGAATGCTTCTCAGAGCGGGCCTTGTCGCGGGGGAACGCCCAGGTCAAGACGAGGCGCCGGGACGGAGAGAATTCCACGACCTTTCCGACCAATCCGAGGGTCCCCTTCCTGTCGCAGCTGCGATGCTCCCACGGGGAGCCGGGCTTCCAGTCCGAGACGTTTTTGTGCTGCCAGTACTTCCCGGTCATTTCGGGATCGATGAGCGCCTTCCAGAGTTTCGCCGGCGACGTTTTGATGTAAGTCACGTAAACGAACTTCGCTTTCGCCATGACGGCCTCCTTCCGTTGTTTCCAATATACGCAGCCCCCCGCCAGGCTGTCAAATCGCGGAGGATAGACTCAAACCTTGAAGAATATTTTGCGCTGATGGAGAAACCGCAACCCCAGCCACTTCAGGGCCAAGGCCGCCAGGGGGAGGATGACGGGGGCGACGGCACCGGCATGGCGAGATACGCCTGAGACAAAAAACGCCGCGATTTTGTCGAAGTCCACAACCTGCTGTCCGAAGTAGACGAGGATCGCGTTCGTCCCGATAACGATGAAGAAAAAGGCCCATTGGCCGCGGCCTCTCACATCTATGACCCAGTAAAACAGAGCCATCAGGAGCAAACACCAGCCCCCCGCCCAAAGCACATAGGTGCTCGTCCAGATGTGTTTGATAATCGGGAATGCACCGCTCCACAGGTACCCCAAGCCCAGGCAAAGGATTCCGGCGGCCGTAAGGCCGATCGTTTTCTTATTGCCGGATCGTTCCGATTTCAGCCAGTATCCGGCGAAGACGCCGAGAAGGAGCGAACACGCCGCCGTCAAGGTTGATAGGACGCCGAGGCTGTCGCCGGGCCCATAGAATTCCGCCGGGAATTTCCCCGGCAGCACCTTCTGGTCGATATACGTGTGCAGGGATCCCGCCGGGGTCATGTTCCCCGCACCGAAATGAGGGACGGGAACGAGCGCCATGGCGGCCCAATAGAGTAGCAAGACGCCGACGAAGATTCCCGCCTGGGTCCGCCATTTCGTCTTAATGACCAGCATCGAGACGAGGAAATAGCACAGGCCGATCCGCTGGAGAACGCCCATCCACCGCATGTTGGCGAAATCGAGATCCAGCACGCCGCCGGCGATGAGACCCAGCAGGATCAGCAGGAGGGACCGCCGGATAACGTGGAAATAGAGACGCTTCTTGCTTTCTCCCTGCTCGAGCCGCTTCAAGAGAGAGAAGGGCATCACCGCGCCGATGATGAAAAGAAACAGCGGGAAGATCACGTCATAAAAGGTGAACCCGGCCCAGGGCATGTGTTCGACCTGCCGGGAGAGGAGCCGGGTCAAAGAGGTGTCCCGGATCGCCGGCAGGGCCCGGCAGATCGCGTCTCCGCCGATGATCCAGAACATGTCGAATCCGCGCAGGGCGTCGAGCGAGGCGATCCGGCCAGTCAGGGGCATTGCGGGGATGCGGTCCATTTTGCGCGCCTAATCCGCCGGGTCGTCAGCCGTCACTTGGCCTAACTCCCTAGTCGCTCTTCTTCCAAGAGATAAGCGAACTCCCCTCCCACGATGACAATCGCCGAGGAATAATAGACCCACAAAACAAAAAGGACCACGGTATTTAATGGACCATAAAGAATAGAAGAGTGGCCGATATGGACGACATACAACGTAAAAAGATGTTTGGTCAGTTCCCAAAGCAGGCCCGTGAGAAAAGCCGCCTGAAGGGCGGATCTGTAGTGGACCTTCTTATTGGGAATGATTTTATAAATCAGGAAAAACATGCAAACGGTGAAGATAAAGGGGAGCGCATATCTCAGGATCCATTGGACCGCCGGGCCTAACACCACGGGAATCTGTCCATGGTAGCTTTTCAGGGCGGCCATCGAGGAGCTCAGGAACATGCTGATGAAGAGGAGGATCCCCGCCAGGAGGATCATTAAAAGATCAATGCCGATTCCGCTCAACATTCGCCTGCCTTTCTCCACCGGGAACACAATATTGAAGGCGATTTGCAGGGCGCCGAAGACAAATGTGGAGAACCAGAGCAAAGCGATGAATCCTATGACTCCCACAACATGACGGGTCTGGATGACGTCTGTCAGGTATTTCATAATCTTAGGATCCAAGGCCGGGGCCATGTCTCTGAAATAAGCGTGAAGATGATCGAGCACGGCTTGGTGGTTGTAAAGATACGTTCCGGCAACCGCCAGGAGCAGCATGATGAAAGGAATCAAGTTGACGAGGATATTGAAGGTGATCCCCGAAGCCAGGAAAAAGCCATTGTCGCTATTGAATTTTTTTAGAGATGGCCAGAGAAGAGCGAAGTTCTTGAGGACCTTACGGAGCCGTTTGAATTTCCGTGAATGCGTCTGTTCCATTGCGGCGCGGTCTCCCAAGGGGTGGCCTACGTCCAACAATCTACCACCTGCAAAGTGGGGATTTCAATGTGTTTCTCATGGCCCGTCGTAACCTTAAGGACCCGCCTGCTCGTTCGCTTCCTTGATTTATTTGACGGCGGGGCCTAACATGGTAGCGGGAAGGGGTGGGAATTCTCTGTTCGACGGGCGCGAGCTCCGCGCGGCGGCGCTCAGCCGCAGGGCGAGTTTTCGTCCGTCGACAGCCTGAGAGGAGGATTCGATGAAGGTATCATCTGGAGGCGTGATCTTATCGGCACTCGTCGCGCTTCTCGCCATGGCCCTACCCGTTCCGGCCGGCACTCAAGCGGCTGTGCGGGCGAAGGGGGCCGCGGCAGCCCCCAAGTACGAGCCCGCAAAGGAGGTCACGATCGAAGGGACCGTGGCCAGCATGGTTACGGAATCCACGCCCGGTCTGTTGGTCGGCGCCCATGCCATCCTGACGACGGCTTCCGGGGCCTTGGATGCCCACCTTGGGAATTACGCGACGAGAGGGGCGAGCGCCTTGGTGCTCGCCGTCGGCGAGCGAGTCAAAATGGTCGGCGTCATGGTGACCGTCGGCGGCCGGCCGGTCCTGCTCGTCCGCACCGCACAGACCGGGCGCGGCATATTCACGATCCGCAACGCGCATGGGTTCCCGCTGCGTCCTGCGTCGTCCAGCGCGACGCGTCCGCAGAAGGACGCCCGGGGAGGCCAATCGTGAAAACGAATCGTCATTTTCTCTCATTTATCGCGCTCTCAGCCGCGGTCGCTGTGGCCATTATTCCGTTCTCCGCTTGCGGCAAGGGCGCCCAGGCGAGTATTTCGATCCGGCTGATCAACGCGCCCGCGACCCTGACGATCAACCAGACGGTGAGCCTCACGGCGACCGTCGGAGACGACTCGTCGAACTCCGGCGTCGACTGGTCCTGCAGCGGCAGCGGGGGCTGCGGCACTTTCAATCCAACCCACACGGCGAGCGGAGGGACAACGGTTTTCACGGCTCCCGCTTCCCCCGGCGCCGTGACCATCACGGCGGCCGCAACCGCCAGCCGCAACGTTAAGGCCACGGCCGTGATTTCGATCGTCCCGATCGGTTCGAATTCCATGCTCAACGGCCGGTATGTCTTTTCCGTCGGGGGGGTGGACACCAGCGGCAGCTACACCGCTTCGGGCACGATCATCGCGGACGGCAGCGGCAATATCACGGGCGGCGAGCAGGATTACGCGGACGAATCGATCCAGGCCGGACCCGACGCCGTCACGGGGAGCTATTCCATCGGGCCGGACGGCCGGGGCAGCATCACCCTCGATGTGAGCAACGCGAGCCTCCCCCATAACGGCGTCGAGACGTTCAGCATCGCCGTCACCTCGACAACCCACGCATTGATCATCCAGTTCGACGGGACCGCGACGTCGAGCGGGACCCTCGACTTCCAGGCCGCGAGCGCCGTCGATCCCAGCGCGATCAGTGGCGCCTTTGCCTTCACGGCCCAGGGGATCGACATCGGGAATCAGGTTCCGCTCAGTTACGGCGGCGTCCTGCTGATGAGCGCGTCGTCGGGGAGCATCGTCAGCGGCACGTTTTTCGAAAACGACGGGGGCTCGACGTTCACATCATCGCTCGCCGGCTCCCTGACGGCGCCGGACGCGTTTGGCCGGGGAACCCTCGCGTTCAGCCTCGGCGTGCACTTCGCGTACTACGCCGTCCAGGGCCAGGTCCTAAGGCTCGTCGGAAAGGACCTCCCCTCCGTCATGACCGGCGGCAGCATGTACGGGCAGGGAGCGGCGGGCGCGGGTGCGACGTTTTCGAACGCGTCTCTCTCCGGGAACCACGTTCTCTGCGAGGCGGGAGGTTCGCTCTTCGGGCCGCTGGTTTTGGCCGGCCAGTTCTTGGCGGACGGGGCTGGCAGCCTCACGACCGGCGTCGCGGACACGAACGATGCAGGGACGACGAACTTCAGCTCGATCGCGGGCCAGGCCGTCTATTCGATAGCCGGAGACGGAACCGGAACTCTAACGCTGCCGACCACGGTGGATTCCCAGGAGAGCGTCTCTTCGCTTCTGATCTTCGCCGTTGACCCGGCCATCAATCTCTACGATCCGAACAGCGCGAGCGGGGGGGGCGGGGCGCTCGTCATGGACTATGACAGCAATGCCGTCGCCACCGGGTTGATCGTGCCTCAAGCATCGGCACCTTTTGAGGGCAACTATGCCGTCAACTTGCAGTTCGTCGGCAGCGGAGGCGAGAATGACTGGGTCGGACAGTCCGTGGCCTCCTCCGGAGCGCTGACCGGGACCGTGGATATCAACGACTTCGGGGCGACCTCGGCCGGCGTTAGCTTGACGGGCACTTTTTCGGCCGACGCCGTCAACGTGGGCCGGTGGACGGGCAGCTTTACGGTGAACACCACCAATCACCATATCAGCTATTACCAGGTGAGCGAGACGCTCTTCGTTATTATCGACACGGATTCGGCCGATATCGGCGTTGGAATCATGGAAAAGGAGTGATCCGCCCTTAAAGCTGAGGTACGCGCGCGGCCCCGTCGGAAGCGTTTCCGGCCCTTGGCGAGGGAGCGCACGTCCAATCGTGCTTGATGAGGTCGTAGCCCCAGCCACGCAGCCGGGCCACCGTCTCTTTCACGTAGGTCCGGACTGCGCTGTGCCTAGCGCCTTTGTCTCGCCCCGCCGGCAGTCACTTACTTCTTCGGTGCGGGCTTGGCCTTGGCATATTGATACTCGAAGAATGGTACCCAAGCTTTGCCATCGGTCGAGATCTCAGCCTTCGCCACAATGCTCATCGAGTCCGTCCCAGGTGTAATGGCGGCCTTAATCATATACGGCTTGCCCCCGACCATGAACTTTCCCGTATAGACTAATGTGTTCCCATTGAAGACGTAAGCCCCGGAAGCCATACTTCCATCGTCATGGTACTCATTGCTGAAAAAGGCCTTGCTCGCCGAGTCGTACCCGACTATCTCGAGAACGTGCGATTCTCCCATAGGTCCCTTTTCTGTCGCCTGGTCCTGGAAAAAGAACCCTCCGAGAATCGGCTTCATGGACATTTCGCCGGTGACCTTGCTGGCGGGTCCCAACGGGCCGGCCTTGTATTCGCCTGCGTACGTCCAATGGCCCAAAAAGACGTCAAACTTCTTGATCTCGGGATCGGGCTTAGGAGCCGTCGTTTGTGCCCAGAGCGAGACCGCGAAGACCAAGACCACCATGCCAACCACAAGAGTCATACGTTTCATGAAACCCCTCCTTTTTACAAAATACATAGATTAGGGAGAAGAAAAGACACCTTCACAAGGGGAGAACGATGAGTTGACTTATTACTGACCCCGGTTTAGCCCTAACCTACTGTGCCTTAATCTATAGCATTGCGAGAGTACGAAGTCAATAGGCTAGAGCCGACTTCTCCCCAGAGCACGCCGTGTGGCCACGGTGTGGACAAAACCGTTGAAAATGGCTTAGTTTTAGCGACTCAGGCCAAAAACGCCAGGAAAGCTAAATGGCTGAAAAAAGAGAAATAAGGGAGCGCGCCCGGGAAGATTCGAACTCCCGACCTTCGGATTCGAAGGGCACCTATCAGACTCGCTAACTGACTGAAAATGAATTGGTTATTGCTGAGCCCTTAGGGGATTGTGCCACAGTTGTGCAACTGATAAACCCCTTGACTCGCCAAATTCACTGTATTAACATTCAAACCACAATCGTTTAGGGAACCGAAGGCCGCTCTCGGGGATAGCTTATCGATTCATAAAAGCGCCTTATTCCTCATCGATTGACTTCAAAAAGGAGGGGAAAAATGAAAAAGCTTCTTTGCGTTGTTCCGTTGCTCATTCTGTTTTGTTTCACCATTGCCTGCCAGGACAAGGCGGCGATGGCGGAGTTAGAGAAGTTCAGGGCCCAAGCAGCAGTCGAGCAGCAGAACGAGGCCCTTGTAACGAGGGTATTCAACGAACTGAACAATAGAAACGCCGGAATTTATTTAGAATTGTACGCTCCTGAGTATGGGTGGTATTTTCCTCCGAACAATCCAAAGGCCCTGACTCGGGAAGAAGAATCGGGATTCGTCAAGTTGCTTTGGGCTGGATTCCCGGACATCCGCTGGCAGGTCGAAGAAATGACCGCTCGCGGGGACAGGGTCATAGCGAGGTTCATCGCAAGGGGGACCCACACAGGGGAATATCAGGGCCTCCGCCCGACAGGCAATAAGTTTGAGATTAGCGGGATTTGGTCGGGCCGCATAACCAATGGAAAAATCGTCGAGGCCAGAGAAGAAGGAGACGTGCTTGGGTGGATGCAACAGCTCGGCATGGAGCTGAAACCGATAGCGGCAAAAAAGAAATAAGGAGGGTGTTATGAAAAACAAATTCCTGGTCGTCTTGCTGGCCGGCCTATTTCTGGTCATGTTCGTATCCCAGGGCACGGCGCAGAAGCAGAAATTGGACCTTAAGAAGATCGCCGACAATATTATCAAAGTCGGGAACAGTGGCGATCCGGTGGCTTTTTGCAATCTCTATGCCGAAGACGCCGTCATGATCCAGTCTGGCGAAGCCGGCCCCGTGCGCGGCCGCGCCGCTATTGAAAAGAGCACCAGGGTGTTCTACCGGGCCATGCCGGATATGAAGATGGAAGTTTCTTCGGTCAGATATTTCGGAGACACAATCATTTTCGAATTGGTCTTCCATGGAACATTTACCGGCCCCATGACCACTCCGGAGGGCGACGTCGCTCCCACGGGAAAGAGGCTTAATTGTCGCGCTGCGTTCTTTGCCAAGATTTCGCCCGAGGGGCTGATCGCCGAAGACAGGACCTATTTCGACTCCATGGAGTTCATGAAGCAGTTGGGGCTGATGAAATAGGAACCCGAGAACAAACGTCATAGTAGGAAAACGGCTTCAACCCGGCTTGATTTTCCAGAGGCGACAAAGGAGAATAAGGGAGCGCGCCCGGCCCGATTCGAACGGGCGACCTGCGGATTCGAAGTCCGACGCTCTATCCAGCTGAGCTACGGGCGCGCGAGCGCACTGGGGGTATCATCATAAACGGCGGGGGCCTGGAAATCAAATCCTTTGAGGTTCCCTGAGCGGGAGATCCACCCTCGCCGAAACGGAAGGGTCGCGCGAGAGGCTCCGGCCCCTTTAACAGATCTTCCGGGCTAAGTTTTCGCCGGGTAGCCCACTGTCTGGGCAAACAGGACGCGCTGTCCCGGCCTAAGCTTGAAGTCGCCGGGGGTATTCACCTTATCGCAGTTGTGGAACCAGGCCGCCAATCCCTGCGAAGCCGCGAACAGGTAGACGTTCTGGGCGATGAATCCGGTGTCGGTATAGTAATAGGACTTCTGGACCTCGGGGTCGCCGATGGAGCGGTCCGGCTGTCCCTTCCCTACGACATATTTTGTGAGGTCGACGACATAGAAGATGTTCACCGGCGCCTTTTCCGCGGGGCTCCGCCCGGCTCTGCCCCGGAAATCCCCCGCCGCGACCGGCACCAGGCGATGAGGGACGCCCTCATAAACATAGATCCCCTTCTCCAGGCAAACATAAAGATCGATTTCTTGAGAGTTGCTGGCCGAAGGAGCCGTTCTCCCAGGCTTCCCCATCAAGAGCCCGGCGTCCGGCCGATTGACGCCGAAGGCTGCCCAGAGAAGATTCGAGAGAGTCTGGAGCGGAAGCGGGTCCGGGCTGATATTCCGCGTCGTCCTTCTTTCCTTCAGGGCCGCCAGAAGGGACGTACCGTCGGCCATGTCAGGTTTAGGCAGGTTGATCGGCTGGAGCTCCCCGGCGAGTCCGAGATCCGGAAAGCCCAGAACGGCCACCGCCGGAAGCGCGGCCGCCGCTCCCTTGACGAATGTTCGGCGTTTCATCCTCCCCTCCTCAGGCCAGGCCGCGCCCCATCTTCCGCAGGCCCTCCAAACACCCCTTGATGTTGCCTATCGGGTCCGGGCCGGTCTCGTGCTCGACGATGTACCACTCGGTGCCGCCCGCCGCTTCACATAGCTCGAAGACTTCGGCCCAGGGCACGCGTCCCTGGCCGATAACGGCGTTCTCGGGCCCGCCGAACTCCTTCAGATGGACGGTCGTCGACCTGCCCGGATATTTTTTCAGGACGGCCACAGGGTCGCCGTTTCCCTGCATGCAGTTGCCGGTGTCGAGCTGCATAACCACGTCCTTGCGGGTGTTATCGAAGAAGATCTCCCAAGGCGTGACGTTCCCGATCTTCTCGAAATCGCCGGCGTGGGAGTGGTAGCCAACGCGCATCCCCAGGGACGCGGCCTTCATCGCGATATCGTTGAACGTCTTGGCCAATTCCTCCCAACCCCGGGCGTCCTTGGCCGCGAGGCTTGGAACGATGAGGAACTTATTCCCCAGGACATGATGCAGGTCGGCCGTGGCCTTGAGGGCCTCCCCAGTGACCGTTTCCAGGTCGGTGTGCGTTCCACAGCACCGTAACCCGTTGTCGTCCAGGAGCTTCCGGAGCGACGTGGGGTTCTTCTCCCAACCGTAGTAGCCGGCGAACTCGACGCCCTTGTAGCCCATCTTCCCGATCGCTTCCAGGACATCGGGGAGGCTTTTGGCGGCCTCCTCGCGGACGGAATAGAGCTGGACCCCGACCGGGATTGCCTTGGGAGCCGCCGCGGCGAGCAAGCCCGAACCGGCCAAATTCCGGAGGCCGACGAGGCCGGCGCCCGCTCCCGCGGCCGCGCCCTTGAGGAAGGCCCGCCTCGAGAAGTGTCTTCTTTCGTTTTGACTCATTATCCCTCCTTGACAACTAGATCTTTTATTGATGTCCCATCAGCGGCATGTCCCCTCCTCTTCCCCCACCGCTTCCTGAGACTGTCGAATTCAACGTAGATGACCGGCGTGACGTAGAGCGTTACGAGCTGGGAGAACACCAGCCCGCCGACGACGGCCAATCCCAACGGGCGCCGCGACTCGGCTCCCGCCCCGAAACCTATGGCGATGGGCAGCGTCCCGAAAAACGCAGCCAGGCTCGTCATCATGATGGGCCGGAACCGGATGAGGCAGGCCTCAAAGATGGCGTCCTCGGGTTTCTTCCCCTCTTTGCGCTCGGCGGCCAGCGCGAAGTCGACCATCATGATGCCGTTCTTTTTGACCAGCCCGACGAGCATGATGACCCCGACAAAGGCGTAGATGCTAAGCTCGGTGCGGAAAATGGCGAGCGTCACCAGGGCCCCGAAACCTGCGAACGGCAAGGCCGAGAGGATGGTCAGCGGATGAACGAAGCTTTCGTAGAGGATGCCCAGGATCATGTAGATGACAATGATGGTCATCAGCAGGAGGAAGCCGAGACCGCTCATCGAGGACTGGAAGGCCTGGGCCGCCCCCTGGAAGTTCGTGCTGATCGAGGCCGGCATGGTCTGCCTGGCCAGGCGCGTGATCTCAGCCACGGCCGGGCCGAGCGAGACGCCGGGCTTGAGGTTGAAGGAGACCGTGACCGAGGGGATCTGTCCGGAATGGTTGACCGTCAGCGGCCCGACCGTCGGGATCAGCCGCGCCACGGAATCGAGGGGCACGAGCTTGCCCGAGGAAGATAGGATATAGAGCTTGGAAAGCTGCGACGGGTCCCTTTGGTACTGGGGCTCGAGCTCCATGATCACGTAGTACTGGTTCGTGGCGGCGTAGATCGTCGAAACCTGGCGGGAGCCGTAACTGTAGTAGAGGGCGTCCTCGATCTGAAAGGGCGTGACGCCCAGGCCCATGGCCTTGTCCCGATCGATCTCGACCGTGACCTCGGGATTCTGGAGCTGCATGTCGGTCGTCACGTCCTGGAGGAGCGGCATGGCGCGCATCTTGCTTTCAAACTGGGCCGCGTTGCTGTAGAGGGTATCGACCTCGGGGCTCTGGAGTGTGAACTGGTAGAGGCTCTTCGTGAAACGCCCGCCGATCGTGATGGGCGGCGGGTTTTGAAGGAAGGTGTTGATTCCCGTGATGCCAAAAAGCTTGGGCCGAAGCCTCTCAACGACCGCGTCGGCTTTGAGCGGCCGCTCCGAGCGGGGCTTCAGGCGGACGAACATCCGGCCCGCATTGCTGGCCCCGATGCCGCCGACGGCCGAGACAAAGGAATCGACGTTGGGGTCATCCTGGATCATCTGGGCGACGGCCAGCTGATGGTCGATCATCGATTGGAACGAGATGCCCTGGGCGGCCTCGGTCACCCCGACCAGGAGGCCGGAGTCCTCGCTCGGGATGAAGCCCTTGGGGATCCTCATAAAAAGGATGACCGTCAGGACAAGGACGATCCCGGAGAAGGCCAGGGTCGCGCGCCGGCGCTTGATCACCCAAGCCAGGGTAGATCTATAGAAGTCGAGCATAGCCTGGATGGCCCTTCCGGCTATGCGGTAGAAGGCCCCGTGCTTCTCCTGGCCGGGCGCGCGGAGAACGCGGCTGCACATGGCCGGGGTCAGGGTCAGGGAGACGAAGCCGGAGATCAGGACGGCCGCGGCGATGGTGATGGCGAATTCGTGGAAGAGCCGCCCCAGGATCCCGCCCATGAAAAGGATGGGGATGAAGACCGCGGCCAGCGACAGGGTCATGGACACGATCGTGAAGCCGATCTCCTTGGCGCCTTTGAGCGTCGCCTCGAGCGTCGATTCGCCCATCTCCTGGTGACGGACGACGTTTTCGAGCATGACGATGGCGTCATCGACCAGGAAGCCGATCGACAGGGTCAGGGCCATTAGCGACAGGTTGTCGAGGCTGAAGCCGAAGACCTGCATGACGGCGAACGTCCCGACGATCGAAAACGGGAGGGCCAGGCTGGGGATGAGCGTCGCCCGGACGCTCCGCAGGAAGAAAAAGATGACGAACACGACCAGCACGAGGGCCAGCATGAGCGTGAACTCGACGTCGTTGACCGAGGCCTGGATGGATTCGGACCGGTCAAAAAGGGTCTGGAAGTCGATGGAGGCGGGAAGCTGCGAACGGAAGATCGGCATGAGTTTCTTGACGGCGCCGGCCACGGCGACGGTGTTCGTCCCGGGCTGGCGCTGGATGGCCAGCAGGATCGCCCGCTGATGGGTCTTGTTCCTGTACTCCCAGGCCGCCACTTTATCGTTCTGGACGCTGTCGATGACCCGCCCCAGGTCCTTCAGCCGGACCGGAGACCCGTTCTTATAGGTCACGATGAGATCCCGGTAGGCGGCGGCGTTTGTGAGTTGTCCCGTGGATTGAACGGTGAAGGCCGTCTTGGGCCCGTAGAGAGTTCCCGTCGGCAGGTTCACGTTGCCCGCCTGGACGGCTTGGCTGACCTGGTCGAGCCCGATGCCCCGCGAGGCCAGCTTGTCGGGGTCGAGCTGGATGCGGACGGCATATGTCTGGGACCCGTAAACGGCCACCTGCGCGACGCCGGCAACCATCGAAATCCGTTGGGCCATCGTGGTCTGGGCATACTCGTCGAGGGTCGAGAGGGGCAGGGCCTCCGACGTGAGCATCATGAAGAGGATCGGCGTGTTGGCGGGGTTGACCTTTTGATAGACGGGCGGCGAAGGCATGTCCAGGGGCAGCAGGCGGGAAGCGAAGGTGATGGCCTCCTGGACGTCCTGGGCGGCGGCGTCCAGGTTCCTGCTCAGGGCGAACTGGAGCGTGATCTGGGTCATGCCAAGCTGGTTCGTCGAGGTCATGGAATCCAGGCCCTGGATCGTCGAGAACTGCTTCTCGAGGGGCGTCGCAACGGTCGCGGCCATGGTTTCGGGGCTCGCACCGGGCAGCCCGGCGGTCACCTGGATGGTCGGGAAATCGACGTTGGGCAGGTCGCTGACCGGGAGGAGCCGGTAGCCGAGAATGCCGAAGATGAGGATCGCCAGCATCAGCAGGGTCGTCATCACCGGCCGGCGGACGAAGACTTCGGAGAAATTCATGGCGGACTCCCCCTAACGGCCCGTCTTGATATCGACGCGCATGCCCGGAGTGAGCCGGAGCTGGCCGTCGGTCACGACGCGCTCGCCGGGCTTGAGGCCCCCGGCGACGATGGTTTCCTCACCGACCGTCCGGACGGAAGTGACCGGCCTCATCTCCGCCGTCATGTCGTCCTTGACGACGTACACATACTGGCCGGACTGGCCGGTTTGGACGGCTTGGGACGGAACGACGATCGCCCCCTTGTCCGTGGTCAGGGTCAGGAGGACGTTCAAGAATTGCCCGGGCCAAAGGGTGCCGTCCTTGTTTTCGAACGTCGATTTGAGCGTGATCATCCCCGTCGAGGTGTCGATCGAGTTATCGATGAAGGTCAGAACCCCCGAAACGGGCGCCTGTCCGTTCCCGGTCGGGACGGCCACCGTTTTCAGCGGCTCCTTGGCCGTGAACTCCTTGATTAGGGGGAGGTGCTGCTCAGTGACCGAAAATGTGACGTAGATGGGAGCCGTCTGGTAGATCACGACGGCCGGAATCGTATCGTTGGCTTTGATGATGTTGCCCGCATCGATCATGAGACTTCCGGTCCGGCCATCGATCGGCGACCGGATAGCCGAATAATCGAGCTGCAGGTGCGCGTTGGCCACGCTGGCTTCGTCGGCTTTGATGGCGGCCGCGAGGACGTCCCGGTTGGCGGTGAGGGCGTCGTACTGCTCCTTCGTCACGTAATCCTTCTGGACGAGGTCGGTGTAGCGGACGACATCGGCCTGGGCGTTCTTGAGCAGAGCCCGGTCCTTTTCAAGCTGGGATTCAGCCTGCCTCAAGGCGATCTCGAAGGGCCGCGAGTCGATCGTGAACAGACGGTCCCCCTTCCTTACGGACTGGCCTTCCTTGAAATAGACGCCCGTGACCTCCCCGCCGACCTGAGCCTTCACGGCGACCGTCGATATGGCCTCGACCCGGCCGACGGAAGCAATCTCGAGCGGCACGTCTTTTTGAACGACCGGGGCCACGGACACGGGACTGCCGGCCATCGCTCTGCCGGACGTTTTGTTCCCGGAGGACGAGCAGGCCCCGGCCCCGAGGATCGCCGCGACCACCGCGGCCGACGATATGAATTTGCTGAACTTACCTAAGGGAATCTTCATGGCCTGTGATCTCCTTTCTCGGAACTCGACGGAAGGCCGGGTTTGGCCGGCGCCGCGGGCGGTGTGAGGACCCCGGTATCATGCGTGAATTGGACAAGGGACAGGAACCAATCGGACTTGGCCTGGACGATCTCGACCCGGCCGCTTTGGAGGACGGTCTGGGCGGCCAGCAGGTCGAGGATGCTGCCGACGCCCTCCTTGTAACGGCCCATAGCCACGTCATACGAGGCCGTGGCGCTTTCGAGGAGGTCCCGGGCGGTCTTGATTTTCTGCTCCGACGTTTTGAGCCCGTAATAGCTTGTCCAGACTTGAAGCTCGATCCCGCGGCCGAGCTCGGTCATCTGGTCCCGGGCCGCTTCGGCCTGGGCCTTGGCCGCCAGGACCTGGTATTCCTGGAGGCCGAAAAGGAACGGCAGGCTGACCGTAACGGAGACCGCGTAGAACGGGTTCGAGCCCGGACGACCCTTGTAGTAGATGCGGCCGATATCGCCACTCAGGGAGAAGGACGGGAAAAACGTCGACCGGGCTTGCCGGATGCCGGCCTCGGCCTGGAGAACCGTGGCCCGCGAGGCCGCCAAGTCGGGCCGCTTGGCTTCGGCATCTTTGATGCAAAGGTCGACCTGTTTGGCGACGGCGTCGAACGGGATATCCTCGGGAAGCCCGTCGGCGATGTCGAAGGCCGCGTTGGCCGGAAGTCCCATCGAGTTGGCCACGGCCCCGTGGAGCGTCAGGATGAGGCCGCGCGTCGTCACGAGACTGAGTTCGATCGTCGAGAGGACGGTCTTGGCCTGGAGGACGTCGGCGATGGTGGCCAGGCCGGCCTGGTGCCGGGCGTTCGCGGCTTCGTAGTTGGCCTGGGCGCCCTTGAGGTTGGTCTCCTGGGCGTCGAGCAGGGCCTTCGCGGAAAGATACTGGTAATACGTGCTTTCGATCTGGAGAATCACGTTTTGGAGCACGGCGTTCTGGGTCCAGTTGGCCGCATCCAAGGCCCGTCGCCTCGACTGGATGCCGGCCTCGCGTCCCCCGAAATCGTAAAGCAGAAGGCTTAGGCTGGCCGTGGGAGTCAAGGTCGTCTGGTCGATGATGAACAGGCCGCCGGCGAAGGCCATCTTTTGCTTGGTGGCGGGGAGAGTCAGGTCGACTGCGGGAAGATAGGCGCCCTGGGAAATGCTCACGGCGGCCGAGGCGGCGCGCGCGGCGTCCCAGGCCATCCGTGTCTGAGGATTATTGGCCAGGCCCACGTCCACGATATCGCTCAACGTCCAAGCCTTCCCCTGCGCTTGGAGGTCGGCGGGGATCGCGGGGGAAGCAAGGGGCGCCGGCGATTTTTGCTGATTCGGCGGCGGCACCCAGGGGTTTGCGGGTGAATCCGCCGTCCTCTCTGTGATGCCGGCCATGGTCGCGCAGGCGGCCAGCATCGAAATGGCCAGGGTTGCCGTCGCGGCCTTTAAAGAAGGACCCGGCCGGCTTTTCACCGGATTTTCATGCCGGCCCGCAGGGGCCGAGGCCCTGAGATCGGTTTCCGCGGTCATTATGAACCTCCACTTGGGCGGATCGGAACAGGCATCCAGTTCCCCTCCGTCGGCTGCTCTCTATAAGGCTCACCCGCCGGAAGCGGGCGTCCGTAATCCAGACATTATGGCAGGTCGAAGGGGATATTTCAATTCGCCGATAGAAGGGGAATCAAGCCCTATCGGGGCGGGACGAATCCGCCGGTTTTCGGCCGGGAGGCCCTCGTCAGGTCAGCCGTGGACCAACGCCAGCGCCGCCTTGACTCTTTCCTTTGTCATGGGAAGCTGAAAGAGCCGCGCCCCCGTCGCGTCGAACACGGCGTTGGCCAGGACGGCGCCCATATTGATGATGGGCGGCTCCCCGCCTCCGGACGGAGGCATGGTCTTATTTTCGACGATCACGGTCTCGATCTTCGGCAGCCACGAGAAACGCGGGAGGTGATAGGTATCGTAGTTGAGATCGAGCACCTCGCCCGCCTTGAAATGGACCTCTTCCGTCAGGGCGTAGCCCAGACCCATGGTGATGCAGCCCTCCATCTGGATGGCCGTGCCTTCGGGATTGATGCACTGGCCCAGGTCCTGGGCACAGACGACGCGCTTGACCTTGACCTCCCCCGTATTTTTATCGACCTCGACCTCGGCGATGGTTGCGACATAGGTCCCGCTGTAGTCCGCGCAGACGAGGCCCAGGCCCCGCCCGCTCGGTGTCGCGGCCGGTTTCCAGCCGAACCTATCGGCGGCCGCGGTAAGGACCCGTTTCATCCTTAAGCCCGGCGGATCATTGGCCAGGTTTTTCAGCCGGAATTCGAGCGGGTCGGCCTTGGCCTTGGCGGCCATGATATCGATCTGGGATTCGCGGGCGAAAACGTTGGTGTTCGATGAGGGGGCGCGCCAGGCGCCGACGGAAAACGGGTGGCCGCTGGCCGCCCCTCCCCCGCCCCCGCCCCACTCGCCGGACCCGACCGTCCTGTGATGCGGGATATCATAGAATTGGGCAGCGCTGCGCGAGCCGGCGAAGTAGACGGTATAGTCCCAAAGGACGATCTTGCCGGCCGCGTCAAGGCCCGATTTTATCTTCACGACGGCCGCCGGCCGGAACGTGTCCCAGAAGAATTCATCGGCCCGGCTCCAGGCGACCTGGACGGGCTTCCCGGCGATCTTGGCCAGGCGCGCGGCCTGGACCGCCTGCTTATTCGCGGACTTGCCGCCGAACCCGCCGCCGACGAACGGCGAGATGACATGGACGTTCGCCGGGGGCAAGCCCAGCGTCTGGGCGATTTCGTCCTTGAGCCTGAACGGCGCCTGGCTCGAAGCCCAGACGGTAGCTTTGTCCCCTTCGATCTTGACCAAGGCGGTATGCGTCTCCATGGCGGAGTGGGCCACATAGCTGTTGAGATAGGTTTCGTCGAAAACGGCGGCCGAAAGGGCTTCCCCCTGTTTCAGGTCTCCGCCCTGCGCTACGGTCTGTCCGGCCGGGGCGACACTTACTAAGTGCTCAAAGATGTTCTTATCGTCGAGTTTCGACTCCGAGGGCTCGTAGTCGGCGACGATCTTGGAGAGAGCGAATCGCGCAACGTCGGGCAGCTCATGGAGGGCGGCGACGAGGTCGCCGTCATGAACGATAGTGACGCCCGGGATCTTTCCGGCTTCGGCAGCGTCGAGCGTCTTCAATTTAGCCCCATGGGCGGATGGCCGGAGGACCTTCGCGTAGAGCATGCCGGGCACCCGCACGTCCCCGGCGTAAAGAGCTTTCCCCGTGACCTTCTCGCGGGCGTCACGTCGTAGGGCCGGTTTGCCCTGGACGACCCATTCGGAGACGGGCTTCGGAGACGGCTTGGGGGTGATATGCTTTTCGATTTTCTTGCCGGCGGCGAGCTCGGCGTAGGTGACTTTGTTTTTCGGATTGGACTTATCGGTGACGAGGCCGTCTTTGACAACCAGCCTGTCGACGGGGGCCTTGAGCCTCTCCGCGGCCAGTTCGAGAAGGACTCCCCTCGCCTCGGCGGCGGCCGCCCGAAGGGCCGGCCCGAAATAGCGGATGGTCATGGAGCCGAACGTTCCCATGTCGTAGGGACAGAGGTCGGTGTCGCCCATGACCATGTCCACGGAGGCCGCGGGCACATCGAGCTCATCGGCGACGATCAGGGGCAGAGAAGTACTCGCCCCCTGGCCCTGCTCGATCTTCCCCGTGAAGCACGTCACGCGGCCGTCCGGACGGACGAGGAGATACGCGTTGAAATCCTCCGGATAGCCTTGCCCGGGACGGCGCTGGCCCCCTTCCTGAAGCAGGGATGCCTCGCCCAGCGTGACACAGACGAGGATCCCCCCGCCGGCGAGCTTGAGGAAGTCGCGGCGGCGGAGGCCCGTTTCACCCTGATATTCGTCGACTTCGTTATTTTTCATGGCTTCCGGCTCCTTGCATGGCGGCCGCCGCGTCCTGCACGGCGAGCACGATGCGGTTATGCGTGCCGCAGCGGCAGAGGTTGTCTTCCAGGGCGTCGAGGATGTCTTTCTCCGCCGGCATCGGTTTGGACTGGATCAGGCTGTAAGCGGTGAGGATCATGCCCGACGTGCAGTAGCCGCATTGGAGGGCGTCGTGCTTCATGAAGGCCTCCTGGAGCGGATGCAGGCGGCCGTTTTTCTCGAGCCCCTCGATGGTCAGGACCTTCTTCCCTTCGACGGTTTTTAGCGGCGTCTGGCAGGAGCGGACGGCCTGGCCGTCGACGACGACCGTGCAGGCCCCGCAGAAGCCCTCCCCGCAGCCGAATTTCGTGCCCGTGAGACCCAAGTCCGTGCGGAGGACCCAGAGCAGCATTCGCTCGGGGTCGGCGGTCAGGCTAACGGCCTTGCCGTTCAAATTGAAACCGATGGTTCGGTTCATGGATTTCTCCCCCTCACCGGATTTTTGTGATTTCGATACCCCTCGTTAAAACCTATCACGATCGGCGGAGGTTGTCAAAAATCCGCCGGGCCCTCTCTCACGTCGCCGGGTGCAGCCTCTTGACGAACCAGACGCGCATGGCCTTCATCCGTTCGGCCTGATAAGCGGGGGCCCGGCGACGGCAGACCGCCATCTCGGCGCTCCCCTCCGGGGCCCCCCACCGGATCTCCGCGCAGTCGTTCGGGTTGTAACCCATCTCGAAGGCGGCCTTCCGCTTGAATATATCCTCGAGGCTCACGACCTGCGGCTTTCCGTCGGACCGGATGTACGTGATGGTGAGCTCCGCCCCCCACTCTTTTTGGAGCGCCAGGAGCTCCGCCTTCACCTTCTCCGGAGTCTTTTTATCGGGGATCCCGAAGGCCTTGGGGTTCGCCGCGACCTTGTCCGGGAACCCCAGGATCGTGTCGATCGCGATGAGCAGGCGAAGGTCCCGGTTGGGCGTCGAGTAATCCTCCCAGAGCCCCGTGGTCTGGAAGACCGCCGATCCGCCCACCGGCATAGGGATGACGGTCCCAGGATGGGACTTGGCGTAGTTCTCCCCGTTGGCCACCGATTCGACCCTGACGATAAGCTGTTCGTGGAGAGCCCGGAAAAGGTCGCGGAAAGCGCTCTCGGCATCGAGAGGGTCCGGATTGATGAGCTTCTCCATGGTCGCGTAGAACGCGGCGGGGGCCATGTTTTCCTGCTCGATGGAGTAGTCCCCGTAGTCCGGGCTTTTCCGGATCTCGTCATTCGTTAGCAGCCGCGGCCGGCCAGCCTCCAGGACGATCGGCCGGAAGGCCTTGAAGCCCGGTTCGCCGACCACGTCGCGCGTATTAAAGAGGAAGTTCCCCTGCCAGAAGCGCTTGATGCCGATCGTGCCGTCGGGTTGGGCGTCGACCGCCAGGAGCAGGCCCGGTTTCTTGGCCGTCTGGAGCACCCAGCGGACGATGGTCAGGGTGTGCCCGTAAGGATCCGCGAAAACGGTCCCGGGCCTCAGGTCTTTCCGGGAGAGAGGCAGGGGATAATAATCGGAGGCGTCGGCCTTGAAGTCCGTCCGGCCGTTTCCGGCGTGGACGGTGTTCTTGACGACGGGGAGCATTCGGGCGAAGGCCCGGGCGGAGTTCCCCCCTCCCCCGCCGAGCGACTCGTTCGTCCACCAGCGGAGGCCGCGGGGCGCCGTGTCCAGGCTTCCCCAACTGCATTCATGGAAGCCGAACGGCAAGCCCATTTTCCATGCGAAGTAGGCCCGGAGATAGAAGGGATTGTCGGCGCAGTCCGGTGTCATCTCGACGCGGTCCCGTCCCTCCGGGTCGTCTTCGCCGAGCCCGAGGTGGCCGTAAAGAAGGTTCCGTTCCGGGTCGTCCACGGCCTCGTGAAGGGACGGCCAGGAGGATCGCTCGTCGGTGCCCTGGAAGAGGGCCTCGAGCCAGGCTGAGTAGAGGTTCTCGTCCCGCCTCGTCCAGCCCCTCTCGGTATCCCAAACCCCTTGCCCCTTTTTTTCGGGAGCCGGCCCTGCCGGAACGATGATGTCCTCGCCGCCCTCGCCCCGGCCGTCCTTGACCAGGGCGATCAAATAGCGGCCCGGCCGGTCGATCCGGAATTCCGAGGCCTGCCAGAACGGCGGCCCTCCTCCCCTTCGGGTCTTCAGGGGCCTGAGCGGCCCCGCCGGCCCGCTCACGACAATCCGGACTTCGCGGAAGTCCGTCTCGAAAGAAGCCAGGACGCGGAGCGTTTCCCCCGGCTTGATGAATTTGGGCGATGCGAGAAGGCCGGCGGATTCCCCGACATTTGAATCCGCGCCGCCGGCCAGGGGCGTCCAGGCGGTCGAGGCTAAGAGCAGGACGATACCGGCCCGAAACGACCTGAGTGCCGCGCGGCCTCCGTCACGCCGGTTTGCCGTCGAAAAAGGATCCGTGGGCGTAACCCCGCGTTAGAAGTAGTATCTGAATCCGATTCCGCCGCCGATCGCGCCTTCCGTTTTGGGAACGAGATCCAGCATGGGGGCGATCTCCATGAAGAGCTCGATGGGAGCGCCCTCAAACTCGTACGAGATCCCGAGCGGCACACGGAAGCTCAGCCGGGCCTGGTCGTTGGCATCCTTGGTTTTGAACCGCCCGCCGAACCCGTAGTAAAGGGCCATGCGCCCCTTCTCCACCCGGAAAAGGTCGAAGCTGTGAAAGAGGAGGTCGCCGTGGAGCTGCAGGGAGGAACCGTCGGCGAACGACCAGGCCGCGGCGGCGTCGACGGCGATCGTTTTGCCGGTCCAGAATTTGAAGCTCACCCCTGTGGGCTCGCCGAAGATGATACCGATCCCGGTCGTTCCGCCCGACCGGCCCGCCTGGGCGGACGCCACTCCGGCGACGGCCGCGAGGAAAATCATAAGCAAAGCGGCTTTCTTCATCTCAATGACTCCTTATCGAAAATTCCGGTGACAAGTGTCTCTTCGTTCACGGGGCTAGTCGGAAAAATATCAGAAAAGGGGAAAATTCTCAAGTCCGCGGCTCCGTCTCCGTCCCGTGCCCGGTTGCCAAATCCCGCCCATTCTCTGGTACAATGGGCGTCCAGCGATGAAGATCGTCGACCTGTTCACGACCCACGCCCGCCGCCGCGAGGCCTTCGCCTTCCTCCGCTATATCGGTCCCGGACTCCTCGTCACGGTCGGCTTCATCGACCCCGGCAACTGGGCTTCGAACATCGCGGCGGGCGCCACCCACGGATACGCCCTGCTGTGGGTGGTGACGCTCGGGACGGTCATGCTCATCGTCCTTCAGCACAACGTGGCCCACCTCGGGATCGCCACGGGACTCTGCCTCTCGGAGGCCACGACCAAGCATATCAAGCCCGTTCCGGCGACGTTCATCCTGGGGACCGCCGTGCTGGCCTCGATCTCGACCGCGCTGGCCGAGATCCTGGGAGGGGCCATCGGCCTGCGCATGCTCATCCCCGGCCTGCCGCTCCAGGCCGGCGCCGTCCTGGTCACGGCGTTCGTCATGGTCATGCTCTTCACCAATTCCTACCCCAAGCTCGAGCGCTGGATCATCGGCTTCGTCTCTCTCATCGGCCTGGCCTTCGTTTACGAGCTCACGCTCGTCCACGTCCCGTGGGGGAAGGTGGCCGTCGGCTGGGTCCTGCCGGGCCTGCCGGGCGGCTCCATTCTCCTCGTCATGAGCATCCTCGGGGCCGTGGTCATGCCCCACAACCTGTTCCTCCACTCCGAGATCATCCAGAGCCGGCAGTGGAACCTCCAGGATGAGAAGGTCATCCGGCGGCAGCTCAAGTTCGAGTTCACGGATACCCTTTTCTCCATGGGCGTCGGCTGGGCGATCAACAGCGCCATGATCATCATCGCCGCGGCGAGCTTTTTCGGGAAAACGGCCGTCACCGAGATCGAGCAGGCCCACGATATGCTCGGCCCGCTCGTCGGCGGGACCGCGGCCATCGTTTTCGCACTGGCCCTGCTCGTCTCCGGGCTGGCCTCGTCCGTGACGGCGGGCATGGCCGGGAGCACGGTCTTCGCCGCGATTTTCGGCGAGACCTACGACATCCGGGACCTCCACTCGAAGATCGGGGCGGGCTTCACGCTGGTGGCCGCGACGGCGGGGATTTTTTTCGTCGGGGACGCGTTCAAGGCCCTGCTCCTGTCCCAGATGCTCCTGAGCGTCCAGCTTCCAGTGACGATCATCACCCAGGTGCGCCTGACTTCGTCCCCCGCCGTCATGGGGAAATACGCGAACACGCCGCTCCTCCGCGTCATGCTGTGGACGGTGGCGGCGATTGTCATCGCCCTGAACCTCCTGCTCGCCGGGACCCTCATTCTGTCTCGATCCTGACCGCCGGGGCCGGCCCCCTTCCGTTGCTTTTTTCCCGATCTATGCTATCCTTATGAAGGATGTCGGCCATATTTTTTCGTGTCTTGAGGAGGGTTTGTCATGGATAACCAGCCGAATACGCCTGCGGTTCCCGCCGGCACACCGCCCGCCCGCGCGGTTCGCTGGAAGCACTATCAAAACTTCCGCAAGCGCATGCTTTCCGTCGGCCTCACGTCGATTTCCTGGGCCGGGCCCGGGCTCATGCGTCTCGGTTTCATCAGGAAGCCCCTGGTAAAATCCATGGAAAAACACGTCCGGGAGAGCAGCCGCAAACAGGCCGAAGGGGGCCGGATGCCTCCCCGGGTCGTCGCCGACCGGATGGAAGTCGGGGTGACCATCCTGAACACCATCAACCAGGCCCTGGCCGCGAACAGGATCGGCCGGGCCTCGATCCGCCGGCTCCTTAAGACCGTCGGCCGCGATTCCCTGATGAAACTTGGAGGATGGAGCGCCAGGGCCCGCTTCGTCGAAACGTACGGCGTCCGGGCGCCGGAGGTGCTTCTCATCAGCCCGACGAAGGCCTGCAACCTCCGATGCAAGGGGTGCTATGCGGACTCGACGGCCGCGCTCGAGAAACTGAGCTGGCCCGTCCTGGACCGCCTCGTGCGGGAAGTCCACGAGCTCTGGGGCGGCCGGTTTATCGTTTTCAGCGGCGGCGAACCGCTGGCCTACAAGGACGAGGGACACGGCGTCCTGGACCTAGCCGAGAAGCACCCCGACTGCTATTTCATGATGTACACGAACGGCACGCTCATCGACGACGCCACGGCCCGCCGGATGGGCCGGCTCGGGAACGTCATGCCCGCCATTTCCATTGAAGGCCTCAAGGAGAAGACCGACGGCCGCCGCGGGGAAGGCGTTTTCGACAAAGTCGTGGCGGCCATGGGGCGTCTGCGTCGTCACAAGGTCTTCTTCGGGGTCTCCATCACCGCGACTAGGGAGAACGTCGAGGAGATCCTGTCGGACCCGGTCATCGATTTCTACTTCAAGGAACAGGGCGCCTTGTTCGCCTGGCTGTTCCACTACATGCCCATCGGCCGGGCCATCACCCTGGACCTCATGCCCACGCCGGAGCAGCGCCTCTGGATGTGGGGCCGCTCCTGGGAGCTCATCAAGGACCGCCGCCTGTTCATCGCCGACTTCTGGAACGGCGGGACCACGGCCCGCGGCTGCATCAGCGCCGGACGGCAGGGCGGCTACATGGCCGTGGTTTGGAACGGGGACGTCGTCCCCTGCGTCTTCCTGCCCTACTCCCCGGTCAACATCAATGACGCCTACGCCAAGGGCCAGACGCTCAACGACGTCTGGGCCAACCCCTTTTTCCAGAACATCCGGAATTGGCAGAACCGCTACGGTTACGGGAAGACGTTCGCCACGAGCGCCGAGGAGATTCACAACTGGATGATGCCCTGCCCGATCCGGGACCACTATAAGGAGTTCCACCCCTGGCTCGAGGAGTTCAAGGCCAAGCCCATCGACGAGAACGCCCGGGAGGCCATGATGGACCCCGAATACCTCAAGGGAATGGCCGAGTACAACCGGAAAGTGGCCGAGCTCCTCGATCCCATCTGGGAGAAGGTCTATCTCGACAAGGACTTCAAGATCCCCGGCTGAGGACGACCCATGACGGCGGGCGCGGGAAAAAGCCGGACCCGGGTCCGGCGCGGGGTGTCCCTGATCGCGGGGCTTATTATCCTGGCGGGACTCCGGTCGGCGGTCTTCCCCTCAAGCCCGCGTCAGGAAACTCCGCCCCAGGTGCCGTCCGTCCGGGTCATCGAGGAGCGGACCAGCCCCTTCAACATCAGCGCCCACGTTTTCATCCTCGGAAACATGGGGGATATCGGGACGATGACCATCGAGTCCGCCCTGCGGGAAAAAGGAGACCGGCTCGAAAAATCCCTGCGGGTCTACGGTAGTTCGAACGAGGAGACCAGGAAAAAATACGATTATCGGGGGCAGGCCGATATCCTCAAGGTTCTCCCTCTCAGGGCCGACGGGTCCGTCGACGAGGAGGCCGTCAGGGATTGGCGGGATTACGAGAGCTCGGCCTCGAGCTCCCTTAAGCTGAACAGGAAATTCCAGTCCGAGAAAATAGATTTTTTCCGCGACCACATCGTCTCGACGCGCGAGGACGGGAAAGTCAGGGAGACGGCAGGGAGCTACGGCAGCTTCCTCTCGCCCCTCGAGTACCTCATGGAGCACGACATCAAGGTCGGTGAGGTCATCGAGACGCCGTACGTCCTCAACGGTGTGCCGCGCATCTTCAGGTCCGAGGTGACCGACCTCGTGACCCTGTCCGATTTCCATGCCCGGGCCTACCAGATCGATATCTCCTCCTACGACAAGGTCAAGGCCGAGGACAAAGGGAGCCGGGACGTCTGGAAGAAGAAGGGCAACATTCGGGTCTGGTTCTGCAAGAACGAGCCTTACCGGAACGAGATCCTCCGGATGAAAATCAAGTTCCGCTGGTACCTCTGGCTCTACTTCGACCTCAAAAAATAAAAGAGGGGCAGTCCCCCTACAGCTTTTCAATAGGGTCCTGTCGCGGCCCATCCCCGTCCATCCTCGCCTCCGCACCCTAAAATGAAAATGCACGCGTGCTTACTGCTCGAGAGGCTGCGGGGGCCGGGGGCCTCTGAGCCGCGCCACCCTGCTAGAGGTCCGAGCTTGGGACGATTCCCTTGTTTCTATTTCGCCTCGGGCGCGGGTGCGGCCCGGCCGACGTCCAGGCTTCGGTAGTTCATAGCCGCGTTGAAGAGGAGGCCGAAGCTCCCGAACGTCTGCTGGCGCCACATGGGGTTGATGGCGAAGAAGACGACATGCCCCTTCCCCACCGGGACGTCGATGACGGCCGGCTTTCCGGCCAGTTCTTCTCCGCCCTCGAGCATGCCCGATATGAGGAGCTTGTCGGCTGTGCCGAAGCGCACGATGACGCGGACGGTCTTGAGGTCGGGAGGCATATAAAGGTCGAACAGGTCCTTATATTCGGCGGGGATGCCCCCTCCCCCGCCCGCGATCTTATCGACTTTCTGAGGCCGGCCCTGGATGACGTCGGGGTCCTTGAGGCCGCCCCGGCCCGACGGACGGCCGGCGGCCGCGCCTCCGCCCAATAATTCTCCGATATCCGCGCCGATCACGGCCTTCATGCCGGTCTCGAGCACGGGACCGCTGTTGAAATAAACGCCGAGGTTCCGGTCATAGCCGTAGCCGATGGGGCTTAGGGTGTCCGAGACGTTGGCGCTCAGGACTGAGCCGGGGACCTTGAGCTTCTTGGGCTCGGCGACCGCGACGCTCTCCACGATGCCGTAGGCGATGGGGAGGCCGGCGTTGCCCGTGATCGGAACGAACAGCCCGCCCTGCTCGATGAACTGCTTGAGGTGGAGGACGCCCTTGAGCTCCATGCCGCCGCGGATGTCGTCGGACGAATCGGGTGTCCCGAGGCTCGGGTATTTCTCGGTTTTCTTATAAGGAATGGGCTCGGTGCCGCCGATGCCATTGACAACCCGTTGGGACTTGCCCAACGCGGCGGCCGGCGGGAAGATGATCACGTCGTATTTGGACTTGAGGTCCTCGGTGTCCCGGATCTCCTGGAGCGCGATGTACGCGTACGGGATCCCCAGTTTATCGAGGGCCAGCCGGAACCAGCCCTCGTCCTGCGTATTGAGCCAGGAATGAAGGATGGCGAGGCGCGGCGCGTCGAGGTCGTGCGTCTTGACGTCGGGCTTGGCCGTGAGGCCGGTCGCCGTCAGGCCGAGTTCGCCGCAGGCTTTGGCCAGCATATCTTCGAGGCCGGCCGGATTGCCGTCCTTGGGGATGATGAAGCTTCCGGCGTTGAACTTCACCGTGCCCTCGGTGAAGCCGTCTTCGGCAGCGAGCATCTTGACGTCCTTCAGCCGGTAGCGGAAAGCCATGAGCTCCGGCTCGGCCGTGTTATTGACCGCGAAGGCCGTCGCCTTTTCCCGCGCCGCGACATTTCCCTCGATGGCCGCGTCCTTCTTGAGGACCGTCATGGCGGCGTCGAGGACTTTGGCGTCCGTGATCCGGACCGTCTTGACGTTGTAGAGGGGACCCAGGGTCCAGCCCGTGTCATCGTACGGTCGGGGGTCCTGGGGATTGTAGTACTGCGTATCGAGGAGCATGTCGGCGCAGCGGCTGTACGGCTGGTCCATCCGGACGACATAACTCCCCTTGGGGTACTTGTCCTTGCCGACGGCGAATTCGGCGTTGGCAACGTGGACCTCGACGCCGTCCTTACGGAGCAAGTTGACGAGCCGGGCGGCGGCCAGAGGGCGTTTCGTGTCGGACGGGATGACGTAGGCCGCGGGACCTTCCGTATTCGCCTTGGCCACGGCGCGCTTGCTCTTGAGATAGAAGTTATCCAGGAACTTGTCCTTGTTCGCCGCGACGTACTTGAACGACAAGAGGAGGGCGCTCTGCATCATATTCGTGTTGTTGCGGAAAGACCACTTGACCACCGGGAGGGGCGGGTTGGGCCGGTACCAGGCCCGGCCCGATTCGGAGGGTCCAACGTTCCGGGTCATCGTGTCGGCCCCCGTGCCGCCGAAGGTTTCGTAGAACCGCCCGATCGAGTTATGGAATAGGGCGACGAAGAAGCCGTAGTTGGCGGCCCAGCCGTCGAAGAACCCATGCGTCCAGACGCCCGGGACGCCGCGCCGGTTCATGCCGCCGATTTCGTTGTCGGCGAGCTCCTGCCACTCGTCCATCGTGATGGGGTCGAGCCAGGCGTTGTAAGGTCCGGTTCCCGTCGAGATATACAGATAGGGAACGGATTCGTGGAGGTCGTGCATGATGATGGGATGCCATTCGAAATAGGTCTTGAGGAGGTTCTCGGTGAGCTTGAGCCCCAGGCCGATGGCGTCGCGATTATCGTCGTGAAGGACGTATTTCCCCCAGTAAACCGGGGGGATGGTCTTCTTGTCCTTGTTCTCTTTTTTATAAAGATAGGAATCCACCGATTTGTCCCAGCCGTCCACTTCGAGGATCGGCGTCATGAGGACGACCATGTTCCGGCGGATCGCCTGGACCGTGTCCGTGTCCTCGACGGCCAGGCGGTAGGCCAGTTCCATCATCATCTCCGGGGAGCCGCATTCCGTGGAATGGAGGCCGCCGGTAATCCAGTAGATGGGTAGGCCGTCGGCGATGAGCGTTCTCGCATCCTCGTCCTTGAGGCCGCGCGGGTCGGCCAGGCGGGACATGGTGTCCTTGAGGCCGCCCAGCCGGGCCAGGTTCTCCTCCGAGGAAACGGCGACGGCGATCATCTCGCGGCCTTCGTCGGTCGGGCCGACGGTGAAGACCTGGACGCGGGGCGTCGCGGCGCCCAGGGCCCGGAAGTACTTATAGATGTCGGCCGAGCGGTCTAGGATATCGGGCGCGCCGACGATATGGCCCAGGACCTTGAGCGGCGAAGGCACCGTCCCGGACGCGGGCAGGTGGTCGACGAACTCGGTCAGGAAGAATTTTTCCGTCGTATACTCCAGGATCTTGGCCGTATAGTCCTTGTCGACGGCCTGGCCGGGCTGGGGGGACGGCGCCTGGGGCGTTGCGACGGCAAACAGCGTCAAGGCCAATGAAAGGATAATGACGGGATAACGGGGGCTGAGGCGGAAGGACATGGGTGGACCTCCTCTCCGAAGGCGGATCAAAATCGTACGGATTATACTACGAATCCAGACCAGCGGGGTTTAAAAAGATGGGGTCAAATCTTACGCGCACTTGCTCCAGCCGCAGTTGGTGCAGACCGGGCACTTCTCGTCGGGCAGCAGGGCGCCGCAGATCTTGCAGCGGACGGTGTAGAAGTCCTTGGCGTTGTGCCGGACCTCGCCGAAGTGCTTCTCCAGGACCTTGGCGATGGCGTCCGGGATGGACTGGATGAGCCCGCCCTCGGTGAAGATGGGCTCCGACCCGCCGATCCCCTTGAGCTGCTGGATGACCTCTTCCGGTTCGACGCCGCTTCTCAGGGCGAGGGAGATGAGGCGGCCGAGGGCCTCTGCGTCGGCCATCGTCGAATAGCCGCTCTTGCCGATCGAGGCGAACACCTCGAAGGGCTTCTGGTTGTGGTAGGCGATCGTCACGTAGAGGTTGCCGAACCCCGTCTTGATCTTGTCCGTGGTCGACGGGAGGGACGTCGGCCGCTCCTGGGGATGGACGATCTCGGCCCCGTTCTTATAGAGGACCTGGCTTTCCCGGCAGCCGTCGCGATAGATCGTGATGCCCTTCGTATCAAGGTCCCAGGCCAAATGAAAAGCCTTCTCGACGTCGTCGACCGCAGCCTCGTGCGGGAAATTGATCGTTTTGGACACGGAGTTGTCGACGTGCTTCTGGAAGGCCGCCTGCGTCCGGACATGCCACTCGGGCGAAATCTCATGGGCCGTAACAAAATAGCCGGGCAGAGGCTCGTCCGGATTCTTCCCTTTCCATTCCGCGTAAATCGGGTGGACGTCCTTGAGCTCGGAGTCGAGGATCTTCGACACGACTTCGAACGCGAAAACCGGCTCGATCGAGGACGAGCAGCCCGCGATGCGGGAGATCGTCCCTGTCGGGGCGATGGTGAAAACGGTCGCGTTTCTCATCTTCTGGCCCTTATAGACCGACCGGCCGATGTTCGGGAAGCTGCCCCTCTCCCCCGCCAGCTCGCGCGACGCGGCGACGGCCTCCCTCCGGAAAAAACCGGCGACCTTTCCGGCCAGGGCGAGGGCCTTGGGCGAGTCGTACTTGACCTTCATCAGGAGGAGCAGGTCGGCCCAGCCCATGACGCCGAGGCCGATCCGGCGGTTGCCGCGCGTCGTTTCTTCAATCCTGGGAAGAGGATAGCGATTGACCTCGATGACGTTGTCCAGGAAGCGGACGCCGGTACGGACCGTCCCGGCGAAACGCCCCCAGTCGAACCGGTCCTTCTTCCGGGCGTCAAAGAAATTGGCCAGGTTCAGGGACCCGAGATTGCAGGATTCATAATCGTGAAGGGGCTGCTCGCCGCACGGATTGGTGGCCCGGATCGGGCCGAGGCCGGCCGTCGGGTTGGCCCGGTTGACGCGGTCGATGAAGATCAGGCCGGGGTCTCCCACGGCCCAGGCGGATTCGACGATGAGCTGGAAGACCTTCCGGGCGTCACGCCGGCCCGCGGCCCGGCCCATGTGCGGGTCGACGAGGTCGTAGGAGCCGCCCGCTTTGACCGCGTCCATAAAGGCGTCCGTGGCGGCGACGGAAATGTTGAAGTTCATGACGCTCTTGCCGTCGAGCTTCATCTGGATGAACTCTTCGATGTCGGGATGGTCGACGCGGAGGATGCCCATGTTGGCCCCGCGGCGCGTTCCGCCCTGCTTGACCGCCTCCGTCGCGGCGTCGATGACGCGGAGGAAGGACACGGGGCCTGAGGCGACGCCCTGTGTCTTGCGGACGAAGCTTCCCCGCGGCCGGAGCCGGCTGAAATCGAAGCCCGTGCCTCCCCCCTCCTTGTGAACGAGGGCCGCGTTCTTGACGGTCTCGAAGATCGAGTCGAGCGAATCCTCGATGGGGAGGACGAAGCAGGCGCTCAGGCACATGCCGCGGCCGGCGCCGGTCAGGGTCGGGCTGTTGGGAAGGAAATCCCGGCCGGCCATGGCCCGGAAGAACTCCTCGGCGTATCTTTTTCTGTCGGCCTTGGATTTTTCGGCCGAAGCGACGTGATCGGCGACGCGCCGGAAGAGATCGGCCGGGGCCCTGTCGATGAGCTCACCCTTTTCGTTTTTGAGAAAGTAGCGGGCCTTCAGGATCTTCAGGGCGTTATCGGAGAATCCGGCCGTTTCGGTCACTTCGTCCTCTACAGAATCTATCAGGTTAGTATGAATTATAGCGTGCCCGGACCTCTTTTTCAATCCCATCCGCAGGAATCCCACAAACGGGATTGACTCCGCCCGCCGGCGGGGGGAAGATGGATGTGCATCCAACGCGCCCAAAAGAAAGTTGAATGAAGTGAGAAGGAGGCCGAGCATGAAAATCAAAATCAGGACCCTGCTCGCAGGCGCGCTCGTACTGGGTCTCGCCGGGTGCGGCACGGCCAGGACGTATATAACAGACAGCCGCCCGCCCGCACGTCAGATCATGATCGACGGCAGGTCCGACGACTGGATCGGGTCCTTGAACATCGTCGCCGACGCGGAGCTGGAGGAGGGCTTTCTCAACGACCAGGAATTCCTCTATGTCTCCTTTGTCACGGAGGACGAATCCCTGCGGAGACAGATCGCCCGGGGAGGCTTGACGGTCTGGTTCGACCCCAAGGGCGGCAACGAGAAGGTCCTGGGCATCAAGTATCCCGTGGGCATCCCGCGCGTCGAACGCCCGGCGACAAAGAAAGAAGAGGCGGGTGGACCGCCTCCCAATGAACCCGCCGGGGGCGTGGAGTCGAGCCTTGAACTCTACAGGGCTGGGGATGCCACGCCGCAGAAGCTCGAGCTCGACTCGGCCAAAGGTCTGGAGCTCGCCGCCTCCAGGGAGGGAAAGCTCTTTATCTATGAGCTGAAAATTCCGCTCCAGCCCTCATCCGACCATCCCATCGCCGTCGGGGCGCTGCCGGGAAAGACGGTCGGCATCGGGTTCGAGGTGCCGAAATCCGATTCGGGAAGGCAAGGGAGCCGTCCTCAGGGCGAGACCGGTGGCCGGGGTGGCGGCGGGAGGGGTGGCGGGGGATTCAGCGGCGGTATGGGGGGCGGCGGCGGATCGTACGGAGGCGCCCACGGCCGCCTCGGAGGACAGGGGGGCGGACCCGGGACGCAATCCGCGGCTGCCAATGGCCTGAAAATCTGGACGTACGTGAAATTATCGTCCCGCAAAGGCCTCTCCCCGGCGACTCCCCAAAATTAAGGAGCAGACCCCGTGGAAGAGGTCAAAATTCCCCAAAAATTGGAAAAGCCGTCCGTTGACGCCGAGGCCTGGGTGGCGCCGGGCGCGATCCTCGTCGGCCGGATGACCATTCGCCGGGGGGCCAGCATCTGGTACAACTGCGTCCTGCGGTCCGACCTCGGCGGGGCGGAGATCGTCGTGGGCGAGGATTCCAATATTCAGGACGGGGCGGTTCTCCACGTCGACGGGGATTTGCCCTGCCGGATCGGAGCCCGCGTGACGGTCGGGCACGGCGCCGTCCTGCACGCCACGACCGTTGAGGACGATTGTCTGATCGGCATGGGCGCGATCGTCCTTTCCGGCTCCACGATCGGCCGCGGGTCCGTCATCGCCGCCGGCGCCCTAGTCCCGGAAGGGATGGAGGTTCCCCCGGGCGTAATCGCGGCCGGCGTCCCGGCCAAGGTCAGACGCGAAGTCACGAACGAGGACCGCGTCAGGTTGGAGCGCGGCTGGCGGATCTACACCCGGCTCCGCGACCTGCACCGGGGAATTCGGAAATGAGTATTGTGTCCCCGAATTATAAGGCGGTCATCTTCGACCTCGACGGGACGCTCCTCGACACGATCGACGATATCGCCGGCGCGATGAACCGCGTCCTCGAAGGCCGCGCCTTCAAGCCCTACGGCGTCGAGGCGTACAAGGGGCTCGTCGGAGACGGCATCGAGGAGATGGTCCGGCGGGCCCTTGCTCCCCGCGAGCTCGGCGAGGAGGAAACCGCGGGCATCGTCCGCGATTACCGGCGCGAGTACGAGTGTTGCTGGAGAGCCCACAGCCGGCCGTACTCCGGCGTCCCCGAGCTCCTAGGGGAACTGGCCCGGCGAGGCGTCAAGATGGCCGTCCTTTCCAATAAATCCCACTCCTTCACGGAGGCCATGACGCTTGAGCTCCTGGCCCCCTTCCGGTTCGATGTCATCCGGGGGGCGATTCCCGGGGTCCCCCTGAAGCCCGACCCGAAGCCGGCGCTCATGATCGCGGCCGAGGTCGGCGTCGTGCCCGCGGAGGTCATCTTCCTGGGCGACACGAAAGTGGACATGAAAACGGCTGTCGCCGCCGGGATGCTTCCGGTCGGGGCGCTCTGGGGGTTCCGGAGCGCGGAGGAGCTCAAGGCCAACGGGGCCGTCGCCTTGATCGCCTCCCCCATCGAACTCCTCGCCTATTTCCCGATTGAAAGGAAACCGCGATGAAGGTCACAAAATCGTCGGCACTCCTCATCGTTCTCATGATCGGTTTCCTGGCCGGCGCGGCGATCGGCCGGAAATCCGCGACCCGAACCCATGCTGGGATCCAGACGGGCGATTCCGTTGTATCCGGCCCCGCGGCCGCCCCCGTCGAACCTCCCGCCTTGCTGGCGGGGGTGCCGGACGTCCGCCAGAGCACGGGCTACTCGTGCGGCGCCGCGGCGCTCCAGGCCGTCCTGGCCCATTGGGGGATAAGCGAACGCGAGGACCGGCTCGTGGCCCGCCTTCACAGCACTCCCCAGATGGGAACGCACCCCGACGACATCGTCCGCGGCGCCCGCGAATTCGGGCTCAAAGCCGAGCTCCGGGAAGGGCTCAACCTGGAGGACCTGGAAGCCGCTCTCGTCAAAGGCGTCACGGTCATCGTCGACCTCCAGGCCTGGCGCACTGAAGAGAGCAGGCCCTGGACGGAGCTCTGGGATGACGGCCATTATATGGTCCTCCTCGGGATGGACCGGCGGAATCTCTATTTCGAAGACCCGTCGCTGCTCGGCTCCCGCGGCTTTATCCCCAGGCAGGAATTCCTCGACCGCTGGCACGATTACGAGGGCGATCCTCCCCTGGACGCCGGGGACCGGAAGTACGTCCACATGGCCATCTTCATCCATGGCGACCGCCCGGCCGACGCACCCCCGATCGAGCCCGTGAAATAGCCGGGCGGGCTCTCCCCTCACCCCCCGCTCCCCGGAGGCCCTTTCCGGGGTGAGAAGGGGTGAACTAAAATCACCCTCTTATTCACCCGGACGGGCTATTGGCACCCGCCCGAGGGGATTTATGATGGGAGGGCAAGCGACAGCGTGGAACCATAAATTAAGGGAATGTCCATGATCAAGGAAAAGCGCAAGGAACGAAGGATCCTGGAGGAGAACCGGGTCATCATCGAGGTCCCCGAAAAATGGGGTCCCGAGGGCGGTCCCGAAATCAACGCCCTGACCCAGGACATCTCCCTGGGCGGCGCCAGGGTCCTGATGATGGACGAATTCTACCCCGTCGGCTCCTACCTCAAAATGACGCTTTATCTCTCGAAATCCAAGCAGATCGTCAAGGTCCACGGCCAAGTCCGGTGGGCCCGGACGATCGAGAACGGCTTTTATGAGATGGGCATCGAATTCGAGCACGGCATCCCCGCGAGCGTCATGGCCCTGATCAATCATCTTTACAGAAAGGACCAAAATGTCCCTTCAACTATCCAGGCCAAACAGGCGGCCGGCAGAAGCGAATGACCTCGCCGGTCAGGCCGCCTCACCGCCGGAGATGAGGGGGAAAGCCGAAAAATGCTTTAGCCAATCGCCAGGAAGGGTGATTGCCACGGAATAGGGGCGGTGCCACACTGCCCTCGAAGGAAACGCGAATGGTCGATAAAACGGAAAATGGATATAACACCCGGACCGCGGAGTCCGGGCCGAGGAGGGAATCATGTTAGAGCCAATCGAAGCCCAGAAAGACATCACCTCGGTGTTCGACGGCATCGAGAACCAACTGGACAAGTCCCTGGCCCTCCAGAAGGACACCATCGAAAAAAACCTGATCGAAAAGCTCACCCGGGAAAAAGAGGAAGCCCGGAAGAGGATCGAGGCCGCCGAACAGGAATTCGCGGACGGCAAGCGCGTCCTCGAAGGGCATAAGGCCACCCTGGCCGAGCTCAAGACGGCCAAGGAGCAAATCCTGGGTCAGATCAAGGGACACCTCGACAGGGCGACGAGCTCCCGGCAGATGATGGAGAAGATGTCGAACCAGGCCTACGAGGAGTACGAAACGGTCAGCCACCTCAGCCTGGAACTCGACGGGCTCCGGCAGAGGGCCGAAAAGGAAATGTCTCTCCTCAGGAAACACCTGGAAGAAAAGTACGGGGTCAAGGCCCAGTTCCAGGCGGCCTTCGAGCCCGTGGAGAGCCTGCTCGAACTGAGGCAGGAAATGGCCAAGATGAAAAAGGTCCGCGAGCTTCTTTCGACCGGCCCGGAAGCCCAGGCCGTCGAGCCGTCCCCGGTCGGGTTCCGGCCGGAGAATCCGCCGAACGGGCCCGAGCCCCCGGCGCCCGCGGAGGCGGAAGCCCCCGAAGAGGTCGCGGCCCCTCAGGAATCCGAGCCTGCGGCGGAATATGAGCCCGCCGAAGACTTCGAGGGGGAGGAGCTCCGCTCACTCATGGACTCCCTTCGCCAGTACCGCAGGACGGAGCCGATCCTCAACGGAACGGAGTTCGCCTATTTCCAGAAGGGCAAGAAGATGATCCTCGACGGCGAGTCCTTCCTCGGCACCGTGGCCAAGATCTCGGATGTCGCGAAGGGGCTCCACCTCAACCTCGGCCAGAAGGAAATGTCCAAAAACCTGTTCCTGATCAAGCAGGAAATCCTCAACCAGCAGGAGATTCTGCGGAAGACCTTCCTCCGGGTCGTCCGGTTCTGCGAAAAAGAGGATGGGACGCTCCCGCAGTTCGTCTCCGAGGTCCTCAACGTCCGCATCATGAAGGACATCCTCGAGCGGCTGACCTTCGGCAACTGGAGCAATCCCGCCGACTTCCACTCCTTCGTGGAGCACGTCTCGTTCCTGAAGGACACCTTCAACACGAGGGCCGCCGGCTCCCGGGATTATGTGAAGTCCGTCCTCGAACAGCTCGAGGGCGGGACCGTGATGAACTAATCCCGCCCGACGGGAAGCGGGGCTGGCCGCCCAACCGGCGTCCTGTCAGATCACCTCGAGCTTGTCTTTCTCCGGGAGCTTCGGGAACGGCGCGTGAGGCTCCTGCTGGTACCAGAAAGCCACCGACGCGATATCATCTTGGAGCGGCAGGTACCGTCCCCCCGACATCCAGCCCAGGGCCTGGATCGTCACCTTGAGGTCCTGTTCGAAGCGGATCGGGTCCATGATGTGCCAGCGGTAGAGCCCGAAGCGCTGCTGGACCTGGTAATGGCCGTCGCCGCGGATAACCTGGGGAAGCCCCGTGTAGGGGGTTGTGAACTCGTGGTACTGGATGGAGCCGTCGGGCGACTTGGCATCGAAGTCGTAGGAGCCGCAGAAGTAGTCCTCCGTGCCCGTTCCGCAGATCGTCGGAAACTCCTTGTCTCCGTCGATGAAGAATTTGATTTCGCCCTCGCCCCACCAGCCGTTGTTATTGACGCCCCAGGCCAGGTATGTGCCGACGTAGTGGCCCCAGCCCTTGACGCCGTCGAGGATCGTGTAAACGCTCTTATACGGGAGCGGGTTGACGCGCCGGAATTGGGCGTGGAAGTAGGCGGCATCGGCCGGGACGTCGGTCTCGGTGTAGTTGATCTGGTAGTAGATCGTGAAGTTGTCGGCGGCGATATTCTCGAGGGTGATCCTGAATCCCTTGCGGAACGGCATCTCCCAATAGCAGTTGAACGCGCTTCCGGGGTTGACGCAGACCGGAAGTGAGGAGATTTGGGCGTACTGGCCCCAGCCGGAGGCGAAGAAGTCGCCGAGCGGGCATTCGACCGAGGGCGTCGTTTCCCCGTCCCAGTAAAAACGGAGGATGGCGAACCGCCACGTGCCGGCCGGCGTGCACCAGATCTGTTGGATTGCGCCCGAGCCCTTGACGTCGGCCATGACGAACGTCTCCTTGGGCTTGATCGTGACGTAGGGCGAGACCTTCCAGCCCTGGCCGAGGTCGCGGGCGGGACCCTTGGCCGGGCCGTCAATGGACATGCCCGCCTTGCCCTTCTCGCCGGTGAAATTCTCGGGGCTGATGGACCGGGTCTTGGCGTGGGACAGCCGAGACAGGCTGCCCAGGCTCATGGAGAGTCCCTTGAACGTCTTCTCGTCCTGTTGCTGCCCCGCGGAAAGCACGGCCAGGGCCGAGACGAAGAGGCCCAAGGCCAGCAAGCCGCCGGCCGCCTTCCATGCGCGCGATTTTGTCATGATTTGCCTCCTCACGTTCCCCATTCTAATCCATCTCAATTTGGGGACACAATATTCATTTCCGATTTATTTTATTTTTGGGGCCGGACCATGCCCTAAGGCCAAAAAACGTCCTCAAATAGGACTCAATTTATTTATTTTCTTGAAGTTAATATGATCCGACGCCATCATAGGATCATCAAAAGAAATGGAGACCCTTACAACCGTGTTCTCCGCCTCATGTAATAGGTGAAGGCGATAACCAGGACGAGAACAAGGAATACGATGAAAAGGACATACGTCATCAGCGACCCGGCCTTGGCCTTCTGGTCCGCCGTCGCGGATTCTCCCCCGGCCATCCCCCCGACGACGGGCAGGGTGATCCGCGACGCCCTGCCCTTATCTCTATAAAGCGTGACCTTGGGGGCGGGGCTGACGTCCTTGACCTCGGCGTTATCCTTGTCGGCGCAGGTGATCGTCAGCCGGATGCGGTTCCCGGCGTCGAATACGTTTGACGTCGGCTCCATGTCGAAAACAAGCTCCACGGGCTCGCCGGGCTTAAGCGGCACAACGTCCTCTTTGTAGCTCCTGTGAAAAGGCAGTCCGAGATAATCGTAAGGCGCTTCCCCCAAGGCCCGATATGAGGCCTTGATCGTTCCTTCGGTGACGTAATGGGCGACCCCCGCCGGATCAACTTCCTCGAGGTAGGCGAAGAGCTCGGCGTCGTCGGTCGTCGAGCTCACCCATAGCCGGACGACCGGATGCCCCGTGACTTCGACGTCCTTTGCGAGCGGCGCGGTCGTGTACGTCAGGCCCTTGGTGTCGTTGTCCTTCATATCGGGATAACCGAATCCGCCGCCCACCGCATTGTCCCACCGCGTCGTCGTCCCGGTCGTCGTTGTATAATCTGCTGCGTATGCGTCGCGGGCGTTTTGTCCCGCGGGCTGTTCCGGCTTGAGCCCCCCGTCATTTACGGATTGGACACTCCCCGACGGGCCAGCCTGGAGATAATAATCGACGCCCGTCGCTTCCGGCACGGGCCAGGTCGCCGCCGTCCGCCATTCGCGGACCTTGGGCGACTTCATGACCTGATACCGGATGGCCGGCTCGGACATGATCCCGTTGTCGATGCCCTTGAGCCAGTAGTCGAACCAGCGCAACTCCTCGATGAACGCGGGATAGTACTCTTCCTTCTGGATTTCCGGGTCGCGCGGCGAATGGGACCAGGCCCCGACCGTGAGCTTCCGCGGCACGTCGAAGTTTTTCCACATCAGGAAGGCGTCGCGGGTGAACGAATCGAACCAGCCGCCCCAGAGATACATCGGGATTTTCGCATCCGTGATCTCCCTGACGTGCCCGGCCGGGTGCCAATCCAGCATCGGGAGCGCCCCCGTCACTAAATCCCGGCTGTCCCGGAACCTGAGCGGCTCGAAGATCTCGATCGTCGGCCTGTTCCCGGCGTGCTCCTTGAGCGCCTGCTTGAGCGTGGAGCCGTCGCGGTCCGCGTCGACCGGAGCGGCGGGCACCGTCGTATCCAGCATCATCGTGAGGTCGCTCCAGGTCTTGACCAAGTCCTCAAAAAAAACCCCGTTGTGATTGCCGACGGCATAGACGTCGAAGAGCGGGACGGCTGGAAGAAGCGCCTTGAGGTGGGGCGGCCTGGTCGTGGCCGCCATGAGCTGGGTCGTGCCGAGATACGAAGCGCCGCTCATGCCGATTTTTCCGTCGCACCAGGGTTGGGCGGCTACCCATTCGATGATTTCGTAAGCGCCGCGCGTTTCGTCGGGGCTGAACAGGCCTTGCCACACGCCGAAGGAGGCCCCGGAGCCTCGCACGTCGACGCTCACCACGGCATAGCCGTGCTTGAGCAATAACTGGCCGAGCGGCTGGTCGGCTTCGCTCTGAACTTTGCCCTGCCTACTTACGGCCGCGCGCCTATACCGCGTATGGATGAAGATCGCCGGGAGGGGTTTCTCTTCGACCTTCCCCTTCAGAGCCAGCCGGATGATATCGGCCGCCAGCCGGACGCCGTCCCGCATCGTCAGGTAGCGGGATGTCCGGACCCAGCTATCGTAAACCGGGGCGGAATACCCCTTGTATTCGCCGAAGCGGGAGATTTTTTCCTGGGACTGGGCCTCGAGCCCGGCGCCAAGTCCGGCAGCCAAAAAGACCGCAAAGGCGACGGCGGCTGTGCGCGAAAATCTGTTCGAAGTTTTGCTCATTCTCATCGGCTCCTACCCGTCAATTATATTCTCTACGCAATACGGACCCGGGGGCTTTTGGTTTGCCCGATGCCCTCCCGGCCGCCGCGGCCGTCAAGAATCTGCTTGACAAGGGGTGATTTTCTTCTTATGATACGAACAATGATATTGGTCATATGATCAACGTCATTGGTCTATCAGCAGGTGGCCGCCTGGGAGCGCCAGGCGATCCCTATGGGAGGCAGGTTATGCTTGAGCCGCTTCTTGAATCCACGGCCAAAGAAAGAATATTGCTTTATCTTCACACGCATGGAGAGGCCTACCCCCGCGAGATCTCCCGCGCCCTCGGATTGTACGTCAACACCGTGCGAAACCAGTTGTTGAAGCTCGAGAGAGGCGGGGTCCTCTACAGCCGGCTCATGGGAAAGGTCAGGCTCTTCGGGATCAATCCCCGGTATGCGTTCAAAAAGGAACTAAAGGCGCTGCTCGAAAAAGCCATGATTTTCATTCCCGCGAGCGAACTCGAAAAGACTTATAAACCACGCCTGAGGCCCCGCCTCACCGGAAAGCCGCTCCTCCGGCCACGTCAAACCTAATTCCCTGGAACGACAGGCAATCGTTGGAACAGGCGGTCCTCGTCGCCAGGAACGTCAAAATTGACCTTCGCGAGATTCAGAGATGGTCGCGCGGAGAGGGGATGCAGGATAAATTCGAAGAGTTCAATAAGGCCTTAGGGAAAGGCAGGCAGATAAAATAGCTCAATCACATGCCGGCAGGAATTTTTTTGTTCCGCCGGTTGTATAAGAGATGGAGAGATCGAGAGCAGGATTGCGGCGGCGCGATGCCGCCGGGAGGAAGCCATGGAGAAAAGAAACGCTTATTTCGCCCTTCTCGCCCTTCTCCTGGGGGCGGGCCTGTTCGTCCTCGCGGGTTCTCGAGCCGCCGCGCCTCCCGCCGGCTTGACTCCCTTCTCCGCGATGCAATCTAGCGCATCCCCGCAGTCGGGCGAGGAGATGAGCCGGAAGGCGCTCGACAAGCTCATCGGCGAGCAAAAATTCGAGGAGGCAGCAAAAGAGGCGGCCCGCATCCGGGAGGCGGCCAAGCGCAAAGGCAACCAGACCGTATGGACCTGGGCCCTAATCAAGGAAGCCCAGCTCAGGACCGCCCTCCATGGCTACGAGACCGCCGTCCGCTTTTTCAAGGACGAGGCCTGGCCGGACTCCCCCGCCGACCGCGACATGCTCGACCTTTATTATGCCCAGTCGCTCATCACGTATTACCAGTCCTATTCCTGGGACATCAACAAGCGCGAGCGCGTCGATGCAAAGGTTCCCGTCGATCTCAAATCGTGGACCCGGGACCAGATCTTCGGCGAGGCCTGGGCAGCCATCATGCGCGTCTGGAAGGACAGGGACCGCTTGGCGGACCTCCGGCCAAAGGATTACCCGGACTTCTGGAATCCGGGCGACTACCCCACCGGCATCCGCGACACGCTCCGCGATTCCGTCGTCTATCTCATCGCCGGGATGCTCGTCGACACGTCCTTCTGGACGCCGCGCCAGACGAACGAAACTTATCTCCTCGCCTTGGGCAAGCTCCTCGACCCGACGTTCGACGCCAAATCGACCGCCGAGGCCCTCGACTCGCCCTCCGCCCACCCGCTCGAGAAAGCGGCCGCGCTTCTCGCCGAGCATGAGAGCTGGTCGCGCAGCGCCAATCGTCCAGAGGCGGCCCTCGAAGCGCGCCTCGTCCTTTTTGAAACCCTGCACGGCGCGTTTTCCCAGGAAGATGACCGGGCCCTCATCCGGACGCGCCTGGCCGAGCTTCTCCCTGCTTATCGCAAGCATTCCTGGTGGACCGTTGGTCAGGCGATCCTGGCCGAGTTCACCCGCGAGGAGAATACTCCCGACGCCCTGGTCCGGGCCCGGGCCATCGCCCTCAAGGGGGCCGAGGCCTATCCCCTGTCCCCCGGCGGCAAGCGCTGCGAGTCCATAGTCAAGAAAATAGAAGCGCCGGAATTCTCGGTCGAGGCAATGAAGAACGACTCGGCCGGCCGGCGTTCCGTCCAGGTGACCCACCGCAACATGGGCCGCCTCTTCTTCCGGGCCTACCCGGTCGACCTCGTTGCGGCGATCAAGTCGTCGAAAGACTACAACATCCTCCCGGGGTGGAAGGAAACCCAGGCCGCGCTTGATCATCAAAAGCCGGCGGCCTCCTGGAAAGTCGACCTCCCGCCGGCCCCCGATTATCGCGATCACTGGACGTACGCCGAGCTCCCCACGGGCCTGGCCCCGGGCTCATATATCGTCGCCGCTTCGGCCCGCGAAGACTTCCTCCGCAAGCAGAATCGCATCCTCGCGCTGAATGTTCTCGTCTCGGACCTCGTCCTCCTCAGCCGCGGCGAATCCGACGGCGGCAACGATGTCCTCGTCCTTTCGGGCGAATCGGGCCGCCCGATCGCCGGCGTTTCGGTAGACCTCTACGCCTACGACTGGCGGAAAGGGCACCACGTCGTCGAAACCCGCCCGACCGACGCCCAGGGCCGTACCCGTTTCCTTTCGCGCCCCGAGGGCGGCAACTATTTCCTTCTGGCGCGGACTGCGAACGACCTCGCCCTCAACCCCGATTATCTTTATCTCAACGCCGTCCAGGAACGGGCCGAATCGACCGACGCCCTCATCTACACGGACCGGAGCATCTACCGGCCGGGGCAGAAGATCTTCTGGAAGATCCTCGTCTTCCGCGGCCGGCGGGACCTGGGTAGGCTCCGGCCGGCGGCGAGCTCCGCCGCTTCGGTTTGGCTGGAGGACATCAACGGCCAGCGTGTGGCTCAGTTGGAGTGCGCCACGAACTCGTTCGGCACGGCCAGCGGCGAGTTCCTCATCCCGGCCGCGGGACGCCCGCTCGGCGCCTGGCGCCTCCGAGCTTCGCCGAACGGCTATGCGCAGGTCCGCGTCGAGGAATACAAGCGCCCGACTTTCGAAGTGACGGTCAAGGATCCGGTCAAACCCTTGCGCCTCAACAAGCCCGCGGCCCTCACGGCCGAAGCCCGCTATTACTTCGGCCTTCCGGTCGCGTCGGGCGCCGTCGTTTGGCAAGTGCGGCGCGAGCCGGTCTATCCCCGCTGGTGGTGGGGGGGAGAGGGAGAGGGCACGCGGATTCAGGTCGTCGCCGGCGGCCGCGGCCAGGTCAAGAAGGACGGCACAATCGAGGTAGCGTTCACGCCGGGGGCGGACGAAAGGAAGGCGGGCGCGGGCGTTTCTTACCGCTACACGCTCTCCGTCGACGTCACGGATGAAGGCGGCGAGACCCGCTCCGCGACTCGTTCCTTCCGGCTGGGTTTCGTGAGCGTCGAGGCCGCGGTCTCGGCCGAGAACGGCTTCGGAAGGGCGGACACGCCGAGCGTTTTCAGCATCACCCGGTCCGACCTCAATGGGACGCCCAAGCCGGGCAAGGGGACATGGCGCGTCGTCCGGCTCGTCCAGCCGCCGGCGGCGCTTCTGCCCGCCGACCAGCCTCTGCCGGAGCTGTCGGCCGGCGCCGAGCCGGGAGCTTTCCAGACCCCCGGGGACAGGAGGCGCCCGCGATGGGAAGCTTCGCTCCCGGCGGAATCCATCCTCAGTCTCTGGAAAGACGGAAGGGAAGCGGCGTCCGGCAACGTCGAGCACGACGCCCGGGGCGAGGCCAAGGCGGCCGTCCCCGCGCTCGAGGCCGGGGCGTACCGCCTCGTTTACAAGACGAAGGACGAATTCGGCGCCGTGTGCCGGGAGAACCTGGATTTCCTGGTCGCCGGAAAGAAGACATCCGTCAGCCTGCCTCTCGTGCTCAGCGCAGAGCGGACGTCCGTCCGCGTGGGCGAAACCGCCCGCTTCCTCATTCATAGCGGCCTCCCGGGTCAGCCGCTCCTCTTCGAAACGTTCAAGGGCGGCGAACTTTGGGAACGCCGCTGGATCGAGGCCGGGAAGGATTCCGGAGTTCTGGAGATTCCGGTCACCGAGGAGATGAGGGGCGGCTTCGGCGCGCGCATCACGGCGGTGCGCGACCACCAGGATATATCCGGGGACGCGAACGTCTTCGTCCCCTGGGACAACAAGGAGCTCGACCTGTCCTTCTCATCGTTCAGGGATAAGCTCACTCCGGGCGGCCGGGAAACCTGGCGGGTCACGGTGAAGACTCCCGGCGGGAAATTGGCGGTCCAAGGCGCGGCCGAGCTCCTGGCCTACATGTACGACCGGATTTTGGACTTGTTCGCGCCGCATCGTCCGCCCCGCTTGCTGGGCCTCTACCCGGACAGGATGGGGACACCGGAATGGGAGGCGGCGCTGGGACCCGCTCCGCAAGCTTTCGATGAGGATTCGGGCTGGGTCTCCATTCCGTCCTTTCCGGTCTTCAGGCCGGATTTTCTCGTGAACCTCAGCGGTTACGGAATCGGCGGTCCGGGCGGGCGACGCTATGGACCGGTCGGGGGCGTTCGTGAGCAGGCCGAAGCCGATGCCACCGTGACCGCGGCCGTCCCGGTCATCGACGTGAAACATACGGCCAAGGCGACGACGTTGGGGGCAGAGGAGGCTGCGCTCGATAAAAAGGCCGGGAAACCCGGGCAGGAGCCCGCGGCACAGGAAGCGGCCGTCCCGCTGAGATCGAATTTCTCGGAAACAGCCTTCTGGAAACCGCACCTGCTGACGGGAGCGGACGGGACAGCGACCATCGAATTCGTTGTGCCCGATTCGGTCACAAGCTGGCGCGTTTTCGTCCACGGCGTGACGCAGGACCTCGCGGGCGGGACGCTTGAGAAGGAGGCGCGCACGGTCAAGGAGCTCATGGTCCGGCCCTACCTGCCGCGCTTCTTCAGGGAGGGCGACAAGGCCGAGCTCCGCGTGATGGTTAACGACGCGGGCGATAAGGAAATGGCGGGCGAGGTCGCGCTCGAGATTTTCGACCCGGTGACAAACGAGAATCTGGCGCCGGCGTTCGGGCTGCCGGCGCAAGTTCCGGCGCGGGCGTTTGCCGTTAAGGCGGGCGGCGGGACGGCGGTCACGTTCCCGCTCGCGGCGCCGGCGCGGGTCGGCGCCGTGGCCTTCAAGGTCACAGCAAAAGCAGGCGCGTTCTCGGACGGCGAGTTGAGGCCGCTCCCGGTCCTGCCCGGGCGGATGCACCTCGTCCAGTCGCGGTTCGCGACGCTCAAGGGGGCGGGAGCCGCGCGCGAGCTTCGGTTCGCGGACTTGGAGAAAGCGGATGACGCGACGCGCGTCAACGAACAGCTCGTGGTCACGGTGGACGGCCAGCTGTTCTACGGGCTCCTCGAGGCCCTCCCCTATCTCATGAATTACCCTTACGAGTGCACCGAGCAGACGCTCAACCGGTTTATGAGCGCGGGCATCCTGACGAGCCTCTACGACAAGTACCCTTCGGTCGCGCGCATGGCCCAGGCGCTAAGCAAGCGTGAGACGGTTTATGAGACATTTGACGCGGCCGATCCGAACCGGAAGATGGGGCTCGAGGAGACGCCGTGGCTCGTCGAGGCGCGCGGCGGCACGGACGCGGGCTTCGGGATCGAGAAGGTCCTCGACCCGCGCGTGGCTGAGGCGCAGAGGGAAGCGTCGCTCGCGAAGCTCCTCAAGGCTCAGACGTCTCTCGGGGCGTTTCCGTGGTGGCCGGGCGGCCCCCCGTCACCCTACATGACGTTATACATAGTCCACGGGTTTTCGAAGGCGCTCGAGTTCGGGGCGAGCGTGCCGAAAGACCCGGTGGTGAGGGCTTTCGGCTACCTCCACCGCCATTACCTGGACGAGATCGTGTCCATGCTCATGGCCCACGACACGGGCTGGGAGTTTGTCACGTTCCTCAACTATACGCTGAGCAACTTCCCGGACGCGACGTGGACGGGCGGCGTGTTTACGGACGGGGAGCGGACGCGGATGCTCGATTTCTCGTTCAAACACTGGAAGGACCATTCGCCGTATCTCAAGGGCTTTCTGTCGCTTACTTTGAAGCGTGCTGGGCGGGTGAAAGACGCGGCCCTCGTCTGGGACAGCGTCATGGACAGCGCCAGGACGACGACCGACGAAGGGACGAGCTGGGCGCCGGAGGACCGCGGCTGGCTCTGGTACAACGACACGATCGAGACACACGCCTTCGCGCTACGGACATTGATGGAGCTGCGACCGGCGGATGCGCGGAGCGAGGGATTGGTCCAGTGGCTCTTCCTCAACAAGAAACTAAACCACTGGAAATCGACGCGGGCCACGGCCGAGGTCATTTACTCGGTGGCCTATTTCCTGAAGCGGACGGGGGGGCTGGGCGTCCGGGAGGCCGTGACGGCCGAGGCGTGCGGCACGCGGACGACGTTTACCTTCGAGCCGGACCAGTACACGGGAAAGAAAAATCAGGTGGTGATCCCGGGAGACAAGGTCGGGCCGAATTGCGCGACGGTCCGGGTCAGCAAGGAAGGGAAAGGGATGGCCTTCGCCAGCGCGACCTGGCACTTCAGCACGGAGAGGATGCCGGCGAAGGGCGAAGGGGATTTGTTCGCGGTCGAGCGGAGCTACTTCAAACGGGAAAAGAAGGGCGACGAGGTGGTGCTCAAGCCTCTGGCGGACGGCGCGGGGCTTGCCGTGGGAGACGAGATCGAGGTCCAATTGTCGATCCGGGCGCGGCACCCGGCCGAATACGTGCATTTGAGAGACCCGCGGCCGTCGGGGTGCGAGCCGGTGACGCTCACGTCAGGGTACAAGTGGGACCTCGGGATCGTGCGGTACGAGGAGATCCGGGACAGCGGCACGAACTTCTTCATGGAATGGCTGCCCCAGGGCGAGTATACGCTGAAGCACCGGATGAGGTGCGCCATGGCCGGAACGTTCAAGGCCGCGCCGGCGACGCTCCAGTCGATGTACGCCCCGGAGTTCGCGGCCTATTCTTCCGGCGCTCTGCTGACGGTCAAATAAGAAGGATAAGAAGGGGTCGGACCAAACTAACTAATTGATATTACTATAATTAATACATAAAATAGGCTCTCTTTTAGCCTTAAGTCCGTGTTTTCTGGCCTCAAAACGCAGAGTTAAGAAAACCCAATGATATATAAGGCTATGCCCAAACGTCCATTCATGTGGACAGGCAAGGACTACTATGGCAAGAGCAAACCGGTGCTACAAGCCTGGACTCATCTGGCATATAACTCACCGATGTCACAAAAGAGAGTTTCTGTTGAAGTTCATCAAGGACAAACAAGCTTGGTGCCGATGGGTGCTCGCGTCGAAAAAACTTTTCGGGCTCTGCATACTGAATTATACGATTACATCAAACCATGTCCACCTGCTCATCCTGGACATTGGCCAGGATGCGGAACATACGATCTCTAGGTCTTTCCAACTGGCCGCCGGCAGGGTCGCACAGGAGTATAACAATAGGAAGAACCGCAGCGGGGCCTTCTGGGAGGATCGCTATCATGCCACGGCAATAGAGACGGGTGAGCATTTAATCAACTGCCTCACATACATTGACCTAAATATGGTCAGGGCAAAAGTCGTGAATCATCCCGGTGATTGGTCGTTCGGCGGCTATTATGAGCTTCAGCAGCTCCGAAAACGTTTCAGAAATCAGCTAGTAGACTGGCGCTCTCTCTTGTCGCTTCTCGGAATGAAGAGCCTGGAAAGCCTCCGACAAGCCCGGGCCGAGTGGGTCGCCAAGGAATGCCACACGGGAAGACTCGAACGTGACGCTAAATGGACAGAGAGCGTGGCCGTGGGAAGTCGGGAATATACAGAGAAAATAATGGGAACATTTGCGAGAAAGGTCGAAAGTAACGCAGATGCGGTGGGAGGAGCGACATTCCCCTTCCGCGACGGGGGAGGGCTTAAGTCTGTTTTTTCGGTGGCAAAAACACGGATTTAAGCCCAAAAATGGCCCATTTTTCCTACCTTAATTATTTATTTTATTATAGTTAGATTGGTCCGACCCCAAGAGGGAAGATTTGACCCCTTCTTTGATGCCGTCGTTCACCGTCGTTCTGAACGGGCGCCTCACCTTTTGAGGGGGGCAAACCGGCTTCAATATCACCCCTCGTATCCTCCTTTTCAGCGATTGCCTGATGTAACTGTTTGAATTAATTATAGTTCGAGAAGGGAACCAGGGAGCATGAAAGACACTTATTCTGGGACGGAGCGGAAAAAAGCCCAGATGGAATTGAGCGCCTCCGAGCAGCGCTTCAGGGATTTGTGGGAGAACGCCCCCGTCGCCTATCACACGGAGGAACAGTTCCGGGACCTCGTAGAAAAGTCCGGCATGGCGATTATCACCGACGATTGCGAAGGAAATCTCATATATTTCAACGACCGGTACGCGGCCATTTTCGGCTATTCCAACGAGGAAATGAGGACGCGCACGATTTGGTCAACCGTTCACCCGGACGAAGTGGAAAAGCTCAGAACCTATCATGCCGGACGGATTGCAGGCCGGGATATTCCGTCCCGGTATGAACTGAAGGGCGTCCGGAAAGACGGGTCCACCATTTTTCTGGAAGTCGATACGGTTGTCATTCGCAACGGCAACCGTCCTGTCGGAACCTATTCCTACCTGTGGGATATTACCGAACGCAAACGGGCGGAGGACAAACGGAGGGAAAGCGATGAACGCCTGCGGTCCATCGCCGAGCACTCGCACGACGGCATCCTCATCCTCGACGACACCTTCCATATCATTTATGCCAATCGCGAATCGGCCGGCATCTCTGGCTATGCGCGCGAAGAGCTTGTCGGACGGAATTTTGCCGTGTTTATCGACGACGAAGGCCGAGAGCTCGTCAGGGACCTCTACGTCCGAAGACAGCGGGGCGAGAAGGTGCCTCCCCGCTACGAATTCAACATCATCCGGAAGGACGGCAAGAAGAGGCGGCTGGAGATCAGCTCGTCGGTAGTCGCCGGCGCAGGAGGGAAAGTCGAAACCATCGCCCAGCTCCGCGACATCACCGAACAAAAAAAGGCCGAAGAGGAGCTCCGGGCTTCCGAAGAGAAGTTCAAGATCCTGTTCGAATACGCGCCCGACTCCTATTATCTGACCGACGTCAAAGGCAATTTGATCTACGCCAATAAAGCCGCCGAGAAGATGTTGGGTTACAACCGGGAGGAATTGATCGGCAAGAGTCTCCTGGTTAAGGGTGTTATGTCCAGCGTTCAGATTCCCAAGGCGTTGTCCCTCCTGGCCAAGAATGCCCTGGGATATCCCACCGGACCCGAAGAATTCGCCTTGCAAAGAAAAGACGGGAGCGACATTTCGGTGGAAATCCGGGCTTATGCCGTCAAAATGAACGGTGAAACAATGATCCTGGGGATCGCCCGAGACGTCACAGAACGAAAAAAGGCAGAGGAGAAGCTCCGGGAAAGCGAGGAGAAATTCAAAAGCATCAGCGCCTGCGCCCAGGACGCGATCCTCATGATGGACAATCGGGGGCGCGTTTCCTATTGGAATCGCGCGGCGGAAGGAATATTCGGGTATACGGCGGAAGAAGCGTTCGGCCAGGAGATCCATTCGTGGCTCGCCCCCGAATCCTTCCGAGCGGTCTCCTTCGAACACCTGGAGCGGTTCAAGGAAACGGGCCGAGGTTCGGCCCTCGGCCGGATTATCGAGCTGGAAGCCATCAGAAAAGACGGGGCCCGAATCCCGATCGAGTTATCCCTTTCAGCCGTCAAGCTTCAAGGCGAGTGGCATGCCATCGCCATTGTCAGGGATATCTCCCAACACCGGAATGCCAAGAAGCAGCTTGAGGAAACCCTTCAGAGGCTGCAAAAATCGTTCGACGCTATCATTCAGGCCGTGTCGTTGACTATTGACATGCGGGACCCGTACACGTCCGACCATCAGAGGAGGGTCGCCGAACTGGCCCCGGTGATCGCCGCGGAGATGAACCTTTCCGCTGATCAGATCGAATCGATCCGCATCGCCAGCCTTCTCCACGACATGGGGAAGTTCGCCGTCCCCGCCGAGATCCTCAGCAAGCCCGGCCGCCTGGACGACGCGGAGCTCGACCTGATCCGGGAACACCCCAAAACCGGATTTGACATTTTGAGCAAGATCGACCTGCCGGGGGGAATCGCCCAGATTGTCTATCAACACCACGAACGGGTGAACGGTTCCGGCTATCCCCGGGGTCTGGCCGGGCAAGACATCCTGGTCGAGGCGCGGGTCCTGTCCGTCGCCGAAGCCGTGGAAGCGATGACCTCCCACCGGCCTTACCGGCCGGCCCTGGGCATCGAGGAGGCCCTGAGAGAAATCACGCGAGCCAAGGGCATCCTTTTTGACCCGGAGGTGGTCGAGGCCTGCTTGAAGGTTTTCGTGATAAATAAGTTTGAATTCAAGTTGGGAATTCTCAGCCCTCGAACCGGAATCCTTTTTCCTTGAACACTTTCAGGCACGCCGCCGCGACGTCGGCGTCGAACAAAACGCCCTTGTTCTTCTCGATCTCTTCCAAAGCGACCCCGAGCCCGGGAGAGGGCCGGTAGGGCCGGTTAGAGGACATGGCTTCCACGGTGTCGGACACGGCGAGAATCCGGGCTTCCATGAGGATCTCGGCGCCCTTGAGCCCCCGGGGATAGCCGGAGCCGTCAAACCGCTCATGGTGTTGGTAGACGATCTCGGCGAGGGGCCAGGGGAACTCGACGTCTTTCAGGATATCGTGGCCTTTTTGGGCGTGCGTTTTCACCAGCTTGAATTCGCCCGGGGTAAGCCTGGTGGGCTTGCTGAGAATCTCCGCCGGAACAGAGATCTTTCCGACGTCGTGGACGTGCCCGGCCATGCGCAGGCCTTCGATTTTTTCGGGGGACAAGCCCATCTCGACGGCAATCGCCTCGGCCAGGACGGTCGTCCTCTGCTGGTGCCCGGCCGTGTAAGGATCCCTCGCTTCAACCATCATGCTGATCACCCGAATGGTCGACGTGATTGCCAGTCGCAGGCGCTGAAGCGTTTCCTTCAGACGCTCCTCCCCCCTCTTGCGCTCGGTGATGTCGCGGGAAATGCCAAACGTGCCGATGACCCGCCCGTGCCCGTCGCGGAGGGGCACCTTGGTCGTTGAAACCCATGCCACTCGTCCATCGGGCCACGTTTCCATCTCTTCCAGATCCACGAGCGGCCGGCCGGTGATCATGACTCTCTGTTCATCCTCCAAGGCCGGCCGGGCGTGATCCGCGGCGAAGAAGTCCGCGTCCGTCTTGCCCACGGCCTGGGCGGGATCACTCAAGCCAAATCTTTCGGCCTGGGCCTTGCTGATTTTGACAAAACGGCTGTCCGCATCTTTGAAATACACCTGATCAGGGCTATTATCCATGAGCGCGCTCAAGAGGCTCTGTTCATACGCCAGCGCTTCCTCCGCCCGCTTCCGGTCCGTGATATCTTCGACGGTCCCGTCAAAATACAAAATCCGCCCCTCGGCGTCGCGGATGGCCTGAGCGCTCTCCCGGACAAAGACCGTTGTTCCGTCCGTCCGCTCCCAGGCGGACTCCAATCCTTTGACGGCCCCTTCCTTTTTGACCCTCTCAACAAACCGGGCGCGAGGATAGGAGGGTTCGAATCCATCCGTGTTGAGGTCCCTTCTGGAAAGATCTTCGAATGATGAATAGCCGAGCATCTTGACCAGGGCCGGGTTGGCCAGCATGATCCGGCCGTCCGGCGTCGTTCGATAGAGCCCGAGCGTGGAATTTTCGTAAAGGCTGCGGAACCGTTCCTCGCTCTCCCGCAGGGCCGCCTCGGCCCGAAGGCGCTCCTGGAGCCCCTTCCATTCGCGCAGCGCCCGCTTCACGGCGTGAGGGATCGTGGCAAAAGCCTCCGGGGACTTGACGATGTAGTCCAGCGCGCCGGCCTTCATCGCCTCCATGGCCATCTGCTCGTTGCCGCCACTCGTTATGATCAAGATCGGGAACGGGCGTGCGTCCGGTGGAGAGGTCAGCACGTCGAGCGCCCGGCCGTCAGGGAGGATCATGTTTATGAGGGCAACGTCCGGGGGATCTGCGGCCACAGCCTCGCGGTATTCGCGCAGCGTGCCCGTAACATGAACGACGGCGTTCATGTCGGAGGTTTGCAGGGCCCGCCGAATCGCCTCGGCGTGGTCGAGGTCGTCCTCGACGAGAAGGATGGTGAGGGCAGCTGACTGAATTCCCAACCTGCCCGGATTGTAAAAGAGGCCCGGAAGGATGTCAAGCTTCATTAGGGGTTGAGTCTTCCTTAAGGCCTTGTTTTCGGGGTCGGAAACACGGGTTTAAGCCCTAAAAGGGCGCTCAAAATATAGGTATGTTATTTATTATAATATAATTAAGTTGGTCCGACCCCGATGAGAATTCGATCGAGCCGTGCGGTCGAGCCGAACTGCTGCTTCCAACGCTCCTCGAGCTGGGGCATGAAGGCGGGGTCCGCGGCCCGGATCCGCCTCAGGCGGCCCCCCACATACTCCTTGTCCTCGCCGGCCAACCCGTCCCACGAAGTCAGGTAAAAGAAAAGGATGTTCAGGTTGAGGAATTGGTCCGACGGATTGAGCTCCAGGGCCTTCCGAAAATAGAGCTTCGCTTTGTCCGCGTACGTCGTCATCGGATAGTTGTAGAGGAGATAAGTCATGCCCATCTCGTAATGGGCGAAGGAGTCGATGGGGTTCCGCTCAAGGACCGCCGTATAATTCGCGACCGCCAGGTCGCAGGACGCGTCCCGTTTCTCCGTCTGCCCCGACTCATTCTGGGCCCGGGCCATTTCTACGTAGAGGCGTGCCAGCTCTTTTCGCAATTCCGGGTTCCCCGAATATCCCGTCGCCTTCTTCATGAGCCCTTCGAGTTCCGGAAAGGCGCTCTGAACGCTGCGCGCTTCCGCCCGGGCGTCCTGGTAGAGGCCCAGGTAATGGAAGCCGAGAAACTCCCCGGCCGCGAACGCCAGGAGCGCGATGGCCAGGCCCCCCCCCATCATGGCCTTCCAGAGTTCCAGGCCGGGCGCCCTGGCGGCCCCTCCGCCGCCCGCGGGCCCTTTTCCAATACCCTCGCGCTTGGCCGTCTCCCCCGCGACGCTCATCCTGCCGTCCTCCCCCGCCTTCTCCCGCCCGCCTCCGCCTTCCTCCTCCTGTCCCCGTTTCACGACGAGGTTCAGGGCCAGGGCGCAGAGCCCCACGAAATAGACGGCGTTGGCCGGGATCTGGAAGTTAAAGTCCGTGAAGCCGTGGATGAAGAGGGCCAGAATGCCCAGAATCGCGCCCAGCCCGATGCCCTTGGCGAAATTGTTCCTCCGCTTCCTCCATCGCCCGGCCAGGAAAACGACCAGCCAGATCCCGGCCGCGATGAGGCACAGTCCCGCGACAAACCCGTTTTCGGCCGCGATTTCCAGGTAGTCGTTGTGGGCGTAGGAGAGCATGGTTCCGGTATCGACTTTCTTGTACATCGCGTACGCATAAACAAAGCTCCCCTTGCCCGTCCCCGCCCAGGGGAACTCGCGGGCCATTTCGAACGTATTGGCCATGAATGTCCGCCGCGCCTCCTTCGAAATGTCCATCTCGCCGAACCGTTCGATGATCGGGCCGATCCCAAGCCACAGGACCGCGGCCAGCACGACCGCGGCCACCAGCCGCAGGATACCGCGCCGGCGCCTCCGCTCGTCCGCCCTGTCTGAGAGCTCCCGCCAGTTCCCGAAGGCGGCCGCGGCCAAAATGACCGTCACCAGGAAGATCATGACGCCGGACCGCGACTTCGAAAAGACGAGCGCGACCCCGATGAAGACGGTCCCGAGCCCGAAAAGAAGCGACCACTGCAGGCCCTCCTGCCCGAACCAGAGGATCTTTCGCCGCCAGGAAAGCCCTTTCTCCATCAGGAAGTATTTCCCCTTGGCCAGAAGGTAACCCAGGCTCAGCGGGAAGGCCATCTCCATGAATCCCGCGAAATGATTGCGGTTGACGTATGTCCCGGTCACGGAGCCGATGTTGTATTTTTTCTGGTAGCCAAAGATTTTCTCCGACCCGCTGAACGTCTCGGCCATCCCGTAAAAGGCCTGGAAGAGGGCTGACGCGATGATGACAAGGACGAAGATCTCGATTCGCCGGCGCGTCCGGACCGTCCGCAGGGTCAGGAAGCCAAAGAGGCCGTAACAGAGCAAGAGGACGAGCTCCCCGGCGGAAAGGAGCGGCGAAAGGGACAGGGTCCACCAGGACCGCGCGTCCCATCCGGCCAGTCCGTCCCGCGCCATCCCCTGATAGAGCGCCGCCGTCCGCGGGGAAAGGACTTTCACCATCCCCGGCGGCAAAGGCAGGATCTGGATGATCGAGGCGGCGAAGAACACGGCCAGGAGGACTTTGACTGCCCGGGGCAAGGCGACAGCCCGGGAGCCTCCCCCGGCTCCGTATCCGTCCCACTCTTCGCCCCTCGCCCTGAAACCGGTTTCGGGAGGTCCGGAGAACCGGGTTTTACCGGCTTCTCCTGTTTCACCCCGGGCCCCGCGCGTTTTCTTCCGCGCCAGAAGCTCGCCCCCCAGATAGACAAGAAAAAGCGCCAAGACCGCCGCCTCGAAGACAAAAATGGCCCACTCGTCCACAGACCCAAGCGGCAGGGGCACGAAAACAAGGACTGCGCACAGGCCCCAGAAAACGACGGCTTTATGCATTCCCCGCATCATAAAAAAAAACGGGAGGAATATCCATCCCTCCCGTTCAGGACTGCGCTTGCCTCTTTTTGGGTAGGAACCACCCTCGGAAAGAATCCGCTATGATCACACGCTGATGATAAGCTTCTGTCTTTCCGGCCGGCTTCTGCCGCGCCTCTTCACCGGATCGGCGACGCCTCTTCCGGCTTGTGAAAAGCAAGATAACTCAAGGTGCCTATTGCGACCACGAAGATAACGACCCCGACGATATTCTCCGGTGAACTGAAGAAGCTCTTGGCCGCGGCATCATTTCCGGATGTCCGGCCGCCTGGGGCCAGGGCTACAGACAGCTTGGCCATCTCGCTCCCTTTAAGGATGAGCGCGTAGTCGAAGTTGAAGTTGCCCGCGGCCGTGGTCACTCCCAGGATGTACCGGCCCTCCGGCAGGCCCGTGATCTTATACATCCCATTGACGTCCGTCGGCCGGCTGGCAAACTCCTTCGGGTTTGAGACGTCCCGGATCTTGACCACGGCATTCGCGACGGGCGTCTTCATGTCCTTGGCGTAGACGAAGCCCACCAGGGACCCGCCGGCCGCCGCGACCGGCGCCTTGGCTTGGGCAAACTCCCGGACCGGCGCCACAAGCAGCATGAACGCCGCCACCAAGCCGACAATCAAGACCTTGGACCGAAAAACGTTGTTCATGAACATTTCGGACCTCCCCTTCTGACAAAATGAAGATATATATAGGAAAAACTAACCTTAGTCAGATCGCGCTTCCGGGACTTTCCCGGGGCCGCTACCGGATACGGGATTATCTGATCGGCGAGGCTTCCTCTTCCTTAGAAAACACCGCGTAGAGGATCGCGCCCGCGACGATCACCATGACAACGATGCCGGCCGGAGACGTGAAGAAGCTTTTCTTTTTCGCATCGGTCCCCGTCGTCTGGCCGCCCTCCATCAGGGCTACGGAGAGCTTGGCGATCTCGTTCCCCTTAAGCGCGAGAGCGTAATCGAAATTGAAATCGCCCTTAGCCCCCGTGACGCCCAGGATGTAGCGGCCTTCCTCAATCCCCGTGATCTTGTACATGCCGTTGGCATCGGTCCTGGCGCTCTCGTACGCGCGTGCTTTCGCGACGTTCCGGAGCTTGACCACCGCGTTCGGGACGGGCGTCTTCATGTCCTTGTCGTAAATGAAACCGACGAGCGACCCGCCGGCCGCCGGAGCCTTGCTCTGCGCGAATTCCCTGACCGGCGCCACCAGCAGGGCAAACGCCGCCAACACGCCCACCACCAATACGCGCGACCGAAAGATACTGTTGACAAGCATTGTTGTCCTCCCCTTTTTATGTTTATCTTAATCCAGGCAGAATGGTTGTCAAGATCTATGCTGGCTCTTTAACGGGGAACCACGGAACCGCTGTCCCCCTTTACATGAAATCGAAGAAGTCGATTTACCGGACGGGGGACGCTTCCGTTTTCTTCTTGGTCAGCTCATAGACCCCGAAACCGACGCCGCCCGCCGCGGCGACGATGACCAGGATCCCTGCCGGCGTTCCGAAGAACCCCTTGGGCGCGCTCGAGCCGAGGCCCTTACCCTCCAGGACTCCGGCCCCTTTCATGGATAAGCTAAGCTTGGCGGTCTCGCCGGTTTTGATATAGACGCCGTAATTCAAGTTGTAGTCGCCGAGGCTGGAGGAAACGCCCAGCGTGTACCAGCCCTCGTCGATGCCCGTGATGCTGAACATCCCCATCTTATCCGTCGGGCTCGTGAACTCTTTCTGGGTGTTGAGGTTCCGGATCTTGACCGTGGCGTTGGCGACGGGCGTCTTCATGTCGGCCCCGAATACTTGGCCCGTGAGGGCCCCCCCCTTGGGCGCGGTCTGGGAGGCGAACTCCTTGACCGGTGTCAGCAGCATGATAAACGCCGCCATCACGCAGACCACCATCAACCTTGACCGGAAAATGCCAAAATTTAGCATGTTCTGGCCTCCTTTCTAACAATAATAGCCCATTTCACCGTATCTTTACAAGGAATTGTTTTTTTGGCAAAGGCAGCCGCTGAGTCCACGTCTTCCGTCTCATGGGGTTCTCGGGCTCACCCCAGTCCGGGAGGGCCCGGTTCTCGAGGATCGCCTGGGGGATCTCCGTGACCATGGCCAGCGCCTTGGCCTCCCCCACGATTTTCCGGGCGGCCTCGACCGCCCCGCTCAGCACCGGGGGCCTCAACTGCGACGAATGGGCGTCAGAGGCGATGATGTGGACCAAGCCGTGCTCCAGGAAAAGTCCGGCGGCGCTCCTTGTTTCCCTGCCGAATTCGCCCGTGAGGCTCATGGCCGTGACCTGGGCGACGCACCCCATCGACACCAACTCGTAGAGGGTCTCCGGGCGCTCGATAAACCCCCTGTTCCGCTCGGGATGGCTGATGATGGGGACATATCCCTTGAGCATGAGGCTGTAGACCAGGTTCGCGGACCCCGGCGGCACGGCGTCGCTCGGGAACTCGAGGAAGACGTAGTTCGTGTCGTCGATTGTGAACCCGAATTTCTCAATGGACGCGAGGACCTCGGGATGGACGAAAACCTCGGCGCCCCAATGGAAATCGATCGGGGCCTCCCCCATTTCCTTCGCGAACTCGACCATCCTCTCCCTGAGGACGTCCAAGTTGTCGCCGTGCCGGCTCAGCCGGAAGACATGCGGCGTCAGCGCGATCGCCTTGATGCCGTCCTTCTCGGCGATCCGGCACATCTCGAGGGCCTGGGCCCGGTCGTCCGGGCCGTCATCCCAGTCCCAGAGCAGGTGCGTGTGAAGGTCGATCACGGGGTTGTCCTTAAGAGTTTAGTCGTTTTTCATGCGTGCCGATCGTAGTGATAATAATACTCTTTATAATGGTAGCCGCGGTGGTCCGTGTTGACGTTGTTGATGATGACCCCGAGCGTCTTGACCTTGAGCATGTCGAGCTTCTCGCGCGCCTTTCTCAGCGCTTCGCGCGACGTCTTGTCGCCGTGGACGACAAGGATCATCCCGTCCACCTTAGCGCCCAATATCAGCGCGTCCGAGATCTCGAGCATGGGCGGCATGTCGAACAGGATGTAGTCGCACTTGTCGCGCAGCAGCTCGATAAGGGCCGCCATCTTCTCCGAGCCCAGAAGCTCGGCCGGGTTCGGCGGGACCGGCCCCGAGTTGATCAGGCACAGATTCGGAACGGCCGTGGTCTTGACGACTTTCCGGAGCTCGATCGAATCCGTCAGGTAGCTCGTCAGCCCAAAGGTGTTCTTGACGCTGAAAACCCGGTGCTGGCGCGGCCTTCTCAGGTCCGCGTCCACGATCAGAACGGCCTTTCCGGACTGGGCCAGGGTGATGCCCAGGTTGGCTACGGAAACCGTCTTCCCTTCCCCGGGCAGGGCGCTCGTCACGATCATCGTTTTCAAAAGTTGATCGGCGCTCGACAACAACAGGGATGTCCGGATCGAGCGGTAGCTTTCGGCCAGCCGCGAGTTCGGGAACAAGTGCGGAATGAGTTCAATGACCCTGGGCTGGGGTTTGTCTTGTTTCTGTTCCTCCGCCTTTTTCTCTCCGGCCTGGCCCTCCCCCGCTTCCAGTTGGATCACCCCGTCCTTTTTCCCTTCGAGTCTGTGCTCCCTTTTGCGCCGGTAATAGAGATACCCCTTCTCCGTTCCGTCAAGGCTGAACTTTGGGACGACGCCGAGCGTCGGCAGGCCCGCATACCGTTCCACGTCCTCGCTCGTTTTGATGCTGTTGTCCAGGAAATCGAACAGGAACGCAAGCCCGATCCCGCCTCCGAGGCCCAGCAAAAGCGCCAGGGCCAGGTTCCGGGCCTTCCTCGGGCTCGACGGGCGCACGGGGATCCCCGCTCTGTCCACGACCCTCACGTTCGACGTCCGCAGCCCCCTGAGCCGCGCCTCGACCCCTGTCTCGCTTTCCCGCCTGAGCAGCGAATCCAACAGCGTCTTCTTGTTCTGGACCTCGATCTTGAGCCCGTTGTAGAGCACCGCGCTCGAATTCATCTTGAAGGCCGCGTTCTTCTGCTCGTTGAACGCAGCCTCGAGCGATCCCTCCCTCCTGAGGGCAGTCTGGTAATCGGAATAGGCCCCTTTGACCAGGTTCTGCGTCTCGTCCTCGAGCGACTTCCGGGCCGCTTCCATCTCGACTCTGGCCCGCTGCAGCTCCGGGTAATCCGGCTGGAAGCGCTCCTCCATCTTCTGGTATTCCCGCTTGAGCTTGACGTAATCCTCCCTCAGCCGCTGGATGAGCAGGTTGTTTATCGCCTCCGGCACGAAATCCGCCGTGACGTTCTTGAGCTCATTGTAGGTGGCTTCCTTCTTATACCGGTCGATCTGGGCCTCGGTCAGGGCCTTGTTGAGCTCGCCCAGCCGGTCGATGACCGTCGTTTCCTTCTCTCCCAACGCCACGATATTCGCCTTGGCTTCGAGGTCCTGGAGTTGGCCGGACTTCTGCTCGATGTCCGTCTGGAGCGATTTAATCTGTTGGCCCAGAAACTCGGTGGCCTGCTCGGTCGCCGCGTACTTCATGGTAATGTTGAGGTCGATGAAAGCGCTGGCCAGCTCGTTGACGCACTCGGCCGCAAGCTTAGGGTCCCGCGCATCGAAGCTCACCTCGACCAGGCGGGTCAGCCGGACCGGCTTTACCTGGAGCCGCCGCGAAAAGCTGTCGATGAGGTTCTCCCGGAAGACATGGTCATTCGGGTCCGCGGGTTTCTTCCGCTTGTCGGGCTTGCCGACGAACTCCTCGTTCGCGTAGAGCTTGAGCCGCGAGATGACGTCGTCGGCCAGCGTCCTTCCGCTCAGCAGACGGTACTGCGTCTGGTAGAAATCGTCCCGCATGGTCTCGATTTGGAAGACCTGCTCGAAGCTCAGGATATTCGGCTCTTTCTCGATGAGGAGCGTCCCCTTTGCCGTGTACACGGGCCTTTGGACGAACGTCCAGAGCGCGGTCAGGACGAAGACGACCGCGGCGACCGAAAAGACCGTCGTCTTCCGCCGCCGGATCTTCTCCCAGTATTCCTTGAGGTTGATCTCCTGCCGGGGCCCGAACTCGTATTCGGCGACCGGGATCTCCGGCCGGAGCAATCCGCCCCGCTGATTTTCGTAGCGCTTAATGTCATTCCTGTTATTGTCCATGTTCTGCCTCTTTCACACTCTTACGGCGTCCAAAACGATTCCGGCACGAACACCACGTCTCCCTCTTGTAGCGGGATATCCTTCCTCTTCCCGCTGATTACTTCCTTGAGGTTGACCCGGATCTTCTGTTCTTTCCCGCTCTTGTCTTTCCTTGTGATGAGGACGCCGCTCTGCTTGGCGCCCTCGGCCAGCCCGCCGGCCTGGGCGATCGCGCTGAGCAGGGTCACCTTCTCCGAAATCTTGAACTTTAGCGCGCCGGGCTGGGTGACGCGCCCAAAGACGAAAACCCGAATCTCTTTGTCCACGGGGACATTGATGACATCGTTCGGCTCGATCGGGATATTGAGCTTCTGGTTCCCATTGACCATGAGGTCCTTAAGGTCGATGGGGATCGAGGACGCGGTCCCGTCGCCCCCATCCCTCAGGATAAATATCTCGTCCGTGGCTTTGTCGGTCAGGCCCCCGGCCTGGGAGATCATCTGGAGCAGATTTTTCCGCCCGACGAGCTCATAGTTCCCCGGCTTCTCGACGGCGCCGATAACGGCCACCTGCTGACTCTTGTATTCCTTGATGAAAACGGTCACCTGGGGGTTTTTGACATATTTCGCCTGGAGAAGATTTGTCAGTTTCTGGACGACGCCGCTTTGGGTCAAACCCTCGATCTCGATCCGGCCGAGGAGCGGCAGGGTGATGGACCCGTCTTCCGAAACCCGGACGACCTGATTCAGCTGCTCGACTTCGAAGACCTTGATTTCGAGGAGGTCACCCGGTCCTATGCGATAGGCCTTGACGAAGATGTCTTTGGCTTCCTGTTCCTGTCCCTGCTGCTGCGCAGATACGTAAACCGCGCCGGCAAGAATTAGCGCGAACAATAATATGGTTTTCCTCATCTTAACCTTCCTTAGGAAATCCGGGACTCGAAATTGGTGACAGGAAATCGGGGACATGTAATAATTCTCTGGAATTGGTACGTGTCCCAAGATTTCGCACACACTTGAATTCGGTGCGTGTCACCATATTTCGTAGCCCACGATTTCTTCTAAAAATCATACGTAAGATTCAGCCCGAAAAAAGTCCTGTTGTCGTTCTCGGAAGCAAGGTTCGAGAACCTGGCCCACCAACTGGCGACGACGCCGATCGCCGTTTTCTTCCAGATCCGGAAATAAAGCCCGGCCGAATGGATCCTGAGATCGTCGAGCCGCTTTACGTCCCCGCCCCCGCCGTCCGGCTGGAGCTCCGGGTAGCGGCTTTGCCCGAATGAATAGTCGTAGTCGAGGCGCACGAATTTCAGCAGGTAGAACGACGCCCCGACTCCCGGCATGCTGCCGATGTAGTAAGCGTTGTTGTACCAGATCGAAAAGATGACGTCGCGCGTATAGGAGGCGCGCACGACGAAAGGCCTGGCCAATCGAACCGAGACCTGCGAGTCGCCGACGACTCCCCGGTAGTCCTGGTCTTCCTGGTTCTTCGTATCGAACATCTTGTAGCCCAGCCGGATGCGGCCCCGGATCCTCCCCGTGGGCGAAAATTCGAGCCCGGCATAGGCCGCCCGGCTCCGCGAATCCTTGAGGAGGGCGGTTGCCGCGAAATCGAACCGGTACTGGCCGAGCTCGAAGTCCACGAAATACCTCGTGCGCGACGTCACCTGGTAGTAGCCCGAAACGTTGACATAGGCCTCCTTCCGGTTCAGCCGCTCGCGGACGTTGAAAATATCCAGATTGAGGTTCTCATAATCGTACTTGGCCTGACGGTACCCGATCGAGAGCGAGGCCCGGTGCGTTGCCTGGACGAGGAACACGCCGCCCAAACCGTCCTCCTTGCGTCGCGGCCGGATGTCGATCTCCGTATTCCAGCGCTCCCGGGCGTCGGAATATTTCCAATCGAATGAAAAAAAGACCTGCCTCAAGTTGAACGCCGCAGACCCGGTGAAAAAATAGTTCCAGGTGCGCTCCCGTGCCGTTTTGGTGTAATAGACATACTGGGGCGAGCCGTAAGCAGAGAGGACAAGCCTTCGATAGATGGGCAGATAAATATTGACCGCCGGACCCGCCGTGAGGGTGTAATCCTTGATGGGATCGGAAGGCGAATAATAGATGTTCGAATCCATGCCGGCATTCGACAGAACAAGCGCCGGCTGGATCCGGAGCGGCCCGAACCTAACGGCGGCCGTTCGCCACTTCTGCTCGAGGTCGCGGCCGCGCCAGGTGTCGCCGAAAGATGGACCCACGCCGGCTATGAGCAAGGCCATGGCCAGAATCGGCACAGTACGTCCGGACGCGCGTTTCAACAACAGGAATATCATCTTTTAGATTTTACCAGCTTCCGGCCCCGAGCTTGGGCACGGTCCCAGGCCCTTGCGGCTTATACGTGGGGACGATGTCCGCAAGACCATTGATGATGCTATTGCGATCACTCCCATCATAGCATACGTCGATCAGCTTCTCGATTTTAAGAAACATTTCATCCTCGGGCCTGACGCTTGGATTTCTGGCCTTGAATATCCTGGCGTGCTCGGTCGGCTCCGAGCCTTCTTCAGCCCCCAGCAGCTCCTCGAATAGCTTCTCCCCGGGCCTGAGGCCGCTGAAAATGATAGGAATATCCACGTCCGGTTCATGGCCGCTGAGCCGGATCATTTCGCGCGCGAGGTCCAGGATCTTGATGGGCTCGCCCATATCGAGGATATATGCTTCGCCCCCCTCGCCGATCGCGGCCGCTTCGAGAACGAGGAGCACAGCTTCCGACGTGGCCATGAAATATCTCTTCATCTCGGGATGGGTCACCGTCACCGGACCTCCCCGCTTGATCTGGTCCTCGAAAAGCGGGATGACGCTCCCGCGGCTGCCCAGGACATTCCCGAACCTCACCGAGATGAATTTCGTGCCGTTCCGCCCGTTGAGGATCCTGAGCATTTCCTCGCCAACGCGCTTCGTAGAGCCCATGACGCTCGTCGGATTAATCGCTTTGTCGGTTGAAATATAGACGAATTTCTCGATTTTGTATTTCAAGGCCAGTTCGCCCAGAATCTTCGTCCCCAGGATGTTCGTCTTGACCGCTTCCTCGGGGTAACTCTCCAGCACAGGGACATGTTTATAGGCGGCCGAGTGGAGGATGATCTGGGGCCGGAATTTCGCGAAAACGTCCTCCATCTTCACCCTGTCCCGCACATCCCCGATGACCGGGACGATTTTCACTGCAGCCCCGCGGAAGCGGTTCATCAGATAGAAAAGCTCCGTCTCATCGATATCCAGGAGGGCGGTCAATTGCGGCTCGAATTGGAGCACCGTCCGGACGAGCTCGCTCCCGATAGAACCGCCGGCACCCGTGATCAGAACACGCTTCCCGTTCAGGAAGGCGCGGATCGCGGCAAAATCGATCTCGACTTTTTCCCTCCCCAAGAGGTCCTCGACCCGCACTTCTTTGATATCGGAAAGGGTGACATTCCCATCCATGATGTCCAGGATGCCGGGCAGAACCTTGACCTTCGCCGGTCCTCCCGAATTCCGGATGATCTCGACCACGGCCCGGATATCCTTTGAGCGGATTGAGGGGATAGCGATCAGGACCTCGTCTACCGTGTTCGCCTTGATTAACCTCGGGATGTCGTTCCTCGTCCCGAGCACCTTAATGCCCTGAATGCTCATCCCCCGCTTGGATAAATCGTCATCGATATACCCTACGGGAAAATACTTGGACTTTTTATTGATCAGCATTTCCCGGCCGATCGCACTGCCGGCGTCGCCTGCGCCGACGATGAGGATTCGCGTGCGGCCGTGCCTCATTCTCGCCGACTTGCTGAGGTACTCGATGATGGCCCTCTTGGAGATGCGGAACACGCCGATTGACCCCAGGGTTAGGATGTAATCAACCAGCAAAACGGACCTGGGAAAAGTCGGGATAGGCAGATACGCCTTAAACACGAAAAGCGCCAGTCCCATGATTATCGACGATAGCGTGATCGCGCTGAACAGCCTCAAGAGATCCTTGAGCCCGAAGAACCTCCAGGAAATATCGTACATGCCGTGCACGACCAGCATGGTCAGCTTTATCCCAAGGGCCAGAACGATATAGTATTTCAGATCGTTGCTGTATGCCGTTGGAATCGCGCCGTCAAATCTTAGCCAGAAAGCAATAAAAACGGCCCCCGCGATGAGCATAGAATCCGCGAGCATAAAAGCGAGGCGCCTCTTAAACATATTCATGCCAAAGAGCCTCTTGATAAACCCAGGCGATTTTTCTTGCATCATTTCAACCCCCGATAAAGCCCTAAACTGAATACAGGGCAAGTGTGCTTATCTCTTCCCTGTTCTCTTGATAATGCTTACTATTCGATCCAAATCTTCCGTGCTCAGGTTGCTGCCGCTGGGAAGGCAAAGGCCCCTTCTAAATATCTCTTCAGCGACCTCTCCGCCCCTTTTCCTGCACGTTCTAAACACCGGCTGCATATGCATCGGTTTCCAAACAGGACGGCTTTCGATATTCTCGGCTTCAAGAGCAAGTCGGATATCCTCGCTTACTGTCCCGAATTCCCGGGGTTCGACTAGAATGCAGGTCAACCATCTATTACTCCGGCCATATTCGGCCTCAGGCATGAAGCTGATCCCGGGGGTATCCTTTAGGGCTCGCAGATAGTAATCGAAATTCCTTCTGCGCGCCGCCACGCGAGCTTCGATGACCTTCAACTGCCCCCGGCCTATGGCGGCGAGGATATTGCTCATCCTGTAGTTATAGCCGATCATCGAGTGTTCGTAATGAGGCATGGGGTCGCGTGCCTGGGTGGCCAGAAACCGGGCTTTTTGGACTATATCCTTATCTTCTGAGACAAGCATGCCCCCGCCTGACGTGGTTATAATTTTATTTCCGTTAAATGAGAAGATAGCCAACTTCCCGAAACAACCCGCCTTTTTTCCGTCATGGGTAGCCCCGAGCGCCTCCGCAGCGTCTTCCACCAATGGGACTCCGTAATTACGGCAGATCTCCTCAATTCGGGAATAATCCGCGCATTGTCCATAAAGATCTACGGCAATAGCAGCCTTTGGCAATCTTCCCTTTTTTTTGCATTCCGCCAATTCATCTTCAAGAAGGTATGGATCCATGGCCCAGCTTTTTCTATCCGAATCAACGAAAACCGGTTCAGCTCCAACGTAGGCAATTGCGTTCGCCGACGCGCTGAAAGTCAGGGAAGCGCAAATGACCTCGTCACCGGCCTTGACGCCAAGGACGAGCAAGGCCAAATGAAGCGCTGCCGTCCCCGACATGAGCGCCGTCGCGTGCGGGATCCCCACATACGCACACATCTCCTTCTCGAATGCGTCCACCATTGGCCCGAGCGGCGCGATCCAGTTTGACCGGAACGCCTCAGCCACAAACTCCTCCTCGAATCCTGACATGTGCGGTGGCGAAAGGTAGATACGGGCCATTTTATCCATGCTTCTTGGTCATCCTGAGAAGCTGGTCTTACGGCTACATTGCGGATTCACTGCTTAATTCGCTCCATGATACCGTCCGCTATGTGCAATGCCGTGAGTCCGTTTTGTTCAAGCATATATTTATAGCATCCAGCCTTTTTGAACCTATCCTCTATGCCAAGAATGAGCTGGCGTGGGGCATCCTTCAGGCCGCTCTTATATTCAGCTATCGCGCCGCCGAGCCCCCCAATGACGCTATGTTCTTCGATTGTAACGATTAACTTCCGTCCCATCAAGCTGTCGATAATTGAGGTATCAAGGGGCTTTATCGTGTGCATGTTTATGACGGCGGTCGATATTCCCTTCGCCTCGAGGAGCTTGGCCGCTTCAAGCGACTCGTAAACCATGCTTCCCGTGGCGACAATAGCGATGTCGTCTCCTTCTCTAAGGGTGATAGCTCGGCCGATTTCGAACTCATAGTCATTATAATAGACAATAGGATTGCCGGCCACGCCCGTGAGACGTAGATAAACAGGCCCATCATAACGAGCTGCGGCTTCTGTGGCCTTGGTGATTTCAGAGCAGTCGGCGGGAGAGATAACGCATATCCCCGGAACCGCGCGCATTAGAGCCATATCCTCCATCCCGTAGTGGGTATTGCCGAACATTCCCATTCCGAAGCCCGCGGCAAGCCCAACCAGTTTGATGTTGAAGCCCATATAGCCCATATTGAGCCTCACCATTTCGTAACTGCGCATGGCGGCGAAGGTAGCGAAGGAGGTGCAGAAGACCTTGTAACCTTCTTTAGCCAGGCCGGCGGCGATGCCGAGCATGTTCTGTTCGGCGATGCCGGTGTTAATAAACCTATCCGGATTAGCTGCCCTGAACCTGTCAAGGCCCGAGGTTGTGCAAAGGTCGGCAGAGATGACCAAAATATCTTTGTTTTCTGATGCTACGTCCAGCAACGAAAGACCGAATGTACCCCGGGATCCAAGCCTCGCCCAGTTTCTTGCATTAGCGGGATTGATCTTGATCACGGATTAATCTCATCTGGCGGAAGCTCTGCGACCGCAGCGTCATATCGAGTCCTAGTCAAGACGTTGTGATGCCACTCGTTATTATTCTCCATGAAGCTGATGCCCTTGCCTTTTATCGTCTTCGCGATGATGGCAAGGGGTGGGCCTTCCGGTCTTCGCCCGGCATCCTTGAGGACATTGTGAATGGATTCGATGTCATGACCATCCACCCCCACGGTGTCCCACCCGAATCCATTCCACATGGATTTAAGGTCTGTAGACATAATGCTGGCATTGCACCCGTCCGACTGCATGCCATTGGAATCAATGATCGCTATGATTCCCCCCAGCTTATAATGGACCGCGGCCATGGCGGCTTCCCACACCGTCCCCTCGTTTATCTCGCCGTCTCCCATGAGGACAAATACTCGGTAAGTACGGCCCATAATCCGCCCGGCGAGGGCCGACCCGATCCCGAGGGAAAGACCAAGGCCAAGACTGCCGCTTGAAAATTCTATCCCGAACTCCTGCTTCATGGAGGGTTGGCCGGGCAGGTCGCCTCCATCTACTTCGAAACTGAAAAGCTGTTCGCGGGTGATAAGCCCGGCTTCAAAAAGGGCGGTGTAATAGCCGAGGCTGCCGTGGCCCTTCGACAGAATGAAACGGTCTCTTTCGGGCCAGGCGGGGTTCCTCGGATCAATACGCATGATGCCGCCATAAAGGGTGGCGGTAATCTCAATGATCGACAACCCGGAGCCGAGATGGGCACCGTTCGGACCAGCCTTGAACGCAAGATCAATGGCATTGCGGCGCATACGGCGCGCCATCCGCTGGATTTTGCTAAGCAGGTTGATGTCCATTATCTAGACAAGCCTCCGTCGGCCCTGATAACCTGACCGGTTATGTACGAAGACATATTGGAGGCGAGAAAAAGGGCGATGTTGGCTATATCGGCAGGTTTTCCCATCCTTTTCAGCATCGTATGCGCGACAGTTTCATTAATGACCTCCTTGGACATGCTTTGCGCTACCATGTCCGTCTCGGTAATGCCCGGGGCGATGGCGTTAGCGCGGATGCCGTGCTCAGCTAGCTCGGCCGCAAGCACTTTTGTAACGCAGATCAAAGCCGCCTTGGAGGCACCATAGGCACTACGCCCGGAATTGGCATCGATAGCGGCGCTGGAACAGACGTTGATGATACTGCCGCCCTTCTGCCGGACCATCAGCTTAACGATATATTGTGTAAACAGGAATTGAGAGAATAGGTTCACTTCAAAGACTTCTCTCAGTTTGTCCATCGAGGTCATCTGGAAAAGCGCGTTGTATGTGATGCCGGCATTGTTGATGAGGCCATGGACCGGAAGCTTAGCTGACATTATGGCGTTAACAGCAGCTTTGATCTCGACGGGATTGGTCAGGTCGAAGTAAATAGGCATAATGCGGATATTGTGCTCACCCGCGAGTTTTTCAGAAAAAGAAATGAAGGGGTCCGATGGCTTCCGGATGCAGGCCCAGATATTGGCTCCGTTCCTGGCAAATACTTCGACCATTGCCCTCCCGATGCCCCGGGTACAGCCGGTGATGATCACGTTATTCCCGTTCATGAGCATCATCATCAGCCTCCCATGCCGCCGTCTACGCGTATGACTTGGCCGGTGACGTAGGCCGACTGGTCCGACGCGAGGAAAAGCAATGCCCGCGCCACTTCCTCGGGCAAACCCGCCCTGCGCAGTTTGCTACTGCTCAGGAGCTCGTCGAATTTATCCTTAGGGAGGGACGCCGTCATGTCCGTTTGGATCACGCCGGGCGCAACGGCGTTAACCCGAATGCCGCACCCCCCGAGCTCGCCGGCCAGCGTCTTTGTGGCGCCGATAAGGGCCGCTTTTGCCGCAGAATATGCGACTTGGCCGGGATTGCCATCTACGCCGGCAACAGAAACAATATTAATCACGCTTCCGGATTTTTGTCGCACCATCAACCTGGTCATTTGCTGGGTTATAAGCATCTGTGAAAAGAAATCTATCTCGAAGACCTCCTTCATCTTATCCATGGTGGTCATGTGGAAGAGGGCGTTGTAGGCTATGCCGGCGATATTGACGAGAACATCCACGGGCTGTTTTGCTGCGACAATCTGTTTCATTCCGGCTTTGATCTGCTCATAATCCGAAAGGTCAAAATAGACAGGGGTAATCGAGACGCCGTTCGCCTCGGCAAGCTCTTTGACATGGCCCTCAAATTCGGCGGTCGGCATCTGGCAGCAGGCCCAGATATTCGCGCCGTTTTGCGCGAATACATCCATGGTCGCACGGCCAATGCCCTTCAGACAGCCCGTAATAACGGCGTTCTTTCCGTTAAGCAACATAATCCTTCACCCTATATCGATAATCCTTGATAAAGTTCTTACGAGATCATATCCATCCCAAATGACCGAGATATTCAAGGCCGAGCCCACCGGCGCGAATCTATCGATGCCCTCTGGCTTGTATTCATCCACAAAGGATTTTAAGGCCTCTCTTGAAACGCCGTAATAAGTAATGGTCTGGACTTTCTTGTTGATGATGGGAGCGATTACGTCTAGGCTGGACGCGCAATATTCATAAAAATAGCCGCATTTACCACGGAATAAATCTACACTTTCTGGTAAAGAGGAAAGCTTTATCACATATAATAGATTCTCATATCTTTTAACCCCGGCGACGAAAGGATAATCAATAGCGTTTTCGCAAAGCGCAGTCAACTTATCCACTCCGACAACTGGATGAAAAGCGTAGCGAACGGCCGTTTCCTCATAGAGGCTTTGCCAGAACCGATGGCTCGCGGCAGACGACTCGGCATTCTCGCCAAGCCAAACTATGAGATGGGGAGAAGAGCAGGCGTTTTGGTCCATCACATATGTGTCATTGTAAAAGCCGGCGCTAAGTCGCCTCAATTCCGGTTTATCTATTCGGCAGACCGCTTCCGCGCTCATGACACAGAAGGAGTACCTGTCAGCAAACGCGATTTCAATAGATCGAACGGGGACGGGGACGCGCCGAATTGTCTTAATGGTTTCATCTCCTCCCCAAATAATGCGCGCATCGCATATAGATGAAAAAAGAGAAGTTATATTATCATCCGGATCATACTGCATAAAAACAGTCGATTCGCTTATTTTGTGATATTTCTCAGCGGATAGAACTCTCTCAACTACAGAAATGATGGAAATCGCTTGAGGAAACGTCTTTGGCGGCAGTTTGACAATATTGGAATTGCCGGCAAGTAGGCCAAATACATATGAGAAGGCGAAATTGACGGGAATATTGGATGGAGTTATATGGAACACTATGCCTAGGCCCAATCGGGCTCGAGTCTCAAAGAATTCCTTTTTGAGCCTCATGATGTTAGCCCTGCGGCAGAAGAAAGCAAACGCCATGACATCGGAAAAGGTTTTGGCTACAGAATCGTGCATGAGGTTATAAGATAGGTCAGAAAGAAACTCGCAAACGAGGTTGTCGTAGGGGCAAAAAACATGCCTTTCAAACGCGGCTGCGTCTCCCAGTAAGTAGGTGACTTTTTTATCTGGAAGCAGCATAAACGTCACTGCATCCTCTAATCTCAGCGTCCTTTAGTCGGCCGTGGATACGGAAATATTTGCCCTTGCGGCCGCACGGGCAGTTATCCACGCCACCCAGTTCGCCTAGATCTTCCGAGAGGATAGAATGCCCGGGATAGCTGCCGGGCAGGAGGGATAGAAGCTGAATCAGCCCCTGGCCGCCCGGTTCCATTGGGCCAAAGTCCCTTGGATTTCTGATGATGACATCGGAGTAGATGGGAGCATGAAAGTAACCTTCCTCGCATTCCATGAAGATGGAGCCGGTCTGTTCCGCCATGCCATAGTAATTGTGCACCCTTCTGATGCCACACAACTCCTTCGCCGCCCTTCGAAATTTAATATTGTCAACAGACTGTTCAACCAGCTTCTTCCAACCGCCGCCATGAATAATAATCCCCTCGCTTATATCAAGCTTGACCCCCCGCTTCCTGAGAACGCAGAGGAAATGCGCCCAGATGATGTAAGTAAAGCCGAAAAGCATCACCGGTTCACCATGGTGCCGATCAAGAAAGGCGGCGACGCCTTCCATATCCAGCTCCAAGTTCTCGTCCAGAGCATAGGATTGGTCGCGCCCAAGCATGGAAAAGCCCAAGATGCCGGCGCCACGGGCGGAGAATTGCCTTCTTTCTTTAATCACCATCTGGGAATCTATAATGAGCATAGGAAGCCGTTGCGCCCCGAGAAACGAAGAAGCTATTCTTGCCAGCGCCTTGGTTTGGTTGGCCGAGGTCTCACGGTCAAGGTGGATGCGCGACACCTGCTGGTTCGAAGTGCCCGATGATGTTATGGTCTTGACAATCTCTTCGCGCGGGACGCTGAGGAGATCGTATTCCTTGAAAAGGCGCACGGGCAGGAACGGGAAATCCTCGGGCCGGGTCAAACTCGCCACATCGAACCCGATCAGGTCCAATATCTTCCTGTACCCGGCGCATCCGGCATAGTGCTTTCTTGTGAGATCTCCCAGCATTTGCGAAAAGAGGGCGTCCTTCTTTTCTTTCTCCAGCGCATACACCGGCCCATTTAATGGGCTGGTCTGGGCGAACACGGTTGTCCTACAATCAGTCGATGGCCGAATAAAGTATCTTCCCCGATTCGTTGCGGGGGATGATTGATGTCTTCCGTACGGTGAATCCATTTGGATTCACTGTAGTGTGTTGCAGGATGTGCTCCCGAATTGAGTCAACGTCATCCGCGCACGTATAAATTACCATTAAATCGTCCCTGCCGGCGCAGGCGCAATTATATCCTGCGCTCTTAAGAAGGTTTTCCACCTCGTCCAGATTGACGCGATTGCCGAAGAGCTTTAAGAACCTTTTCTTCCGGCCAACTATATAATAGAAGCCGTCGACATCGCGCGTTGCCAGATCACCGGTCTTGAGGACGCCCCTGTTCTCGTCGCCCTTTGCCAAGTCGGCATAAGTGTCGGCGTAACCGAGCATCACGTTGGGACCCCTGTAGACAAGCTCGCCGGAGACATCGCTGTCCCCGATGATCCCGCCGTTGTCGTCGATAAGCAACAATTCGCCGCCAGGTATGGCGACGCCGATACTTCCGGCTTTCGAAAGAGCGTATTCCGGGGGGAGATAGGATATGCGGGCCGTGGCCTCGGTCTGGCCGTACATGACCACGAACCGAATGCCTTTTGCAGAGCAGATCTCGGCAAACTCACGGGTAAGTTCAGGATCCAGTCTGCCTCCGGCCTGAGTGAGAATTCTAAGAGTAGGAAGATCCATGTGCGCGAACTTGAGTTTTTTTAGCATCTCGTAAATATACGGGACCCCGCCGAAGGTCGTAGCGCCATGGTTTCTCAGAAACTGCCAGAAGCCCCTGTCTAAGACCGGTCTTTCGGTGAGGAGGATCGTTGCGCCCATAAGCAGGTGGCTATTAATAATGGATAATCCGTAAGTGTAGCTCATGGGCAGGGTGGTAATGGGCCTGTCTGAGGCAGCGATGCCCAAGTATTTTGCAATAGATTCCGCGTTACTGATTAAATTGCTATATGACTGGCGCACAAGCTTGGGGCTGCCCGTACTGCCCGAGGTGGTCAAAAGCAGTGCCAAATCCGGGTGAATGGGATAAGCAATGGCATCCGCAGCACGTAACAAACTATATTGTCGAAACGTGGATACGCATTTCCAGTCTGGGAATCCTCCAGCCGCGCCACTGGGCAAATAAATATACCGCGGGCTGTAAGCTTTTAGCAGGTCAGCAAGAAGGCTCAAGTTTGTGCTGAGATTAACGAGAACTGGCACTGCTTTTCGTCGGAGTAAGCCTATGTAGCCCGCCAAAGATTCAACATTGTTTGCGCAAATACAAAAAATGACACAACGGTCATCAACGGCCTTGCCAATCTTGTCAGCGCAACTTATGAAGTCGCTGTAAGACACGACTTGGCCCTCTTCGGTCATGACGGCGGCCGAAGGGCCGTAAACGTTTATAGAATCAAAAAAGTCCATCTTCAGATCGCCACATTATACTTGGCCAATATCTCCTTACCCTTGAGGTAAGAGCCGAAGTCTATGACATCGTCGGTTTCAATCATGATCTCGAAGCGTTCCTCGAGCGCTGCAATCATGGCCATGTGTCCTACCGAGTCCCATGTCGGAACGGATTGGTAAACAAGGGACTCATTCAGCATTTCTTTTGCGAGGTGAAAGCATTCCATAAAAACACGGTCATACTTCTCTCTGTTTGTCAAAACAGCTAACCTCCGCGTATATCAGAATCCCACATAATTCCTTTGGCTACTTGGAGGATTCGAAAACCTTCTGGTCGATGTTCGCCCTGGCTACGCGAGCGGGATTGCCAAGGGCGATCACGTCTGCGCCCACGTCACGGAACACACACGATCCCATTCCAACGATCGTGTTCTCCCCGATGGAGACCTTTTCCTTGATGCACGACTGAGTTCCGATATAGCAGCCAGCTCCGATGGAACAGTTTCCTGAAACGCTGACAAGAGTTGAAACGACGGCGTTTTCACCGATGACGCTATCGTGCCCAATGGCTGAGCCGATACTGACGAGGACGTTGTCTCCGATGACCGCGCAACTGGAAATGTAGGTGTTGGGAAACAGAACAATGCCCTCGCCCAAGCGAGCTGAAGGGGAAATTCGGGCCGTAGGATCCACGACGCTTCCGAGGGCGAAGTTATCACCTCGCACCTTGTCGGCCAATATCCTTCTACCGCGAGGTTCGCCATTGGCGATAACCACCCGACATTCAGCCGGATTAAAAGTTTTCTTGAATTGTTCATACGTGAATTGCCGGATTCCATAAAACTGCCCCGCATCCATGAAATCGTCAATAAAACAGATCTCGCTCCATTGGGGACTTTGAGAGTTGGCTTTTATGGCGATATCATGCGTTTCTCGACCGATCCCGCCGGCACAATAAACAAACAGGCGCATTATCCTATTCCTCCATATGATCGACCTGAGAGATTTAGAGCAACCATAGAGCTTAGTTATTCCTTCGTATTCGCAATGCCACCCAGGAATTCTTCCATTGTGGCCTGCCCGGGTTGATTAATACCCTTACGCTTAAAAAGCGCCCAAAGGGTCAACGCTATAATCTTTACATCGAGCCAAAAAGATATGTGATCTACATACCATACGTCCAGTTTGAATTTTCCTTCCCAAGTTATTGCATTCCGGCCGTTTATCTGGGCCCAGCCGGTGATTCCTGGCTTGATTTTATGTCGCCGAGCCTGCTCCGGAGTATAGAGACCAAGGTACTTCATGAGTAGTGGGCGTGGCCCTACTGTGCTCATTTCACCCCGAAGGACATTATAAAATTCGGGCAATTCGTCGAGCGACGTAGTACGCAGAAAGCGCCCAAACGATGTCAGCCGTTCTGCATCAGGGCGCACATTGCCCTTCGCATCGCAAGCAGAAGCCATCGTACGGAACTTAAGAAGGGTGAACGGCTTTTCGTTTAAACCGGGCCGCCTTTGATGGAATAAAATGGGCTGACCAAGCTTAACGCATACTAAGAGCACAATCAGACCCATGAGGGGCGCGAAAAAGCACAATGCGAGAATCGTGAAAAAAATATCAAATAGCCTTTTGCCAACCTGCTTATACATAGATGGTTAGCATTCTGATCTGGAGGCCTGCGTTAATACTTTTTCAATTTTCGCGATCAGAGCTTCTCGACTAAACCGCGTTTGCACTGTTTGCAGCCCACGTTCGCCCATCGCCTTGCGCTCGTCAGCGGACATTTTCAGGAAATCTCGCACGGCCACCGCCAGATCTTCTGGTTTTCCCGGAGGGCAAGAAACGCCAGCCCCTGCGGCGGTAACGAGGTCTGCCCCATCGCCGGCGAGCGCGGCAAGAATTGGCTTGCCACTGCCCATATAGCTCAGTATCTTATGGGGGATGGTGATTCGGAATAATGGATCGTCCTTGAGATGGACAAGTAGCACGTCGGCGAGGGCGAACAGCCCGGGCATTGCATTATGGGGAAAGCGCCCAAGAAAACGTACATTAGAAATTAATTTAGTCGCGGCCATTTTCTCCAGGCGCGGTAAGGCAATCCCGTCACCTATAAATACGAATTGAATTTCCGGGAGACTTTCAAGAAGCTCTGCAGCCTCGAGGACTGTTTCCAGTCCCTGGGCCTCGCCGATATTTCCGGCAAACATGATGTTAAAACGCCCGGCCAAACCCAACCTCCGCGCCAGTTTTGTATCGGGACCAGTTCTTTCGGATACATCGTTTTCCAGCCAATTTGAGATAACCCGCACCTTCTCGGCCGATACGCCCTTTTCTATAAGGTTCTTTCTAAATCCGGGAGAGATTGCCAGTATGGAGTAGGCTTTTGCGTACACCCATCGGGCAAAACGTCCTGTCATCGATAACAGATGCCGGCTCTTGATCATTCCTGTCGCAATCAAAGTCTCGGGCCACATATCTTGAACTTGGTAAACAAACTGAATACGCCAAAGACGGCTAAGTATCCACGCTGGTAGTCCCATTGTGAGCGGGGGGTGATAAACAAAAATAACATTCGGTCTAGGCGCCAGCCAAAACCCAAGAATCGAACTGGAAAGAGCAAAAGAGGCGTAATTCAGCACGCGTTTGAAGCTGGATAGACTGTGATCCAGATAGAGCGGAACCCTGATCACAGGCACGCCTGCCAACATCTCCCGCTGGTACAGGCGCAGACGATAGCCCGGATAGAGGTTACCTGAAGGATAGTTAGGGAAACCGGTTAGAACCGTAACATCATGTCCCTTAGCCAGTAAAGTCTGAGCTAATTCCTGTAAAAAGACGCCTGGTTCAGGCGGGTACCATTGGGTTAAAAGCAGGATTTTCATCGGTCGGGAGAATGCACCGCTTCAGGACAGCGGTTTCCTCCATACCACACGATTCACATAGTCGGTGTAGCTCGTGATAAGCCGTACGATTTTCTCCGAGACGTTCAGGACATCATAGTCGGGCACTATCCTTAGCAGCCGATTGTCGCCGCGAGGCTGCGCCTCCAGAATCGTCAGCCCCTCGTGAACGCGTTCCCACGCTAGCCCGACCATCATCACCGCTCCCTCTTCCATCCCTTCCGGTCGCTCGTGGGCTTCCCTGATGTTTAAAGCGGGAAAATTCAAGATCGAGGATTCTTCCGCGATTGTGCCGCTATCCGAAAGCACGGCTTTCGCATTGATCTGGAGCTTCACATAATCTGTAAAGCGGAACGGTTTATGTAATTCGACTCGCTCATCGAGCTTGGCCTTTTCTTTCTCGAGACGCGACCTTGTCCGAGGATGCGTGGTTACGATGATCCTTCGGGATAATTCGCCAGCAAGCCGATTTAAAACTTCAATAAAACCGCGAAATTGAGGCTCCGAATCAACATTTTCTTCCCGATGACAGCTGACGAGATAAAACTCCTGAGGAACCAGCTTAAGGGTATCAAGGACCTTTGACGATTCGATCTTGGGCCGATAATGTGACAGGACTTCGAACATGGGACTACCAATAACAATTATTCGATCTGCCGGAAAGCCCTCAGCCAACAGATATTGCCTGGAAATCTGGCTATAAGGCAGATTGATGTCGCTGATATGGTCCACCAAACGGCGGTTTATCTCTTCGGGCACTCGTTCATCAAAGCAGCGGTTCCCCGCCTCCATATGGAAAACTGGTATCTTATGCCGTTTGGCGGGGTAGGCTGCCAGGCAGGTATTTGTATCGCCGAGCACGAGCATCGCATCGGGCCGCTCCTTTTCAAGAACCTTGTCGACGCGGGCAATGATCTTTCCTACCGTTTCGCTCGCGGACGAGCCAGCTGCCTCCAGTAGGTAATTCGGCTTCCGTAATCCAAGGTCTTCGAAAAAGATTTCATTGAGCTCGTAATCATAATTCTGCCCGGTATGGACAATAACCTGAGTCATGTAGCGGTCGATATTGGCAATTACGCGGGACAGCCGGATAATTTCAGGGCGTGTGCCGACAACAGTCATCACCTTCATGATCATTTTTCCTTCTTAACGTTTAGGGGGTAAGTGTCCGAATCGGCGGGATTAAGCTCTTCATAGGCCCAGAAAAGAACAATGAGGTCAGATTGTCCGATATTTTCTATGCTATGGGTGTACCCGGGAGGGATATCCACAACCCGAAATTCTCTGCCCGAAACCGGGTACTCAATGATATCTTCACCCAGGATATGACGAAATCGGATGACGGCGTCCCCTTCCAGCACGGCAAACTTCTCGACTTTTGTATCGTGGTAGTGATTTCCGCGCATGACACCAGGTCGTGTCCGGGAGACAAAGATCTGACCGAAATTGGGGGATTTAAGCACCTCGGCCAATGAACCCCTTGCATCTTCACGCTGTTCAAGGGGATAAGAGAATTGGGCCGTGGGCAAATAAGATATGTATGTGGAATAAAGACACCGGGCAAAATGATCTGAAAAGTCCGGGACGATTAAGCTCTTCCGACTCGCATGAAATCCTTGAATCATTTGTGCCAAACGATTAAGAGTGATCTTGAAAACAGGTTCTACAAGGTAATAGCCATCGGTTCCCACTCTACCCTGGGCATTTAAGATTCCAAGGAACGCAGCTACGACACCGTCGATATGAACTAAATCCAACTCTTTGGCTGGGTCTTTAATTTCGAGCGGCAGGCCATGGGCAACATTATGGCAAAATGTGGCCACAACCGAATTGTAATTAGGCCTGCACCATTTACCAAAGACGCCGGGGAGGCGGAAAACCGCTACCTTGGCAGCGGTTCCTGCCCCAAAGGTCAAAATGATATCTTCGGCTTTTCGCTTAGATTGCCCGTAAGGATTGTCTAGAACGGCTTGCGTCGATGAAGAATAAATCAGGGTGGGCTTACGGCCAAGGCGACGCAAAACCTCGCAAAGATGCTTTGTGGAATCTACATTTCCTTGGACGAACTCTTCCGTTTTCTGCGGCCGGTTCACGCCGGCCAGATGGAAAATAACCTCGGCAGAGGCGACCCCTTTCTCTAGCGATTCAGGCGCCGAATCCAGGTCATATTCTTGAACATCGATGCCTCCACGCCGATGAAGCGCAACGACAAGGTTGCGACCGATAAACCCCTTGGCGCCGGTCACTAAAACGTGCATTGACGTTCCAGCTTAAGTTGTTACCCTGCCCGTTGTTAGAGCTTCCTGAACGATTTCCAACCGGGAAAGCATTTCAGCCAATTCATCAACGTCCAGCCTTCGCGTATTGTAAGAATTATACTCCTCTTGAGCGGATATCTTACGTTCGCCTTCCGTGAAGAAACACGAATAGTTCAAATCCCGGCAGTCCGCTGGAACCCGATAATAATCGCCGAGGTCTTCCGCTTTGGCCATCTCCTCCCGGTTGAGGAGTGTCTCGTAGAGCTTTTCTCCATGACGTGTCCCAATGACACGGATCTCGTTCTTCGCATCGAAGATCTTAAACAATGCTATCGTCAACGTTTCTATTGTGGCTGCAGGCGCCTTCTGGACGAAGATATCACCCGGCCTCCCATGCTCAAACGCATAAGTGACCAAATCGACGGCACCATCAATCGACATCATGAAGCGAGTCATGTTGGAATCCGTGACGGTAAGCGGCACGCCTTCGAGGATCTGCCTTATAAATAAAGGGATCACCGAACCGCGCGACCCCATCACGTTGCCATAACGCGTCCCGCAGAAGATCGTTTGAGAGTCCCCATAAGCCCGAGCCTTGGCGACCATCATTTTTTCCATGAGAGCTTTCGACATTCCCATTGCGTTTATCGGGTACACGGCTTTATCAGTGCTCAGGACAATCACCTTTTTGACGGAGCACTTGAGCGCCGCGTTCATGACGTATTCTGCACCCAGGGTATTCGTCCGGACGGCCTCCAGGGGAAAGAACTCGCATGAAGGAACCTGCTTTAGAGCCGCGGCGTGAAAGACGAGATCCACCCCTTTCATGGCTGGCAGGATGCTATCGTACTCGCGTACATTCCCAAGGTAGAATTTTACCTTAGGATCTCTGAGCGCATTCCGCATTTCATCCTGCTTCTTCTCGTCACGGCTGAAAATGCGGATTTCCCGTATGTCCGTTTCCAAGAAACGATGCAAAACCGTGTTTCCGAAGCTGCCTGTGCCGCCAGTGATGAGGAGCGTTTTTTCTGTGAACATTGTTAGTCCTTAATTACAAAATCGGGCTGTTCGCCGCGCCCGAGAAGCCAATCATAGAGCTTGATCGTTAGTTTGGCTACTTGATTCCAAGTATACCGTGTACACACTAAAGATTTTCCTCTTTGCCCCATTTCCTGCAGGTCCCATTTGGGCTTATTCAGTGCCTTTTCCAGTGCCTCAGTAATGCCCTTTGCAGAACCTTCAGTCCACCACCCACACCTCCACGTTAAAAGTTCTTCCCAGGGGGATGCTTTTGTCGTCAGGACCGGCACGCCGGCGCCCAAAGCCTCAAGGACAACAAGGGGCGATCCTTCGCTATGCGAAGGCAAAACGAATATATCAGCAGCAGCAAAGGCATCTCGCTTATCTTGATCGAAAAGAGGTCCTATAAACTGAACGTATGGCTCCAGCGTCAATCGCTTAACCAGTGATTCAACCTCTTTCTGGTGGTTGAATTCATCGACACCTGCAATGACGAGTCTCCAGGCGTCCAGCTGATTTTTCATCGCAGACATTGCCCGTAACAGCATAGGCAATCCCTTCTTAGGTGTGATTCGTCCAAGATACAGCAAGACACGGGTTTCGATGGATAGCCCAAATCGGCGTCGGATTGAACTCTGGTCTCCACTTTCTTGTAGCCAGCTCTCAGATATGCCATTTGGAATCACAGCGATCGGATTTCTCAGTCCAAATGCTCTGAAAGCCTCGGCTTCACGGCCGGAGAGCGCGTGAAGGCAGGAGGCTTCACGCAGATTCCTGCTTTCGTATGACAATAGGGCCAGACGTTTCTTCCAGATCGAACGCTTGAGCGCCCAGGCATCTAAAGATCCGTGCTGCGAAATCAGTGTTGGTCCGCGGCGTATTGTCCGCCATCGATTGGTTATTCGGGAAATAGCGGTCCAAATGCCATGTTGGTGGATAATGTCATAGGCGTCTGCCTTTTTCACAATTGCCCGCGCCATTGCCGGGGAATAACCAAGTCTATGAGGTCCCACCATAGTAAAGCAGCATATCGTTTGATTATTCAAACGAAAATTCCTCTCAAGCACCCTTGCCTCGCTTTCTGAATCGAGACACCAGATATCTGCTCGTTTTCCTAGTGATTGTTGGCTTTTTGCTAAGTTTAAAGCAACAGGACCAACGCCAAAAGAAGCTTTACCAACTAGAGGCGTTATGTGTAAAATTGCCGGCTGGGTTGCCATTCAAACACGAATCTTTTTTCTGATATCGGCAGATCTGGCTCGAAGGGCATAGTCGAAAGCTTGTAGAAAGACGTCTGCCATATGCTGAAGGTTATAGCTAGATTCCGTAAAAGTTTGGCCCCATCCTTGCTAAGACCTCCAGATTAGACACCAACCGCACAAATCAATCACCCAATGCGCTTGCATCATTCACTGGAAAATGCACATCATTCCTGCCGGGTATCAGCACCTCAATCTTAGGCCCATGTGTTCCACAATCGCTTACTAAAAAAGGACGCCAGATGCTAAGCTATAGATATCACCTAAACCAAGTGCCTCCTGGAGAAATGCTAATTAAAGAATCAAGAATCTATATTTATGGCACAATCTTGGGAATCGTATTTGCACCCTTGACCGCTTCTGGAACAACCCAGCACTTTGAAGTTAGAGCATACTATTTTCGTACGCCGCTCACATTACCATATATCCTTGTTAAGATATGGCAGACTAATACGCAATAATATCCTTTGCCCTGACTCCCTGGTCCAATTCACAATCCTTTGTAATCGGCCTTTGCCGTTTTGTAAAAAAGAAATGAACATCGGGAAGAATGCACTACTCTGAACGAAATAAAAAGTAAAATTAAAAATAGCACGTAATAATTTGCTGAATACATCCTAAAATAAAAAACGCCCCAATATACAATCTGGTAGACCAGAATAAATAAAACAATTTTCGATAACCTAAAAATACCTGTTGCCGAAACTTCTTTCGTTATGCTCCTCGAAATCAGGCTCAATAAGCAAAGGAATACTAGCGTTCCGATCTTCCCGAAATCGCCTATCAAACTTCCAATAAACGTATTAAAAGTCCAAGGATCAACTCCATAGTTTAAGTAGTAATAAGACCGCTCAACTGGCTCAGGTCCTACTTTAACTCCAAACCCCGTACTCTCTACAATTTTTATGAATACGGGAAAACCCCACCTGCCATATAGAATCGGAGCATCAATTGGATAGCTATCATTGAAATTTTTTAGCTGTTGTCCACCATAGTTAACAATATTCCACCCCACACCACCCACGCGTTCAGAAAATCTTGCCACGGAGATTAAGATAAATGGAATGGCAAGCGCCGGTAATATATATATAAATAAGCGCTTTATCCGTCGCAAATCATTCTTTATAAGAAAATCTTTAAAAAATATAAAGCAAAATACGAATGACATGATCCAAAAAATCACGCCGTCGCGCCCAACATATGCTAAGATATAGACCACATAAGAGAAACTACTAAATAACAGTAAATATGCGCGAATAATATTTCTTTTCCCGTTCCTAGGCATCAAATTAATGAATGAGCACACCTGAGCCAGAATGAACAAATTTGCCAATAACGAAAATATGGAATTTATTATCCCCCATCTTCCTAATAGCTCTTGTTGGTAGACAATCTGAATTCTATTTTGTTCAATATCGCCAGTCAAAGCCCTCCATGCAAAAGGGAGGAAAAATCCAATGGCAAGGAAACCTCCAATTATCAAAATATTCTCAAGCACCCTAAATAGGTAGATATTGTCAAGTTTAATAGCTGAGAATCTATTGTCTTTGAATCCAGAAAAACCCAGAAAAAGAATTATGAACGAAAGCGATAAATAGGCCATGGGTTCGAATGCATAAGGAAAAACTCCTGGGAATAAGCCCGATAGCTCAACTACCAATGAGGCGCAAGCCATACCTAGATAAGCCATGACTATTAGGCTTACTATGCCAAAATGGAAGTGGTTCTTTTTTTGATAAAGGAAGAATATTAGAACCAACGTAATTAGGGGCAATAGTATCATTTACTTGTGTTTTCTTGCTGCTATAATTAAGTTCCGGAGTTTCTCCTTCGCAATGGCTACTAATGCTATGGGTAAACATCCGGAATACTCAATTAGTTTTTTGAATTGTTTCTGATTCACGCAGTATTTCAGAACGGAATTCCTGTAGTTCTTCTTCAGTTTCCTTCGATTAACTAGCTGTCTGTAGTAATCGGAAAAATAAATTGATGCTTGATAGCTACTCTTGAGGAATAAAACAAATTTTTTCAGGTCATCAAAGTGTGAAGCCGATTTCTCTCTAATTCGATAAACAGCAGTAGGATGATCTAGATAGCCGATCTTTGCTTGCCCGGCAATGAACAGCCATAATACCCAATCCCCCATTTTGAATCTGTGCTTAGTCAATATTCCAGCATACTCCCTAATCAAACTCCGTCTGAACATTGACGTACAAGTTCTGTATGGATTATTACCCTGCAATAGAATAGGCAAAACATCCCCTGTGGGGATTTTTCTCCTGAACGTTTTATCGTAAGCAGGAATTAACGTATCATTTTGCTCATAATAGTGAGAAGCATCAGTAAATACCAATCCATAATCGGGATTCGCCTCCAATAAATCGACCTGCATCTGTAATTTACTTGAGTCGGTCCAGTAATCGTCCCCTTCACATATGGCAATGTACTTGCCGCGGCAAGCATCAAGAGTTCTTAATGTATTCAACATCATACCAAGATTAACTTTAGATTGAAGTAACTTTACTACGGCTGGGTTTTTTTGCTCATGTTCTTTACATATATTGCGGGTATCATCTGTTGAACAATCCTCCCCAATCACTAGTTCAATTTTGAAGGCTGTCTTCTGCATAAGGACACCCTCAATAGCTGAACGAATATAGTTTTCGTGGTTGTACGTGATCATACAAACACTAACTAAGGGAGCGCCATTCATCGAAGATAGTTTAAAAGGTTATTAATTCTTTATTTAATGTACTTCAAAGGTATGCCTGTATACATTCCTCAGGCTGGGACCGTCCTTAGCACAAGAACCATATGCTTATCGCATATGCAATAAAACTTTCATAACGAGTAATTCGAAATTACCTGGCAGATCTGGTCTACGGTTTTGATTCGTAGTTCAGGGTATATTGGCAGGCAGATTACTTCTTGGGCGACCTCTTCAGCAACGGGCATTTTCCCGGGCTGCGCAGATTCCAGCCCTCGGTATGTTGAAAACTGACTGATTAAAGGATAGAAATACCGCCGGCCATAGATATTGTAGTGTTTCAATTCTTCATATACTTCATCTCTAGTTCTTCCATATGCATCCTTATTAATCAGAACCGGAAAGTAGGCGTAGCAATGTCTAACCTCCGGCTTGTCTTGCAAGTATGATATCCCTGGTATCTTTTTCAACCCTTCTCTGTAGCGGCAGGCGATCTTTTTTCTTTTTTCAATAGCCCTATCTATATGCTTTAACTGGAGCACGCCCAACGCTGCTTGGAACTCATTCATTTTGGCGTTGATTCCAGGACCGATCACAGTAGTTTCATCAGCGAAGCCAAAATTTTTCAAGTTATCAATTCTCGTTTTCGTGGCTTCGTTATGGCATATAATGGCACCGCCCTCAAAAGTCGTGAAGACTTTTGTGGCATGGAAACTCATGACCGATAGATCGCCATAGTTCAATATCGGTATACCATTAACGGATACGCCAAATGTATGGCAGGCATCGTAGATTACTCTCAATCCATATTTATCGGCTATTTCTTTGATCCTTTCCACATGGCATGGGTTTCCGTAAACATGCACAGGCAGAATGGCGGTTGTTTTTGGAGTAATTGCAGCTTCGATCTTAGCTGTATCCAGGTTAAAGGTATCCGGTTCAATATCTACGAAAACGGGATTAATGTTGTTCCACCAAAGGGCATGAGTCGTCGCGACAAAGCTGAATGGCGTGGTCAACACCTCGCCGGAGATTCTGAGCACTTGCAGAGCGGTGAGGAGGGCAAGGGTTCCATTGGAAAACAGCGATATGTATTTGACGCCCAGATAATTACAAAGCGCTTTTTCGAAATCCTTATGGTATTTTCCGTTGTTGGTCAACCAGCGACTATCCCAAATGTCCCGCAAATATTCCTGAAACTCTTCCAAAGGCGGCAAATATGGTTTTGTAACCAGCACCGGCTTCTTGAATATCCGCAATTCCTTTTTTTCTTCATTCATCTTCTTATGCTTTCCAGGACGATGCTTTTCAATTCAATATACGGTTTCAATTTAGTGATTTCCGAAATAACTAGGATTACGATACCTCCTATACTCAATTGCGATATTAGAACAACCACAGGCCCGCTTTTTATGACCGTTCCAACGAGCCAGGTTAATATACCCATTACTACCGCCAGGGCAAAAGGCGAATAAATATCGGCGATTTGCTCTCGAACCGAATACCCTATTAGCTTCCCTGACCAATAGCTGTTTAGATAGTATGCAAGCAAGGAATTTATTATCATTCCGACGATCATAATTTTTATTCCAAAGAGAATCCCGATAACGATTACCGGAACCGCCAGGATTTTTTTTATTACCTCAAGCCTCAGAAACAGATCCGATCTTCCCTTTACCATCAACATGTTTAGATTCAAAGCGTGTAGCGGGTACATCAGACCGACAAAGCATAGAAGTTGAAGATACGGCACAGCCTGCAGCCACCGTTCTCCGATCAATACTAGGATTATTTTTTTCGCGGTGGCAGCGAGCCCAATCATCAGAATAAAGGTAATATAAACAGTAGTTTGGATAAGTTTCTTATAGGCCGATTTTAGCCTTGCGGGGTCATCTTGAATGCATGATAGGGTTGGATAGCTGACCCTGCCTATGATTCCGCTAAGATTTTCCGACGGAATTTTATTGAACTCATCTGCTTTGGCATAATAACCTAAATCTGCTGCAGAGAAATACTTGCCAATTATTAGGTAATAGATATTCCGGTAGGTTGTATCGACGATTCCGGATACGAGCAGTTTTGAGCCGAACCGAAACAAATCCTTGAATGCGTGAAAACTGAAAGCCAACGTCGGTTTCCACTTATTCCAGAGCCAAAATAATAAAGTTATGACTAATTGCTGGGCGATTGTTTTATAGGCAAGGCTCCAAACGCCGAATCCGTTAACCGCCATTCCTATGCCGATAGCTCCCGATATGAACGATGCGATAAGGGATATCTTGGTTTGCAGCTTAAAATTGATTTCTTTAGTAAGGAGCGTTCTCTGAATCAATCCGAATGCATTTATCAAAAGAATTAAGCCCAATACCCTGATCAATTGAAACAACTGAGGCTCGCCGAAAAAGCGAGCTATGAATTCAGCACTGAAAAACAGAACTAAGTAAAAAATAATCCCGACCAAAAGATTGAACAAAAACGCCGTGTTGAAGTCGACCTGCCTGCAATCCTGTTTTCTGATCAGAGCTTGACTGAAGCCACTGTCGATGAAGGATTGGGATATCGCAATAAAAAAGGTCAGCATCCCTATGAGACCGAAATCTCTCGGGACAAGCAACCTTGCAAGGATGATTCCAATGATAAACTGAGAACCTTGATTAGCAAAGCTATCAAGAAAACTCCACTTGAGTCCGCTTATTGTTTTTTGCCTAAGCATCATATTTAAGGCACCAATATATATAATCAGTTACGTAAAGGAGAGGATCCATTTTGAGCTCTACTGGATATAAGCTGGGACCTAAAACGATAAAAAGGTCCAGCCTTCCAATCCAAGCTAATATTTATGTTCAGCCTTAATCAAATTTAGAAGATATGCCCCGTAACTGTTGCTGGCCATCGCCTCCGCCAGAACGTGCAGTTTTGATTCATCGATAAAACCCATTCGAAAGGCAATTTCTTCCGGACAGGAAATCATTAAACCTTGACGGTCTTCCACCGTCTGAACAAAACTGGCTGCTTGGAGGAGCGATTCATGCGTGCCGGCATCCAGCCACGCGACTCCCCGCCCCATAACAGACACACGCAATTTGCCGGCCTTCAAATAAATGAAGTTCAAATCACTGATCTCGATTTCACCCCGCCCGGAGGGTTGAAGTTGGTGAGCATAGCTAACGGCCTTTTCGTCATAAAAATAGATACCGGGTATCGCATAATTCGACTTGGGGGCCTTGGGCTTTTCTTCGATCGAAACTGCGTTTCCTATCGAATCGAACTCGATGACTCCATAACGCTCCGGGTCTTTGACTTGATAGGCAAATATTACCGCGCCTTCGGTGAGGGCCGCTGCTTGACGCAGGATCGTGAGCAAGCCGGCACCGTAAAAAATGTTGTCTCCCAGGATCAACGCGCACGGTTGACCGGAAATAAATTGCTCGCCAACCAGCAAGGCATCCGCTAAGCCGCGCGGTTTTGTCTGTTCAGCATAGGAAAATTGAAGGCCCCATTGGCTGCCGTCCGCCAGTAGCCGTTTGAAGAGAGGCAGGTCTTCGGGCGTGCTTATGACGAGGATCTCTCTAATTCCCGCTAGCATGAGTATTGAAAGCGGGTAATAAATCATCGGCTTATTGTAAACGGGTAGAAGCTGTTTGGAACTCGCTTTTGTCAGGGGATGTAGACGGGTTCCTTTCCCCCCCGCAAGGATGATTCCCTTCATTTTTTCACCCCTCTTGCCTGATAATTCTTAAGCAGCCAAGCTTCATATTCAGGCCTATCGGCAATCGTCTTCACCCATTCTGGATTGTTCAGGTACCATTGCACGGTTTTTAGGAGACCGCTCTTTAATTTTTCTTTCGGGTGCCAGCCTAACTCTTGGCGTATTTTTTCGAGATTCATCGCGTACCGCCGGTCGTGTCCGGGACGATCGGCTACAAAGCAGCATAACTGGTCGTGCGGGGCGTGGCCGGAATCCGGCACAAGATCATCCAGAATAGCGCAGATATCTTTAATGACTTGGATATTCGGAGGTTGATTGTTCCCTCCGACATTATAAGTTTCACCGGATCGGCCTCGCCGGACCACTTGCCAAATTGCCTCACAGTGATCATCGACATAGAGCCAATCCCGCACCTGCATTCCGTCTCCGTAAATAGGTAGGGGCCGCCCGTTCAATGCGTTAAAGATTATCAAGGGAATCAATTTTTCGGGGAACTGGTAAGGGCCATAATTATTCGAGCAATTTGTGATCGTCACCGGGAGGCCGTAAGTATGAAAATAGGCGCGAACGAGATGATCGCTTGACGCTTTAGAGGCGGCATAGGGGGAATTGGGTGCGTATGGCATGGCCTCCGTGAAAGCGGCGTCGCCGGGGCCGAGGGAACCATAAACCTCATCCGTGGAGATATGGTGAAAACGCGCCTGCTCAACGGGGACTGTTTTTTCCTGAAGCCAGGCTTTACGGGCGGCATCGAGTAAAGTAAATGTCCCCACAATATTGGTCTGGATAAATTTCGCAGGACCGTGAATGGATCGATCGACGTGCGATTCTGCGGCAAAATGGATGATCGTACTGATCTCATTCTCTCCCAATATGCGATCCAGTAGTTCACGATTACAGATATCTCCCTCGATAAAGCGGTGGCGGTTTGGCACCGGCAAATTACGTAGATTTTCCAGATTAGCAGCATAAGTGAGGGCATCCAGATTGATAATGAATGCATCCGATTCAAAGCGCTGTAGATAGTGAATGAAATTCGAGCCGATAAAACCGGCCCCGCCTGTAACTAGGATTTTTCGCATTTGAGCTTATTAGCCGCCTTTAACCGAGAGGGCGACTCAATCGTAAACGTCAGCGTTTTCCAGCCGAGCCCCGGATGCATCTTTCGATGAAAGAATGGGCGCCACGCCTGGGGGGATTGGCCAGCGGATGCCAACCTCTGGGATTGCCGTAGGGAAGAAGTCCATTTTGTTATCTGATGAAATGGAGCTGGTCTATAACCTGTCCCCTAATCTTTGCCGCCAGAAAGCGAGGACATCACGGAGAGTTTGGTCAATCGAAATCCGAGGCGACCAACCGGTTTCTTCTGAAATTTTTCGATGGCTGCCGATAAGGAAATGTACATCGGTCTTCCTGAGCTTAGCTACGTCAACCTCGACGGAGATAGGCGTATTCCCGGCAGCTTCTCTGATAAGAAAGTCTAGAACCTCCCTAAGCGCTATGGCCATACGCGAACAAACGTTATAGATCTCGCCTCGACGGCCATTTTTTAGCAGGAGTACATATGCCCTGACTACGTCCCGGACGTCGCAGAAATCGCGCCGGCCTTCGAGGTTCCCGACTTTAAGTATGGGCGCGCTGTCGCCTCTTTCAATCTGGACAACCTGGCGAGCCCAGTCAGAGCAGACAAAGTCCTCAGTCTGCCCCGGGCCCGTATGGGGGAAAGGCCGAGCGATAACGATGTCGATATTCTCAATCTTTTCATAAAAACCGCATAACATCTCGCCGGCGGCCTTTGAATAAGCGTAGGGGCTGACAATCTGGAGCGGGGCATCTTCATTCAGGACTTCAGTCGGAGACGCCCCGAAGCCGTAGACATCCGAGGAGCTGATGAAAAGCATTCTGGCCGCCGGCGCGAGCTGCCTGACCGCTTCCAAAAGGTTATGGGTGCCGAGGACGTTCGTTTCAATCGTTTCGCTCCTCACTTGCCAAGATCTGCGCACGTTGGAAACGGCCGCGAGATGGAATACCCAATCGGGTTGGACCTCGCCCACAAGCTTTATCACGTCTTTTTCCGAGCGCAGGTCCAGGAAATAAATCCGGGGTTCGGAAGGCGGGGGGGCCTGGGGAAAAGCCGTCCCAAAAACCTCAAACTCAGATGGGCCCTCTTCCTCAAGCGCATGAACAAGGTACCCGCCGACAAAGCCGGTCGCGCCGGTAATGAGAACCCTTTTTTTTTCGCTCATCTTGTCGAGGGTAAGGTCCTTACAGCTTCCACTGAAAACCCTTATCCAGGATGATTTTTTTCCCGTGCCCTGGCGGATCGAGCCCCAGCATTTCGAGATCGGCGTCAACCATGATTTTGATGAGGTCTTTGAATTTGATTTTGGGAATCCAGTTCAGGTTTTTTCTGGCTTTGGTTGAGTCGGCTTTGAGTTCCTGGACTTCCGTAGGCCGGAAATATGCCGGCTCGATGACGACATGTTTATGGCGGTCGAGATTGACATACTTGAAGGCCTCGGTTAAGAATTCGTCGACGGAGTGCCCCTCTCCCGTCCCGATGACATAGTCGTCAGGCGTATCCTGCTGGAGCATCTGCCACATGACCTCGACATACTCCGGGGCGTAACCCCAGTCTCTTCTGGCACTCAGGTTGCCCAAATAGATGGTCTTTTCTTTATTGGCTAGGATTTGCGCTATGCCCCTCGTGATTTTTCTGGTGACGAAGGTCTCCCCTCTTCTCGGCGATTCATGGTTGAAGAGGATTCCGTTGCAGGCAAATAGCTTGTAACCCTCGCGGTAGTTCCTGACCATCCAATAGGCGTAGACCTTTGCCGCGGCGTATGGGCTTTGGGGCTGGAAAGGCGTATTTTCATTTTGTGGGGACGGGGCGCTGCCGAACATTTCACTGCTCGACGCCTGATAGAACTTGGTCTGAATCCCACTCCTTCGCACGGCTTCCAATAGGCGCGTGGTTCCCAGGCCGGTGATATCGCCCGTGTATTCGGACAGATCAAAGCTGACACGGACATGGCTCTGGGAGGCCAGGTGATATATTTCATTGGGCTTAATGTTATAGATAATTTCCGTGAGCTGCTCGGAGTCGGCAAGGTCTCCATAGTGGAGAAAAAACCGGGCATCGGGAAGATGGGGATCTACGTAGAGATGGTCGATCCGGCTCCGGTTGAATGAGCTGGACCGCCGGACGATTCCATGGACCTCGTATCCTTTTGAAAGCAGGAACTCCGCGAGATAGGAGCCGTCCTGGCCAGTAATTCCGGTAATCAGGGCTTTTTTTCTGTCGGGCATATTCTTACCCTTTTTTCGCTTTGTTGGCTTGTTCTGCAACCCAGGGGTAGGTGAGAGCGATTCCGTCTTTCAGGGAATATTTGGACTTCCAGCCTAGTGAATAGATCTTGGCATTGCTGAAATTGCGGGATTGGACTCCGACAGGCCCCTTAATCCACTTAATTAGCACCTTTTTGCCGGCCACTTGGGCAACTGTGTCGATCAGCTCTTTGACCGAGACATATTGAGGGCAGCCAATATTCACGGGAACCTTAAGGTCCGAATGCATGAGGAGATAAATGCCCTCCAACATATCATCGATATAGGTGTAGGAACGGATAGCCGTTCCGTCTCCCCAGGCTTCGATTGTCCCGCCATCTTTGGCTTGGGCGACCTTGCGGCAGATCGCGGCTGGGGCCTTCTCGCGACCGCCCCTCCATGTGCCTTCCGCTCCGTAGCAGTTTTGAAACCGCGCTATCCGGATCTGCATGCCGTAGCGACGCCCATAGGCAAAGGCCATTCTCTCGGAATAAAGCTTTTCCCAGCCGTATTCATTATCGGGGAGAGCGGGATAGGCTTCTTCCTCGGACATTTCAGGTTCTTCGGGCTGCATATCGCGATAAATGCAAACGGAAGAAGAAAAGAAATACCGGGGGATTTTTGCCTCAGCGGCAGCGTGAGTCATGTTGATATTGATAAGAACGCTGTTGCGCATAATTTCGGTCTCCGCTGAATGGATGAAGCCCATGCCCCCCATATCAGCGGCCAGTTGGTAAACTTCATCAAGAGGACCAGATAGAGCCTTCTCGGCATTAGGCTTTTCCCGAAGGTCTAGGAGCATGAATTCATCCGCAGCCGTGGGCGAGAATTCCGGGTTCTTTATATCAACGCCGCGAACCCAATAGCCTTCTTTTTTCAATTTCTTGACGAGATGGCTGCCTATGAAACCGCCCGCCCCGCAAACCAAAGCTCGTTTCATCAACTGCTCCTTTTCAGGTGTTCCCAAAAGCTATGATTTCCAATCGTCAACGTTGTCATTTTATCACTGCGACCGTGTTTTTCCTCGGCCTTCCCCTCGGCAACGCCGCGAGCCGGCGGCCGGTCAGCTTCTCGAGGCCGCGCACGAATCCCTCATCCCCGGCAGGCCGCCCCGTCTTCAGCCTCTCCCAGGTCCGCCGAACGACACCCTCATTCTGTGCCGACGCCAAATAGGCGCGCCAGTCCAGGACCTCACCCTTCAGGAAGCAGCCTTCCGCGAGGGCTGGATCAGGTGTGCCTAGGATGTGGCTCCTGGCGCTTGACCAGGGATAATCCTCGGGCCGCTCGACGAGGCCCATCCTGATGGGATTGTTTTCGATAAACCTGACCTCCTCGAAAACGCTCGGATTGTCGAGGATGCACGAGAGGAACCTCCCCCGCCAGAGGTGGCCCGTCACGCCTTTTTTCCTGTGGACGTGTTGGGCGTACTTCATGTGAAGGGTATTGAACGTGCGGGACAGCCCGTCCGCGGCACTGGGAACGCAGACGTAATGGACATGGTTCGGCATCAGGCAATAAGCCCAAATGGCCGTTGAGTACCGGGTCGAGGACTCGCAAAGCCATTCCAGGTAGCGCCGGTAGTCCGCGTCCTCCTGGAAGATATTCTGGTCGTAGTTCCCGCGCTGGGTAACCTGGTGCGGGTAGCCAACGAGGATGGAACGGGCGAGACGGGCCATTTTATCTCAATAACGAAATCTGGTGACACGCACCGGTTCAAGAGATCGGGAATTCTTGGGACACGTACGGAAATTCCTGGGACACGTACGGAAATTCCTGGGACACGTACCAATTCCAGAGAATTGTTACATGTCCCGAATTTCCGTGTCCCGAATTTCCTTACAGGCTACCGCCCTTGGGCGCCTGAAGGCAGGCGGACGGCGAAAACACGCACACATCATCTACCGCAGATGCTCATAAGAACCGCGGCAGGCCGGCACCGAAATTTAGATAATGCAGGGTCGGGGACATAAAGGGCAATGCACAGAGGTCACTTCACAATAAAAAAGAGAGAGGATTGGTGCTGCCCCTTCTTCGGTGCCGATCGGTTCCGCCAACTAAACAACCCTTCCTTGACCTTTCTAAGTAGAAAGGTTATTTGAATCCTAAATTATCCAAACCTCAAATGTCAAGAGAAATAATGGGGACAGCGTAGATTTGTTCCGCCCAGATTCGCCAAATCTTTGCGCTTCGCTGGTCGATTCCCGCGCCTGCGTGACAAATACTGCCACGGAGAAGAGCCCCCCCGCCGCTAATCCTTCATCCCGTCGCGTATTGCTCTGAATTCTTCCTTGAGTTCGACAAAGACCTTGACGATCTCGGGATCGAAGTGCGTCCCGCTCGAATTGATGATGATCTCCGCGCTCTCTTCATGAGTGAAGGCGGGCTTGTAGCAGCGCTTCGCCCGCAAGGTCTCATAAACGTCCACGACCGCCATGATACGCGCGCAAAGCGGGATGGCCTCGCCCGCCAAGCCCTGGGGATAACCTTCCCCGCTCCACTTTTCATGATGGAACCTGGCGATGGCGATTCCCATATCGAGCAGTGCGTTTCCGGGGAATCTTCGCTGGACGGCCTCCAACTTTTCGGCCCCCATCTTGGCGTGGGTTTTCATCACCTCGAATTCCTCAGGGGTTAGTTTGCCGGGTTTGAGGATGATGCGATCCGGGATGGCGACCTTGCCGATGTCGTGGAGCGGGCTCGCGTGAAAAATGTTCTCGATGAATTTCCCGTCGACCTGCCCGCCGAAATGCGGGCGCCGGGCCAGCCCTTCGGCCAGCGTTTTGCAGAAGGCCTGGACACGTTCGAGGTGCATCCCCGAATCGTCATCCCGCGATTCCGCCAGCTTGGCCAGGGCGAATATCAACGCCATTTGCGTGTCCGAGATCTTCTTCACTTGGGCCTGAACGAGTTTTCCCAGTTGCTGGTTGTGCTTCTCAAGTTCCTTCTGAAGGTGCCGGAGCTTCAAGTGCGTATCCACCCGGGCCTGGACTTCGTCGAACTGGAACGGCTTGGTGATGTAGTCCACACCGCCGACCGAGAAGGCCTTGACCTTGTCCAGCACCTCGTTGAGAGCGCTGATGAAGATGACCGGGATGTCCTTCAACTTTTCGTCGGCTTTCAGGCTTTGGCACACCTCGAACCCATTCATCTGCGGCATGTTGACGTCGAGCAGGATCAGGTCCGGGGGGTCGCTCAAGGCGGCCTGAAGGGCCTGCATCCCGCTGGGCACCGGCCGCGTTTTGTACCCCCGTTCCTTCAGCATGTTCGTCAGAAGCTGGAGGTTCGAGGCCGTATCGTCCACGACGAGAATATCCGGCTTGCCCGGATAAGTGAGGGTTATTTTCATCAGTTGCTCCTTCGCTTTTGCAATAGATCCAAAAGTTCCTTGTATTCGAAACGTTCGACGAGGCCCCGGAGCACCTGGGCGACGGGGGCGCTGTGGCCTTCCACGCTGCCGATCAACCCCATCATCCGGTCATAGTCCGCCTGGATGACAGCTTCGCGCATCTTCCGGATGAAATCCCTGGGTAGAGAGGCCAGGACTTCCGCCGTTACCGCGCTTGTGGCGGCCGCGCGGGGCGGGTTTTTCTCGGGCGTCGTGTCCTCCAAGAGCACATACTCGATGCCCAACAGCTTTTTGACCTTCTCGAAAAGCACGGCCTCGCGGAAAGGCTTGGCCAGAAAGTCGTCGGCGCCGGCTTCGAGCGCTTCCCTGCGGTTCTCTTCGAAGGCGCTGGCGGTCACGCTGATGATCTTGACGTCCGCCCCCCCCGGGCCGGCCCTGATGCGGCGGATGGCTTCACACCCATCCATCACCGGCAAACGCATGTCCATGAGGATCAAGTGGGGATGCCAGGCCGTGAACCGCTCAACGGCTTCCTTGCCGTTGGCGGCCCGGCCCGTATCGAACCCGATGCTGCCGAGCATCTGAGCGACGAGGGCGCCGTTGATGTCTTCGTCATCGACGATCATGATTCGACAGGCTGGTTGTCCGGGCTGCAGGCTCTTGATCCTGTAGGATTCCGATTTTTTTTCGGCCGCGGCAATCTCCCCCTCTCCCAGTAGGACATGGAACTTGAACAGGCTCCCCTTCCCGGGCTGGCTGCTGACCGTGATGTCCCCTCCCATCAGATGGACAAATTCCCTGCAGATGGCCAGCCCCAGGCCCGTACCCGTCCCCATCCGGCGCCCGTTCTGGGTTTGTTGAAAAGGCGTGAACAGGCTTTCCTGCTCCTTCTCCGGAATGCCCGGACCCGAGTCCTCGACTTCCGCGCTGAGCCTCAGCTTGTCCGGACCCTCGGGGTCCAGCCGCGCCCTCAAGACGATGCCGCCCGCCTGGGTGAATTTCACCGCGTTCCCCAGCAGGTTGATGAGGATCTGGCGCAGTTTGCCTTCGTCCCCCTCCACATAGCGAGGCATGTCGTCCGGGCATTCCACCTTGAAATGGAGATTCTTCGCGTCGGCAGGCGGCCGGAATATCATCTCCAAGTCGGTGAGCAGGGACTGGAGGCTGAATGTCGTCGGGTTCAAGGTGATCCGGCCGGCCTCGATCTTCGACATTTCCAGGATGTCGGTAATCAAGGCCAGCAGGTGCTCGCCGCTCCTGTTGATGACGTCCAGGTGCCGCCTCTGGTGGGCGGCCAGCGTTTCGTCGCGCTGCATGAGCTGGGTGAATCCGAGGATGGCGTTCATCGGCGTCCGGATCTCGTGGGACATATTGGCGAGAAAGGCGCTCTTGGCCCGGTTGGCCGCATCTGCGGCCTGCTTGGCCTCCTCGAGCTCCTTGGTTCGCTCCTTGATGAGGTTCCAGAGGTTTTCCTGGTGTTTGGCCAGGTTTTCCTCGGATCGCTTACGCTCCGTTATATCCCGGGCGATCCCTAGAGCGATGGTTTGGCCGTTGACTTTGACGGGATAGGTGCTGATTTCAACGGGAAACTCGGACCCGTCTTTTCTTCTCAGAACCAATCCGTCCGGGCCGGTGGCCTTGCCCAGGATGCTTTTGGCCAGAAGTCCGGTCGCTTTGACAATTTGACCGCGGGGCAGAAGCCCCAACGTCAGGAAGCTATTGCCGATGATTTCCTTCCTCGAATAGCCGGTCAATTCTTCCACCATTCGGTTGCCGTTGATGAATATCCCTTTCCGGTCGATCAGAAAGATGCTATCGGGCGCGTATTCGAAAATGATCTTGAAGATCTCATGCGAGCTCTTCAAGTCTTCCCCCGCCTGCAGCCGGTCCGTGATGTCCAGGAGCTGCAGCACGGTTTCGGACATTCCCTTCGAATTCTTGATCAGGGAGGCGCTGCATTCTACGAACCTTCTCTCCCCGTCTCTTCGGACGAAAACGAATTCATAACTTGAAGGGGCATACTCTCCGCCCTGCCGGCAGTTCTGATAGTACCTCACGAGCGGCAGGCTCTTGGCGTCGACGAATATCAGAAAATCCCGGCCGGCCATCTCCTCACGGGAAAATCCCGAGATTCGGGCGGCCTCGCCGTTCACGTAGAGGATCCGGAAGGCCTGGTCCATGATGAAAATCGCCGCTTGCGAATTTTCAACGATGGAAGAGAATCGTTCCCGGCTCTCCGGCAATTGGCCGGCGGGGGCCTTCGATTCAACCGTGCGCGTGCTCATTCAACCGTCCCTCGGACAGGGTTTCCCATCAATCCATATGGTCAGGGAACCGGCCACGGGGGGCCATCGCCTTTTGAGATGGAATTGGGGGGGATATCTTATTGGGGTCGGACCAAATCATCTTATTGCTATAATTAGAGTTAGCTCGCTCTTGGAGCCTGTTTTAAGCCTTAAGTCCTCGTTTTGGGCCTCGAAAACGCGGACTTAAAGCCACGCCCGGATTCATCAATTCTTGACATCGCCGGCCGCCGAGAGGATTATGGATAAGGCCTCGAATATAGGAAGGCGGTGCGGCGATGAACGGATGGGCGAAAATTAAGGGTTTCAGCTGGCGACGGATGCGGCTGGGCCTCATCGTGTCGGGGATGGCCGTCATGATGGCCGGAGTGCCCCAGGCAGCCCTGGCTGTGCGGCAACAGGGCGCTGAGGTCCGGGTGACCCTGATATCTCCCGGGACGATCCTGGGCGAATTGATCGGGATCAGCGGGGACAAAATCGTCGTCCAGGTCGGCTCCCGGGAGAGAACGGTGGAGATCAGGGACATCGATACGGTCGGTGTCGTGCGCGAGTCCCTGAAGCCCTTGACACTCGTTATCGGCGCGGTGGCCGGCGGCTTTATCGGTTTTGCCCTGGGGAAAAAGGGCGACGAAACCCATATCCCGGTCACCAAATCAACGCAATGGCCGTTCGCCGGGCTGGGGGTGGTCATCGGCGGCGGGGCCGGGTACGGACTCGGGATCTTGCTCAGCAAGGACAAAGTCTACAACTTCCGGGGAGAGACGCCGGACAAAATCAACGCCGCCATCGAAGCCCTCAGAAAAAAGGCCCGCGTCCCGGAATTCAGGTAAACTGGAGTAGAAGGGGTCGTATCTACGCATTACGCGGAAAATGCGTAATGCGTAGATACGACCCCTTCTTTCTCACTCCGAGAGAAAAAAGCCATCGGGAGGCGTCTATCATGCTGCGGGCGCGTTCGGTCACCGGTAACGGTCTTTGAGCAAACGCGTTGACATGATATCACCTTACTGATATATATAGGGTGAGGTGATCGAGATGGCCGCCATGACCAGGACAATCGTATCGATACCCGAAGACGAAAAGAAGTGGCTTGAGAGCTACAGCCGGCGTCACAGGATCTCGAGCGCCGAGGTCGTCCGCCGCGCGATCAGGGAATACCGCCTTAAGAAATCCCAGAAAGGCCTGGCCGGGGTCCTCCGCGAAACGGCCGGAATCTGGACCTCGGTCAAGGGCGACACGCGGGACCATGTCGACGCTCTGCGCAAGGAGTGGGAGCGTAAAACGTGAAGCCGGTCTATCTTCTGGATTCGACAGTTCTTATCGACCATCTCCGGGGAATCGTAGAGGCGACGAAATGGCTTCAGAAGCTACGTGAGGGAGAGGCCGTCATTTCCGTGATCACGCGGGCAGAGGTGTTATGCGGGGGAACCGAAGACGAGACGCTTGCCGCCTATGAGCTATGCGAGCAGTTCGAGTGCCTGCCCTTGACGAAGGATGTTGCCACGAGGGCCGCCGAATTGAGGAAGAGAAACGGCTGGAGGCTTCCGGACGCGCTCCAGGCTGCCATGGCCCTTCGGAGCGGCCTCAAGCTGGTGACTAGAGACTCGAAGGATTTCGATGAAAAAAGGCACCCGTTCATCCTTATCCCCTATCGCCTGGGATAGGTCGAGTGTCCTTAGGTGGCGCACCGCGACAACAGGTTACTCCCAGATTTTTAGCGCGGATACGCGGGCGATCCGGCCGAAGTCGGCATCGTTGTGGAGAAGGTAAAGCCCGTGCTCGATGGCTGTCTGGGCAATCAGACATGTGAGAATCGTCACAAATCCAGCTTCCGCAGCAATCCGTTTTCGTGAGGTTTTTCGTTTTCCCGCAAAGCCCGCATCGGGGTCTCACGCCGAGTTTCGCCTTTTCTGCACTTGGAAGAATCGCTTTTTTCATTTACGAAATCGCTCTTCTCAGGAAATCTATCAGGCTAAATCAGCCTCTCCACTCTGCCGGCAATCTCTCTAACAAATTCGCCGGCGCTTTTGAGGGATTTTTCTGCTTCGGTCCGTGATACGGGTTTTTCGGCTTCATAAATAAACGCATGCCGCTTCATGCGCATCTGGTTAAATCTTATGGCCAGGCGGCTGAATTCGGGGCCGAGTATCGTCGCCGAGAACTCCACGACGGTTTTGTGCTGGTCTTTCCCCTTGGCCCGGTATCCATAGGCTAAAAGGAGCGCACGCCCGGCTCGAAGCATGGCGTGATAAGCAATCGTATAAGCCCATTCTTCATCAATCAACAGGTTCGCGCCAGATGTCAGGAGATCGCGCCGAGCCCTTCCAAGTTGGGTTAAGGCCTGCTTTCTATTTGGGCTGATCTTTTCAATGAGCCCAAGAGTTTCAAGCCGCTTCAGGTCCATCGCCGTCCCCAATAACCCGGATCCTGTCCTCTCTCAGCACTTCTTGAAGGAACGCATCTTTCTTGGCCTTCTTGGCCTCATACTCGCGTTTGCTATAAAGCACGTAGTTGATGGTCCGGCCGAGATCCCTTTCCAGGCCGGAGAACAACCGGTCGAGCGGATCCAAATCGGCCTCGCCGACGATCAAAAGGTCCACATCACTCTCGGCATTCTCGGTCCCTTTGGCGAAAGATCCATAAACGAAAGCAAAATCGATTCCCATGACGGTTTGGAGAGCGGTCCTCAGCCGCCCGATGATGCCGGTCGTTTTTTGGATAAGGGCTTTCAGCTCCGGCCCAAATGAGCACCCTTCGTTCACGCGGAAACTCTTAAGATTCCTATCCCTATACGAAATCAGGATGCCGAGGTCCTCGAGCTTGGCCATCTCACGGCTGAGGTTGGACGGGTCGTCTCTAAGGATCGATGCCAATTGACGAACGGAAAAAGATTCGCCGGAATGAGTGAAAAACCAGCCCAGGAGCCTTGCCCTTGTGCGCGAGCCGAACAACTTCTCCAAAGGTTTGGTCATTGCTGTAGTAAATTTTACCACAATCGTTGTATTTTTCACCACATTTATTTATAACACATGATTTTTTGAATTTTCTCACGTGCATGCCCGAAAGCCTTAGATGTCGGCAAAAGGTCATTCAGATCTCAGCCTCTTGGGTGAGTCACTGTATCCAAGAAATAGAAAACCGTTCATTGCCATAAAAAGTGGCGGGTTGAGTGTCCGAGATGGGGGCCTATGCCTGGTTGATCTCGTTCACCATCAGCCGGAGTGTGCCCACGTTTTTCCGGTTGAACTGGAGTGTGATCCGCGGCATCCCCGGATATTCGTCCCCTTCCCCTTCGACCGGCCCCGCGCACTGCTCGATCCTGCCGGCTGTGACGATCCCGCAGTACGTATCGTTGAGCTTCACCAAAGCCTGAGCCGGCACGGGTGACGTGACCCGAAGCACGAGCCTGGGCCCCACGTAGCGCATCGAATGGTAGCGGCGGTAAAAGCCGGCGATTTCCTCGACCGCCTTGTCGACGTCGTCGGTGAGCATGAAAAGGTTCATGTCCTCCGGCGCGATCATCCCGTTGTGGAGGAGCTCCGCCTTGATGTACGTCCGCCAATGCTGCCAGTACGTGCCGCCCGGCGCGTCAACCATGACCACGGGCATGAGGTTGGCCTTTCCCGTCTGGATCATGGTCAGCGACTCGAACCCCTCATCGTGCGTGCCGAACCCGCCCGGGAACAGGCAGATGGCCGAGGCTTCCTTCAGGAACAGGATCTTGCGCGTGAAGAAGTACTTGAAGTTGATGAGCTTGGGGTCGGCCAGGATAACTTCGTTCGTTTGCTGCTCGTGGGGCAGGCGGATAGCGACGCCAAAGCTGCCCGAGCGCCCGGCCCCGGCCTGACCGGCCCCCATGATGCCGTCGCCGGCGCCGGTGATGACCATCCAATTCCGGAGGCGCATGAGCCGCGCGAACGACTCGGCCTGGACGTAGTCGGGATGGCCGGGCGGCGTCCGGCTCGAGCCGAAGATGCTCACCTTGCGGATATGGGAAAACGGCGCGAAAACCTTGAACGCGTAGCGCAGTTCCATGAACGCCGAGGTGAGGAGCTTGAGCTCGCCCCGGCCCGTTTTCTCGCGGGCCAGCCGGGTGACCGTGACCATGATCTCGGCCAGGAGGTCGCGGTCGGGGGAATCCGCGAACGTGTCAAGGAACTCGTCGATCGCCTGATCGCGGGCCGCCGCCCAGGATGAAGGTTTCTTCTCCATGTCGGACACCTCCCGCCTATTTTAGCATGACCGGGCGGGGGATGTAGGCCTCTTTCAACAATTGATAATGGAGCGCGTTAGCCTGCGTCCTTTACAAGAGAAACGAAGGAGTCTCGTGACCCCCTTGACTTATATGCATTAATGATGCATATATATACATATGAGGACGACCATCAATATCGACGACAATCTTCTGAAAACCGCCGCGGAGATGACCGGAATTAAGGAAAAAACATCCCTGGTCAGAAAGGGCCTGGAATCGCTGATTGCCCTGGAGAGCAGCCGGCGGCTGGCGAAGCTCGGCGGAACGGAGAAGGGATTACGCCCCATTCCGAGACGAAGAGCGGCGGATTGACATATGGTTCTGGTCGATACGTCGGTTTGGGTAGCCCATTTCCGGGAAGGGAATGACCGGCTCGGGGCGGCGCTCGATAAGGGGGAAGTCCTTTCCCATCCGTTCATCGTCGGCGAATTGGCTTGCGGGAATCTCAAGAACCGGAGGGAAATTCTGGACCTGCTCCAAACCCTCCCCCGGGCGGCCGCGGTGAGCGACGAAGAGGCGATGAGGTTTATCGAGCTTCGCCGGCTCGCCGGGATCGGCCTCGGATACATCGACGTCCACCTGCTGGCGTCTGCGGTTATCACCGGGGCGCCGCTCTGGACACTCGACCGCACGCTCAGCAGGACGGCGGCTCGATTGAATGTTGCGTATTAGGACGGACGCCAGTAGCTTTTGGGGTCGGACCAACTTATCTGATTGATACAAAACAAACAAGCTTCTTTTTCGCTCCCCTTATTGGCCTTAACTTGATGTTTTCGGCCTCCAAATCGAGCACTTAGTGACGTCTTCCGGCCAGGAAAACACCGGGAAAAGAAGCTGGGCCGATTATTATCTGTCGTCGCCGCGAGCTGCCCGCTGGAGCCGCACGGGCTCGGCATTCGGCCGGGCTTGATACAGGACGAAGCTCCCCCGTCGGTCCTTTTCCGCGGCCGCTCGCGTGAACCCGGTTCCCTGGCGCACTTCCACGGCGGTCCAATCGGCCGGGACGTATGTTTTCAGAGTGAGCGGCAGGTCATATCTTTCGTCCGCGAGATCATGGCGCAAGACCACCTCCATCACGTCCCCCTCCCGGGATGTCCGGATCGTGCTCCGCATCCGCTCCCTCATATACTTGGTCACATCCCCGAACGTCGCCGCCCACACCCGGTCGTCCCTCGATTTGATGTAGCTGAAATACTCCAGGAGCTCCGCACCCGTCGTCGGTTCCCAGCCGACGCCGTCGACACCGTGGAATACCAGCACGAGCCACATATTGCCGTGCGCGGCGACCGTGTCGACCCACGATTTCATCAGCGACGTGGGCGTCTTTGTCAGGACTCCTCTCTGCCACTGGACGTACTCCTTCGAGGAGGCGCCTGGGTCCTTTTCGCTCGAGCGGTTGAGCTCTTCGAGGAACGTTTCGGGCATGCGGTTGCGCGACGCCGGATACCGGGCTAACGCGTACTTGATGACGCGCTCGTCTTCGGTCCCATACGGACATTCGACCGTGAACGTGTGCTTGAAACCCAAATGATTAAGGATTTCCTCCCGGCTCTTGTCCAGCTCGTAAATCAGGTTGGCCTCATCAAGGACGGCCAGCCGGGGATGCGTGACCGTGTGGCTCGAAAATTCGAATCCCCGGGCCGCCAGCTTCTTCAGATCGTCCCAGGTGATCGCGTTCCGCCGGTCGGCGTTGGCTCGCGACTCCGGCTCCGGGGGAAAATCGCCCCGCCGCACCTTGGCATACGCCTCGTCGATAAGGCGGTAAGCTTCGTTGCTTTTTCCATGCTCGTAGAGCTCGCCGGCACGGGTATGAAACTCGAGTGTTCCCTGGAGTCCCAAGTATCTGATCGCGGAGGCCCGTTCGAAAAAATTGTCCGCGTTGGTCGGCGTGCGAGCCGTATCCAGGATGACCGCCGAGACCGGGCGGCCGATAAACGTGCCGTGGTATCGTGAGCCGGAGATGTCGCCCGTGATGATATGAAAAGTGGCGGGAAGGCCGAGCTTATTCATGATGGGAACGGCCACCCGGAACTGATTGATGCTGTTGTCGTCAAAGGTCAACGAAACCGCGGCCCGCTTGTTAAACGGCCATTTGGTAATCTCCGTCAACCCCGCAGGATCCTGGGACGATCGGACGACAGGGACCATCCATCCCGTCATGACGAACAAGATTAGGATCGCGCGCTTCATTCATGCCTCCTGTTTCAGGCCGGGCGCCGGCTCACGCTATTTTTTCGTTCGGAACCGATAGACCAGCGGGACGAGGGGATTGCCCTGGTCGTCGGCCATCACCAGGAGCTCTGCCGAGTTCATCGAGAACCCGTAGGCCGTATCCGGCTTGAGGTCGCAGGGGATGGTGAGCGTCGTTCGCGAGGCGTCGTAGCGGGGCGTGTTCACCTGCGAGCCCGGGAATTCGGCGCCGGGCACGGTGATGAGGGCCATGCGGTCGGCCTTGAGCGGCCGGTCGAAGGTGATGCGAATCTCGTTGACCAGGGCCGGGTCGACGTCCTTGGCGCCGTTATCGGGCGAGATCGAGACAACCTTGGGCGCCTTCGCCGCCAGGGCTTCCATCCTGGCGCTTTTCTCCTTCCGGAGCGCGGCGAGGTCGGCGGCGGCCCGGCCGGTCCGGGCATAGTCGTCGAAGAAGGTGATCACGCGCGGGAAAAACGCGTCCAACGTCGGGTAAGCGGCGCGGTTCTTCTCATATTCGCCGAGGAGTTCAGAAAGCCCGCCGGTCCAGAGGAAAAGCCGCTCGCGGTTATAGCCGATCTCGCTGGCGGCGGCCCCGAGGCCGGAGGTGGCTAGCGCGTAGCGGACGCTGCAGGCCCTGACGACCGATTCATACATCATCGTTTGCCAAGTGCTGTACGCCTGCTGGCGCAGCTCGGACTCGACCACCGGGAAAATCTTCTCCCCCGCCGCCTTGAGGGCCTCCAGGTGCGCATCGACGATCGGGTTGGAGTAGGAATGGCAGAATTCGTGAACGATCGTGCCGGCAACCCCCTTGTCGAATTTCGGCAGGCCCTTGTCGTCCATGGCCCAGACTCCGAGGACCGAATAGATCTCCTCCGCCCCGCCGGCTAGATGCGCGCTCGCTCTGTAACTTCCGCCGCCGTTGAGCATGCCCAGGGGGATGATGAAGTCGGCCGCGGCGCGGCGTCCGAAGAAGCCGTCGAACCACTCGATGACGCGGGCTTCGCGGATGACCTGCTGGAGGCCGTCGACGCTCGTATGATAGAGCGTTTGATGGGCGGCCAGGAAGGCGTCGAATTTCGTGTCGCGGGCGAACGAGCGGAGGTCGGCCAGGAAGGCGCGGGCATCGGCGGCGGTCCAGCGCTCGTCGACGCCGGAAGGCAGAGGATCGAGCGGGACGCGCTCGGCGAGAGCGGGCGGCGCGGTCAGATAAATCGCCAGGGACATCGGGGCGTTGAAGCTCACGCCGTGCGACTCGCGGAGGGCGCTGGCCCGGACCACGGCGGCGTGGCTCTTGAACGCGGCGAAGTAAGCGTCGACATCCTTGTTGTAGGACGGGATCCGGCCCTGGTTGTATTCCTGGTTCCCGGCCAGGCGGAAGATGATGCTCATGAGCTCGATGCGCGGGTCGACGAGGACGCGGAGCGAAGCCGTGCCCGTCTGGGGTTTGGCGGGATCGACGGCAGTCTGCCCGTTCGGGGTGGGCGTCTGATGCTGCGCTAGGAGCAGCGATGAAACCAGGCAGAGCCCGGAGAGGATGGCAAAAACCGTGAATTTAGCGGCCTTGGGCATTCGAACCTCCTATGAACTCATAGAATCCGCGCTTCAATGCCTCCCGTTTCAGGCCGGGCGCTCCCTCCTATCCGGTCTTAAAATTCACCGGATGGAGTTCGCGGAGCGCCCAAGCGGTGACCTCGTTGAGCGAGGGATGGATGACCATCGAACGGTAAATCGGCATGATGGAGCCCGCCTCGGGGCAGACCCTCAGTTCTTTCGGGATGAGTGGCTCGCCCCGCTTCTCCGGAGGGACGCACGTGTAGCCGGCGTTCATGAGGTAAACGAAGGGCTGGACGAGTGTCGACGCATGGGGCCCGACGACGTGGGCGCCGAGGATCCGCAGGGACCTGTCCACGATGAGCTTAACGAACCCATCGTCCGGGTCCCCGGCATCGTAGCCCAGGGCGTATCCCCTGGCCACGTCCGAGTACCGGTGGATGGCGCGGTAGATCTCGTGGCCGGCCTCGAGCGCCTGCCGCTCGGTCATCCCCGCGTGGCCGACCTGGGGGTGCGTGTAGACCGCCCAGGGGACGACCGAATAATCGACGGGAACCTTCGCGTGCGATGTCTCGAACAGGTTGTGGGCGCAGATATCCGAATCATAATTCGCCTTGTGCCGGAATTGATACCCGCCGACGGCGTCGCCGATCGCCCAGATCCCGGGCCGCGTTGTCTCGAGGAATTCGTTTACGGCGATCCAGCCGCGGGCATCGGTCTTGACCCCCGTTTTTTCGAGATGCAGGAGGTCGGCGTTCGAGCGGCGGCCGACGGCGACAAGGATCTCCTCCCCCTCGGCCTCGCCCGTTTGTCCGGTTTTCACGTTTTCGAAGGTGACGACCTTCGTGCCGTGCGTCCCCGGACGGGCGGCGACGGCCTTGGCGTCGAGTTGGACCGTCATCGTCTTCCCGAACTCGAGGGCCACGAACGAGCTCACCTCGGGCTCTTCGGCCGGCAGGAGCCGCGGTTCCATCTCGATGACCGAGACCTTTGCCCCAAAAGCGGAGAAGACGTGGGCGAATTCGGCGGCGATGACTCCCCCGCCGACGATGACCAGGCTCTTCCAGGGCGCGCGCGGGAACTTCGCCCCGAAAAACGACTCGCTCGTCACGTATCCGGTCTCGTCGAGACCGCTGACCGGGGGAATGAAAGACCGGGCCCCCGTCGCCAGGACGAAGCGGGCGGCCGTGAACTCCACCACGGGCGAGCCGTCGTTGGGGGCCACCCGCAACTGGAGGTCGCCGGTGAATTCTCCCGTCCCGCGGTAAACGTCCAAGCCCGGCACTCCGGCCAGACCCCGCTCCATCTGCTCGTTTTCGGCGATCTTGTCCCACATCCGGCGCGCCACAAGATCCCAATCCGGCTGGTCGGACCGGAGGCCCGCCCCGATCTTCCGGGCGTGCTCCGCCTCGCGGATGACGTCCGCGGGCACGGTCAGAATCTTCGAGGGGATGCAGCCGCGGTTCAGGCATGTCCCGCCGATTTTTCCGGATTCAACGAGGGCGCACTTGAGGCCGTGCTTGAGGCCTACTTCGAGCACGGTGACACCGACGCCGCTCCCGACGACGACGAGGTCATAGCTTTTCGAGCGCGGATTTGGCGGCATGCTTGAGCCCATGATGAACCCTCCGTTTCTCCCGTGTCGATCGGGCGCGTCGGGCGCGGCCCGCCCGTCCATGTTACTTCAAATCCCGCCTGGACGCCATCCGGAAACGGGTTGGATCGGGGTGCGCTTCGGGCCGTGGTTAAACAATCGCCTCGATCTCTTTGATCTTGCGGGCCAAGCGGACGGCCGAGATGGGAAAGACGGTCTTGATCTCGGGAGCGAAAAGGGAGACCTTGAACTCCTCTATCATGCGGCGGAGCTCCCCGACCGCGCGGCGCTTTTCCAAATTCGGGGACACAATACTAATTTCCGTTTTTCTGGTCCCCGCTCCCCCACCGTAATTCGGAAATGAGTATTGTGTCCCCAATTCTGGTGTCCCCGCGCCGGCGCCCGGGGTTTCCGCTTCGAACTGAGATAACGCGAATTCGAAGGGCTCGACCTGAGCGGCCTTGGCCTTGTCCTTCTCGGGATCGAGCCGGGCGCGCCCCAGCCGGATCTTCAAGGCGTCGAGGAGGCGCGGGATGCGGATGATCCTGTCGACCGGATAAACTTCGAGAAAATTCGCGGGCAGGAGCTCGTCCAGGTCGCCCGCGATCTCTTCGAAGTAAGCGGGGACGACGGGCTCTTTGACGCGGCCGCGCGACAAATAAGAAGGGGTCAAATCTTCATTCTGCCACTTTTTCTGGGGCTCGTTCTTTCCGGAAAGTGGCAGAATGAAGATTTGACCCCTTCTTGACGCCCCCCGCTGGGTCGCGGGCCGGCCGTTCCCGAGCTCCGTCCGCAGGGCCTGGTTGAGTTCGAGGATCTTGAGCGTCGTCTGGGTCAGGGCATGCCCCTTCTCGAAGAGCGTCCGGCCGACCTCGGCCTCGTAGGCCTTATAATCCGCATCCGTGCGGATGTCCCGCTCGAAGACCTCGCGGGCCAGGGCGCTCTCGATGGCCCGCTCCACGGCGTCGCGGCCTCCGAAGGCCACCGCCGCACGCTCATATTCGGCCGGAATCTTGTGATACCGCCTGACGAAGCCCAGGTCTTTGGCGAATTTCAGCATGAGGAGCCAACGGACGCCGAGTCGGTGAGACGCCTCGGCCTCGGCCCGCGCCGGAAAAAGGCGGATTTCAACCGAAGCCTGGCCGCCCTCGACCGCGAGCGCGGGATAGGCCGTGAGGGATGTCCCGACAACGATCTTGGCCGGCAAATCGCCGAAGACCCACGACGTCAATCCCGCCTTTTCCCATTTCCGGCGGGCCTCCTGCCAGGCGGGCGATTCGACCTTCGACGGGGCCTCGTCCGCCGCGCCGATCTTTTTCCGCAGGAGCTCGACGTCGCGGCCGGTGTCAATGACGCGGCCGGTCGCGGGGTCGGTCACGGCCAGGCGCATTCTCAGGTATTTCGGGACTTCGGCCAGGGCCCATTCGCGGGCCGGGATGTCCGCCCCGAACCGGCGCCTGACGAACTCCGCCACGGCCTTCGCGAGCGGCGCCTCCTCCGGCGCCTGCGGCATCTCGGCGGCGATCGTCTCAGCCTTCTCCCCCACCGGGACAAGGAGCTTCCTGTACCGTTTGGGGAGGCCCTTGATCAGGGCGGCGATCTTGTCCTTGTACTGCCCCGGGACTCCCCATTCGAGCCGGCCGTCGGGAATGGCGGAGAGGATCGAGGCCGGGACCTTCAGGGTCACGCCGTCGTCGTCCTCGCCCGGGGCGAACTTATAGACAGCCCTGAAAGGGCGGCCGGCGACCTCGACTGTGTCGGGGAACGCGGACACCGTATCGGCGTCGGGGCGCCTGAGGATGAGGTCGTCTTCGGTGAAGCGCAGGAAATCGTCGCCGCCCCGGTCCTTGATGAGCTTGAGAAGCGACCGGATGTCGCAAATTCCGGGCAGGCGGGCCGAATAGAGCTTGGCGATTTCGGCCTCGGGAATCATGATGTCGCGGCGGCGGAGCTTTTCCTCCATGGCCTCGACCTTGTGCTGGAGGCCGAGGTTGTGCGGGAGGAAGGCGGGCGGACCGTCCACCTCTCCTTCAACCAACCCGGACATGACGAAGATCTCATGCGCCTCGGCCGGGTTGATCCGGCCGTAGGAAACGCGCCGGTCGCGAAGGATCTCCAGGCCGAACAGGGTGACCCGCTCCTTGGCCGCGACCTCGCCACGGCCGCGGTCCCAGGCGGCGTCGTAATAGGAGCGCTTGCAGAGGGAGCCGCCCAGGTCCTCGAGCCAGGCGGGGTCGATGCGCGCGGCCTGGCGGGCGAACAGACGCGAGGTCTTGACGACCTCGGTGGCCACGATCCAGGCGGGCGCCTTGCTGAAGAGGACGGAACCCGGCCAGAGGGTCACCTCCCGGTTCTTGGCCGCGGTGTAGATGCGCTTTTCTTTGAGAGCGGCGATATTTGACAGGAATCCCGCCAGGATAGAGCGATGGATGGCGGCATAAAGGACGGGCGAGATATCGGCGTGGGGCACGACGGCCGCCTTGCCCTCCGCTTTCAATTTATTTTTCGGCGACACAATATTTGTTTCCGGATTTTTGGGCCCGACTTCCCCTTTGGTTTTGCCCGGCGTCTGGTGCTGTTCGGAGAGGACAGAGCGGATCTCGTCATAGAGGTAGACCCACTCGCGCATCCTGGGGAACGAGAGGAAATGATCGTGGCAGAACTTGCGCTTCTGGGTGACCGTCCCGAGCTTTTCAAAATCGCCGTGGTAGCGGTTCCAAATGTTCAGGAGAAGCAGGAAATCGCTGTTCGGGTCACGGAAGGCGGCGTGCACGGCATCGGCCTGGGACGCGAGCTCGGGAGGCCGCTCGCGCGGGTCGCGGATGCTCAGGGCGGCGGCCAGGACGGCGACCTCGGGGAGGCAATTCTCGCGGCCGGCCTCGACGAGCATTCGGGAGACGCGCGGGTCCAGGGGCATCCGGGCCATGATCCGGCCCTTGTCGGTGAGCGCCCAATCGGGGCCTTGCGCATTTATCCTTAAGGGGGACACAATACTCTGTCCCGCTTTTCCCGACCGCTCATATTCAGGGACAGAGTATTGTGTCCCCCTTCTGGAAATCGCGCCGAGCTCGACGAGCGTTTCGTAGCCGTCGCGCACGGTTTTGGCCGCGGGCCGGTCGATGAACGGGAACTCGAGCGGATGACCCAACCCCAGGTCGATCATCCTCAAGATGACCTCGGCCAGGTCCGAGCGCAGGATCTCCGGCGACGTGAATTCGTCGCGCGATTCGTATTCGGTTTCCGAGTAGAGCCGGACGCAGAGCCCTTCCCGGACGCGGCCGCAGCGCCCCTTGCGCTGGTCCGCCGAAGCCCGCGAGATCGGGCTGATCGGCAGGCTGTTGATGCGCGTCCCCGGCTGGTACTGGGCGATCCGCGCGACTCCCGTGTCCACGACGTAGCGGATGCCGGGGATCGTAAGCGAAGTCTCGGCGACGTTCGTGGCGATGACGATTTTCGGCCGGCTCACGCTGTAGACCATGCGCTGCTGCCCCGCCGGCAGGCGCGAGAAGAGCGGCAGGACCGCCGTATCCGGAAATTTACGCCCCTCGAGGATGCGGCGCGTCTCGAGGATGTCCTGTTCGGTCGGCATGAAGACGAGAATGTCGCCGGCCGCCTTGTCCCACCGGATGTATTCGACGGCCTCGACCGCCTGGTCCACGTAGTCCTTGTCTTCGGCCGTGTCCTTCGCGGGCGGGCGGTACTCGAGCTCGACGGGGTAGAGCCGACCGCTGACCTCGATGACGGGCGCGTTCCGGAAGGCCTGCGAGAACTTCTCCGTATCCAGGGTCGCCGAAGTGATGACCAGCTTGAGCTCGGGCCGGTCGTCGAGGAGCCGGCGCATGATGCCGAGGAGGAAATCGATGTTGAGGGAGCGCTCGTGGGCCTCGTCGATGATGATCGTGTCATAGTCCGTGAGGCGGCGGTCGCCCTGAGTTTCGGCGAGCAGAATGCCGTCGGTCATGATCTTGACGTAGCCGTCACGGGAGGTCCGGTCCTGGAAGCGGATCTTGTAGCCCACGGAGCGGCCGAGCTCCTCACCCAGCTCTTCGGCGATCCGGTAGGCGATGGTGACGGCGGCGATGCGCCGCGGCTGAGTGCAGCCGATGAGCCCGGCGACCCCCCGCCCCGCCTCGAGGCACATCTTAGGGATCTGGGTGCTCTTGCCGCAGCCGGTCTCCCCCGAGATGATGACGACCCGATTGCGGGGCGAGCGGATGGCCTCGATGATCTCGCCGGCGCGCGCGGTGATGGGGAGTTCGCGCGGATACGAAACTCGCGGCCGGGCGCGGGCCCGGCGCTGACATTCGCCGGCCGAAGCCGCCAGCCGTTCCTCGAGCGCGGCCAGGTCGCGGAGGAGCCCCTCGGACACGGGCCGCGCGCCTCCCCCGTGTTGCCTTTGGAGCACGCTCAGCGCACGGACGGCCTGTTCTTTATCGCGGAGCATAGCTCGGTCAAGAAGCTCGCGGATCTTCCGGAGATGACCCGAGGCCGTCGTCTGCCCCGCCTCCCGCTTGTCCATGCCCGCATTATAGCAGATTTGGGGTCGGACCAACTTAACTTATTTATAATAATACAGATAAACGACTAAATGGGGCCTTTTTATGCCTTAAGTCCGCGTTTTGGAGGCCGAAAAACAAGAGTTAAGGAATCTAGCAATAAGGGATACTTTTTGTCGGATATTCTGTGGCTGAATAGCTTAAGTCCTCTTTTTCGACCCCAAAAACAAATAGTTAAGGCCAAAAACGGTGGCCAAATTCCGGTTATTTTATTTATTTACAATAACCTAATTTGGTCCGACCCCTAACCCGACCCCTAACCCGACCCCTAACTCGACGACCCCCAGGCGTCCCAGGCTTGGTCATCGCGGCCGGGTCTAAGAGCCGGGAGAGGGACGCCTTGTCCAGAATCCCCTGCTCCAGGAGGATCTCCGGGACCGGTCTTCCCGTCCGGCGCGACTCTCTGGCCGCGGCCGCGGCGGCGGCATATCCGATGACGGGAGAGACGGCGGTCACGAGTCCCAGGCTGGCTTCGGCATACATCCGGCAGCGGGCGGCATCCGCCGTGATCCCTTCGATCGCCCTAGCCCGGACTTCCCGGAGGCCGTTGGCCAGGATCGTGATCATGAACAGCACGTTGAAATTCACGACCGGCATCATGACGTTGAGCTCGAGTTGTCCGGCCTGCACGGCCGCGCCGACCGCGAGGTCGCAGCCCATCACCTGGTAACAGACCTGGTTGAGCATCTCGAGGAGGCTCGGATTGACCTTGCCCGGCATGATGGACGAGCCGGGGGCCGACGCGGGGAGCAAGATTTCGGCCAGCCCCGTGCGCGGCCCCGACGCGAGAAGCCGCAAGTCGTTGGCGATTCTATTCAATTCGAGGGCCAGGTTCCGAAGCGACGACGACACCTCGGCGAACGGGCGGAGGCTTTGCATGGCCTCGCGGAGATCGGCGGCGCCCTTGAGCGGAAGCCCCGTGTCGCCGGCCAGAAGCCTAACCATGAGGCCCGCGTACCGGCGGTCCGTGTTCAGCCCCGTGCCGACGGCGCTGCCGCCGATGCCGAGCTCGCGGAGCGAGCGCGCGGCCCGGTCGAGCGCGGCGGTTGATTTGCGGACCGCGACGGCGTAGGCGGCGAACTCTTGGCCGAGCCGGATGGGGACGGCGTCCTGGAGGTGGGTTCTGCCGGACTTGAGAACACCGTCGAACTCCCGGGCCTTGCGCCCGAGGGCAGCCGCGAACTCGTCGAGGGCGGGGCGAAGCCGCGCTTCCAGCAGATCGAGCGTCGCCAGCCGCATGGCCGTGGGGTAAACGTCGTTGGTGCTCTGCCCCATGTTGACGTGATCGTTCGGATGGACGATCCGGTACCGCCCTTTGCGGCCGCCCAGAAGCTCTTCGGCCCGGTTGGCAATAACCTCGTTCATATTCATGTGGAACGACGTCCCCGCGCCCATCTGGAAAACGTCGACGACGAACTGGTCGTGGCGCTTCCCGGACAGGACCTCGTCGCATGCCTCGACGATGGCATCGGCCCGTTTCCGGTCGAGCAGGCCCAGCCGACGGTTGGCGCGCGCAGCGGCCCTTTTGATCCGGGCCATGGCCTCGATGAAGACGGAGGGCGCGCGGAGGCCGCTGATCGGGAAGTTCTCGACGGCCCGTTGCGTCTGGATCCCGTAGTAGGCCCCGGCCGGGACAGCTTTCTGGCCGAGCGAATCCTTCTCCATCCTCATCCGTAGGCCGGGCTTCGCGGTCATCACACCCCTTCCGATACTATTAAATCAGTAGACGTGGGGAAAATCAAATGCCGGCCGCGAAGCCAATCGGGGTTCGCTCCGAGGCGTGAAACTGAATTCACATGTCTGGGCAGGCCAGCTTAGGCTGCATCAGGGGGTTGAGGGGGCTGACGAGGTCAGCGATGCAGACAGGCACGAGCTTTCCGTTCCGGACGGTCGCGTCCGGGCAGTGCCTGCAGATCGAAGCGCGCCCGGACGCGAAATCGATCTTGGGCGGCGCCTGGATCGTGATGAACTGGGCCCGGAGGTTGCCCAGCCCCGCAAATCCGCCGCCGTTCGGCCGCGGCCCGGCGTCCTCAGCGTCTTTCCCGCGGACGAGCCTGTAGAGCGCCACGGCTCGACGCGGCGAGAACAGAAGTTCGGCCAGGACGATCGGGACGAGGGACGCCCGAAGATAGGCCGGCCCCAGGGTCTGGGCGAAGAACTGAGTACCGGGCGCCCACCGGAAGATCTTCTGGGCCAGTCTCTGCACTTTCGCCGAGACCGGGAACGCCTCGCCGGTGCGCGCGTTCATGAGGTAGAAATAGATCAACCAACGAACGTCGCCGTCGTCGGCGTCCGCCGGGATAAAGGATATCGGCTCGAGTCCGAGGCCGGCCTTCAGTCCCCCATAGACCTCCCGCAGGTCGGAATGAGGGGCCGTCCGGCCGGAAGGATCGTGGGGCAGCGTCGTCAGCACCCCTTCGAAATAACTGAACCGGGAGTACCGCCGGATAATCGCCGCCAGCTCGTCATCGTCCCCGCCGTATAGCGTGACCGAAAGGGCGAAGGGCACCAGGGCCGCCTCGAGCAGGCACGACATTCTTTCCCTGGCCGCTTCGATATCCGCATGGACATGGGCCTGCCCCGAATCGACGTGGATATAGACGCGGTCGACCCCGGCCTGCTTGATTCGGTCGAGGATTTCGGGCCCGTCCCCGTCGAGAAACCTGAGGCCGTTGGTCAGAAGCGCGCAGAACAGCCCCCGGCTCTTAACGTAGCTGATGACCTCCGGGAGGCCCGGATAGAGCGTCGGTTCGCCGCCGAGGAGGGTCACGGCGGCCAGGCATCTCAGGCTCAGGGCGGTCTCCAGGTCCATTTTGACATCGTCGACGGATTTCACATACTCCCGGTCGAGGTTGTAGCAGAGGCGGCAGCGCATGTTGCACGTCCGGTTGGTCTCAATCGTGACGTGCGGCACATTGCGGGCCGAAAGCGCGAGGGGCTCGATAGGAAGCCCGGGCGTGAAGTCTGATGTTCTCACGGCTTAACGCTTCTTCGGGATCTCGTTCCTGTCCGCGGCTCCCGCGCCGGCGACGGAGCCGTTTTTTCTGGACGCGGACGCCGGCCCGCCGGCCGCGATGGCGGGGTGATGCATGAGGACGTAGCGCAGGCTCTCGCCCGGGACGTCGAACGTGCGCACGACATCGATATTCGGCTCCGAGAGCGTTTCGATCGGGACGTCATAGTATCCTCGGGCCTTGACGAACACCGCCCGCGCCAAGGATGGATCCTGGGAAGGCGCCACGAACACGATCTCGGCCCGGTCCCCCTTGGCTGTCAGGACCTGGTAATTGCCGTCGGCGGAGGCCAGCTCCGCGCTGACGCTGCGGCCGCTCCGGTCGACGGCCGAAATCGGGGCGAGCTCCGTGACCCGCACCGGCGCGTCCTCGGAAAAATCCAGGGCCAGGTAATCGATCATCCAGAAACCCGAGGCCGGGGTCAGCGCGATCCGCACGCGGTCGCCTGGCACGTCCCGAAGGTCGAGCTCGTAGGCCTTGTCCTTAGCCATGGCGGCGCCGCTCCCTTGGAGGAGGGCTTTCGTTGTCCATCCCGACGGAGTCTCGACCCGGACCTGGAGGTTGAACATCTCCTCGCGGACGAACCAAGTCATGATCGACCAATATGCCGGGCCGCGGGCGTCGATCTCGGCCAGCCAGGACGGAAGCGTCCGGCCCCGGGCCTGGAGGAGCAGCTCGGCCGCGCCCACTCCCCAAGCCGTGTTCCAGACGTTCGCGAGCAACTTGGCTGTGGGCGCGCCCGGCGGCTTGGCGAATTCGAGGACGAGATCGTCCTTGAGGTCGCCGTTACGGCGGGGGTTCTTCCCCTCCATCCGGCTGAGCCAGAAACGCTGGTCCCGCTCCGAAACAAGCGGCAGAATGTCCCGGCCGGTCTTCGCGTCGACGGCCGTGAGCGGCGGCTTGGGGACGCTGAACGTCCTTATCCGGCCCGTGGTGTCGGGGACGACGGTGAGCCCCGGAGCATGGTCGACGACGACGAGTTTGAGTTCGTCCGTGCGGTCGGTCTCGTCGAGGTCGTTGGCCAGCTGGAGTCTATAGCGGCCGCCCTCGGGCTTGAGATTGTCCAGGCCGATCCACTCCACCCGCTCGAGTCCGCGGCAGATGGCCCCGCCGTAGGGTTCGGCGTCGCGGACGTATTCCTCCCCGTTGAACGAATAGACCATCGGGCATGAACGCGGCGGGAACAGCGCAAGCAAACCGACGGATACGGCGACTTCCGCGAGAAAGGTGACGCCCATCGAGGCGGGCCAATTGAATTTGCGGACCCAGACCAGATCGACGTCGCTCAGAGGAATGACCCTTTGATATCCGCGGCCGTCGACGAAAACGGAGGTACCCTCTCTCTTGATAATCCCCCGATAGACCCACCCGTCCGTGGATTCCACAACGGCGATTTGCCTTCCTTCAGCATCTTTCCGTTCCTCGGTCACGCTCTTGACCTTCTCTAGCGGAAGGTCGACCGACATTCTCGATTTCGGGTTGCTGATGAGGATCCTGTCGCCCAGGACGAGAGACGGCCAGCTTGTGGAGAAGGTTAGCTTCTCACCTGATTTCGTCTGCAGGGCCACGATTTCCATGGTCCGGCTGGAAAGTCCCGACGCCTGGATCGATTCCTTATAATAAAGGGGAATGCAGGAGACGCACAGACCCAGGGCCAAGACGAGAGCGGCCGGCCCGATATGATATGGCGCCGAGAGTCTTTTCTTCATGGTTCCCTCCTTCTGAGCACAGGATCTCGGACAGCCGGCGGATTGCAGACCACCCTGAAAAGGAAATTCCGCAGGTTTCCAACCCGCGACCGCCTTTCGCTGATAATGATATTCATTTAAGGCGGTGGAGTTGTCAAGGACTTGTCAAGAAGTCGTTAACTTATTGTTAAAGCACAGAGAGGATGCGCCGGCGCGCAGAGGTATTTTCGGGGTATCCAGGATAGGATCCGCCGCTTCGCGGGGTGGCAGTCAGGCCGGACCGGCGGGAGTCAGCCGCGGCGCGACGACCGGCCGCGCCCCGGGACGTGGGCCGAGCCATCGCCGCTCGGGTGTACGAGCGCGGGCGTCAGCCGATAGTCAGGCCAGAGGAAATCCCTCGACGAGATCAGTCCGGCCCCGGCCCGGACTTTTTTCTCCACGGCCGCGGCCATCAGGCCCAACACCGACGTTCCCGGGGTCAACGAGACGCGAACGGCGTTCGGCCGGCTGGCACGATGTCTTCCGTTCCTCATTTCCTGGCTATTTCTCATCTCACTTCTTCATACGTCCGGACCGGGCGAAAGGTTTCAACGGACCCTTTTTCCGTGTTACAGCCGCCAGAGATAGCTGACCTTGAAGAAGAATCCGCGCCGCATCTCGTGGAATCGGTCGCTCGGCACGTAAGCGGAGCCGTCCCATTCCGTCCGCTCGAGCGCCGACCCGTACCCGACGTAGAAGACCGTGCCCGGGATATAGGTGAATGAAACCAGCCCGTCCAGGGTCATCCGCTTGTAATAGAGATTGTACTCGACGATGCCGCGGAAGAAGAGGTACTTGTTGAGCTGGAATACGTTTCTGTCCCGGAGAATCGTATAGCTGTAGATGTTCGCGCGGTCCGAGCGCCTGTTAAACGTCGAATAGGTCAGGTCGAGCGAAAGGTCCAGCTTGTCGATAGGCTGGTATCGCACGCCGCCTTGAGACGATATCCCGTCACCCTGGTATGGAGCTTCCGGATCATAGAAAATCTTCCCCCATTGCCGGATGTTGCCGTAGAGGTAGAGCTGTTTGTAGAGCTGGGTCTCAATCCGGAACCCGAAGCCGCTGCGGTCGAACCTGTGCGCGGCGTAGACTTCGTTCGCCAGGATGCCCTCGAAACGGACCTGCGTGTTCCGGGGCAGGTAAAACCGCAGGACGAAAAGGTTCATCGTCTCCCACATGTTGTAGATCGTGTCGTAGAGTTGATAGCCCCAGTAGAAGGGCTCGATTCTCTGGATGAGTTTCGATTTCGGATAAATCTGGTACATGGCGAAGTCGCCGATCCTCCGCACGCCCGTGCGGGTCAGGAAACCCGTGTCGACCTGGAAATCCTTGGAGACATCCTGGTACCCCAGGTTGAGGATCCATTTCCGGGTCGAATATTCGTAGAGGACGGACAGGGCGTGCCCGTCAGCCCTACCCACGTCCTGACCTGCCTCGTCCGGCTTGCGCGTCATGGAGCCGAAGGCGTGGAACGAGAGGACCGAGACCTGGCTCAGCCGGAAGCGCCCGTCGAGCCCGCCCACGCGGTTGAACCAGTGGCCGGCCTCGCGCCCGGTATAGAATCCGCCGATATAGCCGTCGTCCTTCAGGGAATGCCGGTAGCGGGCGATGGTGAAATCGGGGTGCTCGTCGATGGTATCGCCGGGGAGGTGGTCACGGGCATAAATGGCGGCGATCGTGTCCCGGGGGGTGAACTTCCCCGTCAGACGGAATCCATAGTCCGGGGCAATGATCGTCCGCGTGTAGACGAGCGACTGCAAGGGGGAGTCCTCCATCATGGCACCGAACTGCCAGAGGTCCTGCCGTTCGAGGAAGAACGGCCGCTTTTCCTGATAATAGTTGGCATAGCGGAGATTGATGTCGACCTGGCCGGCATCGGCCTCGACCTGGCTGAAGTCGGGGTTCCAGGCGCCGTCGAAAACGAGGTCGGAGGTCAGGCCGATCTTGGCCGTGAGGCCGAGGACGTCCTTGAGTTTCGTCTGGTCGGTCTTAACCAGGCGGCCGTCCTGGGCATCCTCGACGACCCGGTAGGTGGCGGCAGGGAGGAGCTCGACGACCCTTTTATAGTGAAGCCCCGAGACCTGGATCGGCCGGGATTGGCCCATGATGCTCCCACTGTTCGGATTGATCGGGGGCGAGGTGGCCTTTTCCGAAGTCCGGGTGAAGAACCGGAAGAACACGGCCCGCATGGTCAGTGCCTTCTTGTTCGGGAAGCGGATGCTCTGGAGCGGGATCCGGGCCTCGACCGTCCAGCCCTGGTCGTCGATTTGGCCCCGGCTGTACCAGATCATGTCGAAGCCGCTGTCCACGTTCCCCTGGACGTTCATCATGCCGTCCTCCTGGATGCCCTGGGCGTTGAGCATGAACGTGAAGCCGGCCTGCTGGTCGTTGAACGTGTCGAGGATGAAGCCGATGATGTCGTCCGCGTCGATCCCGTCGCGCTTGCTCATGGCGGCCTTGATCTTGCCCGGTTCCGTGTCGAAGCAGCGGACGGCGAAATAGAGGTTGTTCGCATCATAGGTCAGGTAAGCCACGGTCTTCTGACTGGGGTCTTTGTCGATGTCGGGATTGAACGTCTTCCAATCGTCGAACTTGACGGCGGTCGCCCAGGCCGGGTCGTCGAGCTTCCCGTCGATGACGGGCGGAGCGTCGGTCTTGGTGAGCGTGACCGTGTCGAGGCCGGCGTAAGCCGCTAAACGGCCGGAGGGGAGAACCCCGAAGACCGAGAACAGGGCGAGCGAGGCGATGAGGAGCGCCCGGGTCTTCTTATGCGAAAAGATCACAATTCATCTCTCCATCCTTGATTGCGCGCGGGATATGAAGGCGGGACCGCCTGTGATTGGGCCGGAATTCCGCCGGAATCTCGCGGCGCACACTCATATCTCTCGCCCCTCTATACGGATTCCCCGAGGGAAAGGTTCCCTTTTGTGCGAGCTGACTGGGAATTGGGACCGGAATTGGGGTCGGACCACGGTAACTCGCTGATGCCGCGACAATTGGACTAAAAAATGGGCGCCAAAACGAGCTTAACTATGCATTTTGGGGCCCCAAAACAGGGACTTAAGGAATTCTCTACGTTGAATAGCCTATTTCTTAAGTCCTCCAGGCCCTTGGGCCGGGTGGCGCCGCCACCAGTTGGCGAGGATCGAGCCGGAGATGTTCATCCACGGGCCGAAAATGGCCGGCGCCAAAGCGGCACTCGAGCTCTTGAGGACCTCCATCGCGATCCCCGAGGCCATGCCGCCGTTTTGCATCCCGACCTCGAAGGCCACGGTCCGGCAGGAGCTTTCATCCAGCCGGGCGGCCCTCGCCCCCCAGTAGCCAAGGAAATACCCGAGGCCGTTATGGAGGATGGCGGCGGCGAAGAGGGCCATCCCGACCGAAAGGAGTTCATTGCGCGAACGGGCCGTGATGATCCCGATGATCAGGCAGATCCCGAACATGGAGACCGAAGGAAGTGCGCGGTCAATCCAATTCGATGGCGTTTTGAGCCAGACCGCCGCCGCCAACCGGGCCGCGGCCGCGAAGCCGACAAGGAAGAAGCCGAGCACGAGACCTCCCTTGAGCGGGGCAAAGACGCCGAACGTTGAAGCCTTGACAAGTATCACTCCGGCGCCGGAGGCCAGGGCAGCGGCGGCCAAGACAGCCAGCCCCGCCGCCCCTCGTTTGCCGGGCCTGTCCCCGCCGTCCCCGTAAAGGATCCGGTGCGCGACGAGGCCCGCGACCACGGGGACGATGATCATGTTGAGGATGGACATCATCATCTCGACGACGTTGACGGGGATGAGCCGGCCGGCCAGGAGCTTCATCCAAAGCGGCGTGGCGAACGGCGAGATGAGCGTCGTGACGGATGTGATCGTGACCGAAAGGGGCACATTCCCCCCGGCCAGGTAGGACATGACGTTCGAGGCGAGACCGCTTGAGACCGAGCCGATCAGGATGATGCCGGCGGCCACCTCGGCATCGAACCCGAAAACGGTCGCGATCCCCCACCCGACGAGCGGCATGATCGTGAACTGGAGGACGACCCCGATCAGGATCGGCCAGGGCATGGTCAGGACGCGCCCGAAATCCCGGGCGCTCAGAGTGGTGCCCATGCCGAACATGATGACCTGAATGAGGGGGACGATCAGTATCCGCAGGTCGGCCCCGAACCACGTCCCGAAGGCCGCCGGGTGGAACATGGAGGCCGCGACGAAGGCGAAGACCCAGAGAGTGAAGGCGAAGCTTTTCAGCGCGGCATGGGACATGGCGTAAAGGGCCGCGGCCGCGAGCCCCGCGATAGCGAAGACCCCCGTCCAGGACCGGAGGCCGGCGATGAGGGAACCCGCGAGGAGCGCCACCGCCACTAGGAACGCCGCCAGGAATATCTTTCTCTTGGACATCATCCTCTCCGGCCTGTGATTATCCAGTCACAATTCGGTGACACATAACTAAATACCAAAACTCTCTGCCTGTCACTCTTTTGACGATTCCTCTCTAATTCGGTAATTAGTTATATGTCACCGAATTAGAATCAGAGCTTGTAGATTTCCGCGACGTGCCTGTGGGGCTTGAATTTATAGAGGCACTGGGCGAGGGGCGTGCCGAGGACCCGGATCTTCGCCATGTCTCCTTGCCCCATGCCGGCTTTGGTCATGGCCGAAAGGTACAGGATTTTCTGGGCGTCGAATCCCATGACTGTGGTGCCGACGACGTCCGCGGCCAGCGCATCCAGGCTGGCGATGGCCACCCGCGAATCGAAGAGCGTCCCCCAAGCCGGGCCGTCGCCTTCCATGGACTCGAAGCCGTCGATGACGGCCAGGTCCGGATAAACCTTCTGGGCGATGTGGAACAGGTTGAAATGGAGGATCTGGTTGGGCGTATACGGTCCCTGGTGCATGAACCCCTTGTCGCTTTTCTTGTAATCCTGGACCGGCGCGGCCATGATCAGGTTCTTCAGGGCCAGAGTGACGACCACTTCGCTGTGCGTCTTCATCCGGGCCACCGAAATGATGAACAGGCCTGGGTCGAGAAAGGGCGCGACGAGCCGGACCGGCTGGGGTTTGTTGTCCTTGTTGAGGACGTAGTGATAGCGCGTCTCCCCCGCGTTCAGGTCCACGAGCTTGCAGTTGTACTCCTTCTCGAGCGGCAGGTAGCCGTTGTTCTTATAGCCGTCAAATGTGTTGAAAACGCCCGACTCAGCGATCAGGATGGGAGACGTCAGGCGGGGCGCCAGAACGTCGAGGACGGCCCGCACGGCGTCGACGTGGGTGACCGCGAGGGGCTTTTTGTCGACGCACACGTTCGGCTTGATCATCACCTGCTTATTGCCGATCGCGGCGAAGACGTCGTCCTCGATCGCCATGAGCGACTGGTGGACGATCGCCCTCCGGTCGTTGCCCTTGACCAGGCTGACCGTGGCCGTCTCATCAACCGCCGCGTAGAGCCCACGCCCGCATCGGGGGACGGGCGCGGCCTGGCCCCCGGCCGGAGGGCTTCCCGCGAGTCCCGCGGTCCCGTTCGCGCTCCCGGCGACGAGATCACGGCCGAGGGCTGCCGCCCCGAAGACCCCCAGGCCCACGCCCTTGAGGAAATCCCGGCGATTGAATCCGCCCTCGCGTCGCGTTCTCATGTCCCCTCCCCTTTCATCATCGGATCTTGGGCGGGTATTCCAGGCCTTTCATTTTGGTCCGGACCATGTAGACCTTGTCATACCCGACGACGTAAAGCGTCCCGCGGTCCGGGCCGCCGAAACAGCAGTTCACGGGGAAGACGGGGAAATTGACGATGCCGACGAACTCGCCTTTGCCGTTGAAAATCTGGAGCCCGGCGTAAGTGCACACGTAGAGGTTGCCGAGTTCGTCGATCGTCATCCCGTCGGCGCTCGTGCTTTTTTCCCGGGCGTCGAGAACTTCCGGGGTCAGGCGGAGCTCCGCGAATTTTCTTTCGTTAGCGAGCGTGCCGTCCTCCCGGACATCGTAGGCCCAGAGGAAGTTGTCCTTGTCCGTCGGATGGGCCTTGTCGGCGAACGTATTGTTGACGTAGAGAGTTTTGCCGTCGGGGCTGAGGACGAGGCCGTTCGGCATGCCGTAGGTTCCGGGCTCGATGACCCGCGTGAGCTTGCCTATCGGGCTCAGATAATAGACGCATTTGCCCGGCTGGTTCTTGACCTTGTCGGCCGTGAACTGCGGGTCGCTGAAATAGACCCCGCCCCGGGCGTCATAAACGAGGTCGTTCGGGCCGTCGAGGGGCTTGCCGTTATACCGCTCGACGATCGTCCGCACGACCTTGCCTTGGACCGTCATTTCCACGATCCGGTGCCCGAACATGTCACAGACAGCCAGATTCCCGTTCGCGAGCGGCTTGGTGCCGTTGGTCAGCATCCGGCCGGCCGAGACGGCGCGCGGCGCTCCATCGGGGCCCATCTCGAAGACCGCGCTTTTCTTGATGTCCCCGTTCCAGGCCTGGTCGAAGCCCATGCTCGAGAAATAAAGCTTGCCTCCGAGCCAGCTGGGCCCCTCGGTGAACGTGAAGCGGGGCTCCGCTTTCGACCCGTCGGCGACGAGCTCGATCCTGGCGTCCTCCGGAATGATGGCGTGGAACGCGGCCAGCCGCTTGTCCATTTTCGCGGCATAGTCGGGACGAGGCGGCCAGAAGACGTCGAGGCCGTCGCAGCCGACAGGCCCGTTCGTCCCGCCGTGAACCATGTTCCCCGGCAGGAGCAGCAGGTCGCCCTTTTTCATCGTCACCGAGCCATCGAGGATCCGCTCAGCGATCGACCCCCGGAAGACGGACATGATCTGCTCTTCGGGATGGATGTGGAGATCGAAAACCGAACCCGGGTCCATGCTGATGAAGGAAAGCTGGGCGCCGCGGCCCGAAACAAGCCGTGAGTTGGCCCCCGGGCTCAACTCCGTGAACTGGACGTCATAGAGGTCGTAGACGCTGTTGGGTTCGACGGACGGCGGGACTGGAAATGATGGCGCCGGATGCGACGACGGAAGCCCGGCCACGCCGGCTTTCTTCAGGTAGTCGAAGCGTGGCGGCGAATAGACCTCGAGGACGTAGGCGCCCTCGGGCCCCGCCTTGAGGCCGCTCTCCGCGCCCTTTTCGAGATAGACGAAATCGTTCCGCGGTGTCCCGCCGTGCGTGCCGTCGGCGGGCTCCCGGTCGCGGGCGATCATGACCACGGGGGCGCCGACGACGAGTTGCGTGACGGATCCCCTGAGGACGACCATGATCCGCTCGGCGGGAAGAGTCTCCCGCGGCACCTCAGCCCCCGGATCCATGCGGAGCCAGGACATGAGAACGCCTCTCCCCCAGTAGAAACGGGCCGCAACGCCCGGGGCGATCGCGGTTTCGGCGAGCTTCTCGAACTCCATGACGGCGCCGGCCTCGAGGTTAGGCGCAAGGCCGGCCTTGAGAATATCGTGCCGGACGCGGCCCTGGAGGGCGTGTTCCTTAATGAGCCGGTCGTTTTTCGCTTCCCAGGCCGCCCGGCCACGGCATCCGGCGAATGAGAGAGCCAAGCCGGCGGCGATCACGACAGCGGCGGCCGAAATGAATGGCCGTCTATTTTTTCGATGGATCATCTCGTCCTCGCCGTCCTACTTCTTGGCCTGGTCGTGGCGGTTTCCCATATAGAGCCATAGCATCTGCTCGGCCGTCGGATTGATGGAGCTGTGCGGGACCTTGTTGTTCGGGGGAACGAGGAAGGCCTCGCCCGGTTCCTGGGTGAGCAGGCGGTTGCCGAACATGAGCAGGCTCTTGCCTTTGACCTGGCACCAGATCTCTTCGGTCCCGGGGCCGTGGCAGTGGGGCTGGGCCATGTCGAAGCTGTCGATGGAGACGGTCGTGAAGCCCATGGGATTGTAGAACTTCGGCGGCACGTCGTAGGCGAGGCCATGGCCGATATGGGCCCAATGGGTACCCGTCGACGGCACGGAGTCGTGATAGCTGCCGACCGAAATCTCCTTGTTCGGTTCGAAACCGGGCCCCGTCTCCTCGACGACGACGATCATCTCCAGCGGACGGTCGGACGGATTGAGGAACCGGTAGGAAACCCCGGCCGGGACAAAGACGGCGGTCCCTTCATCCAAGACGGCTTTCTTGCCGCCGGCTTCGACGCGGCCGGTCCCGTCTGTGACATAGAAAAAGACCTGCTCCTTGTCCGTTTTGAACGGAACCGTGTTATGGCGAGGCTGGAGCAGGCCGCGGGCATAGGCCTTGATGTACTTCAGGACCGCGCCCTTTTTCGCGGGCTTGGCGGGATCGCCGGGCGTGAGGATGTCGCGCAGGACAAAGCCGCCGAGGCCCTCGTACGGAATCGAATTTCGCCAGTGGTTGATATAGAGAAAGACATCGGTGTCGACCTCGGGATGGCGGCGGCTCGCGATGGCGCTCTCCGAGTAGGACGGGTCGGGTTCGACCGTCAGCTTCTCCTGGGATTGGGCCGAAAGGCGCGCCGCGGCGGGGCCGGCGAAGAATGCGATCGCGACGGAGAACGCCGCGAGAAACAGGCCTATCCGTTTGTTCATGACCCTCCTCCTCTTTTTATCTCACTCGTATCGGAAACGCGGGCCTCTTCGGCTTTTTGGGCGGGTTCTTGGCCAGCTCGTCCATGACGACCTGAATCGCCCGCTCGAGCTGCGGGTCGTGCCCGGCGATGACGTCCTTCGGCGTCTGCTCGACCTCGATGTCCGGGGGGACGCCCTCGTTCTCGACCACGAAGCCGTCCTCGGTCCAGATGGCCAGGTTGGGCGCCGTGACCATCCCACCGTCCATCAGGACGGGAAATCCGAGGATGCCGACCAGGCCGCCCCAGGTCCGCGTCCCGACGAGCTTGCCGAGACCGAATTTACGCCACATCCAGGGCAGGAGGTCGCCGCCGGATCCCGCGCTTTCGTTGATCAGCATCACCTTGGGGCCCTGGATCGAGGCGCTCGGCGTCTTGAGGTCGGCCCCGTAGCGCATGGCCCAGTAGGCGATGACCGGCTTCTGCAGCCAGTCGATATAGTAATCGGCCACGGATCCCCCGCCGTTGAAGCGCTCGTCGACGATGATCGCGTCCTTATCGGCCTGGGGGAAGAAATACCGCTTGAAATAAACATAGCCTTGGGTGGTCGTATTGGGCACGTAGACGTAGGCCACGCGGCCGCCCGTCGCCGCTTGGACTTTTTTGAGGTTGCCCTCGACCCAGTCGCGGTTCCTGAGGCCTCCTTCGTCGGCGACCGGAACGACCTGGACTGTCCGGGACCCGCTTCCGTCCGCGTTGGGGCCGACCATGATCTCGACGATCTTGCCGGCCGTGTTCTCGAACCGGGCATAGACGCTCTCGGGCGCCCGGAGGTCCCGCCCATTCACGGCGAGCAGGTATTCGCCGGCTTTCACATCGACGCCCGGCTCGGTCAGCGGCGACCGGAGCTCGGGATTCCAGTTCAGGCCGCCGTAGACCTTGACGATCCGGTAGCGGCCGTTTTCGACGGCATAATCGGCGCCCAGGAGGCCGCCCGGCACGCGCTTGGGTTGGTTCGGGAAATCGCCCCCCATCACGCGATGGTGGCCGACCGCGAGCTCCGAGCACATCCACTGGATGAGCCGATTGAGGTCGGCCCGGCACGGGACGTCGGGGAGAAAGCCCGCGTATTTCGCTTTTACGGCCGTCCAGTTGGCGCCGTGCATGCCGGGATCATAGAAATAATCCCGATTGACCCTCCAGGCCTCATCGAACATCTGCCACCATTCCGCCTCGGGGTTGACGCGCACCTCGATGGCTTCCACATTGAGGCGTCCCTGGCCGGGCTGAGGCTTGCCGGCCGAAGGCACGATGGCGACCGAATTCTGGGAAAACACGAGCATCTTTTTCTTGTCCGCGGTCAGGACGAATCCATTGACGCCCGGAGCCAGGACCTCGTCCTTGCGTGTCGCCAGATCATACACATGGACGGCCCCTGCGACACTGCCGAGATTGGCCAGCGACTCCAGGTTCGCGGGCAGGTCGACGGCCAGGTAGTAGATTTTTCCTGTATCTCCGATCTGGAGGCCGCCGTAGATCCCGGCCGGGATGGGAACGGTCACGATTCTGTGGTCAAGGCCGTCGAAGTCGATGCGGAACGCATCGGCCGCCGCGGCGGGCTTGGCCGCGGGTTCGGTTTTTTCCCCGGGCTTGACCACGGCCGTTCCCTTATCGGACGGCTTGCCGGCGTCCTTCGCGCCGGGGGCCTTCTCATCCTTGGCCGGGGCGGGCTTCTCTTCATCGCTCTCCTTGGCCAGCGGGTTGGTTACGTCTTTCCGAAGGACGGCCAGATAGAGGGCGCTCGTCTCCCGGATGTCGGCGTTTGATTGGTCGAACCATTGCCGGGAGGGTCCGGCGTCGGTCGAAGCAAAGAAATAAAGGTACTTCCCGCTCGGGTCGAAGACGGGCTCTGATACGTCGCTCAGCCCGTCGGTGACGGGGAACGACTTATCCTGCTCGAGCGAATAGACGAAGACCCGGCGGAAGAAGGTCGGCGTGCTCAGGGTGTAGCTGACCCACTTGGAATCCGGGCTCCAGGAGGCGGACATGTCGGCCTGTCCTCCCGGCTGATACATGTATTCCGCCCCGATCTTTTTATGAACACCGGTCTTGAGGTCGATCCAAAAGAGGGTCAGGCTGTTATCGGCATAGGCGATCTTCCCGCTGTCGGGCGAAAAGGAGGGCGAGCCGTAGTAGCCGGCCCCGTTGAGCTTGAATTTCTTCACGTCGCCTTTGCCCTCCTGATTCCGGACGTGGAGCTCGTACTCACCGGATTCGTCGGAGAAATAGGCGATGGAGGCCCCGTCGGGCGACCAGACCGGAGAGCGCTCGTTGACGCCGGGCGAGTTTGTGATATCCCGGGGGTCGCCTTTCTCGCCCGGGACTGTGACGATGTCGCCGCGGAATTCAAACACGGCGCGGGCGCCCGTCGGCGAGACCGCCCCGCCTCGGATCCACTGCCAGCCTTTGGCGTACCGCTCACGGAGCTCGGGGAGGTCGGTGGCCACGCCGATCGAGAGCCGGCGTTCCTGATTTTTGGCGACGTCGTAGAGATGGAGGGCGCCAGCCTGCTCGAAGATAATCCGCCCCGCGCCGGCCGAGGCGTTCAGGACCGGGTAATCCTTATAGAACGTCAACTGTTTGATGTCCTTGGTCGCCCGGTCATAGGAAAAGAGGTTGAACTCGCCGTTGCGGTCGGACCGGAAGTAGACTTTCGATTCCACCCACATCGGCCCGGCGTCGTTCGACCGGCCGGGCGGCTGGGGGACCTTGTCGATGGACAGGTCGGCCGTGTTGAAGATCCAGACGCGCGAATGCGTGCCGCCGCGATAATTCTTCCATTGGAGAAAGGCGTCACTGAACGGGTTATAGGCGATGTATTTCCCATCGGGCGAGTAAACCGCCCGGTAGGCATAAGGGATCGTGAGCTTGGTCGGGATGCCTCCCGAAACGGGGACCGCGTAGAGGCTGGCATAGGAACGAACGGGCTGATCCCGTAGCGTGACGAAGATGACCGACTGGCCGTCGGGCGTGAAGCCCTGGACGATGTCGACCGTCGGATGCCACGTCAAGCGCTTCGGGATGCCTCCGGCCGCGGGGACGACATAGACGTCGGTGTTCCCGTCGTATTGGGCGCTGAAGGCGATCAGGGACCCATCCGGCGAAAAGGCCGGGCTCGATTCGACGCCGACGTCCGAGGTCAGGCGCCGGACGTTCTTACCGTCGAGGTCGGCCGTCCAGAGATCGTTGGCGTAGACAAAAGCGACCATGTTGGCGCTGACCGCGGGCTGGGTCAGGAATTTCGTGTCCTTCGTGTTCACGGCCCAAACGGGACCGGACCAGCAAAGAACGAGGATCAGACACAGGACGACCCAAGACGCTTTTCTCATTTTTTTCCTCCCCGGAATCATGTGTTTTTTCGGGACACCCATGATAAGTACGGAACTATACCACAGGACGAATCCCGACAACAGGTCTCTCTTAAGTCCTCGTTTTGAGCCCTGAAAACACGGACTTAAGGCCAAAAAGCGCCAGGCCTTTTGGGGTAACGAGCTGTCTATCAATGAGTTGGTTTGGTCCGACCCCAATAAAACTATAGGGGATTTCTTAGGTCCTCGTTTTCGAGTTGTCTGTCGGCGAAAAACCTTGCCGGGGCGGAAGTTTTTCAGTATGATGCCGGAAACGCCATGGCCGCGGTCCCCAAGGATTTTTACGAAGTCCAGAAAAGCCAGCGGGCCAAGAGCCTCTCCCTCTTTTTCGCCGTCATCGCCTTCTACGTCGTCGCGCTCGGAGCCATCGCCCTGGCCCTCGTCCTGAGCTTCGGCCTCCTTTTAGCGCGGGGGACGTTCGGGACGCCGCATTTCTGGGTCCGCTTTATGATTTTCGACCTGGCCGCCGCGACGGTCGTGGCCGTCCTTCATTTTCTGGACGCCAAGCGCAACGGACCCCGATACATCCTCAAGCGGCTTCAGGCTGCGATCCCCGATCCCGCCGACCGTTATCATAAGCAATTCCTCGACACGCTCGACGGGATCCGCATCGCCGCCGGCCTCCCCCGCGTCAACGGGTATGTGCTGCCCTCGTTCGCCATCAATTCCCTGGCCCTGATCGAAGGCGACGGCACCCCCGCCGTCGCCGTCACGGAGGGCCTCCTGGCCGACGGGACGCGCGACGAGCTCGAAGCCGTGGCCGCCCATGAGCTCGCGCACATCGCCCGGGGCGACGCCTTCTACCTGACCCTTGTCTGTTCCCTGGCCAACGTCTTCGAAAGGCTTCAGGAAGCCCTGGAACCGGAGCGGGAGGATTTCGCGGGACCCGGGGCCGAGCGGAGCGGGCGCGTCCAAGCGAGAAGGGCGCCCTTCCTCTTTTATTTCGCGCTCGACCTCTCCGCGCTCGCCATGCATCTCCTGAGCATGCTGGTGAGCCGCGAACGGGAGCTCCTGGCCGACGCGGCCGCCGTCGAGCTCTGCCGGGCGCCGGAGTCCCTGGCCCGGGCCATCTACAAGGCCCAGGTGAAGAACTCGTTCATCGGGGATTTTTCCCTCACGTATACACCCCTCTTCATCGTCCCTCCCGGCGCGAAGGATGTGCCGGATACGCTGGCCGGGAGGATTTTTAACTCCCACCCGCCGTTCATGAAACGGCTGGGGATCCTGGCGGCCATGGCGCACAGAACCCCGGCCGAGGTCATCGGCGAGGTTCGCCAAAGCGTGAACCTCCGGGAGCAGGCCCGCGGGGTCATCCATTCCTTTGAGGAAATCAAGAAAGGCCAACTCGAGCTCTTCCCGGGGTGCGGGGAATTGATATCTCCGGACGGGCCTGCGCCCGCCGCGGCAAGCGCAGGGGCGGCGGGCGGGCCCCCCTCCCCCGAGGCCTCATTCCTCCCCCCCGACGAAGCCCGCATCTGGCTCCTCGCAACCGGACAGGCCGGAAGATGGGAAGGCCCCTTGACCATGGGCGAGCTCGTCTGCCTCCCGAGGTTTTCGGCGTCGATGCTCGTCAAGAACACGCAGGAAGGAATCGAAGCCGGAGCCCGGGAATTCCCCCAGGTGCGGGTCGCCCTCAGGAATCTGGCCAGGAAAAAGCCGCTTGTCCCCGGGCGCCAGAATCTCTGCCCGCGTTGCCGGCTTCCCCTCGCCGAAGCGTATTATGAAGGCGTCGCCATCCGGATTTGCCGGCGATGCACGGGGAAACTCGTGGACGCGGCCGGAGTCGAGAGGATCATCGCCCGCCGTGAGGTCGCATTCTCCGGCGACCTCGCCGCCAAGGCCCGGGCGTTCGAAGAGAACGTCCTCGCCGATCCCGCGAAGAGGCGGAAGATCAACGCCTCGGTGACCGGAGAGGTCCCCTGCCCGGCCTGCGGCTACAGGATGGCGCCCCGACCCTACAATTATCAGTATTTCGTGCCGGTGGATAAGTGTCTGTCGTGCTCAAAGATCTGGTTCGACTCCGACGAACTCGAGATCCTTCAGGCGCTCATCGAAGAGCACACCCCCTGCCCTAAGGAAGCGTAGACGCGGGGTTCCCGCCCGCTTATTCGAAGACCTTTTCCAGGGCCTGGTATTTCGCGTGGACCTTGACGACGGCTTGCTCCAGCGCGGCGGCGTCGCCGCTCTTGGCGAGGCCTTCGAGCGCGGCGGTCGCCTCGACGAGACTCGCCGCGGCAGTCTTGAACATCCCGGTCTTGGCCTCGAGCCGCTTCGGGAGCTGGACCTTGGCCACGGCGTCGGCCAGGGCCTTCATCGCGGGGGCGGCCTTCCGGACGTCGTCCCATTTTTTGTCCGGCAGGTACCGGTGATAAACCACGTACAGTTCCTTATGGAAGGCGTCCATTTCGGGGAGGACCGGCCGGATGGCCCTCACGAGCGTCTCGTACCTCATGTGGAGAGCCTCGGCGGCATTGAGCAGGGCCTGGCCATCGGCTCCCTTGGCCGCCGTGTTATAGGCGTCGACGGCCTGCTTGAGTTTGTCCACACCCGCCGTCCACGCGGCTTCCTTTTCCCGGAGGATACCCGGAAGCTTGGCCGCGTAGATCTTCGCCGCCAGCTCGTTGATCCGGGGGACATAGCCCTTCAGGGCGGCGATGTCCTTCTCGGGGTATGCCGTGTGCCAGATCGGATAGATGATTTCATGAAAGGCTTCGAGCTCGGGCACGGAACTCGAGGTCTCCTGGGCCGCGGCCTTCTCCTGCGCCAGGATGCCACCCGCGGCCAGGGCTAGGAAAATAGAGATGATTGCGCACAAACGTTTCATCATGATGATAACCTCCCTAGATAATGATTTAGATCTTGAAGGCGCCCGTATCTAGCCATTCCTTCTTGAGGACCGACCAGAAATCCTCGGCCAGTCCGCGGAGGACGTATTCGTAGGGCAGCCACCCGTAGCCTTTCTCCCCCCAACCGGACCCCCAGGAGTTTCGGATGAGCAAAGCGCCCTTGGTCGGCCGGCCGCCGGCCTCGTTCTGGATGGTCATTTTGTCGTCGTAACCCAGAGCGACCACGGCATGGCCGCCTTCAATCTTCTCGCGGGCGGAGGGATAGGGGATCCGACCCGTAGCCGCGGCCTGCTCGATCGAGCTATACACAGTGAACCCGAACATGGCCGGGTGCCCGGCCGCCAGGTAGGTTTTGAGGCGCTCCAGGACCTGGGGCCGTGCGCTCCCGGGCATGTCGTGGCGATAGTATTTGACGGTCCTGTAGCTCTGCGCGAACGCGTAACAAAAGGCCGGCGGCTCCTTGTCGAACTCTCCCTCATCGTCCGTGTAGGGCCAATACTGCTCGGGAGGGACCCCGAAGAGGACCATGGCCCCTATGGTCAGTCTCAGATAGGCGCCGGTGTCGCCCTTCATCTTCATCAAATTGCGGGTGACCTTATAAAGGAACAGGCGCGAAGCGTCGATGTGCCGTCCGAACGATTTTCTCTCGTAATACTCGATGACCCCGGCGCCGGCCTGGGCGGTGCACGACCCGAGCGACCCTTGGTCCTCGACCTCCGAAGCCCATTCCCTGAGGTCCACCGCGGCCGGTGAGCCGGCGCGATCTTTCCGCGAGGCGCGTGGCGTGCCCGTCGCCGGTGAGCCCGCCTGTCCGAGGATTTCCCTGACCTCTTTCGTGTTTTCGGAATAGTCCCGGAAGTCGGGGAAATCCGGGATCCAGCCGAAACCTTTCCTGTCCGATACGGTCATGTGTCATGCCCTCCCTTCACGTCGGCTGAAGCTCCACAGACTGGCGTCCGTAGAATCCAGCGAACGGGATCGGAACCCATTTTATACAAAAAGAAGGGGACCGATCAAGCCACGAAAAGCGGATGATGAGCCCTCCTCGCACCCCGGGGGGGAATATCCTCCACGAAATCACCCCAAGGGGTGATTGACCGGTCCTGGGGGTGATGAAAAATAGGTAGCGAAAGGAACAATTGGAGCCTGAGAGACCCGAGAAATGGGCATGAAGAAGATTCTTGTCATCGATTATGACCAGGCCTCCCTGGCCGCCCTGCGCAAGACCCTGATCCAGGAGGGGTTCGACGTGACGGTGGCGGGCGACGGCCAGGCCGGTTGGGAGAAATTCCAGAGCGAAAAGCCGGACCTCGTGCTCATGGAGGCCATGCTGTCCAAGATCCATGGGTTCGAGCTCTGTGACCGGATCACCAAGGACCCGGTCCGGAAGGTGCCCGTGTTCATCATGACCGGCGTTTATAAAGACCGCGTCTACAGGACGGAGGCCCTCCGGACGTACGGGGCGTCCGAGTATTTCGAAAAACCCCTCGACATGCTCAAGTTCGTCGCGTCGATCCACGCGGTCCTGACGGTGCCCGACATCAAGCCCGGTCCCGAGGTCAAGCCGGGAAACGGGGAACCGGTTGAAGGCCCCGGGCCGGTGCCCGTGGTCAAGCCCCTCAAGGAAGAGCCGCGCCGCGTCGAACCTCAGCCCGAGGTCAGGCCCGCGCGAGAAGACTCGCCCCGGACGAGACCCGCTCCGGGCCACAGGCCGGCCATGGAAGAGGGCCTGAGCCTCGAAAGCGTCCTCAACGTCAGGCCGGCCAAGGAAGAGTATCGCCGGCCGGAGCCTGGCCATGATATCAGGCCCGCGTCGACCATGATCCCCAAGGTCAAACGCGGGCAGGACGGCAAGTTCGTCCTGGGCGACGATCTCCAGCTCGAAAGCCTGCTCAACATCGCACCCACAAAAGACGACTCCCGCCGGCCCGAACCGCTGAAAGGCGGGAGGCCCGGCCATAGCGTGTCGAACGGACTCGACGAGAGGCCGCACGATCATACGGAGAAAGACCAGCAGGCGGAGGACATCGATAAGCTCCTGAAGACCACGCTGTCCGATTTCGGGCTCGAATCCGAAAAGAAGAAGACGGCCAGAGCCGTGCCGCATCCTGTCCCGGCTCCCCAGCCGCCGCCGGACAAGCCGAAAGCGGTTGCCCCGGCGCCGGCCCCCGCTCATCAAAAACCCAGGCCGTTCGGGACGTCGGTCCCGCCGGCCGCGCCGGAGGAAAAGCCGAAAGCGGCCACTCCACCCCCCCTGCCCGCGGCCGTCGCTGAAAAGCCGAAGTCCCCGCAGGCCCAGCCTCAGTCCCGTCCGAAGGCCATGTCCCAGCCCGTCCAGCCGGCCCCCGCACCGCCCAAGCCAAAAGCGCAACCGAAGCCCGAGCCGAATGTGCCGGAGGAAGAGGCCGCCCCGAAAGAATCTCCGCTGGCCCACGAATCGCGCACGGCGGCCGAGGCCCGGATGTTCAAGGACATCTACGAGGTTGAAAAGAAAAAATCTCCCGCGCCGTTCATCGCCGTCGGCGCCGGGCTCGTCATCGTGGCCGTGGTGGGCTACTTCATTCTCAGGCCCAAACCCGTCAGCAACCCGGCCGGCAATATGCCGAAGAATCCGGCGCGGGTAATCCCGTCGGCCGCTTCCGACAACACCCCGGACGCGTCGCTGCCTTCTCTCTCCGAAGAAAAGCTCAAGGCCGTGAACCCCAAAGCCAAGACCGGCGCGCAGGCCGTCCAGAATCATCCGGCCGACCCCCTGCCTACGGCTGAAGACGCCATCGTTCCGTCTCGGAGCTTGGATATTTCCCGCCTGGCAATCCCCGGGGCCGCCGGCGACAAACCCGGCGCGAAGCCCGTGGACGCAAAACAGGCCGATGCCAAAGCGCCCGAAACCAAAACCGGCGACGCAAAGTCCGCCGAATCACTGGCCGGCCAGGTGCAGGGCCAGCCGCCCGTCAGGACGGAGGCTGCACCGCCCCAGGGCTCGACCGGAACCGGCGACGACGCCGCGGGCCAGCCGGCCGCGGCCGCAAGGGCCAATCCCGGGGATCTCGTCGACCTCGCCGCGGCCGATGAACAGCCCAAGGTCCAAAAGTCCGTCGATCCGTTGTATCCGGCCCAGGCCAGCCGCTTCGGCAAGGAAGGCTCGGTCACAGTTAACGCTCTGATCGACGAAACAGGGAGCGTCATCAATACCGGAATCCTCAAAGGGCTCAAGGACGACATGGGCCTCGAGAAAGCCGCCGCGGACGCGGTCAGGAAGTGGAAGTTCCAGCCGGCCAAAAAGGACGGCGTGAACGTTAAAGTCTGGAAGCCTGTCGTCGTCATATTCAAGGCGAACCGGTCCAGGCAGAATTGAGTCCCATGACTAAGAAAAGTGTATATCAACAAAAGGAGTCAGCTATGGGTCTGAGCAAGGATCAAGAGGAACTCTATAAGAGGACGATGGACGAGGTCAGACGGCAGCTCGACAACCTCGACGACGAAGTCGAGAAGGAGCTCCAGAAGGTCCGGAGGCGGCTGGCCGAGCTTCAGGAATCCAAGAAATCCCTGAAGATGGTCTACGAGGGAACGGCCAAGCTCCTGGGCATCGAGGTCGAGTCCGAGGAAGAAGAGGCCGGCGACCAGACGTCGGCCTCGGCCAAGATGTAAGAGGGCCGTCCCGGTCGAGCCGGATAACCCCTCATGTCTCTGCCCGCCTGATACATCCCCGCCCGCCATTCCCGTCTACCCGCACGTTGACTCCAGCGTAGGGTTTTGCTATAAACTGGGGACACCATGTTCATCGTCCTGGGCCTTGCGATCGGATTCGTGGCCGCAATCCCTCTCGGGCCGGTCAACGTCTTCGTCGTCTCCCAGACCCTGAAGCGCGACCATTTCCACGGCATCCTCGCCGGGATCACGACGGCCGTCCTTGACCTCGTCTACTGTCTCGTCACCCTGATGGGTTTTTTCCTGATCAAGATCAGCCTCAGCCCGTCGGTCATGCCCATCATGAAGGCCGTGGCTGGCGTCGTCGTCCTCATCATCAGCTACAAGCTCGTGAGGGACTCGAAGACCTTCACCCTTCCCCAGGATGGCGATAAGGTCCCGTCCGCGCCGCACCGGCCCATCCTGGGCGTCATCCTCCTCTACGTGACCAATCCTTCTCTGTACATCTTCTGGTTCGCCGTGGCGGGGACCATGACCGGCCACGACCTCGTCCACAACACCGGCTGGACGCCCGTTGCCTTTGCGGCGGCCTGCGGGCTGGGCTCGCTCGCCTGGTATCTCCTGCTCGTCCGGTTCGTGTCCCAGCGGCAGTTCAAAATCCGCCCCCGGACCTTCCGGAAAATCCTGTTTTACCTGGGGCTGGCCCTGGCCGCGTTCGGCGTCTATACGATCGCGACAATCTTTTTCTGATCACCCATGACCAAACGCGAGCGGGTCGAACGGACCTATGCTCTCGGGGTCCCGGACCGTCCCCCGTTCGTCCCCGCCGTTTATGAACACAAGGCGGCCCTCATCGGCCGAACGCCGTCGCGTGTTTGCCGCGACGGGGGCCTCCTCCACGAGGCCCTGCTCCGGGAGCTCGACGTCTATGACCCTGATATGCTGGTCGTCGGGGTGGACGTGTACAATGTCGAGGCCGAGGCGCTCGGCTGCCGAGTGAGCTATTTCGATGATTCGAACGACGTCCCCGCCGTCACCGGCCCCCTTCTCGGGTCTTCCGGCGCCCTGGGCAAGCTCGGGATCCCCGACCCTGAGGAGGACGGGCGGATGCCGCTCTTTCTCGCGGCGGCCCGTCGCCTTCAGAAGGAATTCGGGGCGGCCATGATCATCCGCGGAGCCCTGACCGGACCGTTCTCGCTGGCCGGCGCCTTGATGGGGACGGAAAAATTGTTACTGGCGACGGCGGACGACCCTTCATTCGTCAGGCGGCTGCTCGATTTCTGCGGGAGGGTGACCGCGGCCTACGGCCGGGCTTTCCTGACCGGCGGGGCCGGGGTCATCCTCTTCGATTCCAAGGCCTCGCCGGGGGCGGCGTCCCCGCGGGTCTTTCGTGAATTCGTGCTGCCCGTTTACCGCGACCTGGTCATGCCCGCTCTCGCTGAGGCGGGCGCCGGCTATCGCCCGCTAATCATCGGCGGCGACACCACATCCATCCTCGAAGACCTGCTCCGGACAGGCGCGACCCAGCTTCTCTGCGACGCCGGTTCCGACCTCGAGGCTTTCAAGAGGAGATGCCGGGAGGAGCGCCTGGCGTTCCGGGCCAGCGTGGACGCCCGGCTTGTCCACCGGGGAAGCCCCACGGAAATCCGGGCCGAGGCTCTCCGGATTCTCGGCGCGACCCGGGGCCAGCCGGGCCTCCTGTTCGGCTGCGGCGTCGTTGCCTACGATACTCCCCCCGCGAATGTCCTGGCGCTCCGCTCGGCCCTCGAGGAATTTTCGGGCGAGCGATTAGCCTAATTCGGTAATTAGTTGACTGTCACCGAATTAGGACGGAAAGACGGTGATCCCACGGGCGACGGCGCGGCCGTGAAGGCGCACCAAGCGCGATGCGCTTTCCGCGGAAACCGCAGCCGTGGTCCCGACACCGGCACAGCAGGCCGCCCCGCAGGCCGAAGCGTAAACCAGGATGTCTTTCCCGTCCTCGAGAGTCAGCTCCTCCGGCGCGGTG
>JBEKVN010000001.1:0-289593 GCA_049513915.1 Candidatus Aminicenantales bacterium | reverse complement strand
GCTCGCTCTCGCGCGGATCCGTGTGGACAACGACGTCCGCGCCGGGGGTGATGGTCTGGATCCGGCCCTCCACGGCCTCGGCGATGGCGTGGGTCCGCTCGAAGCTGAGGTTGCGGTCGACCTCGACGTTCAGGTCGACGAAGACGCGCGAGCCGGAACGCCGTACGCGGACTTGCCCCGTCCGGATCACGCCGTCGACCCCGGCGGCTGCCTCGACGATCTTTCTCGGCAAACCGTCCGGGGCCCTGTCGAGGAGGACGTCGACCGTCCGCTTGCCAAGCTTGAAGCTGACGAAGAGGACGATGAACGCGACACCGAGGGCGGCCACGGCGTCGGCCTTCTGCAGGACCGGCGCGTGCCGCGGCAGGACGTGCTGTCCGAGCCAGACGACGGCCAGGCCGCCGAAGACGACCGCGGAGCTCCAGACGTCTGTCGAGAAATGGAGGGCGTCCGCCTCGAGCGCCTGGCTCTGGTGCTTGCGGGCCGCCCGGTAGAGCATCCGCGACCGGCTAATGTCGATGACGATGGAAACGATGACGACCAGGAAAGCCCAGGCGTTGGGTGTGATCTCGACGTGCCTGAAGAAGATCCGGTTGACCGCTTCATAAATGATCCACGCGCAGGTGACGAGGAGGAGGAGCGTCTCGACGAGGGCGGAGAAATTCTCGATCTTGCCGTGGCCGTAGGGATGGTCCTCATCGGCCGGTCGGTCGGACACGCGGACGGCCAGGTAGGTGATGAACGCGGCGACCAGGTCGAGGCCCGAGTGCGCGGCCTCGGCCAGGATGCCCAGAGAGCCCGTGAAGAGGCCGACGACGAGCTTCATCCCGGTCAGGGCCAGGGCGGCGAAGACCGAGTTTGCGGCGGCGCGCTTCTTCTCCTTGGCGGCCAAAGAGAGGTTCGGCAGCTCGGCATGAGGCATGGTGATCATAACCTCGGTAGGCCCGCCATTTTATCACAGCGGGCCCGGCCAGGCAACGCGCTCCGCGGCCAGGTCCGGTTGACTTTTCGGCTTACCGTCGTTTATATTCTCCTCTCCGGCGCCGGAATTCCGTGACGCGAATTCCCCCGCGAGAATTCCCGCCGGGAAGGAGGACGCCATGGACCCGGTATTTCTGGCCCGGCTCCAATTCGGCCTCACGGCCGGGTTCCATTTCCTGTTTCCGCCGACGACCCTCGGCCTGTCGCTCGTCATCCTGATCCTGGAATCCCTCTACATCAGGAAAAAAGCCGGGATCTATAGAGACGTCTCGAGCTTCCTCATCCGGATCCTGGGCGTCGTTTTCGTTATGGGCGTCGCGACCGGCATCGCCCTCGAGTTCGCCTTCGGCAACAACTGGTCGGCCTACTCGCGGGCGGTCGGCGACATCTTCGGCGCGCCGCTCGCCGCCGAGGGCGTGTTCTCGTTCTTCCTGGAATCCGTGTTCATCGGTATCCTGGTTTTCGGGCGGCGGCGGGTCTCCCCGAAAATGTACTGGCTCTCGGCCTTCCTGGTCTTTTTCGCCTCCCACCTCTCCGGGCTGTGGATCATTATCGCCAACTCCTGGATGCAGACGCCGGCCGGATACGCCATGGAGGCCGGGCGGGCCATGCTCACCGACTTCTGGCAGGCCGCCTTTAATCCTTCGACGGTCGTCCGGTTCGTCCACACGATCCTCGGCGGCTGGATCACGGGGTCGCTCGTGGCCGCGGGCATCGCCGCGTGGCATTTGCTCAAGGGGAGATCCCGGGAAAAGGCGGCTCTCGTCCTCAGGGTTTCGGTCATCGTTTTTGCCGTCACGGCGGTCCTCCAACTCGGCTCCGGCCACGCCCACTCCGTCCAAGTCGCCCGCACGCAGCCGGAAAAGATGGCCGCCTTCGAAGCCCTCTGGCAAACGCAGTCGGGGGCGCCGTTCACGATCTTCGGAATCCCCGACGAGAAGAACGAGCGGACGCATCTCGCCGTCAGGATCCCGCGCTTTCTCAGCTTCCTGGTCGGCTTCGACATGAACACCAGGGTCCTCGGGCTGAACGAATTTCCCAAGGATGAGCGTCCGCCCGTCTTCCTTCCCTTCGCCGGCTACCACTTGATGATCCTCTTCGGCCTCCTGTTCATCGCGATGGCCGTCTGGGGCGCCGGCCTGCTCGCGCGGAAAAGGCTCGGGGAGAGCCGCGCCTATCTCAAATTGATCATCCTGGCCATCCCCCTGCCCTACCTCGCCAACGAGCTCGGCTGGATCGCCGCCGAGGTCGGCCGCCAGCCCTGGGCGGTTTACCGGGTCCTCCGGACGGCGGACGCCGCGTCGAAGGTCGTGCCCGCCGGGAATATCCTCTTCTCGCTCGTCCTGTTCGCGGCCATCTACACGCTGATCGCGGCGGCGGGCCTTTCGATCATCCTCAAGCTGGTCAGGAGAGGGTTCGACGAACCGGCCAAGGCGGCCCCGCAAGGAGGCCTGTGATGGAAACCTGGGCCCTCCTTCGCAACGTGTGGTTTCTGCTGGTGGGCGTTCTCCTCGCCGGGTATTCCGTCCTGGACGGCTTCGACCTCGGCGTCGGTGTCCTCTTCCCATTCCTGGCCAGGGACGAGCGCGAGAAAACGTTTCTCGTCAGGTCTATCGGTCCCGTCTGGGACGGGAACGAGGTCTGGCTTCTCACCGGAGGCGGCGCGCTATTCGCCGCATTCCCGCATGCCTACGCGACGGTCTTCAGCGGATTTTATCTGGCCCTGATGCTCGTCCTCTTTTCTCTCATCCTGAGGGCCGTGTCGCTCGAGTTCCGGACGCATGACGGGGCGCTGAAAGGGCTGTGGGAAGCGGCCTTCGTCATCGGGAGCCTCCTCCCCGCCCTGCTCTTCGGCGTGGCCCTGGGCAACGTTGTCGTGGGGGTTCCCATCGACGCACAGATGGAATACGCCGGGAACTTCTTCACGCTCCTCCGGCCGCTGCCCCTCGTTTTCGGCCTGCTCGGACTGGCGGCTTTCCTCCTCCACGGAAGCGCGTGGGCCGCGCTCAAAACGTCGGGCGCGCTCCAGGAAAGAGCGAGGCGAACGGCACGGAAGATGACTGTGCTCACGGGGATCTTTTACTTGCTGTCCTTCGTCGCCGTCTGGATTTATCTCCCCGGAGCGCTGAAAAGAATCGCGGCCTGGATTTTCGCCGCCCTCGTCTGGCTTTCTCTGGGATTCCTTATCTCGGCCCTCAAAAGGCGGAAAGACGGCCGTGCCTTCGCGTTCTCCTCGCTCATCTTTCTGAGCCTGTGGGGGAATATCGGCGCTATCCACTATCCGAACCTAGTCCGGGCGACTGATCCGGCTCTGAGCCTGACGATCACGAACTCCTCGTCGAGCGCCCTAACCCTCAAGGTCATGTTGATCATCGCCCTGGTCGGCATGCCGCTTGTCATCGGCTACACGATCTACGCGTACCGGGTGTTCAAAGGTAAAGCCGGTCTGGACGAAGCCGGGTATTAGCGCCGCAAGGCTTGACAATCTCCGCCTTCGGTCCGATGATTCGCGAGGCAGGCAACAAGCGGGCCCTCGAGCGACTTCTAACCTGGGGCGATGGGTTTCCCGCTTCATGCCAGGGAGGTCATCCGTATGATAACGCTAAAGAGATTGGCTTTTCTTTCGGCTATGGGCATCCTGGTCATCATCGCGTTTTCCGCCGGAATGCCCTTGGGCCAGGCCGACTCCGGCCAGCTCGCGAAAGACGTTTCCCAGCTGGAGTCAAGAACCCAGGAAGAAAAGATTCACGTTGATCTTCATCGGGTCGATAACGTGGTGATCGGGATTGGCCAAACCTTCGATTTTGATAAGGAGAGAGTGGCCAAGGCAGTCGAAAAATACAAAGTCATGCTTCCCAAACCCCTACCGGCAAACACCCAAGTGGTTATGTGCTATTCCGGCCCCCTCTTCGGTCTCTTAGAAAAAACGCCGGGTCGGCCGACCCCCAGATTGACGCTGGACGTCAATGCGAACCGCGATTTAACCGACGACAAGGCTCTGGAACTTCCCGTGTGCAAAAATTGGGATGAGGGCACTGTCGTGAAGATCGCCCGCACGTACGGCCAACCGGCGCCGCATGTTGAATGGCTGTCCTACCGCATCGGATATGAAGAGGATAAGGGGCGCGATGGCCAAATTAGGGAGCATATCTTTTTGGTCGCGATCTATCGGTATGATGGTGAATTCCGCCTGAAAAACCATGATTACGGACTCCGGCTTATGGACGGAGATGCCAACGGCCACTTTTATAGGGAAAAGGAGAGCAACACTAATATCCAGATAGGATTGAAAAGCGAAATGGACTCCGGAGGCGGAGAATTCTATCGTTTCCAGAATAGGATTCCTCTTGCCGGCGACTTATACGAATTCAAAGGGATTGCCGAAGACGGAAGTTGGATCGAGATCGTCAAGAGCGCTCTCCCCGCCGCGGCGTTGGGGAAACCGGCCCCCGATTTGCAGATGACGGACATGGCTGGACAATTATTCCGCGTCAGTGATTTTAAAGGCAAAGTCCTTCTCCTCGACTTCTGGGCGTCTTGGTGCAAACCCTGTATCGCCGAATTCCCAGATATCAAGAAGATGATTCAGAGGTTTGAGAAAAAGTCATTTGCCGTCGTCGGAATCAACGTCGATGTCGCGGAGAAAGTCGAGGCTGGTAAAAAGGTGATGGCTGATTATCAGCTAACCTGGCCTCAAGTTATCGAGGGCAAGGGTTTGCTTCATCCCGTCTGTCAAGTTTTCGGCTGCTTGCCTGAGGATGGGGAGGGCTTCCCCATGTATATCGCAATCGACGAGCAAGGGATCGCCCGTTACGCAACCAAAGATTATAGAAAAATGGAGCGGTTTCTGGATGCCCACTTCAATGACCCCAATGGCCCCGACAACACGCTTTTTATTCCATGCTCTGCGAAATACGGACCTGCCCCGGAACCGCGTCCGACGATTAAGGTCGACTTTAGGAGTCAAAAGGTCTGGGATCTCGTCAAGTCGGGCCGGTTGAAGATGCCGGAGGGCCTGCGGAAAGACGCCACGGTCGGATTGCTCACGAACGGAACCGTCCTCGTCGCTTATGCCAGCTCGGCCGTCGGCAAGATTCACATTGTTATCGACACCAATCACGATTTTGATTTAACAAAGGGCACGGGGTATGACATTCCCATCTTGACGGAGCCGTCGCCGGATATCCTGAAAATGGTCGAGGTGAACATTCGGGTCCCCTGGGCCAGCGGCGGCATCGCCTTCCTCGGCATGCGCTTCTACGCAAAGCCGGGCCCGGCGGGAAGCGCGCCGGAAGTCTTCGGCCTTGGCTCAATCGTGCGCTCCGAGGGGGCCTTTTTCGTCGACAAGACCCAATATGCGCTTGAAATCGCCGACTTAAACGGCGACCGGCTCCTGACAGAGGAAGACACGACCGCCCCGGGCTTCCTCAAGCTCAAAATGAAGAAAGGCGATGACTGGGTCCCCGTCCACGAAGGAACGAGCCATATTCCGATCGGCCGGTCGCTCTATCGTCTAAAGTTCGTCTCAGACGACGGCATGCTCGTCGAGCTCGAGAAAGAGAAATAGGAGAGAAAGCCGAGCTTGCCTGCGCCCGCCACTTCAGAGTATATTCCGATAATAGGAACCCGCTTTTGGAGGGCCGCATGAAAAAACTCACGGCGCTCGCCGGACTGCTCCTCATCGCTTCCCTGGCTTCCGCCCAGACCCCGACATTCCTGAAGGGGCCCTTCGACGAGGCCCTGGCCCTGGCCAAGAAGCAAAACAAGCCCATCCTCGTCGATTTCCACCAGCGCGGCGGCTGAGGGAGCTGCGACCTGCTGGTCCAGCAGGTTTATGAAAGCGCCAAGTACGCCGATTTCCTGGGCAAGACATTCGTCCTCTACCGGGCCACCCGGGGCGATCTGACCGGGGAGTCCATCTTCACCAGATTTGGAATCCAGTCAACGCCGACCGTCCTTATCCTCGACAAGAACGGCAATGAGATCGATTGGATCGTGGGCTACAGCCCTCCGGCCGAGGTGTATTTCGAGAGAATCCAAAAATCCCTCGCAGGGGTCGACACATACAAGTCCCTGTCCGTCCTTTACGCCAAGGATCCGAAAAATATCGAAGTCATCTTCAAGCTGGCCAGAAAATACGACCAGAAATTTTCGACCGCGGCCAAGGCCGACGAGCTTTACAGGCAGATCGTCGCGCTCGACCCGGAAGGCAAGGCCGGCCTGACCGACGTCGATTATCCCAAGGTCCGGGTGCCTTACACCGAATATGCCGAGTTCATCATGGCCAGGAAAGCCGCCATGGGGCTCAGCTCAGCCCCCGACCTGATGTGGGCGTTTCTCCGCAAGTATCCACAGAGCCAGCTGGTCAAGACGGGATATTCCTGGCTGAGCACGTACTACGGCTACTACGCTCCGAAAGACCAAGCCCAAAAGTTCTTTGAAGACTATGTCGCCAATTACCCGGACGACCCTTGGGTCCTGGACTCCTATGTCCGGCGGATTATCAAGGACAAGGAGCCCCTCGACCGGGGCCTCGAGCTCGCCGGAAAGATCCCCAGCCTCCCTTCGGAGTATGTCGACCCCTACTTTCTCCGGAGCCGCGCCGAACTGTATTGGCTCAAGGACGATAAGGCCAAAACGGAGGAAATCTTCGGGAAGCAATTCCTCAAGGACCAGAAATCCGAGATCTCCTACCTTCTGAGCAGCTATGCCGGTTTCTGGAACGACCGGGACACCAACCTCGACCAGGCCGTCGAGGCCATCGAGCTCGCCGTTAAGGTCCAGCCCGATACGCCTTATCTCCGCCAGACAGCCGCCACGATCTACGCCAAGCTGAATAGGCCGGACAAGGCCCTCGAGATGTTCGGCCCGGATTATATTCAAAAGAACCTGGACAAGAGCGATACCCTTTACGCATATGCATGGTATTGGAACCAGCAAGGGAAAAACCTGGAAAGCGCCCTGGATGCGGTCCGGAAATTGATCGAATATCAACCCCAGCTCACGTATTTTGACATCCAGGCCCAGATCCTGCTCAAGCTCAAGAACTACGACGAGGCCCTCAAATCGGCCGAACGCGCCCTGGCCTTGGCCCGGGAGTCGGCCAAGCGGAGACCCGGTTTCGCCATCAAATCCTACGAGGCCCGGGTTCAGGAAATCAAAACCGCCATGGCCAAGGAGAAGGGCGAGGACATCAAGAAGTAGCCGAACGCAACCTTTCTCCGGGTCGAGACGTATTTAAGGACGGATGGATATATTGCGTTTTCCCGCCGGATTCTATATGTTAATCGGAAAGACGCGTCTCAATCTTAGGAGGACTGAATGAAAAAGCTGACCGCGATCGCCGGCCTGCTGCTCATCGCCTCGTTCGCCACGGCCCAAACCGCCAAGATCATGAGCGGACCGTTCGACGAGGCGCTGGCCCAGGCCAAAAAGGAAAACAAGCTCATCCTCGTCGATTTTTTCTCAAGTGGCTGAGGGGCCTGTAAACTGCTGGTCCAGCAGTTCTACAACAACCCTAAGTACGCCGATTTCCTCAACAACAACTTCATCGTGTACCGCGCCAGCCGCGGCGACAAGATCGGTGACGCGATCTACACGAAATTCAACGTCCAGGCCACGCCGACCGAGCTCTTCGTCGACAAGGACGGCAACGAAGTCGACTGGATCGTCGGCTACGGCCCTCCCGCCGACAAGTTCCTGGAAAAGCTCCAGAAGGTCCTGACCGGCGAGGAGACCTACAAGGCGCTCACGGCGAAGTACGCCAAGGAGCCGACGAACGTTCCGGTCATTTTCAAGCTCGCCCAGAAGACCTCCAGCCGCTACACGATGCCGGAAAAGGCCAAGGAGCTCTACCAGAAGGTCATCGCCATCGACCCCCAGGGGAAGGCGGGCAATTACACTTTTGAGTACATGAAGGCCACGGTCCCGTACACCCAGGCCGCCGAGTTCGAGCTCGGCCAGGAGAGCATCTACGCCCGCAAGCCCGACGCGGCACCGCTTAAGAATTTCATCGCCAAGTACCCCCAGAGCCCGCTCGTCAAGCAAGCCTATTCCTATCTGGCCCAGTATTATCAGTACAATGCTCCTGGCGATGCCGCAGGCAAGGCCGACGCGCAGAAATTCCTTGAAGAATATACCGCCAAGTATCCCCAGGACGCCTCAGCCCTCAATTCTTATGTCGAGTGGATCGTCAAGCAGAAGGCGCCTCTCGACAAGGGCATCGAACTGGCCGAAAAAGTCAAGGAGATCCAGGGCTACCCGCGCAATCCCCAATACGTCCAGAACCTGGCCCAGCTGTACATCCTCAAGGGCGACGCGGCCAAGGCCGACGAGGAATACGGCAAGGATTTCATCGACGGCTACGTTTCGAACGCCGTTTATGCCCTGACCGGGTACGCAAATTTCTGGATCGAGCAGGGGAAAAACCTGGACAGCGTCGAGGTCGCCGCAGACACGGCGGTCAAGATGGCCCCCGCCTCCCAGTGGTACACGCTCCAAACCGTGGCCGGAATCTACGCCAAGCTGAACAAGCCCGAGAAGGCCCTGGCCATATACGGACCGGCCTTCATCAAGGCCAACATGGGGGACCAGAACATCCTCGCGAGCTACGCGTCGTTCTGGAGCCGGCAGGGCAAGAATCAAGAGGGCATGAACCTCGAAAGCGCCCTGGAAGCGGCCAGGAAGTCGGTCGAGCTCACCTCCGACTACTACAATAATTACACGCTGGCCAAGCTCCTCTTCAAGCTGAAAAAGAATGATGAGGCCCTGACGTACGCCGAAAAAGCGGTCGAGCTCGTCAAACCCATCGCCGCGAAGTATGAAGGGTTCTCGACCCAGCAGTACGACAAGCTCGTCAAGGACATCAAGGACGCCATCGCGAAAAAGTAGGGCGGCGAAGTCACGAAGTCGTTTGCAGAGGGCAGCCCCCCGTTGGGGGGCGGCCCTTTTTTTTGTGCGGACGCTTTCCTCCTGTTTGACTTCCCACGCCGGCTCCCGTATATTTTGATTGGGCGTGGGACCAGAATTTTCCCTGTCTCCAGATAAGGGGCATTCCCCAGGCCTCGGCGGAACAAGATGAGATCCAGCGTTCGGGCCCTTCTTTTGACGGTTCTCCTTGCGCTCACGCCCCTTGTCGTGCGGCCGGCCGGGACGGCTTCCCCTCAGCAAAAAACCCCTGCCCCCGACTCGAAGGCCCTCGACGATAGGGTTTGGAACTTCCTCCAGTCGCAAAAAGACCAGTGGCGCGAGGAAAACGTCACGGAGGCCGACGGCCGGTTCCTGCACGACCTCATCCTTAAGCGCCGCTATACCAGGGCCCTGGAGATCGGGACGTCGACCGGCCATTCCGGGATCTGGCAGGCTTGGGCGCTGAGCAAGACCGGAGGCCGGCTCGTGACGATCGAGATCGACGAGTTCCGCCACCTCCGCGCCGTCCAGAATTTCAAGGCCTCTGGGCTCGAGGACCGCATCGACGCCCGCCTGGCCGACGCCCACGAGCTCGTCCAGGAGCTTCCCGGCCCCTTCGATTTCGTCTTCATCGACGCCGACAAGAACTGGACCCTGAATTATTTCAAGGCCCTCCTGCCCAAGCTCGAGGTCGGCGGCTGTTTCGCCGTCCACAACGTCGTCAGCCTCGGCTTCATGCAGGGCATCCGGGATTTCCTCGCCTACGTCCGCGGGCTCGACTACATGGAAACGGTCATCGACACCTCGACCGGCGGCGGTATCTCGCTCAGCACCAAGAAAAAGAACCCGTCTTGACGCCGGGCCCCGTCCGCCACTATATTTCCCTGACCGGCCTCAGGCGTTCCCCCGTCGTCGGCTCGCGCCGGCCGAAAGCCCGAAGGGACGCGGAGCCGGGAAGGAGGCCAGCATGAAGAACTCCAAAGCGTTGATCGCGGCTTTCGCAACGGTCCTGGTCATGGCCATCGCGACCGGCCTTCCGCTCTATTCCCGGGAGGGGCCGGCCATGGGCCAAGTCCTGGAGGGTCTCCACCTGACCAGCGCGATCCTCGGCCGGGATGTCCATTACGCGGTATACCTGCCGGCGGACTACGCGACCTCCACGCGCCGCTACCCCGTCGTCTACCTGCTTCACGGTTACACGGACAACGAGTCGGGCTGGGTCCAGTTCGGCGAGGTCAACATGGCCGCGGACCGGGCCATCGCGGACCGGGAGATTCCCCCGATGATCATCGTCATGCCCGACGGCGGCGTCACCTGGTATGTCAACGACTATCAGAACAAGGTCCGTTTCGAGGACATGTTCATCCAGGAGTTCATCCCCCACATCGATTCCACCTACCGGACGCGGCCCGAGCGGGAGTTCCGCGGGATCGCCGGATTGTCCATGGGCGGATGGGGCACTCTCGTCTACGCGCTGCGCCACCCGGATGTCTTCGCGGCCTGCGCCGCTTTCAGCGCCGCCGTCTGGCCGGATGATGAAATCGTGTCGATGAAGCAGGACACGTGGGACAAGGTGGTCGGCCCGGTGCTCGGGCCCGGCCTCGCCGGCAAAAACCGTCTCACGCCGCATTTCCGGATGTACAGTCCGCTCGAGCTTGCCAGGACCCTGCCGGAGGATTCCCTGAAGAAGGTCCGCTATTATATCGACTGCGGCGACGACGACTTTCTCATCAAGGGCAATTGCGCCCTCCACATCCTCCTCAACGACCGGAAAATTCCGCACGAATTCCGGGTCCGCGACGGTGCCCACACCTGGGTGTACTGGCGCACCGGGATCGTCGACGGCCTGAGCTTCATCGGCCGGAGCTTCAACCGGTAAGCGGGCGCGGGCGGAAGGAGCGAAGAACATGGGCGAAAGTTTCCGTGAGCGGCTTCTGCGGGGCGATAGGCTCGTCGGGACCATTCTCACGCTGCCGGCTTCCGAACTGGCCGAAATCGCGAGCGCGGCCGGCCTCGACTGGCTCTTCCTCGATATGGAACACGGGCCGATCGGTCCGGGGGATCTCGTCCGCATGATCCAGGCGGTCCGCGAACCCTGCGCCCCGGTCGTCCGCGTCCCGGAGAACGAAGAGATGTGGATCAAGAAGGCCCTGGACTCCGGCGCGGCGGGCGTCATCATCCCGCGCGTCAATTCGGCGGGGGAAGCGGCCCGGGCCGTCCACTGGGCCAAGTACCCGCCGGAGGGGGGCCGGGGCGTCGGTTTCTCCAGGGCCAACCTTTATGGCGTCCGCTTCCAGGAGCAAGTGGACACGGCCAACCGGACGACGGCGGTTATCATCCAAGTGGAGCACATCGATGCCGTCAGGGCCATCGACGATATCCTGGCAGTTCCGGGGGTGGACGCCGTCTTCATCGGGCCTTATGACCTTTCGGCGAGCCTGGGCAAGCCGGGCTGCATCCAGGATGGAGACGTGAGGAATGCCCTCGCAGCCGTCCGGACAGCCTGTTCCCTGAGAAAGACGCCGGTCGGCATCTTTTCGGGCGATATTGCGGGCTCCGCGAAGGCCCTGGCCGAGGGCTACAGTCTGGTGTGCTCGGGGGTGGATATCGGCCTGTTTTCGAGCGCGGCCGCCGAGATCGTAAGAAGCCTGAAGCCAAGAAACTCTTGACAGGCCTACATTTGTATACTAGATTTTGTAGGGAGACTTATGGAATCCCACAAAACTTGGTGTTGGAGACTGGCTACTAACCCCCCGTTCTTTTCTTCAACGCCGCGGGCCAGGCGCGACTAAATGAGTTACACGACGGAATCCGCCCTGGATAAATAAGGTCCATGACTCAGACAGATGCCGGCACGCAATCCCCCGGGGCTAAGCCCATTGTCCTCCTCGTCGAAGACGACCTGTCTTATCTTGAAAGACTCCAGCGAGCCCTTCGCGAACAGTTCTCCGTCTATACGACCACCAGCGGTATCGAAGCCATCAAGCTGATCAAGGCGCTCCCCGAGGTCAACGTCCTCGTCGTCAAGGAGGATTTGCCCCGGATGAAGGGGACTGAGCTCCTCCGTTTTCTCCACGAGATGTTTGAGAAATCCGACGCGATCATCAAGATCCTGCTGACGGACTCTCCAACGGACGATCCAGCCGGGGACTTGACCAGCCACGGCCGTATCGATTTTATCTGCCCTAGACCGCGGGATCCGTCTGAGCTCAAGCAGAAGGTCGGTTTCCTTATCGCCCAAAAGTCCCGCGAGAAGCGGACCTCCATGAGGGTCAACATCAACGGCTCCGCCGACATCCAAATAGAGGCCGGAGACGGGGCGGATGCCCGGGTTGTCAACCTCAGTGAAAACGGGATGTTCCTCAAGACCGTATCCTTTTTACCCGAGGGCTCGTCGCTCCCTCTGAAAATTGCCCTCCCGGACGGACGGAGTTACGCGGTGAGCGGCCGAATCGTCAGGCAGGACCTCGATCAGGGAGGCGTCGGCGTCGAATTCTCGTCCATCGACGAACTAGGCCGCCGGTCCCTCCTTCAGTTTCTTTCTGACTACGTCACCGTCCATGACCTCGCGGAGCTCAAAGTCCGATACCCTTTCCTCAAGACCGAGGACATGGTTCTGTTTTCGGACACTTATAAGATCGAATCCCTCATCCGCGAAGCCATGAGAGCCGAATTGGAGGTCGCGGTCATCCACGCTCAGTCCCGGAATCCGGAGATCCTCGGGTTCACCGATATCCGGCCGCCCTTAACGTGCGTGCTCAAAGGTGAAGATCTGAACGTCAAGTTCAAAACCTCAGACCTGATCTTTGTCTCATTCCAGATCGGCTACGCCACGTACAATTTCGAGACGATGGTTTCCCGGATCACTCCCGACGGCCAGAAGCTCGTCTGCTTGTACCCGCGGGTCATGTTCTACTCCGAAAAGCGGACCGAAAAAAGGATCAGCCCGTTCGGGAACCTCCGGATCGAGATCCCTCTTCCCGCGCCTTTCAGCAGCAACATCGCCGGCCGCATCACGGACATAAGCCCCGGCGGGGTCAGTTTTGTCGCCGACTCTCGCGCCCATGTCCTCCTGAAGGGCACACCCCTCGAAACCATCTCCATCATGGATGGCGATCAGGTCCTCTGGAAGGAAAACGGCGAGGTCCGGTACGTCGCGAGGGCCGCGGAGATCGCGCCCGACGCCATGAAATACGGGATCCAGTTCGGGATCGGCCGGATGAGCATCCAATCCGTCCAGACGCCTGAGCTCGACTTCGTTTACCCTACGGAGGAATCCGCGGAGAAGCCCTCGGCGCGGGCCGCGACGCCGGAAGTCATCCGGGTGGAAACCCGTCAGGGCGAGGAGATCGTCGGCCTTCTCAACTCTTCCCTTCCTTTAGATGAGAAATCCGTTCCCGTCGTCATTGTCCCCCCGGCGTTTGGAAAAACCAAGGAAACGCTTTTCGGTCTCGCCCTGACCCTGACGGAAAACTTCCGCCGGCTGGGGAGGCCGCTGGCGGTCGTCCGTTTCGACGGCATCCGTAAAAAGGGCGAAAGCTACAAGGACCCGGAGGCTTCGGAACCGCCCTACGAGATGCTCAACACGAATTTCACGCAGGGGGCAGCGGACATCGTCGCCATTCTTGACTGGCTCGACCTCAACCCCAAGCTCCGGCCCAGCTCCGTCATCCTCCTGACGTTTTCTTTTTCGGCTTTGGACGCCCGGATCGTCCTCCGTGAGGAAGCCAACCGGCACCGCATCCATTATTGGATCGCCTGCATGGGAACACCGGAATTCCGCGATTTGATGGTTCGCGTCAATTGCGGCCTGGATTTCCTGGAACACTTTCAGCTCGGCATCAAGCTCGGCGTTATGCCGGTCCTGGGCAATTTGGTCAACGTCGATCCCTACGTCGGCGACGGGGTCCGGAACTCGGTGGCGACTCTGGAGCAGGCCCGCGAAGACATGCGCCATATCGACATCCCGATCACGTGGATCTATGGCCAATACGACAGCTGGGTCAGAGCCGAGTTCATCCGTGACGTTATGAGCATCAAGGCCAACGCCGCCCGCGAGGTGATTTCCGTCCCCATCGGGCACAATGCCAGAACCTCGAAGGACGCGCTCAAGATGTTCGGGACCATCACATCGTTGATTCACCGGTTCCTCTACAAGGCCATGATCCAGCCGAATTTGCCGGGCCGCAAGAGCATGGAGATCATGCGCCGGGCCGAGAAGGACCGGCTTCCACCGCGGAATCTCAGAAACCGAAAGAGCTATTGGCACCGTTATCTGGTGGGTGAAAACAATTTGTTGGGTTTCGACATCATGGCCATGTCTGACGATTACCAGCAGCTGATGCAGGACCAACTCCTCGCCCTCGAACTGCAATCCTCGGACCGCCTGCTCGATCTGGGAGGAGGCACGGGGAACTTCGTCGAACATCTCCTGGAGAGCGGCCGCGAGCTGCCCGCCCAAATCACGATTGCCGACCTCATTCCGGATGCTATGACCCAGGCCCGGCAGAAGCTCGCGGCCCGCTACGAGGCCCTCCAGGAGCCGGGCCGTTTCGACCTCCTCGGTCTGGACCTCGAATTGAGCCGCTTCCTGCCCATCGAGAGGTTCCTCGGCGGCGAGGTCGGAACCTTCGAGGAGATGGCCGACAAGATCGAAAACCTCACCCTGGAGAGCGCCATCAAGATCCAGGGGGCTTATTCCCCCAAGCTCCACCGGATCCTCCGCGGCGAGTCTATCACCCCGGCACTGGACGACTGGTTGAAGCGGCAGTTCGATCTCCATGAATACCGGACGATCCTGGACTTCAACCAAGCCGCTCGCTACGTCCGCAGGTTGACCAACAAGAAGCCTACTCTTCGCCGCCTCGCCCTCCCCGGGTTCCTGGAAGGAAACATCCATTTGCCGATCCGCGCGGGCTGGTTTAACAAGGTCCTCATGAGCCTTGTCCTTTCCTATATCTTCAATCCTGGAGAAACCCTGGCCGAGGTCCGGCGGATCATCAGGCCGGGAGGACGGCTCGTTCTTTCGAGCATGCGCCCGGATACCGACGCGTCGGGCCCCTTCACTCGGCTCCTGGAAAAAATCGAAACCATGCCCGAGGAGGCCCTGCCGCCGAAATGGCCTAAACCCCTCCTGCTCGAGTCCCTCCGGTCCTTCCTTAACGACGCCCAGGCCCTGGTGGACCTGGAAGAAGCAGGAACGTTCGACTTCTTCGACCCGGAGAAACTCGAAGGCCTGCTGGAGGGGGCGGGCTGGGAGATCGACAGGGTCATTCCGTCGTACGGCGACCCCCCGCAGGGGTATGTCGTCATTGCCAGAGCGAGGAACATCCATGGCTAACCGCGATATGGCATTCGAAGAACGGCTGAATAAGGAATATGACCTGAAAGGGCGGACCCGGCTGGCCGCCATCCTGAGCATCTTCCTCTACCTGAGCTTTCTCGGTCTCGACGCCATTTATACACCCCATTACTTTAAAACTTTCCTTCTCATCCGCATGGTCGTGGTTGGCATTGTCGGCGTCCTCATCGTCCTCCTGGGAAGAGTCAAAACCACGCAAGGGACCATGAATCTGGCCCTGACCTTGGCCCTTGTGGACGCGGCGGGGATCGCGGTCATGATTCAGATCCTGGGCGGCTTCCTGACCAGCTACTATCAGGGATTGAACATCATCGTCATGGGCATGATGGTCCTCATCCCGTTGGCGTTTCGAGAGACCATCGTCCTCTACTGCCTCGTCTGGCTCATGTACACGGTGCCGAGTATCTTTAAAATTCTCCATGGCCAGAGACCGATCGTCGTGGACGGAGCAGAGATCCAATTCTGGCGGTTTGTAACGAACAACCTTCTCTTCCTGACCTCGATCATCATCGTCGGGGGCTTTGGCTCCTATATTATGGACAGCATCCGCCGCCGCGAACTCCGCGGCCGGATCCAGCTCGAGGAGACGACGGCGAAGCTCCAGGAATCCAACGCCAAGCTCAAGAGCCTGGACGAACTCAAGACCCAGTTTTTCGCAAACGTCAATCATGAGATCCGGACGCCGTTGACCTTGATACTGGCGCCGATCAAGGCCGTCCTCGAAGGACGGATGGGGCGCCTGTCGCCCGTGATTAAAGACACCCTGGAGACCATGCAGCGCAACGGCTACAAGCTCCTCAAGCTGATCAACAACCTGCTCGACCTGACGAAGCTCGAGGAAGGGAAGATGCGGCTCAAGATCAAAACAGTCAACTTCGTCGAGTTCACAAACTCTCTCCTCGGATCGGTGAAGCCCCTGGCCGACCAGAAGCAGATCCGCCTTTACTTCCAGCACCCCCCGCACGATGTCGAACTCGTCATCGACCCGGACCAGTTCGAAAAAGTCGTCCTGAATCTCCTTTCGAACGCCCTCAAGTTCACGCCGCGCGGCGGCAAAATCACTCTGTATATCGAGGACCGGGACCGCGCGGTTTCCCTGATCGTCGAGGACACGGGGATCGGCATCCCGGCGAACATGTTGGAGTCCATTTTCGACCGGTTCTCGCAAGTCGATGGATCCATGTCCCGCGCCCACGAAGGCACCGGGATCGGGCTCTCCCTTGTCCGAGAGATCGTCGGCCTTCACCAAGGGAGCGTCCGGGTCGAGAGCGAGCTCGGCAAGGGTTCCCGGTTCATCGTGGACTTAATGAAAGGCGAGGAGCATTTCCCCGCGGACACGCTCGACCGTCGTCAGGAGGAACACTCGGTCGGACTCAGGAGACGAACCACGGACACCCAGGAACCGCGCGTCCAGGACATCGTCACGGATTCTCGCCGTCTCCATCTCGTCGACCTCGAGCATGTGGACATCCAAGACGCGGGGGCTGCCAACACGAAAACGCACGACGCCCTCATTTTGGCCATCGACGACAATCCCGAGGTCCTCAAGCTGATGAGGATGCTCCTCAGCGACGAATTCGACCTGGAGCTCGCGACGTCGGCGGAAAAAGGGCTGGCGATCATGAAAGAGAAAGGCCCCGATCTCGTCCTCTGCGATGTCATGATGCCCGGGATGGACGGGCACGCGTTTTCCCGGGCCGTCAAGTCTGACCAGGCCCTGAAGCACATTCCCATCATCCTGATCACCGCCAGGACGGGCGCGGAAATGCTGGACGAGGGCATGAAGGCCGGCGCCGACGATTACATCTCCAAGCCTTTCGACTCGGTCGAGCTCAAGGCCAGGATCCGGGCCCTGCTCCGGATCCGCCGGGTGGAATCGGAACTGGCCATGGCCAACCGGAATCTCAAGCAGCGGACGTCCGACCTCGTCGACCAGCAGCGCTCCCTCTTCTTATCCACGGTCAAGTCCCTGGCCTCCGCCATTGACGCTAAAGACGAGTACACCCGGCACCATTCGACGCGGGTCACGGAATTCACGCTGAAGATCGCCGGCACCATGGGCTTCAGTGAAAAGGAAGCCGGCGACCTCGAACTGGCCGCTCTCCTCCACGACGTCGGCAAGATCGCCGTCCCGGAGAGCATCCTGAACAAGCCAGGCAAGCTGACCGACCAGGAATTCGCCCTCATCAAGGAACATCCGGCGCGCGGGGAAAGCATCCTAAAGCCCGTCATCGAACTCAAGGACATCGCCAGGGTCGTGCGGTCCCATCACGAGCGCTACGACGGCTTGGGCTATCCCGACGGATTGAAGGGGCGGGAAATCCCTCTGGGGGCCCGGATCATGGCCGTCGCCGACACCTACGACTCCATCACCTCGGAACGGCCTTACCGCAAGGCCGCCTCCCACCGTTACGCGGTGAAAGAGATCATCCGGTGTTCGGGAACGCAGTTCGACCCGGAGGTCGTGGAGCACTTCCTCGAGGTCAGCAACTCCCTCGTCCAGGAGCAAGGTCCGAGCGCCGGCCCGGACGGTACGGCGTGACCGAGCCGGGCGCCGTCGCCGTGACGGCGACCGGCCAGCTCTCCCTGACGATCAACCTGGGCATCGTACGCCTGGACGGCGGCGCCGACCAAAACGGTGGAGCAGCTCATCGAGAAAGATGACGGGGCGCTGTACAAGGCCAAGGCCAAGGCCCAGGAGAAAATCAGCCGATTTTCTTCGCTTCCTGTTTAAAATCCTGCTGCCAGAGAATGAGGCCCGTCACCCGGCCTCTGTCGTCGCTCAGGAACTGGATCCGGACGTACGGGTCGATGGAGAAAAAGAAGGTCTGGTTTTCCACGTAGAACCTGGTCGGCGCCTGTCCGGTGGGCCGGATGATCAGGTAATAATTCTCGTAGGTCACGTCCAGGGCATAATCCGGGGTGACCTGGTAGCGGCCGACGTAATCCTGGTAGACCGACGGGTCGAGCCGGAAAAGGGGGCGTTCCTGGGGCTTGAAATCCGGCCATTCGTAGGCGTCCGAAACGGCCCGGAGGATCTCATCGGCAATCAGGAACCCATTGTCGCCGTTCGTCATGACCACGGCGCCCTGGCCTTTGTATGGATAAACGACGAGCGAACAGGTGTAGCCTCGGGTCCGGCCTTCAAGGTGGAACCGGACGTCCGTCCCGGCCCCGTCGATGGTGAAGCCGAGCCCCCGGTTTCCGGCCTGGGACGTGAGCATGGCCCGGGCCAGACCCGCGGACAGGACATGGCCCTCTTTTCCCATCGCCGCCTGGAGGACTCCGGCCGCGAACGAGACGAGGTCCGACGGAGTCGTCCAGAGACCTCGGGCCGCCGCGGCCGGATAGGAAAGCCATTTTCCTTCGATGGGACGCCCGTCCCGACCGTGCCCCGAGGCCGCGTTGAGCTTCATGAATTCCGGCAACGGGACGTCGAACGTGCTGTGTTTCATCCCAAACGGTCCGAAAACCGTCTCGTTCGCCAGGACCGGGAAAGTCTTGGCCGTGGTTTCCTCGAGAAGCGCCTGGAGAACGGCCAAGCCGGCATCGGATGTGTTGGTGTCGACGGCGGGAAGCCCGGACGTTTCCCCGGGACCGGGAGCCGGGGATTCCCGGCCGGCGAGCACGTCCGCCAGAGGCGGAAGCTTTCGGCCCTGCGGATATCCGGGCAAGCCTAGCGGCGCGAGACCATCGGTATGGGTCAAAATCTTCCGGATCGTGACTTTGTTCAGCGGAGTAGGCACGGTGCCGGGAGGCAGCAGGCGGCGAAGAAGGGGTTCAATATCGCCGCCGAGGTCGAGGACGCCCTTGTCGACGAGCTCGAGGGCCGCGGCGGCGGCGACGGGCTGACTGAGGTCGCCAGCCTGGAAGATGGTGTCGGTTGTCACGGGCTCGCGGGAGTGCGTGTCGCGAACGCCGTATCCCCGGGCCCATTCGAGCCCGTTCCTGTCCATGACAGCCAAGCCGACGCCGGGGACCTTGTAGAACGGCAGGCGGGCCTCGAGAGACAGTTTTTCGGGTCGCTGGCCCTTGAGGTAGATGGCGCGGAGAAGGCCTTTTTCGACTTTCCGGATCCGGCTTTTCGTCAGCGATTCCTGGCGGGTCTCACAGCCCGCGGCAATGAACGCCAGCGCCGCGATTCCGACCAAAGCCGCGACCCGGCCGCTCTGCGCTTGTGTAACCATGACATCATTTTAACCTCGTCCGGCCGGATTCTCCAGGAATATTCGTCGGACTTTTGTTAAGTGGACGAGCAGCGCGAAAGTGCAGGAAGGGGCTGATGGGAATGGCCGGAACGTCATGCGCGGTTTAGCCCGGGAATCGCGTTCTTCGAGGGAAGTTCCAGGGGGAACCGCCAAAACTTGTTTGAGCTTGGCGTAGCGCACGCCAAGCGAGTTGTTTTGGTGCCGAGAAGGACGGGATTCTCGCGGCGTGAAGAACCGCGCTCTGGAGTGGAGGCCAGCCCATCAGCCCCTGACAGGGGCAATGCCTCGGAGGGACCGGTCAGACTCTATTTCCCTTGACGCCGGGCGGGCTTTGCTATAGAAATTTCCTTTCCGGAGGACACCATGGCCCACATTGAACCGTTCCGTGGAATCAGGCCGCGCCGTGATATCGCTCACCTTGTCGCGGCCCCGCCCTACGACGTGCTCAGCTCGGAGGAAGCCCGCGAAATGGCCGCGGGAAATCCCTATTCGTTCCTCCATGTCGGGAAGCCGGAGATCGACCTGCCGCCGGGGATCGATCCCTATGCGGACGAGGTCTACGCCAAGGGCAAGGAAAACTTCGAGCGCTTCGTGCGCGAAGGCGTCATCGCCAGGGACCCCGGCAGGAACTTCTACATTTATAAGCAAGTCTGGGGAGACCATGTCCAGGTCGGCCTGGTCGCCGGGGCGTCCTGTCAGGATTATCTGGACGATGTCATCAAGAAGCACGAACTGACCCGCCCCGACAAGGAGAATGACCGGATGCGCCATATCGAGGCCCTGGGAGCGCAAACCGGCCCCGTCTTCCTCACCTACCGCAGGACGGCAGGGATCGACACCCTGATCGCCGAGGGGATGGCCAAGGGACCCGAATATGATTTCTCGACGGCGGACGGCGTCCGCCACATCTTCTACGTCGTTGACGACCCCGGCCTCTCCGGCCGCATCCAGGCGGCGTTCGCCGGCCTGGACCGTCTTTATGTCGCCGACGGCCACCACAGGTCGGCGGCCGCAACGCGGATCAAGGTCAAACGCGACGAGCAGGCCCCCCATCCGACCGGACGGGAGGAATACAATTTCTTCCTGGCCGTCATCTTTCCGCACAACCAGATGAAGATCCTTGCCTACAACCGCGTGGTCCGGGATCTCAACGGCCTGAGCGCCGCGGCGTTTCTGGACAAAATCGGGGAAAAATTCAACCTGCTTCCCGGCGACCGGGACACGCCCTCGAAGCCTAGGGAATTCTGTTTCTTCCTCGACGGCCGGTGGCATGTCCTCGAAGCCCGGGCCGGCATCTACGACCTCGCCGACCCCATCGCCTCGCTCGACGTGTCCATCCTCCAGGCGAACATCCTGGCCCCTCTGCTCGGCATCCAGGACCCGCGGACGGACAAGCGCATCGACTTCGTGGGCGGCATCCGGGGCCCGGCCGAACTCGAAAAAAAGGTCCGAAGCGGGCAATTCAAACTCGCCTTCTCCCTGTTCCCGACGACTATCGATCAGCTCTTTTCGGTCGCCGACCGCGGCAAGGTCATGCCGCCCAAATCCACCTGGTTCGAGCCCAAACTCAAGGACGGCCTCGCCGTCCACACGATCGACGAATGACGCGCGCCGCGGCCCGGAAAAAAACCGGGGCCCCGGAAGCCCCCCGCCGCCCCCTTTCCCCTGCGCTTCTGGCTGCGGTCAGGAAGCAGGCCCGGGTCTTTTTTCGCGAGGCCCGCGGCAGCCACGATTGGGACCACACCGAGCGCGTGTACCGGCTCTGCGAAAGGATCGGGCGGAAGGAGCGCGCGGACCTCGGGATTCTCCGGCTGGCCGCCGTCCTCCACGACATCGGCCGGGGGGAAGAGGACCGGACGAGCGGCAGGATCTGCCACGGCCAAGCCGGCGCGGCGATGGCGAGGGCTCTGCTCGCTAAGCACGGCCTTGACGCCATAACCATCCGGGCCGTCGTTCATTGCATCCGGACCCACCGTTTCAGGAAAAGGACAGTCCCGAAAACCCTCGAAGCCAGGATTCTCTTCGACGCCGACAAACTGGATTCGATCGGCGCCGTGGGTATCGGCCGGGCCTTCCTCTTCGCCGGGGAAGTCGGGGCCCGGCTCCACGACAAGGACATCGACGTCCGCCGGACGAGGCCTTATACCCGAGAGGACACGGCGTACCGCGAGTATCTCGTCAAGCTGGGCCGCGTCCGGGAGCGCATCTTCACCCGGGAGGGTAAGCGGATCGCGGCCGAGCGTCACCGTTATATGGTCGGCTTTTTCGCCCGTCTGAACAAGGAAACGGACGGCATCCTGTAAACGGCGGATCCGCGCGCCGGACCGGGCGGGTCCCGCGAGGAGGAACCCATGGCGTGGCACCAGGTTTATAACCCCGTGCAGAACGCCCTGCTCTCGAGCCTCATCGCGGCCCTCCCTATTGTCATCCTCCTCGGCGGGCTCGCCGCGCTTCGCCTCAAGGCCCATGTGGCCGCGCTCCTCGGCCTGGCCGCGGCCATGCTCACGGCCGTCGCCGCTTTCGGGATGCCCGTGAGTATGGCCCTCCGGACGGCGGGCCTGGGCGCGGCCTATGGCCTTTTCCCGATCGGCTGGATCATCCTCAACGTCATCTTTCTCTACGACCTCACCGTCGCCAAGGGACATTTCAAGGTCATGCAGGACAGCCTCACCGGCATTACGCGGGATCGCCGGCTCCAGCTCCTCCTGATCGCCTTTTCCTTCGGCGCGTTTTTCGAGGGCGCGGCCGGGTTCGGGACGCCGGTGGCGGTCACCGCGGCCATCCTCATCGGCCTCGGCTTCTCGCCGCTCAGCGCCTCCGGGCTCTCGCTCATCGCCAACACGGCGCCCGTAGCGTACGGCGCGCTGGGAACCCCCATCATCGCCCTGGCCGGGGTCACGGGGCTGGACCTCAAGGAGTTGAGCGCCATGGTGGGACGCCAACTCCCCTTTTTCTCCATCATCATCCCCTTCTGGCTCATCTGGGCTTTTTGCGGATTCCGCAGGATGCGGGAGATCTGGCCGCCGCTCCTCGTCGCCGGTGTGTCTTTCGCCATTCCCCAATACCTTATCTCTAATTTTCACGGGCCCTGGCTGGCGGGTGTGGGCTCCGCCGTCATATCCATGGCCGCCCTGGTCGTCTTTCTCCTGAAATGGCGGCCGCGGTCGTTCTACGACTTCGGGTGCGACGGGGAAGACAAGGCGCCTCTCCCCCGCCCCCGCCATTCCCGTGCGGCCGGGGAGATCGCCAGGGCCTGGCTGCCCTGGTTCGTGCTGAGCGTATTCGTTTTTCTCTGGGGTATTCCGCAGGTCAAGGCTCTGCTCGACGGAATCTCCGTGGTCCGCTTCCCAGTGCCCGGCCTCGATAAGCTCGTCTATCGCGTGCCGCCCGTCGTCGTCAAGGACACGGCCGAGGCCGCCGTCTTCACGTTTAATTGGCTTTCGTTCACCGGAACCGGGATTTTCGCGGCCTCCGTGCTTGCAGGGCTGCTGATGTCCTTTAAGCCAGGAGAACTCCTCCGGGCCTACGGAAAGACGCTCAAGCGCGTCAGATTCTCGCTCTTCACCGTCGCGGCCATGCTTTCTCTCGGCTACGTGACCCGCTATTCGGGGCTCGACGCGACACTCGGCCTGGCTTTTGCGCGGACGGGGGTTTTGTATCCTTTCTTCGGCACGCTTCTCGGCTGGCTCGGCGTAGCCATGACCGGCTCGGACACGTCCTCGAACGTCCTCTTCGGGAGCTTGCAGAAGATCTCCGCAGGCCAGCTCGGCCTGAGCCCCGTCCTGATGGCCTCGGCCAACAGTTCGGGCGGGGTCATGGGCAAGATGATCGACGCCCAGAGCATCGTCGTGGCCAGCACGGCCACCCGCTGGTACGGACACGAGGGCGAGATCTTACGCTATGTCTTCTTCCACAGCCTGGCCCTGGCCGTCCTGATGGGCCTCCTCGTCTTCCTCCAGGCCTATGTCTTCCCCTTCACCCGGCTCGTCACCCGTTGAGCGGAGGCGATAAAGCAACGACCCTGGGGTGGCAGTAAAGACCACCCATGTCCCCCCGCACGCCCGGGAACCAGTCCCGTCGGTTCCCCCGTCGGCGGAGCCGACGGGTCCCCTTCCGCTACGGGGGTCTTATGGGTGGCCTTTACTGCCGCCCCCAAGCCGGGTAGTGAGCTCACTCTTCGAACTAGCTTGGGAAGAGGCTAAACGGGATACGGTCTATCCGGGGTGCCCCGGTAGACGGCTTGAGCGAAGTTGATGGTCCTCATAGGCGGCTGGCTGGCCACTTCCTCGAAGTAATGGGCGGAGAGGCCCATAATCCGCCCGAATATGAAGAGGGCTTTGGCCAGCCGGGGATCGAGGCCCATGTCGGCTATGATGGCGCCGATGACGCCGTCCACGTTGATGGGCAGGCTGAGCCCGCGGACTTCGCGGAGCGCGTCCTCGGCGATCCTGGAAATAGCGACGCAGGGCCCGGCCAGCCCGCTCTTCTCGGCCAGCCGCCACAGGACGTCGCGCCGGGGATCCTGCGTATGGACGCGATGCCCCATGCCTTCGATGCGCTTCCCCTGACGGATGTATTCACGGATGACGGCCCGCGCAGCCTCCTCGAAGGAAAGCCCCTTTTTGGCGGCCAGGTCCGCTGACCGGCGAAAAAACTCGGCCGCCTTTTCGCCGGCCCCGCCGTGGACGTCCGTGATCGCCCCGACACCTTGGGCAACAGCGACCTCGTAGGACGCCCTAACGGACGAGGCAATGAGCGTCGCCTGCGCGGAAGGAGGCGTGACGCCGTGGTCGATGGAGGCCACGATGATCGCCTCGAGCATCCGCGCCCTCCCTTTGTCCAGGGATTTCGCGCCGGAAACGGCACGGAACACGGCGTCGCCGAAAGGAGCCCCGGGCGCTGATGCTTCGAGGGCCCCGATGTGGGATTGGAGCCCGGCCAGGTAGGCCGTGAACCGCCCTAGAGCGAACACGGTTTTATCCGTCTGGGCCGTCTTGCCTGCAGGTTTGAAGCCGGCGAGGGTTTCATCGTTGAGGATATATTTCTGGAAAGTCTTGGACAGGTCTTCCTCAGGATTCCGGGTGACGGACGGGAGGGGCTTCAGGGCCGCTTCCAGAGCCAAGCGGGTCAACGAATCAGTCCGCCCGGCGTCCGGCAAGCCCCCTTGCACGACGAGCTGAGCGGCTTCGACGATGGAGGCCCGCTCGATGAGGTCCTGGACCCGGTATCCCCGCACGACCAGATTGTTGGGCTCGACCTTGGTGATCAGGGTCGTCCAGCTGGGCTTGGGCGGAGGCGCCTCCCAGATCGCTTTCATCCTGGCGTAGTACCGCTCGGGCGGGAAATAGATCTTCCCCTTGAGCTTGCTCCGGACGGTCTCGAGCAGGTCGTACTGGCTGTTGACGACGGGGACGCCGGCCGCCTGCAGGGCTTTTTTCTTGGAGAGGAAAGTCCCCGTTTCGACCCCCGGAGTGATGATGGCGCCGGCATGGCCCATGGTTTTTCCCTCCGGAGCATGGGCACCCGAGATGAGAGCCACGAGGGGCTTCGGGTATCGTCCCGGATTGTCCCGGACGTCCTGGGCCAGGAGCTCCTCCTGGCATCCCCCAATTTCACCGGCGACGATGACCAGGTCCGTCTTCTCAAACTCCATGGCCAGGGGGACTAGGTCGCGGAACGTGGAGCCGATGGCCCCGTCGCCGCCGATGCCGATGACGGCGTTCTGGGCGATACCGATGCTGGCCATGGCGTCGGACATGTGGTAGAGGATGGCCCCGCTTCGGGAGACGATGGTCACACCCCCCGCGCCGAACCGGCCGGGAGAAATCTCCTCAGGGTAAAACACATCGGGCAACATGCCGATCTTGATGCGTTCCGGCGGAAAAATGAGCCCCGGCGTGTTGCCGCCGATGAGGATGGTCTGATGTTTCCGCGCCGAGACGATGATGTCGCGGACGTCCTTCAGGGGAAGCCCCTCCGAGATGAGGACGACAAGGGGAATCCCCGCTTCAATGGCCTCCAGGGCGGTCTCTTTGGCTGTCGAATAGTGGCGCCAGATGCTGGCGGCGACAACGTCGGGATACTCTTCGAGGCATTCTTTCACGGAGTCAAACACCGGGATGACCTCATAGACCCGGGTCCCGCCCGCGCCCGGCGCGACGCCGGCGACGACGGACGTCCCGAAATCGTGCATCAGCCCGGCATGTTTGGAACCTTGGCCGCCGAGGCCCAGGATGATCGTGTCGAGCCGACCGGTCCGGGCGACACGCTCGGCCAGATGGGGCCGGACTTTCTTGATGATATGGAAGAGCATGCCATCGGTGGCGCTGACTTTTTCGTCCATCATTTCCATCCCCTGAGGTCGAAGGCGTATCGGATGCCCTCCCGGATGACGTCGGCCATGATCTTCTGGTTCCCGACCGTGATGCGCATGTCCTTGAGCTCTTCGGGCGTTTCCCGGACGGCCCGTTCCAGGAAGTCACGGGCGCTCGGAAGGTCCGTGCCGACCATCCTCCCGATCACCGGGACGACCCGGGCCCGCCTCCTTCCCCTGTTCCTCAGGCATCCGACCAGCCCGCGGATGAAGACGTCGCAGGAGGAGATGCCGCCGAACCGGGAGGTGAGGACGAGATCGACCATGTCGTTGTCGAGCAGGAGATTGAACATCTCCGATACCATCGTCACGGTCGGGCCGCCGCCCGAGTCCATGAAGTTGACGGGCACGACCCGGCCGCCGAAGAACCGGTCCCCGATGTTGGCGACTTCATCGATGGAGAAAATCCCATAGCCCGCCCCGCCGGGAACAAGCCCTACGTAGAGCCGGGCCGGGTCCTTCTCATGGTCCTCGGGCAGGAGGTCGACATAGCGGAAGCCCATTTCGCGGGCACGGACCTCGTTCCGCGTCGGCTCCGAGACGTCATGCCGTATTTCTCTTAGCCCCAGGAAATGCAGGAGCCCGCTCTGCCGGTAGAGGCCGTTGTCGTCGAGCACGATCTTCGCGTCCGCGGCCACCGGGCCGGCGGGCGTCACGAGGAGGGGATTGATCTCCGCCACCTTACAGTCATACTTCTGGAAGAGGCCGTAGAGGCGGGAGATAACGGACTGCAAACCGCCGCGGGCATCCTCCGCCAGGCCCAGCCCGGTGGTGAGGAATGATGCCAGCTCCAGGGCCTTCGACTCGGGCAGCAATTCATCGTTTCCGGGGATCTCAATGGTCAGAATTTTTTCCGGCGTATCCCGGGCCACCTGCTCGATGTCAACACCGCCGGCGGGACTGACGATGAGGCTGACATTGAAATCGACGGGGTTCATCGTCACCCCGACGTAGCAGGCGGCGGTCCCGTCGACCACCTCTTCGACCAGGACCCTGTCGACGGCATACCCGCGAATCCGCCGGCCGAGAATCTCGCTCGCGCGGGCGACAGCCTCGTCCGTGTTTGTCGCTTTCTGAATGCCGCCCGCCTTTCCCCGGCCGCCGATGAGGACGAGGGATTTGATCATCACCGGAAAGCGCATTTGCGGCCCCTCGCGGATTTCCCCGGCCCGGTGGACCACGCCGTACGCCCTGGGGACGGGGATGCCTTCCTTTTCGAAAACCTGCTTGGCTTCGTTCTCGTAGAGTCGCATCTCAAGCTCGATTCAACAAGCCGCCCCTCTGGTAGATGGCCATCTGGGTTTCCGAGAGCGGTTCAACGCGGAAGACCTCGCCGGTGCGATGCCTTTTCACCTCTCCCGTGGCGAGGTTAAGGGTGATGTTTTCGCCATCCTCGAGCCCCGACGTGATGAGGTCGCCGGCGAGCACCGGCAGCGCGGCGTTGATCGCATTCCTCTCGTAGATGGCGCCGAACGAACGGGCGACGATGGCTTGGATCCCCAAGCTCTTGAAGCAATCGACGGCCTGCTGACGGGAAGATCCGGCGCCGAAGTTGCCGGCCGTGATCACGATGTCCCCGGGGGAGGCCTTCCTGGCGAAATCTTCCCAGCCGGCAAGGTTATCAAACGTGTACCGGCCCATCTGGGCGATGTCCGTAATGGCCAGATACCTGTTGTGGAAGATCATATCGGTATCAATATTGTCCTTGTCGATGACCCATACTCGCCCCGTGATTACGGTGGGCCGCCCCCCCTCCCGCGGGACTTTTCTCCCACCACCTTCCCGCGAAACGGCCTTGGGATGGGCCGCCGCAAAGAGGACCGGCTTATCGGGGATGTCCGAGGCCACCGTGATGCAACCGGCGACGGCCGAGGCCGCGGCCGTCTCGGGCGAAGCGAGATAGACGTTGCCTTTCCCCTGTTTGCCGGGGAAATTCCTGTTGCCCGTGCTGACCGTGACCTCCCCGGGCCCGTTCTGGCCGATCTGGCCTTCGGCGCAGCCGGCGCAGCCGGGATTCCCCACGAGTCCGCCGGCCCGGGCAAAGACGTCAAGGAGGCCGTCGGACAGGCAGCGCTGCCAGATCGCCCGCGTGGCCGGGACGATTTTCAGGACGACGCCGGGGGCCACCTTGCGGCCCTTGAGGATTTCAGCGGCCGCGCGCATGTCCTCGTAACGTCCGTTGGTGCACGATCCGATGAACGCCGAGTCGATTTTTGCCCCGGCCACGTCGCTCACCGGAACGACGTCCTCGGGATGACCCGGGCGCGAGATCAGGGGGACGAGCCCGGAAACGTCGATTTCGACGGTCTTCTCGTACGAGGCGTCGGCGTCCGCGGACACGGCCTTGGCCTTTTTTCCGAGCCGGTCAAAGTGTTTAAGCACGGGCTCGTTCGGTGGAAAGAGGAGTATGATGCCCCCCATTTCCGTGGCCAGGGAGGCGACGGTGATCCGCTCGCTGAGCCCAAGGCTGTCGACGGCCTCTCCGTAGAGCTCGGCGCTCAAGCCCAGGAGGCCGGCCGCGCCGAATTTCCGAAGGAACGCCAGGCCGATGTCCTTGGCCGTTGTCCCTAAGGGCGGAATTCCCTTCAGGATGACCCTGATCGACTTTGGGACTTTGAACCACACCTGGCCGTAGGCCCAGGCCGCGGCGATGTCCCGGTCTCCCATGCCCTGGCCGAAGGCGCCGATGGCTCCCAGGACATTGGCATGTGAGTCGGTTGAAACGAGCGTGCCGCCCGGGAGGACCAGGCCCTCGTCGATGGCGATGTGCGTGCCGATCCCGGCATCGATATCGTAGACCGTGATGGCCTGCTCCCGGGCAAATACCCGGCAGATCTGCTGATTGGCCGCGTATTTCTGGTCCGAGCCGCCAGGGTTGCAGTCGAAGGTGAAGAACGTCTTCTTGACGTCATGGACGCCGAGCCGGCTCTCCCGCAAGTTCTTGACGACGTTGGCGCCGCCGAAATCGCGGGCCATCCGGGCGTCGATGCGCACCTCGGCGATCTCCCCGGGTTTGAGCGTGCGCCCGGAATGGCCGGAGAGGATTTTCTCGATGATGGTCTGCCCCATGCTGGACTCCGTAACGGCGGTCATTTTCACGGCGGATTCGACATCCAGGTGCCGTTTTTCCCCGTGCGGCTTGACAGGCCGGACTCCGCTTTTCAACTCTCGATGAGCATCCCCTTTTGTTTCATCACGAGGGGGTCAAACGTGGCAAAATCCGTTTGATGAATGAGGACGGCTTCGACGACCTGGGGCTTGCCCTCACCCTCCTTGGCGTGGCAGACGATGATATTCAAGATGGCCCCGGGCAGGCCACACTCGGCGGCCAGGATGGCCCCGGAAACCGGGTGCCGGGCGTACTTGCCCGAGAGGCTCTTGCGGAAGCCGCCTTTGCCGTCGGGCTCGATCTCAAGAAGCTTGCCCACGTCGTGGAGCAGACCGCCCGCATAGAGACGGTCGAAATCGATTGTGTAGGGCATCCTGGCATAGGCCTCCGCCTGGGCCCGGCCGAGTGCGGCAGCCCCCTCGGTGACCGCTACCGTATGCTCGACGAAACTAATCCCGAGCGAGTCCGTCAGGAGGGTAAAAGGGACCTGCTTCAGCTCCTCGACCGATAGCCAGCCGCCCCTCTCGCAGGCGAGGACAAAAACCTTGACGACCTTGGCCCGCAGGGCCAGATCCTGGATTCGGCCCAGCTGTCGTCCGAATAGCGATTCGATGTCTTTGCCGTTGATCATGCCGGCCCTCCTCGAGTGCGGCTGACGTTTGCCGACCGACAAAAAACCTGGAAACAGGTGTTACGATAGCATTTGCAGCCGCCTTTTTCAAGCGCTCCGGCCGATGTCCGTGAGCATGATGAAACCGTATCAACATGAAAAGCAAGCCCCACACGGCCAAGAACTCGATCAACAACATCCGCTGAACCTGGTTTGACATCACCCGGTCGACCTGATAAAAAAGGTGTGGATGAGTGGACATGATTTCCGCCGCTGACCGATGGGTTGAGGACCAGGAACGGCTGGCCAAGCCGGCCCGCGTGTACTGGTGCGACGGTTCCGAGGGCGAGGCCTGGCGACTCCTCGAGGTGGGACTGAATGAGGAGAGGCTCAACGGCCCGGTTTTCTATAAGCTCAACCACAAGACCTGGCCCACGGCCTACCTTCACCGCAGCCATCCGACCGATGTCGCCCGGACCGAGCACCTGACCTTCGTCTGCCACCCCGACCGCGACGATTCCGGCCCGAACAACAACTGGATGGACCCGGCCAGGGCCAAGAAAGTCATGGCCAAGCTCTCCGACGGCTGCATGTCCGGCCGGACCATGTACGTCATCCCCTACATGATGGGGCACGCCGATTCGCCCTACGCCAAGGCCTGCCTCATGGTCACGGATTCGTGCTACGTCGCGCTCAGCATGCGCGTCATGACCCGGATCGGGACGCCGGTCCTCGAAAAGCTCCGCAACCGCGAGGACTTCATCAAGGGCTTCCATTCCATCGGAGACCTCGACCCCAACCACCGCTACATCATGCATTTTCCCCAGGAAGGGATGGTCTGGAGCGTCGGCTCGGGCTACGGGGGAAACGCCCTGCTCGGCAAAAAGTGTGTTTCGCTCCGCATCGGCTCCTACCTCGGCTATCGGCAGGGATGGCTGGCTGAACACATGGTCATCATGGGGATCGAAGACCACCGGGGCAATGTCACATACGTAACGGCGGCCTTGCCCAGCGCCTGCGGCAAGACAAACCTGGCCATGATGGAATCGGCTTTGCCCGGCTTCCGGGTCTGGACGCTCGGGGACGACATCGCCTGGCTCAACATAGGGCCCGACGGCCGGCTCTGGGCCATCAATCCCGAGGCCGGCTACTTCGGCGTCGCGCCGGGAACGTCGATGAAGACCAACCCCAACATGATGCGGACGATCCGGCGCGGAGCCTTCAATCCGACCCTCTTCACGAACGTCGCCCTCGACACGGACGCGAACGAGCCGTGGTGGGAGGGCATCGACGGCCCGGTCCCGGAGCACCTCCTCGACTGGCAGGGGAGGCCCTGGACGCCGGCCACCGGCACGAAGGGCGCGCACCCCAACTCGCGGTTCACGGCCGCGCTCATCAACTCCCCGATGCTCTCGAAAGAATACGACAACCCCCGGGGCGTCCCCATTTCGGCCATTATCTTCGGCGGGCGGCGGACCAAGCTCATCCCGCTCGTCACCGAGAGCTTCAGCTGGGCCCACGGAGTGTTCCTCGGCGCCAGGATGGGCAGCGAAACGACGGCCGCCGCCACGGGCCAGGTCGGAGTCGTGCGGCGCGACCCGATGGCCATGCTCCCCTTCTGCGGCTACAACATGGCCGATTACTGGCGGCACTACCTGAACGTGGGGAATCGCCTGACCCGGCCGCCCAGGATTTTCTCCGTGAACTGGTTCCGCGTCGACGAGAAGGGCAAGTTCCTCTGGCCCGGGTTCGGCGACAACATGCGCGTCCTCAAATGGGTCGTCGACCGGGTCAACGGCGCGGTGCCGGCCCGGGAAACCGCCGCGGGGCTCGTGCCGCGGGTCGAGGACCTCGACATGAGCGGGCTCAACCTGCCCAAGGATAAGCTCGAGAAGCTCTTCGCCGTCGACATGAAGGACTGGAAAGGCGAAGTCGACGACATCCGGAGCTTCCTCAAGCCCTACCGCAGCCGGCTGCCCTCGGAGATCCGCGAGCAGTTCGAGAAACTCGAACGCCAGGTCCGTTAGTCCCTTTCATAAACATCATCGTCTCCCGCGGCGTAATATCAAATGGAATGGACCGCTGCACAAAGGCCGTCGTCGGGCTCTTCGGATGCCTGTTCCTTATGGCCCTGATCTTCGTCCCCTGCACCACGACGACGACGACCCTGAGGCTCGATCCCTATTCCCGGGTCTATCTCCGGACGACCATCCCCAAAAACTCCTACGTCCTCCTGCCCCAGTACATCCTCCGGAGATCGAGCACGCAGGACCGGGAAAATATCCACGCCAGATCCTTCCAGTGGGCCGCTTTCATGGTCCTGATCGCGGTCCTGGGGACCTTCGACTATTTGGTGATTTGCCGTTACTTCAGGCGGGCGGGAAGACGCGCCGACCCGGCCGGGCCGGAAAACCCCGCGGCAGCCGGCAAGGACGAAACCAGACCCCCTGGTTTTTCGCTCCTCCGCTGAGCTAGAATAAGGCCGCAAGGAGATGGCGGGAAGATGCGACCCCTGTCCAGAATCATCGCGGTCATTTTCGCGCTCGGCCTTGTCGGCGCAACGGCGGTCGGCGCGGAAACGAGGGACGTCAGCATCCGGGTCCTGGCAGACGAAGAGACCCGGGCGATTGCCGGCTGGCAGGCCAGGATCTCGAGCCTTATCGGCGCCGTGTCCTCGGATTTCGAGCGGCTATTCGGGATCCGGTTCGTCATCAGGGATTATGCGGGCTGGACGTCCGACGACTCGCTCCAAACCCTGGACCTTCTCCTCGACGCCCTCGAGGCGCAGGCCGAAAAAGAGGGCTGCGATACCCTCCTCGCCTTCACCGCTCAGAAGAACCTGAAGTCCGGCCTTTCCGGCTTTACGCTCTTCAAAGAAGGGATTCTGCTGGCCACCCTCACAGATGACCTCCCCGGCCTCGAACGCATCCTGACACATGAGTGGGGGCACATGTTCGGCGCGGCCCACATCGCAGATCCTGAATCGGTCATGGGCTTCTTAATCAAGGGGACGGGCTTCGATGCGCTCAACGCCCGGGCCGTGGAGCTCTGCAAGGACCGGACCTTCGACGGCATCGAATTCCCCATCCGCAAAGGCTCGCGGAAAGCCGCTGTCGAGGTTTACCGGGAGATCTGTGAATTCAACCGGAAGGCGCCGGCCCGGCCGCCCGCCCCGTCGCCAGCGCCGGCGCCAGCGACGGGATTGAAGAGCGCGGGAGTAACCATCCGCCAGGATTTCCAGGGTCTCGCCGGAGAGGACGGACGGAGGAATTCTTTTTTCCTCGATGACGCCCACATCCTCCTGGCCCAGATCCACCTGGAAGAGAAAGAGTACGGAGACGCCCTTGCCGCCTGCCGCGCGGCCCTGGAACTCAATCCGGAGAACCTCGAGACAAGGAACCTCGAGGGCATCATCATGAGGAGGGAGGGCCGGGTCGAGGACGCGATTTCAATTTACAGGAAGATCCTCGAGGCCCGGCCCCGGTCCGCCCGGTTCCTGTACAATCTGGGCATTGCCCTGGCCAGGACCGGCGAAATCGGCGGGGCGATGGATTGCTATCGCCGCGCCATCGTGATCAAGCCCAATTTCGTCGAAGCCCATAACAACATCGGCGAGTTGGACCTGCGCGCCGGCCGCCTCGGCGGCGCGGAAGCGGCCTTCGCCAAGGCCGTCTCTCTCAACGAGGCTTTCGCCCTCGGCCATTCCAACCTGGCGGAAGTCTATGCCAGGAAAAACGAGTACGAAAAGTCCCTGGCGGAAGTCACGCTGGCCCTCCGGCTCAATCCGGACCTGCCCGGGCCCCACAATGTCCACGGGAACCTCCTCCATCGCCAGGGCCTCGCGGGCGAGGCCGTCACCGAATACCTTAAAGCCATCGACCTCGACCCCGCCTACGAAAAGGCCTATTACAATCTCGGCATCTGCCGCTTCGAGGAGGGGCGCGTTGAAGAGGCCACGGGCCAGTTTTCGAAGGCCATCGAACTCCGGCCGGGGTTTCCCGAGGCCCACGCCAGCCTCGGATACTGCCTGCTCAGGAACCGGAAAACCGAGGCCGGGATCGCCGAGATCCAGCTTTCCCTGAAGCTCGGGCTGGTGTCCGCCGCGGCCCACCTCAACCTGAGCTACGCCTATCTGCAGAAAAATTCGCCCGATGCCGCGATCGAGGAAGCCCTCCAGGCGATCGCGATCGACCCGGCCTTGGCCATGGCCCGTAACAATCTGGGAATCGCCTATACGAAAAAAGGGCAAACCGGCGAGGCCGTCGCGGCCTTCCGGAAAGCCGGAGAGCTCGACCCGAAATACAAGGATGCGTTCGCCAACCTGGCCATTCTCCTGATGCGCCTCGGAAAAAAGGACGAGGCCCTGGGGCTTTTCCTCAAGGCCTCCGCGCTCGACCCCAACGACGGATCGCTGCACAACAACCTCGCTCTCCTTTATTACGAAAAAGGCGCCTACGATAAAGCCTGGGACCACGCCCAAAAAGCCCAGGCCTTGGGGATAGTTCTTGATCCGGGTTTTCTCGACGAGCTCCGAAAAAAACTGAAGCTCCACGGACTCACAGCCGGGGGCTCTGTTGGCCTGAACCCCGCAGTCATCAAGAGGCCCCCGAGTGCCGCCTCTTGATGGCGTCCCTGGAATCCCGCGAAGGGGATTGAAAGGCAAGAGGATCCTCGACCTAGCGGCCGAGGATGACCGCCACGGCGTATTGGAGCTTGCCGCCCTCTTCCAATTGGATCGGCAGCGTGGAAATGCCGATTTTCCTGAACGCGGGATCGGCGATGCGCGTCCGGAGCTTGTCGTCGAATTGGCCGAGCCTCTGGAACATGGAAAAGAAGGTCTCCTCCAGCGCTTGAACGGGCAGGGTCGAACGTCCCGTCCGCCGCTGATCGCTGACCACGTCGTCGGCCCGCCGCGAGAGTTCCATATCGAGCGCGAGCGGTTCGCGCCGGCTCCGGGCCCTGAGGTCGTTCGCCGCCTTTAAAACCTTCAGCAGCCGGTCCAGTTCGTCCGGGTCGGCGGATCCGCTGTCTTCAATGAGCAGGACGCATATGAAATATGCGCCGCCGGGGTATTCGGGACCGCGGCTGAACGAGACACCGATCCCGGCCCGGCCGTGGCCCGCCAGGTCGTTCTCCCGGATCACGCCTATGACCTGTGCAAGCTCTGGGCCGATCGCAAGACTCACCGCGGTCTTCCCGAAGAAGGACGGCACGGGAGGGAGGTCCCTCCCGGCGGCCTTCGCCCTCGCGAACGCATCGGCCGTCCGCCCGGCTTCATCGATCAGGACGATCGGGGAGAGTTTTTTTTGCGCCCTCTTTTCATTCAACGCCCCAAGGACCAGGGCCCGCACCTCGGCCGCGGGCCTTTGAACGAGGCCCCTGATAAAGTCTTCCGTGACGTAGTAGGTGTTCTCCGGCCCACGGACAATCCCGATTCCGGCCTCGTCGAAATCCCGGTTGAGGACGTTCTCCCTGTGGCCGGGGCTCTCCATGAAAGACTTATGGATGAGGTTCGCGACGAAGGTGCCGCTCCGGGCGATGTTTTCTCCGTTCGCGGCGAGGAGGTCCCGTTCCATTTCTTCGGTCGAAGGCAGGCCCGTGATCTGCTGGCCCGCATCGGGCCCGCGCCCGTGGGAGGCGGCGGATTCACGCCCATTGCCGGCGGCCGGAAGCGCTCCCAGGGCCGGGATCAACAGGGCGAAAGCAACGCACAACCTCCGGCTATGCGGATTGCTCATGGCCATTGACCGCCTCTCCACCATTATACCCCGCGAGGATCGGGAACCGGCACGCCAGGCCTCGTGTTCTATCGTTTCTATTTCTTTTCGCGGGATTCGACGATCGACTGGTAGACGAGCGTCTTGAATTTCGCCTGGAGGTCCAGCCCGCCGGCCGGCAGGAGCTGCGTCATGAAGACGGCAACGAGCCGCTCGGCCGGGTCGACCCAGTAGGTCGTGTAATACGCGCCGCCCCAGCCGAACGCGCCGACGGAGCCCATCTCCCCCGTCTTCCCCAGGTCGTTCGTCACCCAGAAGCCGAGGCCGAACCCCTGGCCCCGGCCCCCGTAGAGGTCGCCGACTTGATTGACGGTCATGATCTCAACCGTTTTCGGGCTGAGGATGCGGACGCCGTCGAGCGCGCCCCCGTTCGCCAGCATTTGCAGGAAGCTAGCGTAGTCCTCCGCGGTCGAGAGCAGACCCGCCCCGCCCGAAAAACACATCCGAGGCCCTTTGACGAAGGCGCTCTCCAGGGCGTCTTCGACCTGCTCGATCTTGCCGTCCTTCCCGGCGCCGTAGACGGACGCGAACCGGCCGGTCTTGTTCTGGGGCAGGAAAAAGTGTGTATCGGTCATCCCCAGGGGGTCGGTGATCCTCTTCTTCACGTAGTCGGCCAGGCTCATCCCGGAAACGACCTCGACAACATAGCCCAGGATGTCGGTATTGAAGCCATAGATCCATTTTTCACCCGGCTGGGCGTCGAAAGGGAGCTTGGCCAGCTTCTTGACGCAGTCCCCTACAAGAACGTTCTTGTCCGCGAAAGACCAGCCCTGGACGCCGGCGGCTTTATAGAGGTCCGAGGCCGGCCCGTCGCCGTAGGAGATCCCGGCCGTGTGTGTCAGGAGATCGCGGATCGTGATCTCGCGTTTGGCCGGGACAACCGAATAGCCCACGGCTCCCTTATCCGCCGCGGGGACGGAAACCTTCGTCTCTTTGAACTCGGGAATGAATTTGGACACCGGGTCGCCGAGATTGATCCGCCCTTCCTCGACGAGGGTCATAACCGCGACGCTCGTCACCGCCTTGGACTGCGAGGCGATCCGGAAAATGGCGTTCGGCGGCATCGGCGAACCGCGGCCGACGTCGAGCTTGCCGAAAGACTTGAAATAGGCCGCCTTCCCGTCGCGGACGATCAGGACGACGACGCCAGGGACCTTTCCCGTGTCCACGTACTGCTGCATGACCTCGCCGATCCGGTCCAGCCGTTCGGCGGACAGCCCGACCTCCTGGGGCCTGGCCGGGACAAACTTGGCGGCGAAGGCCGGACAGACCAACGCCAGGAGCAGAACGGCCAGCGCGGCCCGCCCAGGGCGCGTAAACGATTTTCCATTAATCATCCTCATGACAACCTCCATCAGCTTACAATTTAGTATAGGTCTCAGATAGGGTCAAATCTTCATTCAGCCATTTTTCAAGAAAGGCGTGATGATTCAGGAGAAGGAAATTGCCTCTCCGCCCTGGCTTGGAAAGGGCCGAAGGGGGCATGGCCGGAACGTCATGTGCGGAGAAATTGGTCAATTCATGGAAGAAGATACATAAACTCATTTCGGATACTTACCAGAAATGCGGCTCCGTTCCGCTCCGCCGCATTTCTGCCGGTCGCTCCTCAGAATCCTCTCCCTGCCGGAGGCCATCCCCAAGGCCCTTTCCGGGTACGCACGCGATAGCCCCGGGCAGTCTTTGATAGAATGCCAAAAGGCGGTGGCTAATTGAACCGCGTATTGAATACCGGCAGGACCTTGAGACCTTTGGGATTGTCGCGGATGATATTGACGATGCCGATCTGAAGCCCCTTCTCGAGCTTCCAGGCGTAATTCACGATCCCGATGCACAGCCCGTTCACGGTGCCCCTGACATAGTTGACCGGGCTCGCGGCCAGGCCGGACAGGCTGCCGCTCCTGTCGATGAAAACCACCCCGCCGGCGAAAAAGGCGCCGGTGAGATGCCTGGCGCCGACGACGGCGCCGCTGACGGCGATCCCCCGGACTTCCGGCGCCCCGGCGCCGACTCCCGTGACAATCAACCCGAGGAGCTTCTCTCCCGCCCCGGCCCCGATCCCGGCGATGGTGATGCCTTTGAGGATCTTCCCGGAGCCTACGCCGATTCCGCCGATATTCAAGCCGGTCATGTTGTTGCCGGCTCCGACTCCCACGCCGCCGATATTGATTCCGGTCATGTCCTCGCCGCTGCCGGCCCCGATGAGGCCGATGTTCACGCCGGTCATGCTCTTCTCGGCGCCCGGGCCCAGGAGGCCGAGCTGAAGGCCCGTCATTTCGCCGCCGCCGGGGATGAGGCCCAGAGAGATCCCCTTGATCACGGAATCCTTGTTGTCCTTCCGCGGGTTCCATAAGGTGACATTAATCCCCGTGACGCGGCTCACCCGGCTGTCGCGGAAGTTGAACCGGAGCCCGGTGAAATCCTTTGAATTGCCGAAGCTGATCCCCCATTTGCCCGTGGGGATGTCCAGGCTCTGTGCGAACACGCCGTGGCTGTGAAGGATGGCCAGGACCAGGATTAAGCCGGGCATCGCTTTCCGGCATTTTCTCAGGGCTGCGGGGATGTTCATGAAGTCCTCCTCGAATTGGGTCCGCGCCGGGTGTTGGGCCGGCCGATGGCGAAGATCTATATACCCGGTCACCAATATAAACGGGATTCAGGGGAAAAAGGTTCTCCGTGACGACTAAAATACGATATAATGACCCCTATTACGGGGAAAGGACAAGGATCATATGAGCGCGCGACAAAAACGCATTGAGGATTTCCGCGCGAAAGACGACCTCCTCGTGATCACGGGCGCGGGCGGGTTCATCGCCGGGGCGCTGGTCCGGTATTTCCGCGATAAAGGTTTTACGAGGATCCGCGCCGTCGACAAAAAGCCCCTCTCCGAGTGGTATCAGAGGACGCCCGAAGTTGAAAACCTCTGCCTGGACCTGAGCCATCGGAACAACTGCGTCCGGGCCTGCGAGGGCGCCGTCGAAGTTTATCAGCTCGCCGCCGATATGGGAGGCATGGGGTTTATCGAGCGCTTCCGCGTCGAATGCCTCCGGAGCATCCTCATCAACGCCCACATGATCGAGGCCGCCTACCGGGCCGGCGCGGACCGCTACTTCTTCTCCTCCTCCGCCTGCGCCTACAACACCGACCTTCAGAAGGACGTCAACTCCCGGGCCCTCAAGGAATCCGACGCCTTCCCGGCTATGGCCGAGCGCGGCTACGGGTGGGAAAAACTGATGTCGGAGATGTTCTGCCAGGAATATTGGGCCGAGCGCGGGCTCCGGACGTTCATCGCCCGCCTCCACAATGTTTACGGCCCTTGGGGGACATGGGACGGCGGCCGCGAAAAGGCGCCGGCCGCGCTCTGCCGTAAGGTCATCGAGGCCCGCGAAAGCGGGTCCGGAACGGTCGAGGTCTGGGGCGATGGGCGCCAGACCCGGAGCTTCATGTTCATCGACGACTGCGTCGAAGGCATCGACATGATCATGCACTGCGACGAGCTCCTCGCGACGCCGATCAACCTCGGCACGAGCGAGCTCGTCTCGATCAACGACCTCCTGACGATCATCGAGGGCGCGGCCGGTATCAAGGTCAAGCGGACCTACGACCCCAGCGCGCCCAAGGGCGTCGCCGGCCGCAACTCCGACAACACGACGATCAAACGGGTCCTCGGCTGGGAGCCGTCGACGCCGCTCCGAAAGGGCATAGCCAAGACGTACGCCTGGATCGAGGCGCAGGTCAAGCTGCGCCAGGCGGGCAAACGGACGGTGATCTGAATGATCCCCTACAGACTGGCCCTGGCCGGCGGCTGGATCGACCAGCCCTTCGTTTCACGCCACAATCCCGACCCGCGCGGCTCCATGGTCGTCGTTTCCCTGGTCCCTGACCAAACGTTCATGGACCGGAGCGGGCTGGCCACCAGCACGCGCCTGACGGCCGTCAAGCGTTGGGGCGAGAGCCTGCCGCAAAAGGATCCGGCGGTCCTGATGCGTGAACTCTACGACGCCGAAAACGCTGGGAAAAGCGAACCCTCCGGCTCACAGGACATGGCGGGGATCATCTATCCCGGAGTCAGCCGGCTGGATTACGATTTCCAGGTCTCGGGAGGCGTTTTCCCGGCCAATATCGAATCGAACACGGACCCGGCGGTCGCGGCATGGCTCGAGAAAATGATCTGGCTCATCCCGGTCTCGGCCAGGCCCGAGGGCTACGACCCCCTCGGTATCAAAAACCTCGACCCGCTCTGGATCAGGCGGCTCGGAAGGTCCGGCAAGGATTGTTACGGCGCGATCCTGGCCAAGGACATCATGGCGCTCGGCGCCTCCTTCAACGAGACCATGGAGTGCTGGGAAGCCATTTTGCCGAACACGGTGCGTCATCCCGCGATCCAAGCCGACCTCAAGGCCATCCTGGCCGATTACCAATCCTGGTATCCCGGGGCCATGTATTCGGGCTGCGGCGGCGGCTATCTCATCGTCGTCTCGGACGAGGACGTCCCGATCGGCCTGAAAATCAAGGTCCGGGCCGCCTGACGGAAGCAGGGCATGAAGGAGGTCCTGGTCACCGGCCCGTTCGACGACCTTCGGGCGCGCGACGTTCGATTCCTCGAAGAGGCGGCAAAGTTCGGCCGGGTTCAGGCCGGCTTATGGACAGACGATCTCTTTCTTGCCCGGGAAAAAAAACCGCCGAAATTTGCTTTCGCCGAACGCCTGTACATGCTGCAGGCGATTCGCTATGTCTCCCAGGTATCCGCCGTCGGCGAATTCCCGCCGACCGCTGACCACGGGCCGGGCCAGACCCCGGCGCCGGGCATTTGGGCCGTGGACGAAGCGGGAGATTCCCCCGAAACCAAGGCACTATCTGAGGAAGGCGGGCTTGAACTCCGGATCATAACCGCCGCTGCGCTCAAGGGATTTCCCCCGTTGCCCGCGCTCGAGGTCGACGCGCGCCCGGAAAGCAAACGGGTCGTCGTCACAGGCTGTTACGACTGGTTTCACTCCGGCCACGTCCGTTTCTTCGAGGAGGCCGCGGCCTTCGGCGATCTCTACGTCGGCGTCGGCAGCGACGCCAATCTCCGCCGGCTCAAGCGCGACGGTCATCCTCTTTTTCCGGAGGCCGAGCGTGCCTACATGGTCCAATCGGTCCGGCACGTCAAGCGCGCGTTTATCGCGACCGGCCAGGGGTGGATGGACGCGGAGCCTGAGATCGCCACCATCAAGCCCCATTACTACGTCGTCAACGAGGACGGCGACCGGCCCGAGAAGCGGGAGTTCTGCCGGCAGGCCGGGATCGAATATGTCGTCCTCACCCGGACGCCCAAGCCCGGACTCCCCCGCCGGGACAGCACGAGGCTCCGCGGCTTCTGAGGCGCCCGTGAAGGACGAGCCCTCAGAGTCCGGCCCCTTTGTTGACGTCACGCGCCCGGACGGCGTATGATTATGATTGACGTCCGCCGGCAATCCCAAAAACGGGAGGGAACGATGTCATTGAATCCGCAAAAAACAGCTTGGGGTCCGATCCTTGTCCTGGGAAGCCTCTGGGGTCTGTCCGAGGCGGCTCTCGGCATGTACCTTCGCCAGTGCGCCTCGACGGTCTCGGGTTCGCTCATGACCGGCGGGGCCCTCTTTTTCCTGGCCGCCGCCTGGGCGGTCTCGCCGCGCCTGCAGTCCCTCGCGGGCATGGTCCTCCTGGCCTCCTTCTTCAAGCTCTTCGACGCCCTGCTCCTCGGCCTGCCCGTCCTCCACGGCGCGATCGCCAACCCGATTTTCGCCATCGTCATGGAGGGAGCGGCGTTCTTCGTCCTCATCAGCGTCATCCGCAGGGACTTCGCCGCGCAGACCGCCGGCCGCGGACTCGCCGGAGGCCTGACCGCCCTCCTCGCCGTCAACGCCTTCCCGCTGGTGCGTTTCGCCACGGGCATCGCGGCCTGTAAAGTTCCGGGCACCGCCCTGTCGCTTTCGCTCTATTACGCGCCCATCGCCATCGCCCTCTCGGCGCTGACCGTCCCGGCCGGTTTCTGGGCCGGGGCCAGGGCCGCCTCCTTCGAGACCCGTCTCGCGCCGCTCGGCGCGGCCAGATTGCGCTGGGTTTCCCCCGCCGCGTTCGTTCTCTGCCTGGCCGCCCTGGCGTGCCTGCGGCTGATATAACGCGACCTGATTTCTCTTCACGGGAGTCCGCCATGGAAAAACGACCCGACAGGAAAGCTCCCGGCGGCGTCAGCCGCAGGGATTTCATCAAGGGTGTCGGCACCGGCGCCCTGGGAACGGCCGTCCTCCCCCGGCTTTTCGCCGAGGACGCGGTGGTCACGAAAAAGGGCCGCGTCCCCGTCTTCGACAAGAAAAACATCACGCTGACCGTCAACGGCAGGCCACAAAGCGTGCTGGTCGCGGCGAACGAAACGCTCCTCGACGTCCTGCGCGACCGGCTCGAGCTCACGGGAGCCAAGAACGTTTGCGACCGCGGCGAATGCGGCGGCTGCACGGTGCTCCTCGACGGCGAGCCGGTCTACGCCTGCATGGCCCTGGCCGTCCGGGCCGATGGGCGGAGCGTCACGACGGTCGAAGGCCTGGCCAAGGGCGACAAGCTTCATCCCGTCCAGGAGGCCTTCATCGAGCACGACGGCTACCAGTGCGGCTTCTGCACGCCCGGGTTCGTCATGGCGACGACGGGCTTCCTGGCCAAAAACCCGTCCCCGAATGCGGACGAGATCAAGCTGGCCCTCTCCGGAAACCTCTGCCGCTGCGGCAACTACGTCAAGATTTATAAAGCCGTCGCGGCCGCCGCCGAAAAGATGAAGGGGGCGTGACATGGCCAAAGAAGACACCGCGGACATCGGCGTCGGCAGCGGCCTGTACCTCGAGGAGGCCCGCGGCCGCCAGAGCCAGGCCGCGCCGGCTCAAGCCAAGCCCAAGCCTGCCCCCGGACCGGCCCCGGCCGAGTTCAAGTTCATCGGGAAACCCACAGCGCGCATCGACGGCCGCAAGATCGTGACCGGGCAGGCCAAGTACACCCACGACGTCCGACTCAGGGGCATGCTGACCGGAAAGATCCTGCGGTCCCCGCACGCCGCGGCCGAGGTCGTCTCCGTCGACCTAGGGCCGGCCAAGAGCCTGCCCGGGGTCCTGGCCGCGATCCAACTCGCCGAAGGAAAGGTCCGTTACGCGGGGCAGCAGGTCGCCGCCGTGGCCGCCGTCAACAAGAGCACCGCCGAAAGGGCCCTAAACCTCATCAAGGTCGATTACAAGGTCCTCCCGGCCGTCGTCGACTGGGAAAAGGCCAGAGATCCCGGCGCTCCTCAGGTCCGCGACGGCAAGCCCAACGTCGAGAAGTTCAACGAGGCCGCCCGGGGCGATGTCGAAAAAGGCTTCAAGGAAGCGGACGTCGTCATCGAGCGGACCTACCGGACGAACTTCGAGATCCACCACCCGACGGAAACCCACGCCAGCATCGCCTCCTGGGACGGGGACCAGCTCACCGTTTACGATTCGACGCAGAACGTCCACGGCGTCCGCGACGGCCTGGCCCGAGCCCTGAAAATTCCCGCGGCCAAGGTCACCGTCATCAAAAATTACATGGGCGGGGGATTCGGGAGCAAGCTCGGCCTCAATGAGCACACCGTGGCCGCGGCGCGGCTGGCGCGGGAAGCGGGGCGTCCGGTCAAGGTCGTCCTCAGCCGGCGCGATAATTCCCTCTGCGTCGGCTACCGCCCGTCCTCCCTTCAGACTTATAAAGGCGGCGTCAAAAAAGACGGCACCCTGACGGCCCTCCAGCTGGTCAACTACGCGAGCGGCGGGACGGGGTACGGCGACGAGGTCTCGGAACCGGCCATCGACCTTTACCGGTGCCCGAACCTCAAGGTCGAGGAGTTCACGGTCTTCACCAACACCGGCGCGTCCCGGGCCACGCGGGCCCCCGGCCACACCCAGGGCATGCTCGGTCTCGAGGGGTTCCTCGACGAACTGGCCGCGGCCATCGGCATGGACCCGCTCGAGCTCCGGCGGAAAAACTACACCACCCGAAACCAGGGCGACACCGGACTCCCCTACTCGACCAAGGGGCTCGACAAGTGCTACGAGGCCGGGGCCGGGGCCATCGGCTGGGAGCGGCGCAACAAGCGGCCGGGCGAAGGCAACGGCCCGGTCCGGCGCGGCATCGGCATGTCCTCGAGCATCTGGTGGGGAACCGGCGTGCCCGGGACCCAGGCCGACATCGTCCTCTACCCCGACATGAGCGTCGAGGTCGTTTGCGGGACGCAGGACCTCGGCACCGGGACCCGGACGCACATGGCCGTCGTGGCCGCCGAAACGCTGGGGCTCGAACCGCGCGAGATCACGGTCAAGATCGGCAATTCGGACTATCCGTGGGCGCCTCAATCGGGCGGAAGCGTGACGACTCCGTCCGTGGCCCCCGCGGTCCGCGACGCCGCGCTCAAAGCCGTCGAGCGGCTGACACAGGTGGCGGCGCGGAAGCTCGAGGCCAAGCCGGCGGATGTCGTCATGGAGGGCCGGACGTTCGCGGTCCGGGGGACGCCGGGAAAGTCGATCGCCTTCGCCGACGTTTACCGCGAGTTGCGGCGGGAGACGGCATTCCACGGCGAGAGGGCCGGCTTCCCCCAGGACCAGTACGCCTTCAACACCTTCGCGGCCCACTTCGCCGAGGTCGAGGTCGACTGCGAGACGGGCAAGGTCCGGGTCCTCAAGTATGTCGCCGCTCACGACAGCGGCCGGATCATCAACAGGCAGACGGCCGACAGCCAGGTCGTCGGGGCCGTCACCCAGGGGCTGAGCGCCGGGCTCTTCGAGGAACGGGTCATGGACTCGAATATCGGTTATCCGGTGAATACGAATCTCCGCGATTATAAGATCGCGACGTCGCTCGACATGCCGGAGATCACGACGATCTTCGTGGACGTTGTGGACGACAGGCTCAACAACCTCGGCGCGAAGGGCCTGGGGGAGCCGCCGCGCATCCCGAGCTCGGCGGCCATCGCCAACGCCGTCTACAACGCGATCGGCGTCCATGTGGCGGAGATCCCCATGACACCCAAGCGTGTCCTCGAGGCCCTCAAGCGCAAGGAGTCCAGGTCATGAGAGAGTTCAAAATCGCCCAGCCCAAAACCGTCGAGGAACTGGCGGCTCTCCTGGCCGAAACCAAGGAGAAAGCGCTTATCATGGCCGGCGGCACCGACCTCATCGATGAGCTCAAGAGCGGCGTCGCTGCTCCCGACATGGTCGTGGACATCCAGGGGGTGGCCGGCCTGGCCGGGATCGCCCGGGACAAGGGCGGCCTGCGGATCGGACCGATGACGACCGTCGCGGCGCTCGCCGGGAGCGCGGACGTCGCCCGGGAGTTCCCGGTCCTTGTGGAGGCAGCCCTTTCGCTCGCGACGCCCCAACTCCGGAACGCCGGCACGGTCGGCGGCAACCTCTGCCAGCGCCCGCGGTGCTGGTATTACCGCGACCCGCAAGTCATCTGCCGGAAAAAGGGCGGCTTCAACTGCTTCGCCTTCCAGGGCCGGAACAAGTACCACGCAATCCTCGGCGGAAGCGGCTGTTTCATCGTCTATCCCTCGGACCTCGCGCCGGCCCTGATCAGCCTGGGGGCGCGCGTCACGATCAGTAGCGCCAGGGGCGACAAGGTCATGCGGCTCGAAGATTTTTACAAACCCCCGTCGGTTGACGTGACGAAAGAGAACATCCTGGCCAGGGACGAGTTCCTGAAGGACGTCCGGGTGCCGGCCGCCAAGCCCGGCCAGAAGGGGACGTATATCAAGCTCAAGGAGCGGGGGACGTGGGATTTCGCCGTCGCGTCGGCCGCCGTGACGGGTGTTGTCAAGGGCGGCGTCTTTTCCGAAATTTCGATCGTCGCCGGCGGTCTCGCGACGATCCCCTGGCGGATGAAAGGGGCCGAAGACATCCTCCGCGGCAAGCCCGCGACCGAAGCGCTCGTCAGTCAGGCGGCCGGCGAGGCCCTCAAGGACTCAAGCCCGCTCGCCGAAAACGCCTACAAGAAAAACCTGGCGGCCGCGGCGATCAAACGGGCCGTCCTCGCTCTCCTCTGAATCGAATGAAGTACAGTTTTCCCAAGCTCCTCGAGGTCATGATCGAGGGCCGGGGGCTGGCCCTGGCCAGCATCATCGACGCCTCGGGTTCGACCCCTCAAGTCCAGGGCGCGGCAGCCGTCTTCTCGAACCAGGGCCTCGTCGCGGGAACGGTCGGCGGCGGCCTCGTCGAGGGGCGGACGCAGGCGATCGCCCTCGATTCGCTCAAGGACAAGCGCGCCCGGCTGGCCGATTTCCGGCTGGACGCCGACCCGGCCGACGTCGAAGGGGCTATCTGCGGCGGCACCGTCTCTGTCCTCGTCGACCCGCTCATCGCGGACGCGCGGCCGGCATTCGAGCGGGCCCTCGAAGGCTTCCGGAAACGCCGGCCTGGTGTCCTCCTGACCATGGTCCGGCCGCTCGGCCGCGGATTCGTCCGCACCGTCCGCGAATGGCTTCCGGAAACCGGTTTTTCCGGTCCGTCCCGTCCGCACGCCGGAACCATCGGGCCGTCCGACCTCGCGCGCGTCCTCGGCGACGGCCGGCCGGCGCTCTTCAAGACCGAGGACTTCTCGGTCTTCGCCGAGCCCGTATGGCCCTTGCCACGGCTGATCATTGCGGGCGCCGGACATGTGGGAAAAGCCCTCGCGCATCTCGGCAACCTGCTCGATTTTGAGGTCATGGTCATCGACGACCGGCCCGAGTTTGCGAGCAAGGAAAACATCCCCGACGCGGACGGCCTTGTCGTCGGCGACATCGCCGCCGCCGTCAAGGAGGTCCCCGACTCCCCGGAGAATTATTTCGTCATCGTGACCCGCGGCCACCGGAACGACGCCGAGGCGCTCCGGGCCGCGATCGGGCGGGGGGCGGCTTACGTCGGCATGATCGGAAGCCGGACCAAAATCGACCTGATGCGGCGCGAGTTCCTGGACAAGGGCTGGGCGACGGAGGAGGAATGGGGCCGCGTGCGGGCGCCGATCGGCCTCGAGATCGGGTCGAAGACGGTCGGAGAGATCGCGGTCAGCATCGCCGCCGAGCTCGTTCGAGTCCGGGCGGTGCTCGCCGAAAAGGGCCGGAAAAAGCCATGATCTGGGCCGTCATCCTGGCCGCGGGAGAGTCGCTGAGGATGGGGACGCAGAAGCTCCTCCTCCCCTACGGCGAAACCACGGTCATCGAGGCCATCGTCCGGACCGCGCTCGATTCGAGCGTCGACGGGACCCTCGTCGTGCTGGGGGCGGACAAGGAAAAAGTCCGGAAGGCCCTCAAATCCTATCCCGTGAACTTCGCCATAAACAGGGACTTCAGGCGGGGCATGCTCTCTTCGATCCAGGCGGGGTTCGAATCCCTTCCCGGCGAGGCCGGGGCGGCGGTCCTTATGCTCGGCGACCAGCCGGCGGTCCCTTTCGATGTCGTCGACGGACTTGTTTCGAAGTATCGGGAAAACGGGCGGGGGATCGTCATACCGGTTTACGGGCAGCGCCGCGGCCACCCCATCTTGATCGAAACGGGCTACAGGAGCGAAATCCTGGGGCTCGACCCGGAAGTCGGCCTGAAGCAGCTCATCCGGGCCCATTCGCAGGACATCATCGAGGTCGAGGTGTCCTCGCCGGCCGTTCTTAAAGATATGGATAACCCCGAGGATTACGCGGCGATCATTCCGAAGAAGCTACACTAAGAAAGCGGAAGGGATATGATAGCCGTCCGAAAGCCCCCGTAGCGGAGGGGGTCCCGGCGGCTCCGCCGACGGGGGAACCGACGGGACTGGTGCCCGGGGGCGCGGGGGATAAGGACGGCTATCATGTCCCTTCGGATCACTTGAGCCGCTCCATGGCGATGGCCCGCTTTAAGATGCGCTCCGGAACAACCTTGACGCCGATGCCCGGGCCTTTCGGGATGTCGATGAAGCCGTCGGCCCCGAGAACGACGGGCGGCTCGGCGATGTCTTCGTCGAAGTAGTTCGTCGTTTCCGACGTGTCGCCGGGCAGGGTGAAGCCCACCGCCGTCTGCAGATGAATATTGACGGCGCGGCCGATCTCCGTTTCATCCATCCCGCCCGACCAGACGCCGATGCCGTGATCGGCGCAGTGGCGCGCGATCCGCATGGATTCGAGGAGGCCGCCGACCCTCCCCTGCTTGATGTTGATGATGCGGCAGGCGCCGAGCGAGATAGCCGCGGCCGCGTCGGCCAGGCTGTGGATGGACTCGTCGAGGCAGATCGCGGTCGTCATCTCCTTTTGGAGCGCGGCGTGCTCGAAGATGTCGCTGTAGGAGAGCGGCTGTTCGACCATCATCAGGCCGAAGGCGTCGAGCCGCTTGAGGTGGTCGATATCGGAGAGCGAATAATCCCCGTTCGCGTCCACCATGAGCCGGATGTCCGGGAAGCGCTCGCGCACGGCCCGTACCCATTCCACGTCCTGGCCCTTCTTGATCTTCATTTTGACGCGCTGGTACTTTTTGGCCACGGCTTTTTCCACGGCGGCCAGGAGCTCGGCCTGTGTCTCCTTTAGGCCGATGCTCAGCCCCGACATGATCTTCTTGGCCGGCCGGCCCAGGAGCTCGTGGAGCGGGAGGCCCTTCTGGAGGGCGATCAGGATGAGCAGGCCGTTCTCGATCGTCGCCTTGGCCATGCCATGGCCGCGGACGTGCCGGAAGCGCGCTCCGAGCTCCCCGAGCGTCATCCCCGGCTCGACGAGGGGCATCAGGAAGTCCTTGATTATGTGGCGGGCCGTCGTGTTCGTTTCGTAGAAATAGAACGGGTCGGGGTCGGAGACGCATTCGCTCCAGGCTGTGACACCGCCGGACTCGAGGCGCATGAGCATGGCTTCCTTGTCGGTCCAGACGTAGACACTCGTCCCGAACGGGGCGACGAAGGGCAGTTTGACCGTGACGAGATCGACGTGGTCGATTTTCGGGAGAGCGAGCGTCTCAAGGGTGGCAGTGGGCGACTGGCGGGATGTCGATGTCATGCGGACCTCCATGGACGACGGATCGGGATGCGGGAATCGTAGTGCGCAGCCGGTGGGATTGTCAAGGCGGGACTAGGTCCCATAAGCAGGGACTTTATACTGGCGGGTCCTTTACCCCGCAAGGCGGGGCTAGCCCCAAGCGGGGGCTTTGCCCGGCGGGGGCTTTGTGCTATATATCGGGAAGCGAGGTTCGGGCATGAAATCACGAACGACGATCATCCCTCTTTTTGCGCTTTTCATCCTTCTCCCGGCGCTCACCGCCTATGCTCAGGAAACGAAAACGCTGGCCCAGCAGGGCGACGAACTCTATGAGCAGCGCGGCGACCTGGCCAAGGCTAAAGAGGCCCTGGCCAAGTACCAGGACGCCCTGATCGCCAAGGAGGACGCCTACGGTGTTTACTGGAGGATGGCCCGCGTGGAGTATTGGATCGGCGACCACACGACGGACATGGACGATAAGAAGCAGATTCTGAGCATGGGGGTTTATCACGGCAAGAAGGCGGTTACCGCCGACCCGGACAAACCCGAGGGCCATTACTGGCTCGGCGTGAACTACGGCGTCTACGGCGAGGCCAAGGGCGTTCTCAAGAGCCTGTCGCTCGTCAATCCCATCAAGGAGGAAATGAGCAAGGTCCTGTCCATCGACCCGGCGTTCGACGACGGCGGGGCCGACCGGGTGCTGGGCCGCGTCTATTACGAGCTGCCCGGCCTCTTCGGCGGGGACAATAAAAAGTCGCTCGATCATCTCCTGAAATCCAAGGAGCTGGGGCCGCGGGTCGGGTTGACCCGGATCTACCTGGCCGACACTTACCTGGCCATGAAGGACATCCAAAAGGCGCGGGAGGAACTCGAGTTCGTGATCGCCATGGAGCCCGACCCGAAGCTCATCCCCGAGACGGCCGAGGAGAAGAAGACGGCCGGAGAAAAGCTCAAGGGGAAGGATTTCAATAAAAAGTGACCGCGGGCGCCGCTCCCGGGCCCGGGATCCGGGTCCTCTTCGAAAACGACGCGATCCTCGCCGTCGACAAGCCCGAGGGCGTGGTTTCGATATCCGAGGCGGGAAAGGGCGGCCTGCCGGAACTTCTGCTCGACGTCTTCGCGGGGCGACTCTACACGGTCCACAGGCTCGACCGCGAGGCGAGCGGCGTCATCATCTTCGCCAAGGACGCGGCCATGCACCGGCACCTGAACGGCGAATTCGACCGGCGGTCCGTCCGGAAAACCTACCTGGCCCTGACCCACGGGATCATCACGGCGAACCGGGGCACCATCAACAAGCCGATCCGCGAGTTCGGGTCGGGGCGGATGGGCATCGACCCGAAGAGCGGCAAGCCCTCGGCCACGGAATTCAAGGTCGAGGAACGGCTCAAGGGATTCACGCTCGTGCGGGCTTTTCCGCTGACCGGGCGGCGCCACCAGATCCGCGTCCACCTCTACAGCCTTGGCCACCCCATCGTGGGGGATTTGAAGTACGGGGAACGGGCGGCGCAGGAAAACTTCCCGCGGCTGATGCTTCACGCCCTCGAGATCGAGTTCGCCCTGCCGGATGGAGAGCGGCTGAAGATCAGCTCGGCCGTCCCGGAATCGTTCGCGGCCGTCGTGAAGGTTATCCGGGAACGTTACTAGAACTAAAACAGGTGGCCGAAGTTGAAGTAGATGCCGGTCCCTTCGCGGCTGAAGCCCATGTCGAAGCGGGCCACGAAATTCGCGAGGTAGTACCGGAGCCCCCAGCCGGCATCGAAGGCCGCCGGCCTGAGCGAGATCGCGCTCCAGGAAGGCCAAACCTGCCCGCCCTCGGCGAAAATATTTCCGCCGATGCGCTTCCAAATCGGGAAACGGTACTCCACGGCGGCCAGGAATTTGCCCTTGTCCATGAAGCGATTTAGGGCATAGCCGCGCATGGCGGTCATGGTCGACGCGCCGCCGAGCGTCGACAGCTCCCAGAGCGGGATATTCGGGCCCGAAACGTGCTGGATGAGCCCGCGCACGGCCAGCACCGCCTTCGGGAAGAAGAGCCGCGTGTAGGAGCGGAGGTCGAGGGTCATCCTGTAGTATTTCCCAGCTTTGTTCCCCACGGCCCGGCCGGCGAAATCATTCTCGAAGAGGAACCGAACGCCGCGGGTCGGATGGATCTGGCTGTTCGAGGTGTCGTAGCGGAAGGTCAGGGAGAGGTAGGGAGAAAACTTTTTACCCTCGGCGTCGAGGAGACTCGTAAAAGGCCGGTCCGGCTCGACGTTGAAGGTCTTGTAATTCCGGAGAATATAGGCGCCCTCGAGGATGAACGCCGGGCTGAAGCCGCGCCCGAACGTCAGCCCCAGCTCCTCCTTCAGGTACGATGCGGAGGTGACGTCGTCTTTTGCGGAGCCAGGGCCGATGCCGTAGAAGTTGTATACCACGTACTTGTCGTATTCGGCCCTGAGGTCGAACGAAAGGCCGTAACGCGTCCCCTGGCGGATCTCGGTGTCGGGGATGGAGAAGGTGAAGACGTACCAGCGCTCGCCTTTCGTCGAGTTGAAGGCGATGAGGTCGAGAGATTCCCTGCCGCGGAAGTAATTGACGAATTTGACTTTACCACCGTACCCGAAGCCGATGTCCGAATCGTAGATCAGGATTGGGAATCCGCTGAAGGATTTGTTGGTCTCGGTGGCTGCGGCGGACCCGGCGGAGGGGGCCTGAGCAGAGGTTGAGGGGACGTTCTGAACTAGGCTGTCGTCGGCAGCGCAGGCCGGCGCCGGGGCCAGCGCAAGGGATATCAGGCTGGCGGAAATGACGATAAAGAGAGAAACGTTGGCGAAGCTAAGAACCCCTAATTTCGACAGGCCTTGTGGGTTGTTCATATTTCCCGTCCCCCCGGACCGTCGCTACCCCTATTTAACTCATCCGAGTGGGGGTATTGTCAAGTGCCTTTTTCTATTTCGGTGACACACAACTAATTACCGAATTAGGGACGTGACCATCAGGCCGACAATTTCGGTAATTAGTTGTGTGTCACCGAATTATCGTCGAACGAACGTCGAATGGAATTGATTCCCCGGCCGGTTTGGTTTATCCTGATGGCCTATGACGCTCATATCAGCCGGCTCGCCGATGCCCGACTCACCCATCCATGGACGATAAACCCCTGACCGACCCCCAGCTCAACGGCCCCGTCATTCTCGACCGGTCCCGCCATTCGATCTCGCGGCGCGACATCGATTACGACGCCCTCAAGGTCCTCTATCGCCTGAACGGCCACGGCTTCATCGCCTACCTCGTCGGCGGCGCGGTCCGCGACCTTCTTCTGGACCGCCGGCCGGCCGATTTCGACATCAGCACGGACGCCCATCCCAACCAGATCAAGAAGCTATTCCGGAACGCGTTCCTCATCGGACGGCGCTTCCGCCTGGCCCACATCAAGTTTCAGGGCAACAAGATCGTCGAGGTGTCCACCTTCCGCAGAAAGCCGGACGAAGAGGAGCTCCGGGCCGAGCGGGAGGAAGAGATGAGGGCGGCCGAGGCAGAGAAGGCCCTTGATGCCGCCGAATCCGCCGCTCCGTGCGCTTTTGACGTCGCACAAGACGTCGAACCCCACGAGCCGCAAAACGCGGTCCAAGCCGCTCCTGCCACGCCTGAAGACGATGTCGTCGAGCCGCCGCCAGCTCCCGAACTCCGGAAACCCATCCCGATCCCCGGCCGGCCGCCGCTCAAGCCCATCGCCTTCGGGACGCCTCAGGAAGACGCCTTCCGCCGCGACATCACGATCAACGCTTTGTTCTACGACATCTCGACCTACTCCGTCATCGACTACGTCGGCGGGCTCGACGACCTCCGCCAGAGCCGCGTCCGGATCATCGGCGACCCCGACGAAAGCTACACGGAGGATCCCGTCCGGATCTGGCGCGTCATCCGCCACGCCTCCCGCCTCGGCTTCTCGATCGAAGAGCGCACGGCGCGGGCCATTCCCTATCACCGCCATCGCCTCGGCGCGGCCCCCGGGTCCCGGCTCTTCGAGGAGCTCAACAAGGACATGAAGTCGGGCGCCGCCCGCCCGTTTTTCGAGCTCGCCCGCTGCCACGACCTCCTCCCCGTCATCCTCGGCCGGATGGGCGATTTCTACCAGCGATCCGATGACGCCTTCGCCCGCCTCACGGAATATCTCGACGCCCTCGATGCCGCCGTCGCGCGCGGCGCCCCCCTGGCCCCGGAACTCATCTACTCCCTCCTCCTCTGGCCCTGGGCCCGGACAATCCTTGCCGACGCGGAGGGAGACAAGACCAAGGTCCTCTACCAGGCCTTCCGGGACTGCAAGCCAGCCGCCCTCGTCCCCAAGGGCATCCTCCTCGAAGCCGTCCAGACGCTCGTCATCGTCGAACACATGCTCGAAGCGCTCTCCTCGGGCCGCATGCGCTGGGCGTTGAAGAAGCGCGCCCACTACCCGTTCGCCTCGAGGATCACCGCCCTCCTCGCCCAGGGGACGTTTGGCGAGGGCGAAGACCCGTTCGAGCGGATCTTCGATACCCGGTTCGGGACCGGCCGCCCGCCGGAAAAACGGCGCCGCCGCCGGCGCCCCAGACGGCAGAATATCCCCCGCCCCCCGGCCGTGTGATGAGGAGAGTAGGCATGGAATATCAGAAGCCACGGACGCTGACGCTCGGCGGCTGGACCGCGCCCCGCGTCCTGAGTCTCGTCTCGGGACTGGGCATGATCGCGGCCTCGGCCCTGACCATCCGCCACTTTTTCCTGGCCAATTACCCGGCTACGATCTTCACCGGCTCCTTCTGCGACATCAGCGCCTTCTTCAACTGCGACAGCTCGGCCTTCTCGCCCATCTCCCAGGTCATGGGCGTCCCGCTCGGCTTCTTCGGCCTCTTCCTGGGCGCGCTTGTGGCGCTCGGCGCGGTCATCCCGTCCGAGGCGTTCGAGCGGACCAACAAGGCCCTGGCGCTCCTCAACGTCGTGGGTGTCGTCGGCCTTCTCCTCTATTCGCTTCTCGTCATGGGCAGCCTGTGCCTTCTCTGTTCGGGCTTTTACCTGTTCTCAATCCTGAGCTTCGTCCTGTTCTGGATCTACGGGACCGGCCGCGACAGGAAGAACCTCTTCTCGCAATGGGTCCAGCCGTCCGTCAAACTGCTGGCCGTTTTCGCCGTCATCGCGGCGTCCGGCGCGTACGGCGTCGTCCAGTATCACGACGCGAAGAAAGACGCCCAGGCGGGGATGGCCGCGAACATCGTCAAGCAGTTCTACGAGCTTCCCAAGGTGGCCTCGCCGAGCTTCCTCTCGCCCTACTGGTCGGTAAAGTCCACGGAGCGGTTCGAGGACGCGCCCATCCAAATCGTCGAATACGCCGATTTCCTCTGCCCGGACTGCCTCTACCTCGCCCAGCAGCTCGAAAAGCTGAACAAAGAGTTCGCGGGCAAGATCAATGTCGCTTTCCAGTTCTTCCCGCTCGAGGGCATCTGCAACACCGTCGTCCCCGAAAAGGCCAGCCTCCACCCCGGCGCCTGCGAGATGGCCTATATCGCGGCCGGGAACCTGGCCCGGTTCCCCGAGATCCACAACGAGATCTGGGCCAATTTCCGGTCGGCCCGGAACCCGGAATGGCGACGGGCCCTGGCCAAGAAGTACGGCACGGAGGAGGCCATCGCCGACCTCAACATCCGCGACCTCATCGAGAGGATCATCAACACCGGCGCCGAATACGAGAAAACGTCCGACAAGTATTCGCACGGAATTCGGTCGACGCCAACCATCATCATCAATAACCGGATGATCATCGGGACGCTCCCCTACCAGCACATGAAGGCCATCTTCCAGGCGCTCGTCGACGAGCGGGAGAGCGGCGGGAGGAGATTCATCGAGAACTGGGTGCCGCCGGTGCGCCGGAAAAAATAATCACTTAGGGGGACACTATACTCTGTCCCCCGATTAGCTAACGCCGTTCCGGAGAGCCTGATGACGTGTTGTTCTTGACCTCCGCCCGGAGGGCGGCGTCCAGCAGGCCCGGGTTGCAGCGGCACTGAAATTCGACCCGGCTCGAATCCTTATGGGCCCGCCCGTACGGCCAGCCGCGCGCCATAAGGGCCCGCTCGTGGAGCTCATGGAGAAGGATGAATCTGCGCTCCCCCGGATTGACGTCGTCGTCGAGCCAGACTTCGCCGGCCGGAACGAACTTGTAGACCTTGTCGTGCCCGCCTTCCGTGAAATCGATGAAGAAAACGTCCCGGACGAGCTCGCCGTCGACGACCCATACCTTGACGTCCGCGCTGAATTCCTTGAGCAGTTCCTTGTGAACCATGCGCAGCAGATCGTCCGTCCGGCCGGTCTTCACGAGCCCCCCGGCTTCCACGGCGCGCGGGTTTTTGTCTCTCTCCGACTTCTCCGCTGCGTCCGCCTGGTCCAGGGCCTTGTCGTAGGCGGCCCCGCGGGCCATGACCCTGTTCTCCACGAGAAGATGGTCGATGAAGAACCTCTCCTCGCCCGGGGCGTTTTCCTCGTCGAGCCAGAATTCTTGGGCCGGGATGAAGCGAAAATTCAGGTGCTGGCCGAAATTCGTGAATTCCTCGTCGAGGTTCTCCCGGACGAAGGCCCCGTTGACGACCCAAACGGCGAACCCGCCGGCTTGGCCGTAAAACCGGAGATACGGCTGGCCGGTCATCGAAGGCGGCCTGATGCGGGCCGCCGGGCCCGCGCCGCAGGCGGCCAGGGCCAAGACCGCCGCCAGGACGGCCGCGGCGGCGACCCGTCCCGCGGTCTTGCGAATCCGTCCATCCTCGCGCGTCGTCTTCATCAGCCGCGGACTCCCCGCCATCCCCCATCACTTCCCGCCAAAGCCGTTGTCGGACGGCGACTCCAACCGCACCCGGTCCTGGATCTCTTTTAGGGAGGAGTAGCTCTCCATGAGATCCGGCAGATACTCGGTGCTCGTGACAAACGTCCAGAGATAGGCGACGACGGAATAGGTCTGCCCCGTCGAGAACTGGTCGATGTCGATCGCGATATAGAGGACAACAAGGAAAATTCCGAGGAGGCAGAGCCGGATCAGGCCGAAATTGAGCGCGCTCCAGTTGGCGATCTTCTTCTGCGGCTCGACCATCGAATCGTAGTAGGCCCGGACGTGCCGGATATCCTTCCTGGCGAAGATCTCGAAGACGCTTTCCCGCAGGTCATGGATCTCTTTCTGGAGGCCGAAGACTTTTTTGGAGTAGAACCGGTTGATGACCAGGAGCGGCAGGGCGATGAGGAGGCAGGTTAACGAGATCCGCATGTCGTAGAGGGCCAGGGCGATGGCCGTGCCGCCAAGGTCGAAGAACTGTTCAATGAAGTCCGGAACGCGCCGCTTGAGGAAGGTTACGTAGTCCCGGGAGAGTTCGACGCGGGAGGCCGTCTTGGCGACGTCCAGACCTTTCTGCTGGCTCGATTCCGTCACTTCGACCGCGATGTTCGTGAACATGTTCAGGTAGATTTTTTCGTCGATGGACCGCCGGGCCGCGCCGACTCCCGAATTGACGGCGAACGCCCCAACCCACAGGACAAGGGGGGTGGCGTAGGAGACGGCCTCCTTCGAGCCGAAGACCGCGATGAGGCTGTCGAGGAGACGGCCAAAGAGGGTCGGCTCGACGATCCAGGCCAGTTTTTCGATGACGACGAGGGACACGGCGAACAGAAAAACGCGCCGGTGCTTGCGGATGATGTCGATGAGCCTCATGGAATTTCCGCCAGGGTGTATTAGACGCCGGACAGGGGGAAAAATTCCAAAACGCCCGAAATCATAGAATAGGGGGACACAATACTGTGTCCCCCCCTGTCCTTATTCTACAGCCAGAGCGCGGCGGTTTCGGGCACCGACGCGCGGGCGACGAGGCTGATCGCTCCCCTGGCGCAGGCGTTCCGGCAGATCCCGCAGCCATAGCACTTTTTCCAATCGACCACCGCCTTTGTCTTGCGCTTGTGGGGATGGAAAGCCTCGAACGGGCAGAGCTTGACGCATTCGCCGCAGCCGCTGCACTTTCCGTCATCCACGCGCGCCAGGTACTCGGAGCGGAACATGACGGGCGTTTTGTGGGTCACGCTCGCCCTCATGGCCAGGCAGCCCGGGAGCGAACAGTTGCAGATACCGCCAATGAAGCGCGTGACGAACGACCAGACCGTGTGGCAGAGCCCTTCCTCCTCGTTCTCCCGCATCAGGGCCAGGGCGTCCTCCCTGGGCAGGAACTCGAGGCCGCCCGTCTGGGGCCCGATCAGGTAGGACGGATCGATATCGCGGAGGATCTTGATCAGCTCACCGCCCTGCGGCGCCAGGCTGATCCCGTAGCAGTAGCGGTGTTCCGGACCGAACGCGACGTGGCGGCAGATGCAGGCAAGACGGACGACGGAGCTCGTGAAGCCCAGGATTTTTTCGATATCTTCGATGGGTACGACCTGGCCGAAGTGCATGACCTTTTGTTGTGCGGTGATCTTCTTGCGGATGCCGCGCGTGAAAAACGAGGGGATTTTGTCGAGTTTGGCGAGCGCCCGTTCCCCTTCAGCGAGGTGGTCCGGGGAGGCGAAAAATCGCTCGAGAAAGCGGCGCCGCCGGAGGTCGCTGAGCATGTCTTCGGAGTAATTCCGCGCGTCCAGGTACCACTTTTTTCCTTCCCCGTGCTGGTGGCAAAAGTCGCACATGTTGCTTGATTCCTGGGAAAAGGAATACCACACGCGCAAGTCTGACGCAAGGTGCGCTAAGAAGGGGTCAAATCTTCATTCTGCCATTTTTCATAGATTTCGAACGCTCAAAGTCAGCGGATCCATAATTAATTATTATAGTTACGTGAATCTGGAGGGTTCAGCCTGCAAAAACTGGCATTGCGTAGATTTGACCCCCTCTTTACTTCTTCAACATTTTCATCCTGAAGACATGAATTATTCTTCGTAAGCCGCTATAAATAATAAAATAACAAGAATACTTTGAAAAACAGCTTGACATACTGTATATGATACGCTATACTATGTAACATAGGATAAGTGAGACATACAGTATGAGCCGCCAAATTTCAGACCGCCGCGCAAACCGCGTCTCAATCCCGACGCCAAGGAGCCCGAGCCATGGAACCTGAAATCGGCAATTTCGAAACCGAGATGAACCGTGGTTTCCTCCAGATCCTGGTCCTGGCCCTGCTCGAGAAGGAAATGTACGGTTACTCAATGGTCCGCACGATCAGCGACCTGGGCTACGTTGTCGAGGAAAACACCCTCTACCCCCTGCTCCGCCGCCTCGAAAAGAACGGCTGGGTCCGGAGCAGGTGGGACGTCACCGAGGACCGGCCCCGCAAGTTCTATGGCATCACCGACGCCGGACGGGCCCTTAGGACCCAGCTTCTCGCCATCTGGAAGAAACAAGACGAAATCCTGAAACATCTCATGGAGGAGCAGACCCATGTTTGAGAAACTCGAAGCTTACCTCGAGGAGATCAGCCACTTCTTGTCCGGCCGCGAGGAACGGGAGGAAATCCTGTCCGAGATCCGCAGCCACATCCTGGAAAAGGCCGAGCGCGAATCCGGTCCGCTTACCGCGTCGTCCCTCGAAAAGGTCATCGCGGCCTACGGCCCGGCCCGCCGCGTGGCCGAAAAATACCTCGAAGGCCGCGAGATCATCGCCCCGGCCTACCGCCGCTATCTTTTCCGCTACACGGCGCTCCTGTTCGCCGCCCACACTCTCCTGACCGTGTTCGGAGTCCTCTTCAAGGAGGATTTCATTTTTTTCCCCTTCCTCTTCATGCCGCGCCTCGGCGTCATCGAAGCCCTCATGTACCTGCCGACGGCCTTCCTGACCGACCTGGGCATCGTCGCGCTCGTTCTCATCTTCATCACCCAGAGCAAAAAAGACGTCAAGCTCCCCTGGCCCAAGTTCAGCGTCGACCTCGACGAGGTCAAGGCGCCGAAAAAGACCTTCTGGAATATCCTGGGCCTGATCCCCATGCTCGCCGTCACCGATTTCGCCCTCTATCTCTACGTCAAGCACCACACGATCTTTTTCGCCAACCTGGACTTCGCGAACCCGCGGCCGCTCTTCACTCCCGACGCGGGCGTGCGGTATTCCGTCGTCGTCATCGCCATGCTCGCCGCCGGAACGGTCGCGTTGCTGGTCAAGCTTTTCACGAAGTCGCGCTGGGTGGATGTCGGTTCGAGCGTCGTATCCCTCGCCTTGATCGGCCTCCTGCTCCGCCAGCCGTTCGACCATCCCTTCGTCGTGTCCGTGCCCGAGCGGTTCCTGCCGAAGATCAAGTTCGGCCTGAAATTCGCCCTGCTCTTCATCGCCCTCATGGTCACGATCGACCTCATCAAAAACCTGATCGTCATCGGGCGAAAAAAATTAGCGCGCTGAATTCGGTGACACACAACTAAATACCGAAATAGGCCCGGCGGCGGAAATAGAAAATGGGGACGGTCCTGGTTTCCGTAAAACGCAGAGAAACCTGGACCGTCCCCATTTAAAATCTTGAATACCCCGCCGCGCGTAGGATAAATTAGGGGCGGCCCATGAGAAAAATCTACGACGTCTTGAACGCCATCCTCCTCGCCCTCACGACCTACACCGTCCTTTCCCGCTATGCCGCGCTCCCCGGCCGCGTCCCCGTCCACTTCGGCATCTCGGGAACACCTGACCGCTGGGGTTCGAAGTCCGAGTTCCTCGTCCTCGTCGCCGTTTCTTGGGGCCTGACCATCCTTTTCTACGCCTTCACCCTCGCCGTGCCCCGGCTCGCCCGGAACCCCCAGTACCTGAACATCCCGCGCAAGGATGAGTTCCTGAAGCTCCGGCCCGAAAAGCAGGCCCCCTTCTGGGATTTTCTTCAGGAGTTCATGGCCGGGTTGGCCGTCTCCGTCAACCTCATTTTCTACCTGATCATCCAGGGGATCTTGCGTGTCGTCGACGGAAGAACGGCGGCCCTGCCGACCAGAAACATGTTCGCCGGCCTGGCCGTCCTCGTTCTGTTGATAGTCCTCTACCTCCCGCGGATGTTCAGCCTGCCGAAAAAACTTATCCGCGGCGACGAATTCTAAACCCGATGGAGGTCATGCGCATGCGAAAAATCATTCTCCCCGTTTGCCTGGTCATTCTGGGAGTTCTGGCCGTGAGCTGCAAGGAAGACAAAGAAGACAAGGAGGAAAAGGAGAACGAGGCCATGTCCCGAACCGCGCCCCAAGCCAATTCCCTCGCCGAAAGCTGGGAGGCGAAATTCTGCGCCGCCCTGCCCGCCCTCGGCCATCGCAACTGGGTCGTCGTCGCCGACGCCGCTTTCCCGCTCCAGATCAGCCCCGGAATGGAGGTCGTCGTCTCCGGAGAGGACCACTTCGCCGTCCTGGACAAGGTCCTGAAGGCCCTGGGCCAAAGCAAGCATGTCCGGCCGAAAATTTACCTCGACAAGGAACTGGACTTCGTCCCCGAGGAGCTCGCCCCGGGCATGGACGCTTGCCGGAAACGCCTCAAGGGGATGTTAGCCGCCTACGAGGCCAAGCCCGTCCTCCACGAAGAGCTCATCGCCCGTATGGACCAGGTGGCCCGGACGTTCCGCATCCTGATGATCAAGACGAACCTGACTCTCCCCTACACCACGGTTTTCCTCGAGCTCGACTGCGGCTACTGGGGCCCGGACGCCGAAGCCAAAATGCGCGAAAAGATGAAATAAAAGATAGGCGCCATGCGTCAATAAAGGTCAAGCTGTCCGTCCGCCCTTTCCTCGTCCGCCAGGCACGGCCGGGCCGCATCCCACCATCGCCAGACGGTGCGGGTGTTCCCGTACCAGCGCCGGCCGAGCCGCGGCGGTTCAGATGGGGGCTGCCGAGCGTGATCAGACGGCAGACGACGTCCCGCCCGGCGTAAACGCGGCCGCGGAAGGGCCGCGGGCTAAGGTAAAGCCGGCCGATCACTCCGCCCGAGCTGTGGCCGACGAGCACGACCTTGGCCGCTCCGGTTTCAGCGAGCGTCCGCCTCACCGTCCGGTCGAGCTTCTTCAGGATCCGGGCCCAGCCGAATCCGGTCAGGCCCAGCGCCCAATCCAGCCGCGTCACAGGGACGATGGAAACGGGCTGGCGGGTGAGTTTCTCCAGGGCCGGCCGCATCTCCCAATAATCCCGCGGTGTCGCGAACGAGCCGCCGAGAATAACCACGGGATCGTACTGACGTAAATACATGGAGCTTCAGTCCGCCGCCCTCTCCGGCGGATGGAAGTAGCCGCGGGCGGCCTTGCGGATATCAAGATTGACGATTAGCTGTTCCATTCCCTTTGGTCCCGAACCCAGGCTATTTTTCTAACACGGGGCCTTCCGTCGCGTCAAACGCTGGACGAGGTGATTTGAGGGGTGATTTTGCGGTGATTCAGGGATGCGGCAATATGGGGACACCGGTAATTTGGTGACACACAACTAAATACCGAAATTCAATGATGCCGAGGCGCCCTATTTGTAAACGCCCGACGCGTTCCACTTCTTGATCGTGTCGAGGACGATCTCCGCGACCCGGTCGTTGACCTTGCGGAAATATTCCTTGGCCTGGTCGGCGCGGAAGGTCGGATAGCCCTGGCCTTTCTCGTAGAGGATGATGGTCGACGTCACGGGCACTGCGGCATAGGCCCCGGCCGGGATGGCCCCCGGCGCGGCCATGTCCTTCGTGTACCGTTCGGGATGGATGTAGCCCGGCAAAAACGCCTGGATGTACGCGGTCTCGTTATTGCCCGCGTGGCCGCCGTTCTCCTTGAAGACCGTCTTGGTGATATCGTCGGCGATCACCCACCAGTTGAGGACGAGGACGCGGACCCGGGCGCGGTTGGCGACGCGCGTCGCGACCTGATTGAGGACCGTCGTGTTGCCGCCGTGCCCGTTCAGGATGATGATATTTTTGAAGCGCTGGTCGGCCAGGTTCTGGAGCAGGCTCTCGGCGAAGGGCGCGTAAGCCTCCTCAGCGATGGACACCGCGCCCGGGAAGCCCTTCATGGCCGCTGTGAGGCCGTAGTTCAGGGTGGGCGCGATGAGCGCGTTCGTCCGGTCGGCGATATCGCGGGCCATGGCCTCGGGGGCCAAGCTGTCCGTCCCGTTGGGGATGACGCCGTGCGGCTCGAGCGAACCCATGGGCACGAGGACGGTGTCGATCTTCGCCGGCACGATTTCCTGGAATTCCTGCCAGCAGAGCAGGATCATCTCGCGGGTCGTCGGGACCTTGGCGGGTTGTCCGGTTGAGGTCTGGTCGGCCGCGCCCGCGTCACCCGCCGCAGCCAACAGGCAGACGGCTGCGATTAGGAATAGGGCTGGCGACGCGTGCCTAATAAACAGTTGTTTGCTCATGATCATGCTCTCCTCTTTCCCCTATTCTACGACAATTTCCGAAAAAAAGGCGCCTTTCAAAAATTGGGGACACAATACCAATTTCTGTAATTGTTTTTTTGCTTTCGTGCTATTCGGAATTGAGTATTGTGTCCCGGATTTCCGCTCCGCTTCGGGGGAAAAATCAGGGACAGAGTATTGTGTCCCCCTACACGATTACGGGACGTTGATGATTTGCTGTTGCTGCTGTTGATCTTCCTGGGCCGCGGTTTTGAGGTAAAGGACGGTGGCCTGGGCGACGATGAAGACGATGAAGCCCATGATGAAGATGCTCAGGGCGATCAGGGCGATGGCCTTGACGTTCGAGACTTTGCGCGCCAGCCCCTGCGGGGCCAGGGAGTCGAAGGCCCATTTGCCGACGAAGATGATCATGATTAGCAGGCCCAGGGCCAGCCGGTAGCCCAGGATTTCACGCTGGGCGTAGGCGGAACGGTCGATATGGATGAAGGGCGAGACGAGCCACACCGCGAAGAGCAACAGGACGACGGTCAGCGAGATGCCGATATATCGTTCGTTCGCGGTCTGGACGTTCATCAGGCCTCATTTTACCCCATTGTCAAGGAAAAGGATAGGTGCCGGACTCCCCCTGCCAGCGCGGATTCCCCCTTGCGATTTTCGGCGCGCGCGGATATAAATAAGAAATATTTCCGGCATCCGGACCCGCAGGGAGGCCCTCATGAAAATCGCGCGCATGGCACCCGGAATCCTGGCATTCTCCGTCGCCTTCGCTCTCATCGCGGCCGTGGCCGCCGCTGACGAATCGACGGACAAAGTCGACAAGCTCTTCACCTCGTGGGACAAGACGACCTCGCCCGGCGCGGCGCTGGCCGTCGTGCGCGACGGCCGGATCATCTACAAGCGCGGCTACGGGATGGCCAAGATCGAGGACGGGATCGTCATGACCCCGGACAAGATCTTCGACATCGGCTCGGTCTCCAAGCAGTTCACGGCGACGTGCGTCGTCATGCTGGTGCGCGACGGCAAGGTCTCGCTCGACGACAACGTCCGGAAGTACATCCCCGAGCTCCCCGACTACGGGATGCCGATCACCGTGCGCCACCTTCTCCACCACACGAGCGGTCTCCGCGACTATAACGACCTCCTCGAGCTGGCCGGTTTCCGCGGCGACTCCGACTGCCCGAACGTCGACGAAGCCCTGGACGTCATCTGCCGCCAGAAAAAGCTCAACTATCCCCCCGGCCAGGAATATTCCTACACGAACACCGGCTTCTTCCTGCTGAGCCAGATCGTCGAGCGCGTCAGCGGCAAGTCGCTCAATGCCTTCGCCCAGGAGCGCATCTTCAAGCCCCTCGGCATGGAGCATACGATCTTTCAGGACGACCACACGCAAATCATCAAGAACCGGGCCACGGGATACGAACCCACCGGCCAGGGATTCAGGCTCGACATGAGCAACTGGGACGAAACCGGCGACGGCAACATCTACACTTCGGTCGAGGACCTCTACCTCTGGGACCAGGCCTTTTACACCTTCAAGCTGGGCAAGGACGTCATGGACATGCTCCACACGAAGGGCACGCTCAACGACGGCAAGACGATCGATTACGCCTTCGGCCTGGTCGTCACCGAATACAAGGGCCTCAAGGTCGTCGAACACGGCGGTTCGTGGGCCGGGTTCCGGGCGGGGATCGTCCGCTTCCCCGACGAGAAATTCACGGTCATTTGCCTGGCCAACTTGGGCACGATGGACCCGTCGGGCTTGTGCTTCAAAGTCGCCGAAATCTATCTCGCCGGGAAGCTCAAGGAGCCCGCGAAAAAAGAAGAGGCGAAAGCCGGGACAGCGGCCGCCCCCGCCATCCCCGAGAAGGACCTGGCGCCCCTCGTCGGGAACTACCAGGAGCCGAAATTCGGCCAATGGCTTGAAATCAGCCTCAAAGACGGCAAGCTCATCGCCGGCCGGGGGAGACGGAATTTCATCCTGGTCCCGGTCGCGCCGACGGCCTTCGAGCTCCGGACGCCGGCATCGACGGTCAGGCTCGAGTTCACGCCGCAGGCGACCGGGCAGCCGGGGAGAATCCGGGCCGTTTACCCCACTCGTGACGAGGTCGACGTCTACGTCAAGGCCGCGCCCCTTCGTCCCCTCACGCCCGCCCTGCTCAACGAATACGCCGGCACGTACGTCAGCCCCGAGCTCCTGGACGTGCGCTACGGGATCTCGCTCGATAAGGACAAGCTGATCTTCAAGATGAGGGCCATCCCGCGGGCCGAGATGAAAGCCATGGCGCCGGACAAATTCATCGATTTCGATTTCGGGGCCAACATCGAGTTCCTCCGCGGCAAGGGGGGTAAGGTCACCGGCTTCAGGCTCGCCGTCGGCCGCGCCGCCGGCATCGAATTTGTCAAGAAATAAAGAGGGGGTCAAATCTACGCAATGCCAGTTTTTAGGATTGAGCGGCAGCCAAATGAACAAAGCGTCAGATTGGCGACATAAGGAAAACTGGCATTGCGTAGATTTGACCCCCTCTTAGAATAAGGAGCGGAGATGGCCAAGATAACGATGCTCGGGACGGGGCTCATCGGAACGTTCTACACCCGGACGCTGCACGGCCTCCGGTCCCGGGACAAAGTCGTGCATGCCTATTCGCGGAGCCCGGAGCGGGCCCGGGAATTCGCCAAGGAGCACGGCATCCCGCGTTGGAGCGCCGACCTCAAGGAGGCCGTCCTCGACCCCGATTCGGACGTCGTCGTCGTGGGCGTGCCGAACAACGTCCACCGCGAAGCCGTCCAGCTCGCCGCGAAGGCCGGCAAGGCCGTCCTCTGCACCAAGCCCCTCGGCCGGAACGCCGCGGAGGCGCTGGAAATGCTCCGGGCCGTCGAGTGGGCCGGTGTCTTCGCCGGCTACCTCGAGGACCTCGTCTACACGCCCAAAACCCTCAAGGCGCTCGAATCCGCGCGCAACGGCGCCCTGGGCCGCATCCTCTGGACCCGCTCGCGCGAGACCCATCCCGGCCCGCACAGCGCCTGGTTCTGGGACCCGGAGCAGTCGGGCGGCGGCGCCATCATCGACATGGGCTGCCATTGCATCGAGATCGGCCGAAGCTTCATCGGCAAGGAGGTCCGCCCGGTCGAGGCCTTCTGCTGGGGCGCAACCCAGGTCCACCCGATCGACGCAGAGGACCACGCCATCGGCCTCGTCAAGTACGCGAACGGCGCTATCGGCCAGTTCGAGGTCAGCTGGACCTTCCGCGGCGGCATGGACCTCCGTGACGAGGTCGCCGGCACCGAGGGGACGGTCTGGCTCGACCACTTCCTGCGCACCGGCTTCGAGATGTTCACCGCGGCGGGCGAAGGCGGTTACGTCGCGGAGAAAGCCGAGAGCCAGAAGGGCTGGCTCTTCCCGGTCGGCGACGAGGTCCACGAACTCGGCTATGTCCACATGTTCACCGACATGCTCGACGCCATGGAGCGACGCCGCCCCCCCACGGAGACGTTTTACGACGGCTATGTCGTCAACGCCGTCGTCGACGCCTGCTACCGCTCGATGAAATCGCGGCGGTGGGAGCCGGTCGAGCTCGAAGTCTGGCGCGGGGAAGAAGATGCGGAGGCCGGGAAGGCCGGAAGCGCTCAAGCGAAACTCAGCCTTGCGGAAACCGAAGCCGGATTCGTCCTCGTCAAGAAGGAGAAAATGCCCGACGGCCGGACCAAGGTCATCCTGAGGGAAAAGGCCACGGGCCGGATCATGGAGAAAATCGAACCATGAAAAACAAGAACGGCGAGCATCCCTTCGGCGACGCCGGCCAGCTTATCTTGTTCTTCATTTTCATAGCCGTGTGGGTGGCGGACTCGTTTTTCCTCCATCGGTCGACGTTCCTGGCGCGCCGCGTTCCGCTCGCCGTCCGCCTGGTCCTCCTCGCCCTGGCCATGTTCACGACCTGGTTTCTTTTCAAGTCGGCGGCCGCGCTCATCCATCACGGGCAGCGGCAGGACCATGTGTTGGCGACCGGGGCATTCCGTCACGTCAGGCACCCCTTGTATCTCGGGGTCCTTCTCGTTTATCTTGGGATGACCATCGCCACGGCGTCACTTTATTCGCTGGCCGTATGTGCCGTTATTTTATTATTTTACAACTATATCGCGGGCTATGAAGAAAAACTGATGGATGGCTGGTTCGGCGAGGCGTATAAAAGCTACAAAAAGCGCACGGGCCGATGGCTGCCCAAATTCCATGGAAATAAATAAAATGAGATGGCTCCGGGGATTGTCCCCCTTGTCAATCATAAGGAGGCGCGGATGACGGCTGCGATCACTGTGAACGCCCTACGAAAGACCTACGGCCCGCTCACGGCCGTGGACGGCATCGGCTTCGAAGTCGGCGCCGGCGAGATATTCGGCATGGTCGGCCCCAACGGCGCGGGCAAGACGACGACCATCGAGTGCCTCGAGGGGATGCGGGCGCCCGATTCGGGCGACGTCCGGATACTGGGCCTCGACCCGCGCCGCGACGGCTACCCGCTCCGCGAGCGGATCGGCGTCCAGCTCCAGCAGAGCGCGCTGCCCGACGACATCAAGGTCTGGGAGGCCCTGGACCTCTTCGCCTCCTACTACCGGAAGCCCGCCCCCTGGGAGCCGCTCCTCGACGAGCTCGGGATCGCCGACAAGCGCGACGCCCGTTTCTCCAAGCTCTCGGGCGGGCAGAAACAGCGCCTCTTCATCGCCCTGGCCCTGGTCAACGACCCGGAGCTCGTCTTCCTGGACGAGCTCACCACCGGCCTCGATCCCCACGCCCGGCGGGCCATGTGGAACCTCGTCCGGGCCATCCGCGACCGCGGCAAGACCGTATTCCTCACGACCCACTACATGGAGGAGGCCGAACAGCTCTGCAGCCGCGTCCTGATCATCGACCGGGGCAAGATCGTCGCCCTGGACACGCCCGAGAACCTGGTCGGCAGCCTGAAAGCCGAGACGCGGATCATCTTCACGGCCGCGGAGCCCGGCTACGACCCGGCGCCGCTCCGCGCCGTCGCGGGCGTCACCCGGGTCGACGTGGCAGGCGACAAGATCACCGTCACGGGGCGCGGCGACCGGCTGGTCATCCTGGTCGTCAACGCCCTGGACGCCCAGGGCGCCCGCTTCCGCGACCTCCGCACCGAGCAGCCGAGCCTCGACGACGTCTTCATGGCCATGACCAGGGACGAAATGAATCCTGAGGGAGGCGCGAAATGAAAGGCCTCGTAAAACTCTTCTGGGTCGAATTCAAGCTCTACATGCGCCAGCCCCAGGCCGCTTTCTTCTCCCTCGTCTTCCCCCTGCTCCTCCTCTTCATGTTCGGGAGCATCTACGGCAATAAGCCGACGCCGTTCTTCGGCGGGCGGGGCATGGTCGACGTCAGCGCGCCGGCCTACATCGCCATCATCATGGGCTCGACGGGCCTGATGTCCATTTCGATCGTCGTCAGCACCTACCGCGAGCGGGGCATCCTCCGGCGGTTCCGGGCGACGCCGCTCAGGCCGGCGGCCATCATCGGCGCCCAGGTCGCGGTCAATTTCCTCATGACGCTCGCCGGCACGATCATCCTCGTCGGCGGGGCGCGGCTCGTCTACCACATGCAGTTCAACGGCGCCGTCGGGGCCGTTTTCGTGGGTTTCACCCTGAGCACGCTGAGCTTCTTCGCCATCGGCTTCGTGGTCGCGAGCCTGGCCCGGACGTCGCGCGTCGCCCAGATCTTCGGGATGCTCCTCTACTTTCCGAACATTTTCCTGTCCGGGGCGACGGTGCCGAAGGAGATCTTCCCGGCCGCCATGCGGTCGGTCAGCAAAGTCTTCCCGATGACCCACGTCGTGAACCTCATGCAGGGGCTCTGGATCGGCAATCCCTGGTCAAAGCACATCACGGAGGTCGTGGTGCTGGCGGGATTCCTGGTCGTGGGAGGAATCGTCTCGGCGAAAACGTTCCGGTGGGAATAAGCCTAAATGGGGACGGTCCTGGTTTCGCCGTACGGATTTCCCCAGATCCTCTCCTTCCGGCCATTAGCCAAGGAAAACCAGGACCGTCCCCATTTAGTTAGCCGTCACCGCCCGGGCGCGATGGCGATCATCCCCCGGAGCGTCTTGAATCCCTTGAGATAATCATCGGACGTGAAGGCCACGGTCCGCGAGTTCACCCTCTGGACGTTCGGAAAATACATGGCCATGTCCGCCTGGGCCGAGATGTAGAACATGAGCTCGAACCGGCAGGGCGCCGCGATCTTGAAGGGCTTAACCTGGCCCAGTTTGCGGAGGGCATCGGTCACCCGGTCGCGGATGCCGCGGCGGGCCTCGGCGAAGGGGACGAGGCGGGCGGCCGTGCGCCCGATACCGTCCTTGACGGGCGCCGTGACGACGTCACCGCCCAGGATCGTCTTCGCCTGGCGGCAGACGGCCACGTCGCCGCTGATGAAGACGACGGGCACGTTGTAGGCGCCGGCGATGGCCGCGTTGAGCCCGAGCTCGGGCAGTTCCATCCCGTTGACTTTGACACTCTGGACGACGCTCCCCGAGATCGTATGGTCGAGGACCGCGTCCTGGGTGCCGGCGCCAGCGTGGTAGCCGATGAAGAGGACGGCGTTATAGGATTCGTCGATCCCCTGCATCATCGAAAGCGGCTTGGGGTAGCCCGAGATGAGGATGGCCTTGGGGTGGATGTCGCCGGGGTCGATGTTGCGCTGGCTGCCGTGGGAATCGTTGACGACGACCTCGGTCGCGCCGGCGCGGAGGGCGCCCTCAACCGCGGCGTTGACGTCCTCGGCCATCCATTTCCTGGCGGCGGCGTATTCAGGGTTGCCGGGGGTCGTTTGTTCGGAGGCGACAACACCCGTGATCCCTTCCATGTCGGCCGAAATGAAGACTTTGAGCTTCTGGGCATCACGTTGCTGGGCCGGGAGATTGGCGGGAAGGAAGGGAATGATCAGTGCGGCGAGGGCCGCGAGAATGAACAGGGCAAATAGGGCTTTTTTCATGGCGCCTCCTCAAAAATAGGGACGGTCCTGGTTTCTTTCTGAAGAATCATAACTCGACCCGTTGGGACCGATCGGGAAAACAGGACCGTCCCCATTTATTACCCATTTATTATTACGCTTTGTAATTAATGGCCATAACTTCATCGTATGGGCCGCGCCGGGCCGGGCAGGCATCCCGGTCGCAGAGCTGGCAGGACGAGAACCCCTCCTCCGACGGAAAGAAAATGCCCGAAATGGACTTCCGCGGGATCATGAGCATGCTGTCCGTGAGGCGCACGCCGACGAGCCGTTCCGTGTCGCCTAAGATCGAGAAAAGCTTCGGCTGCTCGGTGATCGGCCAATCCTCGAGCGAGCCGGGGTCCATGCTGGCGAGCCCTGGAAGTCCATAGCGCGTTTTGAGGCGTTCGGCGAGCCACGCGGCGCCGTTCTCGAGGGCGATATTGGCCATTTCCTCGAGGTAATACTGCTTGAGCAGGTCGCCCGAGGAAGTCGCGGCGGCCTCTAGCGCGGGCCCCGCGGTCATGATGAACGGGAAGACCTTCTGGGCCTGGTCGAGGTTGCGGCGAAGGATGCGGCTGCGGAATGTGACGCCGGCCACTTCGACTGTGTCCTCCCCTTTCGCGCCCGTATAGGAGACCTCGTAGACGGCGCGCAGGCGAATGAGCGAGCCGGCCAGGGCGAGGAGCTCGTCGAGGTTTACGGAAGAGGCGCGTGCCGGGTTGTGCCTCAGGCGTTTGGCGACGGCGGCGGGGTCGAGCGTGACAGGGATGCGGTCGATCGTTTCCATGGCGCTCCTCTATGATTACCCCAAAAGGGAAAGAAGAATCAAGACCCGCACGGAACGGTTTTTCGCAGTCGTTTGACTTTTCGCGAGACCGCTCCTTATAATCGCTCTGTAACGAAAACACGCTGAAAGCGGGGGCCGACACATCAAAAATCCATTTTTGGACGCGCTTGCGGAGAGGATCCTTCTTGGCGACGGCGGCATGGGAACCATGCTCTACAGCAAGGGGATCTACCTGAATACGTGTTTTGACGAGCTCAACCTGACCAATGCCAGTATTGTTCAAGAGATCCACCGCGAATATGTCCGGAGCGGAGCGGACATCATCGAGACCAATACGTTCGGGGCGAACCGTTTCAAGCTCAAGAAGTACGGACTCAACGACAAGGTCGCCGAAATCAATCGTGCCGGCGCCCGGATCGCGCGCGAGGAAGCCGGCCCCGACGTATTTCTGGCCGGCTCAATAGGCCCCCTTGGGGTCAAGGTCGAGCCCTGGGGGCAACTCGCGGCCGAAGAGGCCGAAGACGCGTTCGCCGAGCAAGCCCGGTCCCTTCAGGAAGGCGGAGTGGACGTTTTCATTTTGGAAACGTTCGCGGCCGTCCATGAAATCGAGCACGCCGTCCGGGGAATCCGGGAGGCCGCCCCGGATATCCCTGTGATCGCCGAGATGACCATCGGAGAAGACGGCAACAGCTTATACGGCACGACTCCGGAAGTTTTTACCAAAGAGCTCGAAAGCCTGGACGTTCAGGTTATTGGGGTCAACTGCAGCGTCGGGCCCGCCCTCATGCTCCAATGCATCGAGCGGATGATGAAAATCACCGCCCTTCCCCTATCGGCCATGCCCAACGCCGGCATGCCCCGGGAAGTCGACGGGCGAAACCTTTATCTCTGTTCGCCCGACTACATGGCTGAATACGCCAAACGGTTTATCATGACCGGCGTAAGGATCGTCGGCGGATGCTGCGGCACGACTCCGGCCCACATCAAGGCCATGAGATCCGCGATAAAAGCGCTGCAACCGCCCAGGCGGGTGATGCCGGCCGCTAGACATCTTGCCGAGGCCCGGGGCGCGCCGCAAATTCCGATCCGAGAGAAGTCCGCCCTCGGGAAAAAACTCGCGGACAGAAAATTCGTGACCAGCGTCGAAGTCGTGCCGCCCCGCGGGCATGACCCGTCCCCGGCGATCGAGGCCGTCCGGAAACTCGAGAAACACGGGGTGGATGGGATAAACATCCCCGATGGGCCCCGGGCCAGCGCCCGGATGAGTCCCATGGCCCTTGCCTCCATTTTGACGGCCACCACCAAGATGGACATCATCCTGCACTACACGTGCCGCGACCGGAACCTCCTCGGGATACAGTCGGATTTTCTAGGCCTGCAGGCCCAACATATCCAGAATATCTTAATCATCACGGGCGATCCGCCCAAACTCGGAGATTATCCGGATGCGACAGCGGTTTTTGACGTCGATTCGATCGGCCTCGCGGGCTTCGTCAGCTGCCTCAACCGCGGCTTCGACATCGGCGGGAAAAAGATGGATAAGCCGACCTCGTTCTTAGTTGGAGTCGGCGTCAACCCAGGGGCTATAGACCTCAACAACGAAATTCACCGGTTTGAGCGGAAGGTGGAAGCCGGGGCTGAATTCGCCATCACCCAGCCGGTTTTCGACGTCCGCCTTCTCGAGCAATTTCTCAAGAGGACGGGATCGTGCGGGGTTCCCATTCTCGGGGGCATCTGGCCGCTGTGGAGCCTAAGAAACGCCGAATTCATGCACAATGAGGTGCCCGGCACCTCGATCCCTGACGAAATCATGGAACGGATGCGCCGCGCGCAGGATCAGAGTCCCGAGAGCGCCCGGCGGGAAGGTGTGGAGATTGCCCGGGACATTCTGGGCAGGATCAAGGGCATGGTTCAGGGTGTCCAGATAAGCCCGCCGCTGGGGAAATATGACCTTGCGCTAGAGGTCCTGCAAGTCCTGTAGGCCTGGCCTACGCCCCCGACTTTTTCGCCTGTTCCCGGATGTAGCTGAGATAGTCGGCGTCCTTTTTTTGGAGCGCCTCGAGGACGACTTCCCGGCTGGAGTTGAGGCGTTCGCCTACGATGATCAAGAAGACCCCTCCTCTGTCACTTTCTCGGGACGATAGCATAAATAAGGGAATGAGACAAGAAGGTATATGGGGTCAGGGCAGGCCGTGCCAACCACGGAAGCCCCTTCTTAGGGGCCTCCCGTCATTTCAAAAGTCAGGAAAGAATTTTCCGGCGATTACTGCTTCTTGCCGCGTTTCCTTTTGGCATAAAGACCGAGGGAAACCAGGCCGGCGCCGAGAAGGGCGATAATCGCAGGCTCGGGGACGGAAACGGCGCTGCTTCCTGTGCCGCCGGCAGTGCCGGTCGTGCCACTATGCTGGTCCGTTTTCGATTTCCACCAGCCGGGCCACATCCCCGCGGCGCTGGCCACCGTCGACAGGACGAAGAATAGCAGAATCACTGAGAGAACGACGATTTTGGCTCTTTTCATCAAAAGCCTCCTTTTCCACGATTAGAGAAAACTTGGCTAGCCAAATATCGCACAAGCCGCCCTTGTTGTCAATCAGAAATAGCCTAAACGGGAAAAAATCACCCCCTCCTACCTATCTAATTTATTTTCTTGCCTTTAAAATCCCCCAGGTCCATTTTTGCCCCGGATCTTCGGCCCTCCCCCTCCCTGAGAAGCCAGAGGATCGAAGCCAGCACGACTAGTCCCAAGCCGAAGAAAATGAAGCCCCCTGACCTGTGCAGGAACCCCCCTTTAATAATCCTCATGTCCACAAAATAGGACAGCAGATAAAGGGTGACGATCCGGATGGCATTCTTGAACAAGGCCACGGGGAATACGGCCAGGGCCAACAGGGCTTGCTTCCAAAACTTCTTCAAAAAGATCTGCCCGGCCAGGACTGTGGTGATGAGGAGGGCCAGGCTCGATCGGATCCCGCTGCATTCCTGGGCGATCTCGATAGCGAAGCCGGGGAGGCGGAATACGGGCCCTTCCTGAACGAACGGCACGCCCAAACCCACCAACAACAGGCGGGTCATGTAGGCCGAGCCGACGACAAGGACGGCGATGATCTTCTCAATAATTGGGGCCGGGATGGGTACGGCGAAAAGAAGGAAGGCGAGCGGGAAGAAGGCCCGCCGGCTGCCGTTCTTTCCGTAAAGCAAGAGATAGGAGCCGCACCAGAAGAGAAGCGCCCCGAGGGTCGTCAGCGAGGCCCGGACGTCGAACCCCCCGCCGAGGAACCTGCCGGCCACATACAGCCCGACGCCCGCCGCCGCGGCCAGAATCCCCCAAGGATGGCCCGATGCCGTCCCCCGGAATATCTCCCTTCTGCGCCGGAACATTAGGTAAGCGCTGACGATCGGGATCAAAGAGATATGACCGTAGTACTCCGATAACCACCTTGTCCGCAGCAGATCGACAAGCGGCGGCACGGCAAGCGCCAGCGTCACGGCTGTCAATAAAGCGAACAGCCAATCCTTCTTCCTCATGAACGAATCCGCTAGATCCTGATGAAGATCTTTCTCCGATAGAGCCAATAGGTAAGGGCCCACAACAGGCCCCAGACCGCCAAACTCGTCAGGATCCGGGCCGGTCCCTCCCCCATCCATCCGGAGAAGGCCATGGAGAACGGCGCGACGATCCTGTGGAGCCAATCCGCTCCGCCCGAGAGCGCGAAAAGGTAGATGAAAACCGGGTTCATGCCCACGATGACGAAAAACTCCGACCGCTTCCGGAATTTCATGATGTCGATCAGCCAATACCCCAGGGCGAGAGATAGGAAGGCCAGGCCCCCGCCCAGGATGACGAAGGAGCTCGTGCAGAGGCGCTTGACGACCGGCGTCAGAGGATCGAGAGCGAGGCCCAGGGCGACTCCCGCCAAGCCCGTCCAAACCAAGCTCATGAGCTTTTTCTTCTGCGATCGGCCGCTCTTGAGCAGACCCGCGGCAAGAACACCAAGAATCGCAAATGCTGCCGCCGGCACCATGTTGAAGGTGACCAGACACTCCTCCGAGGTCGCGCCGAACAGGGCCGTGTCGAGCCAGGAGCCGAAGTTATGACCGGCCGTAAAGGGCTGGTCGAAGCCGGCGACGGGCCAGAGGCGATAGAGGAGCTCCGTCAGGACGACGAGGCCGAGGGCGACGCCGATCTGCGTCCGCGCCGGCCGCCTGATCAGAAGAAAAGCGACGAGACTGGCGAAAGCGAGTTGGGGCAGGATGTCGAAGAGAAACGCGCCTTTGAAGCCGCCCGCCTCGGAACCGACCTGGTAAAGCGCCCAGCCGAGCGCGAACAGCAGGAAAGACCGCCGCAGGGCCTGGCCCAGCATCGTCCCCCAGCTCTCTCCCCGCTCCCAGCGCTTTTCGTAGGAGAAGACCATAGCGACACCGCTGATGAACATGAAAAAGGGCTGGCCGAGGTCCCACAGCCTCAGGCCGTGCCACGGGTGGTGCTGGAATTGGAGGCCCAGGGCGTGGACGACCGTCCCGTCGAGGGCCGGCGCGGCGAGAAGGTCGTACAAACCGGTCACCTTGCCGATCAGGAGAAACATGATGACGCCGCGGAAAAGGTCGACCGAAAGCACGCGGCCTTCCCGGACCATGACGCTCGTCGACTCGCGGCTCATGTCGCCCATGCTATACCGTAAAAGAGGGAACGAATCAACAGGCCGGCGAGCTATGCGCGGAGAGCTTATTTCTTAAGTTCCACGACGTGGCCTTTTTCAAATCTATACGTCACCCCCGATTTTTCACAATACGCCAGCCCGTCCTTATTGAACTCGAGGCGCTTTCCGGCTTCGCTGACCCACCCCGCGACCTTCGCCGGACATCCGACGACAAGCGCGAAATCCGGGACATCCTTGGTCACGACCGCTCCGGCTCCAACGAACGCGAAACGTCCGATATTGTGCCCGCACATGACCGTGCAGTTGGCGCCGAGGGTAGCCCCCTCGCGGACGATCGTTTTTTTGTAGAACTCCGCGCCGGACTGGAGATACTTGCTGCGCGGGTTGATGATATTTGTGAAAACGACGGATGGCCCGCAGAAGACGTAGTCCTCGAGGGTGACGCCCTCGTAGACCGAGACATTGTTTTGGATCTTCACGTGATTCCCGATGACGACGTTGTTCCCGACATTGACGTTCTGCCCGAGCGTACAGTTTTTTCCTACTTGAGCACCCTTCTGAATATGGCAGAAATGCCAGATTTTTGTACCTTCTCCGATGATGACGCCATCGTCCAGGTAAGAGCTTTCGTGAACGAAAAAACCCATCGTCTCCTCCCCGGTCTATTTTTTCCGCGCTAAAGGATGGTAATCGCCCTTCAAGCCGATCGGCCGGGCGTTACGGATATCGGAGACGATCTCCACGGAAGGCCTGGCTTCGTCCAGGCCGAATCCCTTTCCCCCCAGGATCTTCTTATAGGTTGCCGTATGAAGGTCGGCGAATCCGTCGGAGAATTCGAATTCCTCGCCGCTCACCCGCAATGACCGAAAAGTCCGTTTCCCGCCCGCGAGCACAGCCGCAGGCAAATCATCGAACCGCAGCGACAGGAACCAGCGGACCCGGGCGTTCTGGAGCTCCAAGAATCCCGCGGCACGGTCCTCGTCCAGCATATGAACGACGTTTTTTTGTGCCGGCCCGAAAATCCACTGGAGCACGTCGAAGAAATGGATCCCGATATTGGTGGCGATGCCCCCGGATTTCTTGACGTCCCCTTTCCACGAATAGAAATACCAAGGGCCCCGCGCGGTGACGTAGGTGAGATCGATGTCCCATTTTTTGGAATGCGCCGCGGACGCGGTCTTTTCCTTCAGAGCCAGTATTGAAGGATGATAGCGGATTTGGAGGATGGTCAAGATCCGACGACCCGTCTCCTTTTCGATGGCTTTGAGAGCATCGATGTTCCATGGATTGAGGACTAGAGGTTTTTCGCAGATGGCGTCGGCCCCGATCCTTAGGGAAAACCGGATGTGGGCATCATGGAGATAGTTCGGCGAGGCGATGGAGACGTAATGGATCCGTTCCCTCTCCCCCTTCATTTTCAGCTTCTCTGCGTGCCGGTCGAAGCGTTCGAACTCAGTGAAAAAGCTCGTTTTAGGGAAATACTGGTCCAAGACGCCCACGGAATCGCTCCTGTCGAGAGCAGCGATCAGGACGTTGCCCGTTTCTTTGATGGCCTTCATGTGCCGTGGAGCGATGTAGCCGGCCGCTCCGATAAGAGCGAAGTTTTTCATCGGTTCCCTCTCGTCCGATAGAAAGAAACGACGGCTTCGACGACATGCTCTTTCTGCTCGACCGTCAGCTCGGGATACACGGGGATTGAAAGAACCTCTTTGGCCGCCAGCTCCGAAGCCGGAAAGCTCCCCCCGGCATATCCGAGGCTCTTGAAACAACCTTGAAGGTGGAGCGGAGTCGGGTAGTAGATCGCGGAACCTACGCCGGCCCCTTTCAAATGGGATTGGAGACCGTCCCGGTCTTTCGCTCGGAGCGTGTATTGGTTGTAGATATGATAGTTCTTATCGCCGCCCATATCATACGCGGCTGTCGGAGTTTCGATGAATCCGCTTCCGGTCAAGCCCGATTCTTTAAAACGCCGATCGTAGTATTTTGCGTTCTCTCGCCGTGCTGCCGACCAGCCGTCCAAGTACCTCAGCTTGACGCTGAGCACGGCCGCCTGGATGGCGTCCAATCGGAAGTTTCCTCCCACCATCTGGTGATCGTAGGGCTTTATCGCTCCGTGATGGCGGAGGGACCTTATCTTCTCCGCAAGCCAGTCATCATTGGTGATGACCATCCCGCCATCCCCGAAACAGCCCAGGTTCTTGCTCGGAAAGAATGACAATGTCCCGATCGTCCCCATCGAGCCGGCTTTTTTTGACCTGTATTCCGCGCCGATCGACTGAGCCGCGTCCTCAATGACGGCGATCTCGTGATCCCGCGCAACCGCGAGTATCGGGTCCATGTCGGCGCATTGACCGAAAAGATGCACCGGAATGATGGCTTTTGCCCTCTTGGAAATAGCGCGCTCGATTTGCTTCGGATCGATGTTGAATGTAACGGGCTCGATGTCGACGAAAACCGGGACGGCCTTCATGCGGGCGATGACACCGGCCGTGGCGAAAAACGTGAATGGGGTCGTAATGACCTCGTCTCCCGGCTTGATGTCGAGGGCCATGAGGGCCACGAGGAGCGCGTCCGTCCCGGACGAAACGCCGATCGCGTAATTCGTCCCGGAAATGGCCGCGATCTCTTTTTCCAGGGTTTCAACTTTGGGCCCCATGATGAATGATTGGGATTCTATAACCTCACCAATCGCCGTTTTTATCTCGCCACGAATGAGGGCATATTGGGCCTTGAGATCAAGCAAAGGGACGTGCATGCAAATTATCCGGGCGTCGAGGCCAGATCTTCAAACGACATTTATTTCGCGGGGGACGTTTTTGTCCACAGGCTTAAATCCTATACGCATGCTTTATGCCGTTATTGTTTTTCAGCCACCATGAATTGTCAAGTTCATATTTTTGTTTGCTGTGCAACGGGAATCGTGTTTCAGAGAGCCGGAAAATGATGCTTCCCTTAGCCGAAGGGGGGCCATCACCTGGTTACGATGCGATAGGTCTGAATCCACTGTCCGGGAAGCACGTCGCTCAAGGTCGAATTGAGGATGCTCACCGTCGTGGTATTCGTCTCAATATGGGTTGTCCGGTGTGCGCTAAGGAGGGAGCCAAGATGAAATGTCAAATCGAGACTATAGGTGGAGTTATCGACGTTCCAGACCCTGGCAATTATCCCCTGGGAAAAACCCTCCTCTGCGGGCTTCAGTGCCCAAAGTATAGTGTGCGGATCCGCAACAGAGATAAGTGAAAAGTTCGTCGAGGGGTACTCCCCACCGGCTCCAGTGGTGAGATAGGCCGTGACGAATGGATTCTGATGCTCGAGCGCCATGCGCATGGCATCTGCCTGGTCGTATCCTGCATGGCTTCGCAGGGCATAGCGGTTCCTGAAATACGAGTCGCCGTTCTGGTTAGGAATGCCCAGATTCGCATCGACCCTGCCGCCGACCAGGGCTTTCACCTCAGGCGTCGTCACATCCAAGGAGGCGCCGGAGCTGTTTCCCAGCTTAAAGAACGGGCTGTCCCAGTTCGAAAGCGTTACCCCCCGGACCGCATCTGAGAGATCGACAAAGTGATTCATCGTCAGGTAATCATAGCGGCCGAGGTCGTCGGAATAGCTGCCTCCTTGAGCTTTCAATTTCGCCGTGGCAATCGCCCCGACCTCCTCATGGCGAACCGTGTAACCCGAGAGATCAAAATTGAAATCATATGTTATCACCGCATCGCCGAAATTCGAGGTCACTTCGTCGTCGATGTCGATTCTATCAACGGTCTGATACAGTGTAAATCTCGAACTATGATAGGGCGCACCGCCGGCGTTGACGAAGAGGGTTGCCGAGACGGACCCGACGTTTTCAGCCACCGGCGTGCCGGCGCCCGACCCGATGTCGTTGAGCGTGTGTCCCGCCTGGACGAGCTGGCGGTTCCCGCCAAGCTTGTCGATCATGCTCGATATGGCGCCGTGTCCATCGGCGGTCACGCGATAGCGATCATTCTCGAACGTCGCGCCGCCGTTAGAAAATGTCGCCGCGTAGTCCGTGAATTGACTGGGAACACCCTGAATTTCATAGACACGATAGCCAACGGACGGCACATTTTCCGCCAAGATTCTTATGAACGATTGCGAGTTTTTTGCGATCAGCTGACTCCGGACCTCATTGCCGGTCGTAACATCGACGACCCGGAAGGGGGGCGCAATGTTGCTCGGTATGTCCGCGATATCGGTGCGAGACCAGCCCAGGGGGTTGAACACGTAGAATCTATTTCCTCCGGGGTTCTGGATGTACCCCGCGAGCGCTGCGGCCGCATCCGATTTGAGCGAGCTCACGTAGTTGACGATCTGCGAGGCGGTTCTACGCTGGTAGTCCGGCCTTTTCCAGGATACGGGGGCGTTACTCTCCGCCGTCCAGCAATGCTCGTAATAGAGACCCATGTTCATGAAAGCCTCTTCTGCCGCCTCTGATCGGGCCGACATGAACGTAGGATCGACAAAACTCACGAGCGTTGCCAGGGCCTCGGCGCTTCGCAGATCTTCAACGGCTCGTTTCACGCCGGCCGTCACTTCGGCCATCGTTGCAGAGTACACGTCCCACTCGTTGCCGAATCCGCCCGAAAACGACGGGACCGAACTTGACGGTGCGTTGGACTCGAAGTCGCGGAAAAAGTCGACCTCGTTTGATACGATGACTCGTTGTGCGTCAGAGCTCTTCGCCTGCGCAGTTGTGATGAGATCATTCGTAAGTGTCTGAAGATCATCTCCTCCCTTGCCGAACATCCCGACAACCTTGGTGAAGGGATACCTCGAACGGAAGGTAGCATCCGACGCCGCGAAATCGACCGCCGCAGACGGGTCACGGGCCTCGGCGTATCCGCCGCTGGCGTAATAGCCCGTCCAGCTGTGCCATTTCATGAGGACCGAACGTCCGTCAGGACCTACAGCATGGTAGATTTCGCGGCCACGATTCGCCAGCCCCGTAATCGTCGTGGTCCCGCAATTGCAGACTCCCTTCCAGCTATACTTGGCCCCGGCTCCCGCCCAGAGCGACGGAAGTCCGTACGGGAGGGTCTGGTCCTCCATCGCGCACGCGAGCTCGAACGGAACGCTGAAGGCCCGCTCGATTCTCCCCGGATAGTACATGCTGCGTATGACGGCTTCAGCCGGCATGGCGCCATAGCAGAGAACCAGCGTCTGCAGCGGAATGGTGATATGGCCATCGCGAATGCGGTCGATGAGCCGCTGAAACTCCACGGTGGATCTGTTCTTTTGATACGTCCATAGCCAGAGGCTTCCATCGGCATTGAACCGGCTCTGGAAGTCACTCGGATTTGCGGCCGTTGCATCAGCTTGATCGAGATAGTAGTCGAGCATCTGAAGAAAGGCATCCCGGTACGTATCCTCGTCCGCAACCCAAATGTAGTCGGTATGATCATCATTCGCTATATAAATCCTGGGTTTCTGAACGGGTGGAGGGGGGGGTTCGCTGGGACCTCCGGTGGAACAGCTGACCGCAAGGGAAACGACCAATAAAAGTCCGGCAAGTGAGATTCGATGGATCATAAAATCCCTCTCTCCACAATATGGGGGCGAAATCCAAGCGCTGGATCGACCTGCCCCCTCGTATTATAGCACCCCCGAAGTGAGATCGCTCAATTTTCTGGTTCGTGCATGTGCATCACGGGGCTTTGGTCGGCGCTCAAGGGGAAGGTCCCGGACGCGGAGCTCGCGGCATTCAGCTCGTTATCAGCGGAGGGGTTTTAGGTGCGTGGAGAACTCTTGCATCGGAGTGTCCATACCCAACATGACTCCCACCTTAGCGACAGGCTGGGCCGGGTTTCCCTGAACGAGGGTCATAGGCGGTACGGAGCGAGTGACGACGCTCCCCGCCGTAACCACGGCGCCCTTCCCGATCTTCACGTTGGGCAAAACCATCGCCCCCGGCCCGAGGACCGCACCCTCCCCGAGGACCACCCCTTCGTATTCACGAAAATGGGCGATGATCGTAGCCCGGATGCCCACGACGGCGTCGTCGTGTATCTCGACCAAATAAGGGCAGGACGTCTCGATAACGGCATCGTAGCCGATCCAGACGCGCTTTCCGATCTTGACGCCGCGCAAGCGATGCAGCCAGACGCGAAGGGTCCTAGCGCCTGGGCTGAAGCGAGCCAGGAATTGTAGCATGCGGATGTATAGGCCGATGACTTGGTTCTCTTTGTTTTCCATGGTTCACCTCATCATTAGAAGACGACGGCCACCTTACGAAGGCGATCGGAAGATTCGAGAATAGCGGCCTCCCGAGTCACGACACATCCCCTCTCGCGACGGCATTCTCGGCCACGAAGGAGCTGAACTTATCCAGCAGAGTAAGCTCGGCCGGGTCCATCGGCTCGAAATCGACGGTGATCTTGAAGCGCTGTTCAACCGCCGAGATCATCTCGAGAACACCGAGAGAATCTATGACCCCGGCTTCCAATAGATCAAAATCATCGCCGATCTCCGTAGGATTCAGCCCGTTCGCGGCGATCGTGAAAGAGAAGTGCTCCAGGAGGAAGCTTCGAACTTCAGACACGGTTGGTCGTGTCATGGCGACATCTCAAGGCGCTTGGTCAAGGCTTTACGGTCGTACTTACCGCTGGCGTTCAGCGGAAATGGCACGAGGAAATGATATCTTCGCGGCACCATATAAAAAGGCAAACGATTGGCTACCCTCCGCATCAGGTCCGGCTGCGTCGGCCCGTCGGTCTGCAGGAAGACTTCCACACCGTCGGCGCCGCCGGCGTTCCTGGGCCAGCCCAGGGCTACCACTCCCTCGATACCGGATTCCTTCCGTACCACCGCTTCGACCTCGCCGAGCTCGACACGGTGGCCAAGGATTTTGATCTGGTCATCGGTACGACCCAGATAAAGCAACGGACTTTTTCCCACAGGCCTGCGGACACGATCTCCAGTGCGGTAATAAACCTCGGACCGCCCGGGTGGTATCACGAAGGCCGCGGCGGTTTGGACCGGATCATTCCAATAGCCCAGCGAGAGCTGCGGGCCGGTCATCAGCAACTCCCCGTCCTGGCCGGGCTTGACTTCATTAAGCGACTCATCGACGACGAGCGGCCGCATGCCGGGGAATGGCTCTCCGATGGGCACCAGGCCGTAAGCCGACTCCGATGGCGAGCGCGCCGGGTCCCAGCGGTAATAGGTGCAGGCGACGGTGAGCTCGGTCGGACCATAAAGGTTCTCAATGACGGAATTCGGCGCGGCCTTGGCCCAGGCCCCGACGAGCTCGACCGGGAGCGCCTCTCCACAAAACAGGCTGGCCCGCAGCCGGGGATACGCGCCGGCCTTGAGCGCGCCCAAGCGTTTCATGAAAACGGCGGTCGACGGCACTGAGAACCAGATCGTCAGGCGCGCATCGTTGATGAACCTGCCCGGGTTGATGAGCACCTTCTCCGACGGACAGCACACGCACGCGCCCCGCTCCCAGGCCACGAACATGTCCGCCGTCGACAGGTCGAACGTTAGATCAAAAGTTTGGGAAAAACGGTCATCGCAAGTGACGGAAAAACGTTCCGTGATGAAGTCGATGCAAGGCCGGACGTTACGGTGCGCGACCATGACGCCTTTCGGCACCCCTGTGCTGCCGGAGGTGAAGAGCAGATAGGCGATGGAATCCGCCGAAACGTCCACGGCATCCCATTGCGCATGCGACACGAGTGCGGCCCCCCCCACGAACCGATGCTTCGTCCATCGTGAGGCCAAATCACGGACATCTTGCCGTTCGGGAAGGACAATAAGCATTTCGTCTTCGATACCGCCGAGGATCTGGCCCAACTGATCCTCCGATCCCGCATCGACCACCAGGGAGCGGCACCCAGAACGATGCAACATGGTCCTCGTGCGCTCCATGGGAAAGGTGCGGTTTAGGGGGACATATCCGTGACCTCTGAGCAGCGCCGCGAGAACGCCTGCGAACGCCGTCGACGACCGGTAAGCGTACACTGCCGTCAACGGCGGTCCTCCGACCCCAGATTGATACCGGATAAGAGTAGCGGCCAGCGAGGCTGCCTTTTTAAAAAGCCCCGCGTAGGTCAGGACTTCGCCGCCGACTTCGACTGCGGGGCGGTCGCCGAAAGCCTCGACGGATCTCAGAAATCCCTGACCGAGGCCTTGCTGGCGATCGCCGTTCTTTTCATTGAACGTCAAAATCTTGCTCCCGGACGAAACCTTTTGGGTCCCCCGCCTGGAAATTGATTTTAAGCCACCTAACACGGAGATGCAAGCCCATTCCGAGGGCGCGCCGGATCAGGAGACGTCGCCGCGTTTCAGAAGATAGCGCTCAATGGTCTTGAACGAGCTTAGCTCCTGCAGATCCGAGAGATCTATCCGCAATCCGAATTCTTCCTCGAGCACGGCGACGAGCCTCAAGGCTGCCAGCGAATCCCATTCTTCGACGCTCTCGAGGCGGGCGGCCGGGATGTCCTCGATGGCCAGTCTCGGAAAGACCGCCGAAAAACACCGGATCAAGCGGTCATTCAATTCGGACACGGACATCCTCTTCGATATGGTGGAATAAGGTCGGAACTTTTTCGAAGAAAGACCTCCTCGAGAGTGAGAACGTCCCCGTGGGAACACCGTCGAGCCACGGCCGGAAGAATTCTTGGAGGGGGCCGTTTCGGGGCGTGGCCTCGAAATCGAAGACGATCGCCTCGGCCTTGAACTTCTCGAACAAGTACTTCAAGCACTGATATTCGATCCGGCGGGAAAATGCCCGACAGCTCATGACCCAGGCATCGATAGCCAGCCGTCGATCTTCTTGTCTGCCCATAAGCACGGCGATCTTGCCCAGCGGGCCGAACTTGTCCTCATATGTCGCCGTGACGAGGAATGCCCCTGGTTTTTTCAGGAAGCCCAACCAGGCCGAATCGTTGAGCCGCCGGCCGTTGAGATTGAATTGATTGGTTTTATTGATCAGCTCCAACGCCCTGGCGTCTCCCGACTGCTTGTCCATGGTGAATAGGATTCTGGCCTCGGCGTCGCGGAGGAAATCGTCCAGAGAGCCACCCGTACTCCCCGAATGTTTCCGAAAAGCGGAGGCATCCCGGATACTCCGCAGGCGAAGCGAATCCTCTTCGGAAACAGCACTCTTTCCGAAAAGCTCCCGAAGACGCTTGAGCAATTTCCACAAGGCTCGATAATCGTTTCCGGGGAAGAGCAGACATTCCAGGCCGGGAAAAGCCGCGCCGACTTCGGCGATTTCCATCGGGCTGTCGTCGACGAAGACCACCGATTCAGGCCCGACGTTCCAGGTTTCGAGAATGCGCTGAACCGATCCCGACTTGCGGTCCCAATGAACCTCGAACGGGAACACGCTTTCCCGGGGCAGTATGAGATCCCCCCGCGCAAAGGCTTTCTCCACCAAGGCCGGGTCGTTCTTGCTGGCAACTCCGATCAGGATCCCGGCGCTTGCGAGTGAGGTCAGCATCTGTTGATAAAGCCCGTGCACATGAGCATGCTGGTCCATATGCCAAGCCAGCCCGTCGACGCCGACCTCGCCCAGGATTCCTGCCCATAGGGTATCATCCAAGTCCGTGATAAGGCCCTTTTTGGGACCCGGGTTGTGAATCAGCGCGGCCAAAAGCTCCGCGACGATGGAGGCATGAGCGAGTGTATAGGGGAATCCGGCCATGACTTCGGAATCCATATCGAACCGCCCGCCAAGAGGCGAGAGCTCATCAAGACATTGGCCATTGACGATACGGACGCTCCGCTCTCCGGATGTCGCCGATGCGAGCGAGGCGACCATTTCCCGCAGTTGAAGCTCATGGACGCTGCTCTGTTCGGAGCGCGTGATGAAGAGCGGCGGCAGGGGAAGAGTCGGGAAACAGACGCAGACCGGGAGGGAAGAGGCTAGCCGTTTTAGGATTCCTCCGATTCGAGCAGCACTTTTGCCGGCCGATTTCACGATATCGGACGAATCCGTGGATCGCCATCCGCCCAGGCTTCGGATTCCCAGCCGCGGGTCAAGATCCTGCCACTCCACGACAACGGCCAAAGCGTCCAGGTCAGAGGGCGAAAGACGCTCGAGGTTACCCGCCAAATCTCCAAAGAGCCCGGTCGTTATATCGACCCGCGAGTGGGGATGAAGGGTGCGCAAATGGGCGGCAAAGAACGTTTGGAGGTGGAGCGGCGTGAAACCGCAGGCTAGGAAAGCCCTTAGCGAAGGGGCCCTCTCCGGCACGGGGCGTTTCAGCAACTCCAAGGCATCGATCAGTTTCACGCTGTGTCGCCCACCTTGCGCATCAAAACACGTCCAGGTACATTGCGTCAAGGGTCCCCGTGTCTGTCGGACCAGACCAGGCGGATAGATACGCCTGCACGATCCGAGGTGAAGGACGGAAACCCGCTGAGAGGAACGGGGCCATATCTCCATAACCCAGGACGGGGACGACGGCCAGCCTGGCCCCCGCCGCGGCGGCCTCGTTCTTAAGCCGGAGGACCAATTCCGATCGTTCCTCCGGCTGCGAATTACCCCAGAGGATGTCCTCGATAAGAAGGCACTTCGTACGCTTCGGGTCGGCGACCTGCATGATGTAGCCGGTTAGGATCCCCTGGCTTCGCTCGACGACTCGTCTGGCGACGATGGCCCCAAGCCGTCCAGAGCACTGCCACTCAGCTTCCGGCCTGCTCCAGATACGAGATAGAGACGCACGGTCCGCGATCGGAGCGGCCAATTCCAGAAAGGTATCCACGACCCCCTCCCCCTGCTCTCTCTTCACGGCGTTGGGTTCTTTCGGCCAAAGTAAGCAGGTAAGGTAATGGATGGAAAAGACGCGCTCGACCGGCATCTTCAGCCGACGGCAACAACCGAGGATCATGCCGTTCATCGGCTCTCCCTCGACGCAGTAGTTCATCATGCCGTCGAAGCCCGCGGCCTGCACCCTCCTTACGAGCTCACTCCAAAGGACAATGCCATATCCCCTTTTTTTGAATTCGCTCGATACGCTCAGGAATGAGCCGATGACGATTCGCAATTCCCGGCCCTTGAAACGCAAGCGGCGCGGAAAACCCGCGGTGAAGGCTATCGGCTTCGTCCCGTCATACAGGGTCGGCGCGAGAGAAAGGTCTGCGCCCGGATACTCGAACAAGGAGCCCAGGAATTCGGCCGTGTAGAGCAACGGCTGTTTTTCGTTATCCGCCCACGCGCGCTGGATCAAAGAAGCGGCCTGTTCGAAATCGCCGCGAAAGCTCTCGATAATCAAGACCGTTCGTCCCGTCGTTTACTTTATCCTCGGCCGCGGACCGGTGTCAAGTACCGGTAGCCCGAGCGACGCAACCTTCCGCCGTATTATCGTTTCCCCGGCGTTATCGAGTGGCCCCTGAACTGGTTCAGCCTCTTTACAAAGCATCCGGGGGAAATTATCATAGGCGGAAGAAGGGAGAGGGTTGGCGAAGTCCTTTTTCATGGCATTCAGAAAACTGAGATGCGATCATTCTCTTGGGCAAGGACAGGGTTCGGCGCCCGGCAGCTTGATGACCTATTGCGGCTGATGACTCATGGAATATGACATCGTCCTGGTCACGAGGAATAGGCCTGTCATCCTTCCGGTTTCTGTGCCCCTCATGATTTCACAAAGCAGGCCTCCCGCGAATTTCATCATCGTGGATTCCAGCGATGATCACGACACCGTTAAAAGGATAGTCGGAAAGCTATGCGTGTCGGACAAATCCATAAACTTCGTGTTGTTGCACGCGGAACCCGGGACAGCGCATCAACGCAATGTCGGGCTGAAGCATGTGAACTCGCCGGTTGTGATATTCCCGGATGACGATTCACTCTGGTTTCCCGATACGGCCGCCTCCGTCATGAGGGTTTATGAGAAGGACATCGATGACAAGATCGGAGGTGTTTGCGCCGCGGAGTCGGCGCATCCGCCTTTGGGATCGATTAGCCGTAAGCTTTACAACATCACTTTGACGGACGGGTTAAAGCGTCAATATCATCAATTTGTCTACCCTCTGTTGTCAAGGTATTTCCCGGATCCTCTTTATTATTTTGAAGACATTCTAACGGCTCCGCTTTGGTTGCCCGGTGAGAATGCGATTGTTCAAGGCCCCATGGCCGGCTTTAGGATGTCCTTCCGGACGGACCTGATCAGGAGCATGGGCTTCGATGAATCCCTTGGGGAATACGCTTTGAGCGAGGATATCGACGCGTCGCTGGGCATTTTGAAAAAGCACTTGATCGTGTGCGCCAAAAATGCCAGGGTTTTCCATTACACCTTCCCATCGAGAAGGGTCGACGGAAAAGAGATGGGGATGATGCAGATGCTGAACAGAACCTACATAGTTTGTAAGCACAATGAATCATGTTCCCCTGCGCGTGAACGGCTGGTGAGGTTCTTGATATTCAGGCTTTTCGTTTATTTTTTGCAGGCTGGTTCGAAGTATGGTCGAGAAAAGTTCTACGGATCGTTATTCGCTCTTAGATATGTCAACCGGTTACGGCATGCGAAAGCCGTTGATCTTCACAAAACGTATTGGTCTTTACGGAATGAATGCGCCATGCGTCTCGGCTTAAAACACTATTCGAAGAAAGCTGCCTGAACACCAACCCGCACCCGCGCGGCGATCTCCCCCAGATTAAACGCTATCCGGAGCGCCCTCTTGACTGGTCCGCATGGAGGTGCTATCTCTTTGACAGTCCTCCATGCGAAAAACATAAAGGGTTTGGGTAAAGGAAACGCACGATGGATTTCACCAAAGATGTCCTCAAGATCGACTGCGAATCTGAGGCCGATAGAATCTGTGCTTTCATCAAGGATCAGTTGCTCTCCATGCATCGAGAAGGCCTTGTCATCGGCCTCAGCGGGGGAGTAGATTCGGCTTTGTGTGCGGCGTTATCGGCAAGGGCAATCGGCAAAGAAAAGGTTCTGGGCTTGCTGCTTCCCGACAAGGAATCGAGCCCGCAAAGCGCTGAGTTCGCCTCGCTTTATGGGAAGCGGCTTGGTATAAAAACAATCCTATTCGATATCACCCCGGTTTTGGAGGCCTTCGGGACGTATGAGAAAAGAGACGCGGTCGCCAAATCGGTCTTTCCTGAATTCAGCGAAGGGCATAGGCTGAAGATCACGCTCCCTTCGGATATCCTCAATAGAGGCAACTTAAACTTCTTCACGTTGACCGTGATCGATCCCGCAGGTGCTGCTAAAAGTGCTCGCCTGAACAATGCGCAGGCGCGCGGCATTATCGCGGCCACCTCTACCAAACACAGGGTTCGGATGATGACCCAATATTATTTCGCAGAGAAAAGCAACTTCCTGGTCTGCGGGACGACCAACAAGAGCGAAGCCCTGCAGGGGTTGTTCGTCAAGTACGGTGACGGAGGAGTGGATATCGAGCCGATCGCCCATCTATTTAAAAATCAGGTGTTCCAATTGGCCGAAAATCTGGGAGTTATCAAAAAAATACTCGAACGCGCCCCATCTCCGGATACTTACAGCGCGCCGGTCACTGATGAAGAATGGTATTTCCGCATGCCCTTCAACCAGCTCGATCTGCTGCTCTATGCCTGGGAGAACAAGGTCGACATATCTGAGGTCTGTCGTGTCATGGCGCTAACCGAGGAACAGGTCCGGAGGGCGTTCAGGGATTTTGGCACAAAATACAATGCAACCAGACACCTGAATCAGGCGCCGCCGATATTACAGTAGAAAGGCGCGGCGATCTCGTTGAGCCAATCCCCCCGCTTCCGGCCTTGACTTTGAACCGAAAAACACGAATCATTAGGAAATATCGATGGAATTCCGGATTCTCAACCCGGCCGAGTCTCCCGATTGGGACGAGGTCTTGTTGCAGAACAACGACCACTCGTTTTTCCATACATCGGCTTGGGCGAAGGTCCTTCAAGCGACCTACCGATTCAAGCCCCTCTATTTCGTTTCCTCGGAGAGTGGACGGCTCGCTCTTTTGATGCCCATGATGGAGGTGTATGGCCCCCTGAAAGGGAAACGAGGGGTGGCCCTCCCATTCACGGACCGATGCGCCCCTCATGTCCTCGAGCCGGAGTCGCTGAAGGCCGCGGTGAAGAGCGCCATCGATTACGGAGAAAAAAACGGGTGGCGATCCATCGAGTGGCGGGACGATCCGTATGGCCCGGAGGGCGCACCAGCATGGAAAACTTATCTCATGCATGAAATCGGCCTCCGAAAGACCAAGGCGGACCTTTTTAAGAGTCTAAGCTCCAACAATCGAAGGAACATCAAAAAAGCCCTCCGCGAGGGCGTGTCCGTACGGACCGACCGCTCGGCCGAATCTCTGAGATCCTTCTATCGCTTGAATTGCATGACCAGAAAAAGGCACGCCCTCCCACCCCAGCCCTTCATCTTCTTCAAGAACGTCCTCGAACATGTCCTTTCCCGGGATCTCGGCCAGGTTTTTTCCGCCTATCACGCGGGCAAAGTCATCGCGGCGTCCATCTTTTTTCATTTCGGAAACGAGGCCCTATTCAAGTACGGGGCTTCGGAGATGGAGCACCAGTGTCTAAGACCAAACAATCTTCTCATGTGGGAAGCCCTGAATTGGTACAATGACCGAAATTTTGCGACGATGAGCCTTGGCAGGACCGAGATCGATAACCGCGGCCTTTTGCGGTACAAAAGGGCATGGGGCGCGAAAGAAACTGTGCTGGAATATTTCCGTTACGACCTCGGCGAGAAGGCTTACCTTGCGGAGCACCGCGGCCGCGGGGGATTATCGAGATTCCTCGTCGCGAGGACTCCGACGAGCATTCTGCGCATCATTGGCAGGCTGTTTTATAGGCTCGTCGGATAAGGAGTGGGAGTGCGGACATGAGGACCGGGCAGACGCTCATCCATCACTTTCTCGAACGGAGCGCTGAATCCTTCCCCGATTCCGTCGCCGTCGTATTCGATGACGAGCGGCGGTCCTACGCGGACATGAACCGTCTTGCCAATCAGCTGGCCCATGGGCTTATCGAAGCCGGCGTCCAACCCGGCGACCGGGTCGTCCTGATATCCGAAAACAGCCCCGACTACATCTTTTGCTACTACGGCATCCTGAAGGCGGGCGGCATTTCCGTCGCCCTCAATACCGGGCTGAAGCCCGAAACGATAAAGGGATTGCTCGAAGAGCTGAGACCAAAAGTCCTGATCATCTCGTCAAGATTCGAGCCGATTCTCACATCCCTCCACTTGTCGCGGCTCGACATCCGCCACATTTATGTCGCCAACGCCCGCCGGACGGAATCATCCGACCCTGGCGGCGGCGCCTTATTGCCTGCACTCTTATCATCCCAATCAGACAACAATCCCGACCTTGACATCGACCCTCGGACATGCGCCATGATCGTCTACACTTCAGGGTCGGCGGGCAGGCCCAAGGGTGTCATGCTCACGCATGCCAATATTATCGCAAACACACGCTCCATCGTCGAATTTCTGAAGCTCACGTCCCATGACGTCCAGATGGTCGTACTCCCCTTTTTCTACGTCATGGGCAAATCGTTGCTCAATACCCACATCGCCGTCGGAGGCAGGGTCGTTATTCACAACAAATTCGCTTATACGGCATCGGTATTGAAAAAAATGGCCGCGGAGGGCGTGACCGGTTTCTCCGGAGTCCCCTCGACGTATGCCCACCTGCTGTTCAAGTCGCCGCTGGCCTGCTTTCGCGACAAGCTGCCCGCTCTCCGCTATTGTTCGCAAGCGGGCGGACATATGCCGAAATACGTCAAACTCGAGCTGTTGAGGGTCCTCCCGCCCCATACCAGACTTTACATCATGTACGGGGCCACGGAGGCCGCAGCGCGCCTCGCCTATCTTGCGCCGGAATTCCTGTTAAAGAAAATCGATTCCATCGGGAAGCCCATATCGGGGGTGACCATCAAGATCCTTTCCGATTCGGGCAAGGTCTTAAAACCCGGCGATACGGGCGAGCTGGTCGCGCAAGGGGAAAATATCATGATCGGCTATTTCCGGGATGAAGAGTCGACAAAAAAAGTCCTGGATAAGCATGGATATCACACGGGCGACCTTGGTTATTTCGACGAAGACGGGTTTCTCTACGTAACGGGCCGGAAGGACGACCAGCTCAAAGTCGGGGGGCACCGAATCAATCCCCAGGAAATAGAGGATGTCATCATGGAATCCGGCCGCGTCGTGGAATGCATCGTTTTCGGGATCCCGGATCCGCTCGCAGGTCATCGGTTGGCGGGACTGGTCGTCCCCATGCGGAACACTCCAGGTGCGGCGGCCGGCATGCTCGATTATTGCCGCGAAAAGCTGCCTAACTATAAGATTCCGCAGACCTTGCTGATTGTCGCCTCCATCCCCAAAAACGACATCGGAAAGCCGGACAGAACGGGCAGTATCCGGTTTTTTCAGAATATGTATAATAGGGGGAAGGAAAGTTAAAAATGTTCAAGAAACTCGTCGCCGTCCTATGTGTGTTTCTCCCCTCTTCACCGACGAGGTTCCTCTATCGGCTCTGCGGTTACCGAATCGGCAGAAACGTCCGCATTCCGATCATGACGTACGTGCATGCCGATGAGATCTCACTCGGCAACGACATCAGTATCAGGAGGCTGGTGTACATCAACGTCCACAAGCTGTCCATGGGCGCCAATGCCATCATCAGCTATGGAACTCAGATCAAGGGAAAGGCCTCCTTCAGCTGCAAGGACAATTCGTTTTTCGGCATCCATTGCATCATTCACTGCGCCGAGGACGTCTCCTTGGGCTTTTACTCTGGATTGGGTCCTCGATGCACCGTGTACACCCACGGGTCCTTCCTGCCTGTGACCATGGGGTATCCCGCCAAATTCGCGCCCGTCGTCATCGATGATTTCGTCTGGATTGCCATGGCCGTCACCATCATGCCCGGCGCCCATATCGAGCGCAACTGCATCATTAATCCGGGAGTCGTCGTCCAAGGCCACGTCAGGCCGAACAGCATTATCCAGCAGGATCCGGACCAATACACGACCCACGACCTGGTCCGGCTGCAAAGGATATCGAAAAAAAGCGTAACCTATTATCATGATAAAATCATTTCTTCGTTCCTGGATGCCCGATCGATACCATTCCAGCACGAGAAGGACTCCGGTCGTTACACGCTGCCGGACGACCGCGCCTTCTGTTCCCTTCCCGATACGAACACGATAGAATTGGTCATGAAGGGCAACAAGAAGATCTCCTACGACTTGGAGCACTTTTATACCGACTTCAGTCGCGATCCTCTGCACAGGGACTTTCTGGACTTCATCCGTCTCCATTTCGGAATCACCTTGCGGACCCAGTACCGGCAATGATCCACCATGGAAATGAACCGATGGTCATCGATCACATAGGTTTCGTCGTCAAGCGGCTCGACGAAGGCATTGAGCAATGGACATCGTTATTCGGCTACGTCCCGATAACCGAAAAAGTCGCCAACACCCGCCAGAAGGTCAACGTCATCTTCCTGGCCAAGAAGGATTCCTGCCTGGTCAAGCTCATCGAGCCCTCCGATAAGCGATCTCCAATTTATCAATTCGCTCTCAAGGGAGGCGGTCTCCACCATATCTGCTTCAGATGCACGAACCTCGCCGCCGGAATCGAGCGGTTGAGGAAGAAAGGAATGCGCGTAATCGCGGAGCCACAGCCCGGAGAGGCCTTCGAGAACGAGAAAATCGCCTTTCTTTACGCCCGGCCTGGTTTGAATATCGAGCTGATCGATACCGATAAGAAAGCCGGTCGCAGGGAAATCCCCGATGATTTGTTATAATACTCGGGAGGCGGACCGCATCTTCACCGCGGAGATCGGGGTATGCCCTCCTCACGAAAAGGACGATCGCCATGGCCGACATTGAAGCAGAACTCCGTCGGTTCCTGGCCGATAAATTCTTCTTCGGGGACGACAGGCCGCTGGGCGCCGAGGAATCGCTGGTCGACGCCGGAATCATCGACTCCATGGGCGTCCTTGAGCTTATCTCACATCTCGAGCAGCATTATCACATCAAAGTGAACGACGACGAGCTCGTCCCCGAAAACCTGGATTCGATCGCGAGCATCCGCGCCTTTCTGGAAAAAAAGGTGTCCTGACAGGATATGCGCCTTACGGACTGGCTCTTTGACACTGAGGACAGAAGAAGATCTCTAGGCGCCCCGAGGCTAACATGATGGCAGGCGTTCATTTTTCCCGGGAGGTTCTCACGATCGATGGCGATCGCGAAGTGGCGAGGATCGCTCTCTCGATAAGAGAGGCCTTGGCCAAGAGGCTCCGCCGGAGGGGCCTGATCCTCGGCATTTCCGGGGGGATCGACAGCAGTGTCACGGCGGCCTTGTGTGCTCGCGCCATCGGGAAAGACAAGGTCATCGGCCTCCAGATGCCCGAACGCCATTCTGCAGACGAGACAATGGCGCTGAGCTCGGTGGTTGCAGATCATCTAGGAATACGAAAGGTCCACTGGGACATCTCCTCACTCCTCGATGCCGCCGGCTTCTATACCAAGTATGACGAAGCTGTCCGGTCGGTCATTCCCAAATATGGCGCCGGATGGAAGTCGAAGCTCGTCTTGCCGGGCATCGGAGAGGACAAGCCCTACACGCTGTTCTCGATAGTCGCCGTTTCGCCGGATGGAAGGGAGATAAAAAAGCGGCTTGATTTGAATTCCTATCTAGCCATCGTGGCCGCCACCAATTTCAAGCAAAGAATCAGGAAGATGCTGGAATACTACCACGCCGATAAGCACAACTATGCCGTCGCGGGCACCCCTAACCGGCTGGAATACGACCAGGGATTCTTCGTCAAGCTCGGCGACGGCGCCGCGGACATCAAGCCCATCGCCCACCTGTACAAGACACAGGTCTACCAGCTGGCGCGCCATTTGGGCTTGCCGGAGGCCGTCCTCCGCCGACCGCCGACGACGGACACCTATTCCCTGCCTCAGGGGCAGGACGAATTCTACTTCACCGTTCCTTACGAGATCATGGACCTCTGCCTCTATGGAAAAAACCACGGCATCGACGCCGAAACGGTCAGCGGACACACCGGCCTTTCGCCGCAACAAGTTCGCAGCATCTACCGGGACATCGAAAGGAAGCGCTCCACGACGTTGTACCTTCACTTGCCTCCGATTTTGGCTGGCGCGGTGCCGGAGATCGTAACCTGATCAGGTCGGATGAAGCCAGAGATACTTGCTGGTCCGCCAAGGAATCCAGGAAACCCCCGTTAAAGAAATAGAAGGATATCATGGCTAAGGTCTTTCGTGCCGTCAATGGATCCCCCTCCGAGAACATGGAGAAAGTCCTGGCGATGATGGGCGGCGCGGAAAGGCTCTTCGGCGATGACGACATCGTCATCATCAAGCCGAATCTTCAGTGGTTCAACCAGGGCGCGCCCAACATCGCCGCCGTCGAAGCGCTGATCACTCTGATCATGGAGAAGAGGGGCGGATTCAAGGGCGAAGTCGTAATCGCGGAGAATGTCCATAGGGGCTCCAGGCCTTGGGAAACGGGTGGCTGGCACACCGATTTCGATCGAAATTCGGATCTGCCCGGCATTAAGAGCTACAACGGCCTGGCCGACCGCCTCAAGAAAGCCTTTGGAGACCGGTTTTCCGTGTGTCACCTTATCGACGTCGGGAGCGGCGGGAAAAGGGTCTACTCCCCCCCTGACGGGCCGGGGTATGTGCTATGCGACGGATCGGGCGGTATCCCGCTTCTGGCCATGGACAACGGCCTGCCTGGGCTAAACAAGCGTGAAGTCATCATGAGTTATCCCATCATCCGAACGGACAAGGGGACAATCATCGATTATCGGTGGGGCGCTTGGGAGAAGGACTCATATACTCCTCAGCCGGTTAAATTCATCAACTGCGCGGCGCTCAACCATCACAGCCAGTTTTGCGGCATGACCAGCTCCGTCAAGAATTACCTTGGAGTCAGTGATCTGAGCGGGGGATCAAGTCCCATCGGCGGCGGCAAATTGGTCGATCATTATCACAATTTCCATTCGTTCGCGTTCAATTGGTCGAAGAAAGGGCCTGTTCCGGGGATGCTCGGCGCCGAGGTTGGATATTTCCTAAAAACTGTCCGAAGGCCTTACCTCAATATCACCACAGCGGAGTTTTGTGGTCTTATCGATAGGACCAATTTGCCGGTCGCCCATACCAAGGCCATCGCCGCATCCACGGATCCCGTCGCCCTCGATTTCCACATGGCCAGGTACGTGCTCTATCCGAACTCGCACGTTTCCGTTCATGATTCGGAGGCCCCGAAATCGCCGACTCGCCAATCCCTGGATCAATGCGCCCGCACGGGGGGGTATTGTATCGATGAGAAGTATGTCGAGATCAAGTCGTTCGACTTTTCGACACATTCATTTCAAGCGGATAAAAACTGGGTCATCCGCGCGGAAACGCAGTGGGGCGGTGATATCAAGTCCTTGATGAAGTACGCTGTTTTTAGACTGAACTTGGTGAGTTGATTATGGTCCGCTTATGTTCTTTAGGCGTAGCAGGCGTACCCTTGAATGGTAAAAGCTCTTATCGTCTTCGACGGTGAAGGAATTCTGGATATATTTCTCCAATATTTCGCAGTGATAGTCCACCCCAAGGTACTCGCATAATCCCCAAGTGACGACCCAGACATACTCCGGCCGCAATCCCTCCCTATCGACAGCCCGAGTGATATCCTGTTCGCTTTTCAGGGCAAAGTCGTTCACATCATAGTAGGTTGTCGGAGCTTTATCCGGTATCGGAATGACGATATTTTTGCCCGAATAATAATAAGCGAAGGGCAGGGCCAACTCTGATATGAAAACCAATATGGGCTGTCCGGACACTTCATTGTTGGCGATGTATTCGGCGACTCTCCGAGAATCCCCGAATTTTGCCATTGGCGAGTATTCCCCGACCATGTAGATTGCATTTGCCAACGCCATTACCAAGAGCGCACCGATGGCACTTTTCCTTCTTCGGTCCGCAGGCAGGAGACTCAGGGCGGCAACCAGTAGCAGGAGCGCGGGAATGAACAGTACGGTGGTATGTCTGGTATTGACCAGTTCGTTATTTACAAAAGGCATGGATGCTAGGTAAAAAACTGTGACGATGAGGATCATGACCCCAATCATTTTATGTACGTCTCTGAGATTCTTACGATGCTTCATGATAAAACCCAGGAAGCCGGCCAGGCAGGCAGTGTAAATAAACATGTAGATCGGCGAGGGCATCCATTCCAGCCTCAAAAGATAGCGCAGGAAGCGAGTTCCCACGGATAAATAGTTTAGGACACCGTTATCGGCAATCATGAACTTCCGGTGCTGCGCCGTCTGCCGCACCGCGGCCAAGAGAATCGGAAGAACGCTGGCGACTACCAAAACATAATATCCAGCGAGCTTTTTCAGCGGCCCCCATCTCTTCAATAGAACGAGCCCTAAGAACATGGCTGTGAGCAGGAATGCCGCGTAATACTGGGTATAGAGGGACAGCACGCAAAAAACGAAAAACCATTTCCTTTTTCCCTTCGCTGCCGGGTCGTCCGACAGGAATCCCTGGTAGAACGTCAAGAGGAGGGCCGAAGTCAAGAGGACAAGGAAAGCATATAACCGCATTTCCGTCGCGGCCCATATAGCGTAGGGATTGATCGCGACGGCCAGAGGCAGCCAACCGGGATGGAGCTCGGGAAACATGCTCTTCGATATCCGCGAGGCCAGCCAGATGGCCGAGATCATGCAGAGGACGGAGAATAATCTCAGGAAAAGAACCGAGGATCCCAATCTTGCCCAGAGGTTCATGAAAATGAAGTACAAGGGAGGCTGCATCTCGAAACTCATCGCCCTGTCGAGCGTATGAGACAAGGAGCCGCTGATGGTGTTCATCGTATGGGCTTCATCGATCCATATGTTGAGCGCCGCAGCCAGCGGAATAGTGATGGAAAGATGGATAAGAATCGGGAAAAGGGCCGCCCGTGAGTTTTTGTCGAAGGAACGCAAAAGCCCTCTGATTTTTGCCATTGTTGGCGTGTTCGCTGGCCCTATTATATCTATTGAGGCATTTACATCAAGAAAGATCGCTCGCCTTATAGTCAACCGGGCAAATGGAGACGCCCGGCCTCACCCTTTGAGGTGATCTTCGGCACGTAATTATCACCCCCTAGCTAATCCGTCACGAGTATTGATATTTTTGCCTAAAACAACAAGAATGGTATCCGGCAGCACGGCTGGGATCCGGCCGACTTGACGGCTGATGATGGTCGTGATTGATACCAAATGAAAAAGACTGTTCGGCTCGTGACGATCGTGGGCACACGCCCGCAATTCGTAAAGGCGGCCGTTGTGAACAAGGCGATCAAGGCCTACAACCGTCGAAAGCAGGCCCCGCGGCTGGATGAGGTCCTGGTCCACACGGGGCAGCATTACGACTCCGAAATGAGCCAGGTTTTTTTCGACCAGCTCGATATCCCCACCCCCCAATATCATCTTGGCGTACGGTCGGGTCGACACGGCGAGCAGACGGCCAAAATGCTGGCCCGCATCGAGGGTGTCTTGATAGAGGAACGCCCGGACCTGGCCCTCGTCTATGGGGATACGAATTCGACTCTTGCCGGGGCGCTGGCCGCGGTGAAAATGAACATCCCGATCGCTCACGTCGAGGCCGGCTTGAGGAGCCATAATCGCCGCATGCCCGAGGAAATCAACCGGATACTCACGGACCGGATCTCGAGCCTGCTCTTCTGCCCGACGGAAGCGTCCATCCTGAATCTGAAGACGGAGGGCATCGTCCGGGGCGTCCACCGGGTCGGGGACGTCATGTTGGATGCGTTCCTGCTCCACAAGAAAGTCGCGTTGAAGACATCCGAAGTCCTTCGGACCCTCGATCTCAAGCGCCATTCTTATTGTTTGGCCACGGTCCACAGGCAGGAGAATGCCGATGATCCTGTCCGATTACATTCCATTTTCTCCTCCTTTTCGGAGCTGGCGAACGAGCGCTGCCCGATTATCGTGCCCCTTCATCCCCGGACACGCAAATCGCTGCTCGACAATAAGCTCCCTATGCCCATGAATCGACATGTCCGGCTGATCCCTCCTATCAACTACCTGGACATGGTCGCCCTGGAGTCTCAGGCCAAAGCCATATTGACGGACTCGGGGGGTGTTCAGCGGGAAGCCTATTTCGCCCGTGTCCCCTGCGTCACCCTGCGAGACGAAACTGAATGGACGGAAACGGTGGAGAGCGGCTGGAACATCGTCGCGGGCGCAAAGACCGAAGCCATCGTCCGGGCCTTTGCAAAATTGGACCGCGCGGACCTCCCGGAACCTCCCCCCTATTTCGGGGACGGCAAGACATCCGAGCGGATCGTCAAAATCCTGGCCGGGCTGACCCAATGAGAGGTCTTTAAGCATGTGCGGTTTCGTGGGCATCTTCAACAAAGACCGAGCGCCTGTCGATTTCCGCCTGCTCGCGCGGATGGCGGAAAAAATCAGCCACCGCGGTCCCGACGAAGAGGGCCATTGGATCGAGGGGGGCGCCGGGCTCTACCACAAGCGGCTCTCCATCATCGACCTCGTATCGGGGAAGCAGCCGATGAGCTTTGGGCCCCTGACCATCGTCTTCAACGGGGAGATCTACAACTACATCGAATTGCGGGAGTCCCTGAAGCAGGCCGGCCACGTCTTTTCCACTCAATCCGACACCGAGGTCATGCTGCATCTCTATCTCGAGGATGGCCCCGATTTCATCCGGCGCCTGAACGGCATGTTCGCATTTGTGCTCTACGATCGGGAAAGGAAGAGGGTCATGGCCGCCCGGGATCATTTCGGCATCAAGCCCCTCTATTATTTCGAAGACAAGCGGCACCTCGTCTTCGGTTCGGAGATCAAGGCCCTGCTCGAGCACCCGGCCGTCAAGGCCGAACCGGACATGGATGCCATCCAAGAGTATCTGGTCCTTCAGTTCGTTTTCAACTCCGAGACTCTGTTCAAAGGTATTCACAAGGTCCCGCCGGCCTACTATCTCCTCATCGACCTCGAAACCTACGACACGAGGGCGGTGAAATATTGGGAGCTGGACTTCACGGTGGATACCCGGACCACAGAAGCAGATTTCGCCGATCGGCTCAGGGGCCTGCTCGAGGACTCGGTCCGCATCCAGCTGAGAAGCGATGTCCCCGTAGGGGCCTATCTGAGCGGCGGGATCGATTCCAGCGTGATCACCATGCTGGCGTCGCGTGCTTACCCGCAGCGGCTCAAGACATTCACGGGCGCCTTCAAGGAAGGCCCGGAATTCGATGAAACCGCCTACGCCCGGGCCGTGGCCGCAGCCTGCGAAGCCGACGTCTTCGAAATCTTCCCGACGGAGGACGATTTCATTTCCCTCCTCCCCCGCTTGATCTATCACATGGACGAGCCGATGGCCGGGCCCGGGCTTTTCCCCCAATATATGGTCTCTCGCCTGGCCGCCCAACATGTCAAAGTCGTCCTCGGGGGCCAAGGCGGGGACGAGATCTTCGGCGGCTACACGCGATACGTTATCGCTTATCTCGAACAGGCACTCAAGGGCGCCATCTTCGAGACCAACGACGAGGGCGAGCACATCGTCTCCCTTCACTCCATACTGCCCAACTTGCCGGCCGTCAAGCAATACGTTCCCATGCTTCAGAAATTCTGGCAAGACGGCCTTTTCGAGCCGATGGACGCCCGGTATTTCCGGCTGATCAACAGGGGCGGGAGGAGCGACCGGAGCATCCTGAGCTACGAGTTCAACAGGAGCTTCTCCATCGACCGAATATTCGCCAGGTTCCAGCAGGTCTTCAACAATCCGAACACCTTGTCCTACTACAACAAGATGGTTCATTTCGACCTGTCCGCCAGCCTGCCCGCCCTTCTCCACGTAGAAGACCGGGTCACCATGGCCGTCTCCCTCGAGTCCCGGGTTCCTCTTCTCGATCACCGCCTGGTGGAATTGGTCACTTCCATGCCTCCCGCCCTGAAATTCAAGGGCGCGGAGATGAAGTACATCTTCAAACACGCGCTGAGGGACCTGCTCCCGCCCGTCATCCTAGGACGAAAAGACAAGATGGGATTCCCTGTCCCGCTCCACCTCTGGGCAAGGAACAAGCTAAGAGGTTTCTGCCAGGATATTCTCCTGTCTTCGGCCTGCAAGGACCGCGGCCTCTTCGCCCCGGCCCAGGTCGAGAAGCTAATCAGCCAGGAGGAAGCCTTCGGCCGCCGCCTTTGGGGGCTTCTGGCTCTCGAGCTCTGGTTCAGGGAATTCATCGACAAGAAGCGCCCGGAGAAGCATTGATCATGCCGGAAACGGAAATCCAGGACATTGCGGTCATCGGAGCGGGCATCGTCGGAGTCCCGATGGCCGCCCTGCTCGCCGAAGCCGGCCATCGCGTCGTCGTCATCCAACGTGCCTCCCCGACCTCGGGCTGGAAGGTGGACGCGATCAATCGCGGAAAATCCCCCATCGGAGGGATCGAGCCCGAGCTCGATGGGATCGTGGCCGAAGCGCACGCTCGGGGACGGCTGACGGCCAGCCATGATTACGCCGACCTCAGAGAGGCCGATGCGATCCTTATCTGCGTCCAGACCGATAAAAAGGGGTTCGGGCCCGATTACGAGCCCTTGGAAGACGCGATCCATCGAACGGCGGAAGCCCTCAAGAGAAGGCGTTCCGGGAAGACTCCCTTGGTCATCTTCGAGTCCACCCTCGCCCCGACATCCATGGCCACCTGGGTCGCGGACCTTTTCGGCCGGCATGGTTTCGCCGACGGCCGGACGATCCTTCTCGGCAACAGCCCCAATCGCGTCATGCCCGGCCGGCTCGTGGAGCGGATTAGGCGATCCGACAAGGTCGCCGGCGGGCTCGACCCTCGAACGCCGAAGCTCATCCACTCCCTATATTCCTCGATCGTCCGCAACGGCAAGCTCCATCTCACGAACAGCCTCACCGCGGAGATCGTGAAAACGCTCGAGAACGCCTACCGTGACGTCCGGATCGCCTACTCGGTCGAAATCGCCCGGGCCTGCGAAGATAAGGATATCGACTATTACTGCATCCGGGATGAAGTCAACCGGCGCCTGGCGTGGAGCGACCTGGCCTCCTCGGCCTCGAGCGAGGTCCCGACCGGCGGCCTGCTCATCCCGACGGTCGGGGTCGGGGGGCACTGCCTTCCCAAGGACGGGATCCTCCTCCTTTGGAGGCAGATCGAGAGCGGCCGGGACATGTCCTCCAGTCTGATCCTCGAAGCGCGGCGTATCAACGACGAGTCCCCGGCCGTGGCGATCTCGCTCATCGAGCGGCGCTCGGGGGACGTCGCCGGCAAAACCCTCGCGCTCATGGGCACGGCTTACCGTCCAGACTCCGAGGATACCCGTAATTCGCCGACGCTCGTCCTGGCCAACTTGCTGCTGGCCAAGGGCGCCGATGTCGTTCTCCATGATCCCTACGTCAAAAAGGATGATCAGAATTTGAAAAAATCCCGGCTCACCGGGCACTTCACACGGGACCTTGACGAAGCCCTCGGGAAAGCCGATCTGCTCGTGTTTTGCGCGGGCCACCGCGCCTACCGCGAGAACTTGGAGTCGATATTGCGGGCGGCGCCGAGATTGAAACACATCTTCGACGGCTGCAACCTGCTCGGCCGGACGGATAGTCCGGCTAAGGACATCGCCTTCCATGGCTTAGGACGCGGCAAGACCAGGCCACCGCTCGAATTCGTCGACGCCGTCTACCACGGCTTCCGGGCCATGAAGACGGGCTTCTCCAACGAGGTCGACTCCTTCATCCGTTTTGCCAACGACCGCTATGCCTTGGACGAGTTCAACCGGGCCGGTTTCGAAAAAGTCAAGGCCATCGCGGAAACCTGCACGACCGGATGCCTCCTCGCCGACCCCGGCCCGGTGGAGGAACCGGCCGGTTGGGACGGATTTGCCTCGCGTCTGGTCCAAAAGGCCGTCCACTCATGAAAAAGCCCCTGGCCGCGCTTTCTCTCGACCTCGACAACAAGTGGTCCTACGTGAAGACCCACGGCGATACGGGATGGGAGGATTACCCTTCCTATTTGGACATCTTAATCCCGCAGGTCCTCGATTTTTGCGGCCGCCTGGACTTGAAAATGACCTTCTTCGTCGTGGGTCAGGATGCCGCGCTGGACAAGAACCGTAGAGCCCTGGCCGAGATCACCAGAAACGGCCACGACGTCGGGAATCACTCCCATCGGCACGAGCCGTGGCTCCATCTTTTCCCACGGGAGAAGATCCGGGAAGAGATCCTTCTTGCAGAAAAAGCCATCCAAGAAGCCACAGGACGAAGACCGGCCGGCTTCCGCGGACCGGGCTTCAGCTGGAGCGAAGACTTAATCCTCGTCTTGAAGGAGCTCGACTACAACTATGACGCTTCGACGCTCCCGACGTGGATCGGCCCGCTTGGGCGTCTCTATTACTTCTGGAAATCCGACCTCACCCCCGACGAAAAGAGGGACCGGAAAAAGCTCTTCGGCGGCTTTCGCGAGGCCCTCCTGCCGGTAAAACCCTATTCTTGGGCTCTTCCAGGCGGAGGACGTTTGTTGGAAATCCCCGTGACGACTATGCCGTTTTTCAAAGTCCCGATCCATTTCAGCTATCTTCTCTATATGGCCCGTTTTTCCGACGCCTTGATGCTCGATTATCTCGGGACCGCCGCGAATTTGTGCCGGTGGACCCGGACCGGCCTGAGCTTCCTTCTCCATCCCCTCGATTTCCTGAGCGCCGAAGAGGTTCCCGGGCTTGCCTTTTTTCCCGGCATGGACATAATAAAAGAGAAGAAGCAGAGGGCGCTCTCGAGAGTCATGGAAATCCTTTCGAAGAAGTTCCAACTCGTGCCTATGGATGTCTATGCCGAATCGCTCATGGTTAAAAAAGGGCGATCGAGGGTCCGAAGCCTCAGGGCGAAAGGAGCATGATGCCTCCAGAGAAGCCTCTCCTCACGGTCATCGTCCCGGCCTACAACGAAGAACAGATCATCCAACACAATTTGTCCATCATCTGCGAATACCTGGCCAGCCTCGAGGCGGAATACCGCTGGGAGCTGATCGTGGTCGACGATGGGAGCACCGACGCGACCGGCAAGATCGCCGACTCTTTCGCGGCGGAGCGGGGTCGTGTAGTCGTCCTCCATCACAAGTTCAATTTCAAGCTCGGGCAGGCCCTCCGATTCGCCTTTAATGAAAGCAAGGGCGATTATGTCGCCGTCCTGGACATCGACCTCAGCTACACCCCCGCGCATGTCGGCCGGATGCTGGCCCGGATGAAAGAGACGGGGGCCAAGATCGTTATCGCCTCTCCCTACGCTAAGGGCGGCAAGGTCTCGAACGTTCCCTGGGCCCGCAGGCTCCTGAGCTTTTGGGCCAACCGTTTTTTGGCTATGACGGTCGCCAAGGACAGCCAGTCCGACAAGCTCACGACGATCACGGGTATGGTCCGTGCCTACGACGGCAAATTCCTGCGTCGGTTGACCCTTAAGTCTATGGACGTCGAGATCAACCCGGAAATCATCTACAAAGCAAAGATCCTGCGGGCCCGGATCATGGAATGCCCGGCCCATCTCGATTGGAAGCCGGCTCTTGAGACAGGGTCTCTCGCGGTACGGAGAAAATCGTCCCTGAAGGTCGCGAGGAGCATGGTCCATCACATCCTCTCCGGATACATCTTCCGGCCCTTCATGTTTTTCATCGTCCCGGGCGGCCTTCTTTTCGTGCTCTCCCTTTATCCGTTGACCTGGACGGTTGTCCACACGATCCACGCCTATCGCAAGGCCGCGGGCCCCGGCCTGTCCTTCGACTACAGATTATCCGACGCCATCGGCGCAGCCTTCGCAGCCTCGCCCCATTCGTTCATCGTCGGCGGCATCGCCCTGCTCGTGGCCATCCAGCTCATCAGCCTCGGCCTTCTTTCCCTCCAGAAGAAGCGCTATTTCGAGGAGCTTTACTACCTCAACACGACCATCCACAAGGACCTCCGCCGGAAAAATGACCAATAGCCGGTTGTCCGTCGGAGTCGTCGGAGGGGGCCTGCTTGGGATGGCGTTGTCTCTCCGGCTGGCGGAATCGGGGCTGGACGTCACCTTGATGGAAACCTCCGAGAACACGGGCGGCGTGGCCGCCTCGTGCGCCATGGGGGACTATCGATGGGACCGGTTTTATCATGTCATTCTCCTGTCCGATTCCCATCTGTTGTCCCTCCTCGACGAACTGGGGCTTAAGGACCGGCTGAGCTGGGGCGTGACGAAAACGGGCTATTGCGCGGACGGCAAGCTCTATTCCATATCGAACCTCGTCGAATACCTGCTTTTCCCGCCGCTGAATATCCTCGATAAATTCCGTCTCGGCTGGACGATATTCTACGGCTCGAAGATCAAGAATTGGAGACGATTGGAGAGGATCACGGCCGTCGATTGGCTCAAAAGGCACTCCGGCCGGGCCACGTTCGACAAGATGTGGCTGCCCCTGCTCAAGAGCAAGCTGGGCGCCGACTACGGCCTCGCCAGCGCGTCGTTCATATGGGCCCACATCTCGCGGTTATATGCGGCCCGGCGGACAGGCCTGAAGAAAGAAATGTTCGGGTACGTGGACGGCGGTTATCAAACGATTATCGATGCGTTGCAGCGCTCGCTCGACGACAGGGGCGTTACGACCTTGGCCGGAACGCGTGTCCATAAGGTGAAGGACGAGGGTCCCCGTGTGACGATAGAAACCGGGAGAGGCGAATCCCGCCACTTCGATAAAGTCGTCCTGACCGTCCCGTGCACGCGAATCCTGGAGCTGTGTCCCCAGCTGTCAGTCCAGGAAACGGCGCGACTGAAGAGCGTCGTTCATCAGGATCTACTCTGCGCCGCGCTCATCCTCAAAAAACCCCTATCGGACTTCTACATCACGAATATCGCCGAGGGGAGCATCCCCTTCACTGGGATCATCGAGATGACGGCCCTGGTGGACAGGGCCAATTTCGGAGGCCATTCCCTCGTCTACCTGCCGCGATACCTGACGAAAGGCGATCCCCTGTTCCAGAAAGACGACGAGGCGGTCAAAGACATATTTCTTTCATCCTTGAGGATCATGTATCCGGACCTGGGATCCGACGACCTCGTCGCTTCATGTATTTCCAGGATCGTCGATTTCCCGGTCATCCCGACTCTCGACTATTACGAAAAATCTTTTCCGCCGTCGGCAACGTCCATGAGGAATGTCTTCATAGCCAACTCGGCCCAAATCCCCAACGGAACCAATAACGTCAATGAGATCGTCGCTTTGGCGAACGGGAAGGCCCTGGAGTTCGTCGGCGAGTTTAAACATTCCCCTGAATTCGACAAAGCGGCCCGATAACGGAAGAGCGGGCCAAAACGGTCATTCCGCGGATGTCTCGGACCCTCGATGTCGGTAAAGGTATCGGGGCCAGCCATGGTCCCAGCGCTTCGGGAGGACCCTCAGGGCTTTGAATCGATCCCCGAAATCCTCTGCCAGGACATAATACTCTTCCAAGAACGCGAGGAATTGATACTTCTCGAGCGGGTAATTGGCAAATATATAGGCCGGCCCCCCGGGGTTGATCACGGGGTCGAGGAAGCGGCGCGTATTAGGATGGTTTCTCGTATCGAGACCCGGCCCGCGTATCATATCCTCCAAGGCCGCCCAATGAGCTGCCGGATAGAAAGCGTAGCCCTTCTGGAGCTGACCGAGCGAAGGGGCATAAACGGGCCCATTGAGTCCTTTGAGGACACCGACGAATTCGCTATAGGCCGCGTCGGCACGCGGCGAAACGATGACCGTCGTTGGGTTGTAAATGAAGAAGGCGAGACTTACGAAGAGGGCGAAAATGTGGACCTCGAACCTCTTGAGAGTTTCCCTTTTTCGGCTGAACTCCCACAATCCGATAGAGCCCAGAAGAATGAACCACATTCCCATGGGGATGTAGATGTTGTGCGATGAATCGGCATCGAGGCTGCCCATGAAACCGCTCAACAGGGCGAAGACGAACTGGACATCCCATATGCTCAGCTTTTTCGTATCTTTCACGAATTTCCCTAATACCGTCAGGCCGCCCGAAAGGGCCAGGATCGGGTATGAAAGCGCGATGAACCCGAAATATCGCCGTAGCGTATGCAATCCGAACGAGGACCATCTGCGGGGGACTTCCCACGTGAAATAATGAAAGAATGGCCCGAACAGTGTTGGGCCGGCGAAGATGTACAAGATCGGTCCCGCAACGATGGCCGTCAGCCAATAGACCATCGAGCCCTTGATGCCGTCGCGCCGGGTCAGATAGAGCAGGCCCCCGATGGCGAATAAAGCCCCGTGCTGCTTGAACCAGAAAGCCGATACGAGAACGAGGACGCCGATGAGGCTTGAGGCCCTCGACTTGTTGCGGTCGATGAGATAGGACCCCAAGAGGGCGGAAAACAGGAGCCACGAGTCCGAGTGGGCGGAATCGAGGTAGGCGTCCATGACCCGATAGGCCCCCGCGAAAAGGCCGACCGCTGCGAATCCCCACCAAATGGAATTGGTTTTTTTCCGCACCACGAGGTACAGGATAACCCCGCTGCCCATCATCCCTAAAATGGCCGCGAACCTCAACGTGAACAGATTGACTCCGAATATCCAACTGAAGGGCACAGCTAAGAAATAGTAGAGCGGATTGTAGGCCAAAGGAATATAGCCTGGAGTCGGAGCCGGATAAATCGCTTGAAACGAAGCCGCCCGCTGGAATTCCTGCAAAATAGTGCCTTCCATCAAGTCCAAGTTCAAAGGGAATTGGATATGATTGAACCAAAGATAGATGACGAAACCGATATTCAAGCAAAGGAACCCACTCAAGGCCCACCAGGCTATGCTTCTTGAGCCGTCCCTGCGGCGCGAAAAAATTAAGCCGAATGAAACAAGGCCGGCTCCGAAAAGGATGAAAGCCATGCGATAAAGATAGAGATCGTTCACGTTCATCGCCGCAGGAGGATGTCCGGATCGGAAATCAATGTTCGAGCAAGGTCTTCGGCTACGGCTTTGTGACCGTCGACGGTCCAGTGCATGTTTTTGGGATGATACGCACAGCCTCCTGCAACGGACTTGAGGACCGCGCGCAGATCATGATAAGCGATGCCCAACGAACTGGCGATTCCGCGAGTCATCCGTTGCGGCTGTTCCATATCGAATCGTTCGGAATCCGTCAAGTCCACGGGCTTCGGGTAATAAGCGAGCTGCGCGGGTCCGCAAACCTGCACGGAAGCGGGGATCATGGCGATCAGGACCTTCGCGCCGATCCGGTCGGCAACCGCCTTGATCCGCTCGAGATGCTCGGCGACGCGCTGCCGGCCAATGACGTTGATGTCAGTCCTTCCCTTTTCCAGGGCCGAAAAATTCCCGAGAAAATAGCCGTGATCCCGAGGTTTTCCAACGACCAGCTCCATAAGAGGCTGGCGGAGCTCCAGCTTGATGAAGGACCGCAGTTGCGCGAATTGAGCGATGGACCGCCAGCTGTCCTGGGAGGGAAGGTCGAAGCCGATGGAATCACGAAACTTCTCCACGTTCATCGACACATCTTCGTATTCGTTGACGAAAAAGCCGATGATCAACAGATCCGGTCTATAGACTGGGGCATACTTTTCGAAGACGAGGGCGTACTGAATGGGGCCGAAACCCGTAATGCCGAAATTCAAGACTTCCACCCGCTGACCGGGAAGCCCCTGAGCCAAATCGGCCTCGAGCAAGCGTGGCCACGCCTGATCCGTGTTAACTCCCTCGGCACTGGTAAAGGCATCGCCCACCGTCATGACGCGGATCACTCCCGGCTCTTTCAGTTCGGGATATTCCGGCCCGGGGAAACCGAGGGAGTTCGATGTCACCGTGTAATCGTAGCCCTCCCAGCGCAGCCGGGTGGTCCTCGAGGGCTTCAGCCGCCACCCGAGCACGGGATCGGGTTCGAGGGAAGCCCGTTCGCCCCACCCGAGCACTTCCTGCGGGGCGAAACGGCGCACCGCGAGGTCGCCGGCGGCGAGAACAAGCGCAACCCCGGCCACGATGACGGCAACGCGGGCCGCGGCGCCGAGCGTCCCCACTTTTAATTTCCATCTTCCCAGCCTCATCAAAACGCGTTTTACCACCAATTCCAGAAGCAACGCACTGATAGCCATGGCGATGACGGCGATGAAGAAGCCAACGACGGCCCTTTTGCCCGATACGGCTGGTCCCTTCGGAATGAATAGCTGAACGCAGGGATGGTGGACGATATAGAGAGAATAGGAATGCCGGCCGACCCAAGATCCCAGGCCGACGATCCCCCTTTTTGAATTCTTGATTTTCCTCAGAACGACGTACAAAAGAACCAACATACCCGCTCCAAGGAGGAACGGCACGACCGCCATCCCGAGCAACGTTAACGCCAGAGGGAAGGATACGAGGCAGGCGGCCAGGGCTAAGATTATCGTAGACGGCGCGCGCATCCGGGCGTCGATATGCTGGGGATCACGGAACATCCAAGCAGCAAGACTGATGCCGAACACGAACTCCGGCAGCCGGGTAATAAAAATGGCACCCCGCAGCCATGCTTCCAGGTAATTCGTGAATATCAACGATCCGACAGCCCTGGCGGCGATGCCGATGCCGCAGCTCGCGATCAGAAGCTTTCCGGGGCTCCAGCGGCGAAGCGCCTCCCACAGCAACGGGTATACGAGGTAGAGCTGGAGCAGGAGCCCGATATACCACCAAGCGGGCGTGAAGTAGTAAAGCAGGTACGGCGTAACGCGGATGCCTAGAAAGCTCATATAGGTGGCCGGATCGGCCATCGACAATCCCAATCCGGTCAGAAGCCAGAGGGCCATAAAGGCCAGGTGTGCCCCCCACCATAGGGGATAGATGCGCTCGGCCCTCCGGAAATAGAAATCACGCAACGGAAGAGCTTTGTTTCCATACCGGGCCAGGAGGCCCCAGGTCAGGCCGAATCCGCTGACGATCAGGAATAGCTCCACACCGTGCTCGCCAAACCATCCTGTCCAGCGCAGGAGGTTGATGGGAGCGTTTAGGATGCCGTGGTCCGTCAGAGGACGCAGCTGTTCAAAGCGCGCGCTGAAAGCAGGCCACCCCACGCGGGGGTTGGCGATCTCCGGATAGCCGAATATCCTCTCGACAAGATGGTTGAGGAAGATGCCGGTGAGCGCAACCGCCTTCACCAGATCCAGCCAAGTAAACTGCCGTGCAAGCGTTTGTTTTTCAGACTTAGCGCTCATTCTCCCGCCCCGTTTTCGGATAGCATGATTCCGGGCAGCTGCTATCCGGGATACCGTAACACCCTTGGAACTGGCCTGTCAACGTCAAGCCGTGTTATGCCTGAAAATCGTGCCCAGGAATGCCCTGAAGCTGAGCAAGCCGAATTTTAGCCCCCGCCACGATGCCAATCTCGGGATGAGTCCGCTGATGATCCTAGGGCGCAGATAGAATCTCCGGAATGCTCTTTTTGAAGCTTTGACCAGCTGTTCTCCAGTCATTCCAGCGGGGACGAACGTAGCCCTCTGATGGGCGAGCCTATCCCAATCATCTTCAAGCCTGTGAACGGCCTGCGGCGTTTTGGATAATTCCTCGGCTATCTCACACCCCGGCCAAACGGTCAAAAAGTTTTGTTGGAAGAAATCAATCTTGAGACCCAAGGCGAACTCGATTGTTTCTTCCAACGTTTCGAGAGTTTCGCCGGGAAATCCGAAAATGAAATTGCCTTTGATTTTCAACCCCGCCTTCTTCGCCCGTTTCACCGCACTTTCGACGTCGGCTTTTGTTGTCCCTTTCTTTATCTTCGCAAGAATACCGTCATTACCGCTTTCTATACCCATCTCAATGAACCAACATCCCGCTTCCCGGATCTTCGCCAGCCTGTCGTCTGTCATGGATTTTTCGTGGCCCATGCAATACCAAGTGAAATCCATATCTTCAGCCATCATCCCGTCGCATATCTCGAAGAGCTTCCTTTTATCGAGCAGGAAATTGTCGTCGATGATCATCAGGTCCCTTATGTCATATCGGCTTTTCAAGTGTCTCATCATGTTCAAGGAATATTCCGCGCTAAAGTGCCGGACCCGCGAACCGAAGACCCGATGATCGCAGAAGGTGCAGTGAAATGGACATCCTCGGGACGTCATGATTGCCGTTCCCGGCAGTCTCTTCGCCTCCAGGAGAGAGCTTGGATAGCCCTCGGGAAAACGATCCAGGAGATCCCAGGCGGGCATCGGGAGGTCGTCCAGATTTTGGATGGGAGCCCGGGGCTCGTTCAGGACGGCCCTCCCGTCTTCCGCCCGCCAGACGATTCCCTTGACCTCTGCAACGGATTGCCCGTCGGCGATTTTTCCAAGCAGCTCTAGAAAAGAGACCTCGCCTTCTCCGATGACGCCGAAATCGATGGCAACGAATCTTTTCATGGTTTCCGTGGGAACGGCCGAAATATGAGCCCCGCCCAGAATGATGGGAACGGCGGGAAGGCTCTTTTTGATTTCCTTGGCAATTTCCTGCGCGCTCCGGCAATTCGAGGTCATGGCGGTAAATCCGACGATATCCGCGGGCCAGGACCGGATTTGTCGGATAGCATCCGAGATTTTCAGGTCAGGAAGCTGGAGATCGAATATTTTCACGGAGTGCCCGAATTTTCTGATATAGCTGGCGATATGGAGGATCCCCAAGGGTGGCGTGTAGGTGTCGAGCGCCGATAGATCCCAATCGCCGTAGATCTGCTCGAACGATGTCGGAGGATTGATGAGAACAACTCTCATCTGAGCGGCCCTTGAATGCGCATTTAGCCCCGCAATTCTGTCCGGAGCCTGGCCCATGGCCTAGGTCCCCGTGTTTGGAATACTTATAACCACAATAGCCGCCGCCTGTCAAGCATTCAAAAAAAACACAAAAAATGGTATATTACCCGGGACGTTGAGGGCTAATTTTGGCTATATTTTCCAAGCGGGCAAGAGCTTAAGATCATGAAGCTGATCGATATCTATTATCAGGTAAAACCCGTCTTCCCGCGCAGGCTGCAGATTTGGATAAGAAGGACGATCGCGCGTCATAAACGGAGAATATACGCGAATGTATGGCCGATTGACCCCAAGTCGTCCCAGGCGCCCCAGGGTTGGAAAGGTTGGCCAGAAAAAAGGAAATTCGCGTTGGTCCTTCAGCACGATGTGGACTCCGTAAAGGGCCTCAAGCAGTGTACCAAGCTTATGAAATTGGAAAAGGAGTTGGGTTTCCGCTCATCGTTCAACTTCGTGCCCGAGGACTATCCCCTGCCCCCCTCCCTACGGCATAGCCTGGACGAGTCGGGGTTTGAAATCGGGGTGCATGGGCTCAAGCACGACGGAAAGCTCTTCAGGAATCCGATTGAATTTTGCGAGAAGGTGCCTCGAATAAATAGCTACCTCAAGAAATGGGGTGCGGAGGGCTTTACCTCCCCGTCCATGCTTCGCAACCTCAGTTGGATAGGCGAACTCTCCATCAAGCATGCCTGTTCCACTTTCGATACGGATCCTTTCGAGCCCCAATCCGACGGTGTGGGGACCATATTCCCCTTCATGGCGAATAACGCCCTGAACACGAGGACCTATGTTGAGATTCCCTACACGTTGCCTCAAGACCACGGGCTCTTTGTGATCCTGCAGGAAAAGGACATAAAGATCTGGAAGCAGAAGGTTGACTGGATTGCCGAGAAAGGCGGGATGGCCGCGTTGAATACACATCCCGACTATATGAATTTTGGCGAAGGTCCCTTGGCCTACGAGGAATATCCGGTTGATTTTTACCTTGAGTTCCTCGATTATGTTCGAACAAAATATGCGGATCATTACTGGCACGTTCTTTCCCGAGACATGGCTCGATTCTGGCGAAGAACAATGTCCTGGCATGACCCCAGCTACCCACTTCCGGAAGGGGCCAAGCTTTTACCGCAGGAGCACTTGCTCCAGCAAATTCAAAAGACTTCGACGCCATCTACAAAGATCTGGATTGACCTCGACAATACGCCGCACGTTCCTTTCTTCATCCCGATTATCCGCGAACTGACACGGCGAGGGCACAAGGTCGTTCTGACCGCCCGCGATGCGTTCCAGGTTTGCGAGCTTGCAGACAAGAACGGGCTTAATTACCTCAAGGTCGGCCGCCATTATGGCAAGAACCCCGTCATGAAGGTCATTGGCCTGCTATGGCGAGCAGGACAGTTACTCCCATTTGCCATCCGGCAGAAACCGGGCCTGGCGTTATCGCATGGGGCCCGCTCTCAAACTCTGGCCTGCAATCTGCTTCGAATTCCGACCATCCTCATCGCCGACTACGAATACGCGAAGACCGCCCCGCTGACCCACCCCCGCTGGGCGATCGTACCGGATTCCCTGGCCCCGGAGGGCTTGCCCTCAAGGATCAGCCGAGTCCGATATTACCGGGGGATAAAGGAGGATGTCTACGTCCCTGAATTCAAGCCTTCGGCCGCACTATTGGCAACGTTGGGCGTGCGCGAAGAGGACATGATCGTCACCGTGAGGCCTCCGGCGAACGAAGCCCACTACTATAATCCGGAGAGCGATGTGCTGCTTGTCGAGCTGATGTCGAGGATCTGCCAAACTCCAAATATCCAGGCGATCCTGTTGCCGCGTAACCATGCTCAGGAGGAGGGCTTCCGGGAGAACCATCCTGGTTGGTTCGTGGATGCAAAGACCCTCGTTCCCCCCTGGGCCGTGAATGGCCTCGACCTTCTCTGGTTTTCCGATTTCGTAGTCAGCGGCGGCGGAACCATGAACCGCGAGGCCGCAGCCTTGGGGATACCGGTCTACAGCATATTTCGCGGAAAAACCGGGGCCGTGGATCTCAGCCTCGAGAAGCAGGGCCGGCTGACAATGATCCATAGCGTCGAAGAAGTCACGTCCAAAATCCAATTTGTCCGCCGGGACAAAGTCCGGCAGCCTGACAGCAGGCCCCGAGCCGCCTTGCATGATATCATCGAACACATCGAGGATATCATCCGGATTGAGAGGGTGCGTTCCGGAAGCCATAGAATTGCTGTCCGGCCTGAACAGCTTTAGCGATGGCCGAAGATGCACGAATGCGAAAGCTGAAAATAATAGTTGTTGCGGGCGCCCGCCCGAATTTCATGAAGGTGGGGCCTCTCCTAAAGCAAATCAGCGCCTATAATTCCATCAAGGAGCCGGCAGCCTTAACGGTAGAGGCGCTGCTCGTTCATACCGGACAGCATTATGACGCGAACATGTCCGAGGTCTTCTTTCGGGAGCTCGGAATCCGCCCTCCCGATGTCAATCTTGGAGTCGGGTCGGGTTCGCATGCCACTCAAACGGCTAAGATACTCACGGGTTTCGAGACTGTTTGCGAACGGGAAAAGCCGGATTGGGTGGTGGTCGTGGGGGATGTCAACTCCACGATGGCCTGTGCCCTAGTCTGCGCGAAAATGGGCATTCGCATCGCGCATATTGAAGCAGGCCTTCGGAGTTACGACCGGACAATGCCCGAGGAAATCAATCGCATCGTGACCGACACCCTGGCGGACCTGCTTCTCACTCCCTCCCGGGACGCCAACGAGAACCTTATGCATGAAGGGATTCCCGGGGAAAAGATCAAGTTCGTCGGCAACATCATGATCGATTCCTTGATCGAGAGCCTGCCGAAGACTCGTTCACTCGACACTCTGGCCAGACTTGGCCTCGAACCCGGCCGCTTTGTTTATGTTACGTTACACCGGCCGTCAAACGTAGATGGGCGAACCAATCTCTCGACGATCATGTCCGGCCTGGAACATTTCTCGCAAGACCTGCCGGTGGTCTTTCCGATTCATCCACGCACGCGCAAGAACCTGACCGAATTCGGGCTGACCCCGCGGCCTGAGGGTCGGCTGCTTTTAATGGAGCCGATCGGATATCTTGAATCTCTATGCCTCACAGAGAACGCCAGGCTCGTGCTGACGGATTCCGGAGGTCTCCAAGAGGAAGCCACCTTCTTCAGGACTCCGTGCCTGACGCTCCGACCGACGACGGAACGGCCTGTCACGGTGACCATGGGAAGCAACCGTCTGACGAAATTCGATAGCCTTATTGACGACGTCAGCGCAGTGCTTGATGGGCCACAGCGAACGGGACAGATTCCGCCATTATGGGACGGGCACACGGCGAAAAGGGTCCTTGAGCATTTGCTGGCAGCTTCCGTCGGATAAGCATGGCCAATCCCACAGTCGCAGACAGGGAGAGCGCCAAGGAGACCACGCTCAAGCTCCTGGCCTATTGCCGGGCCCATGATTGGGCGGGTTTCGACCCTTACGACGCGCTCAACAGCAAGGTTTTTAGGGCTTTCCCTTTCCTCAACTTCAAGCTCTTCCGGCTCTTTCTAACGCAAACTGTAAAAAGATGCCCCGTCAACCTCAGGCCTCTGCTCCTGGTGCCGAGGACCCCTAATCCGAAAGGTATTGCGCTCTTCCTTTCCTCGATTACGAGACTTCAAAAAATCGGGCTTATCGGGAAAGACGACTTGTCGAGCCTTACGGCGGACAAACTCCTGGGCCTGCGGTCTCGGCATCCACGCCGTTCCTGTTGGGGGTATAATTTCGATTGGCAAACAAGGACCTATCTCGTGCCGAAAGGGTCTCCAAACATCATCTGTTCGACGTTCGCCGCCAATGCTCTGCTTGATGCTTTCGAGTATTTACATGACCCCGCTCATCTTGATACGGCGATCAGCACCGCGGACTTCATCCTGGAGACGCTCTTTTGGAGAGAAGGGACGTCAACGGCTTGTTTCAGCTATACCCCTTTGGAACGGACGGAAATCCATAACGCCAACCTTCTTGGCGCCGCGTTCTTATGCCGGGTCAGCCGGCTTGCGGGAGAACGGAAGTTCCTCGAGCCGGCCCTCGACGCCGCGCGCTACTCAGTCGGGAAGCAGCACGCGGACGGCGCCTGGGATTACGGCGAGGCGCCGGCCCAACGATGGATCGACAACTTTCATACGGGCTTCAATCTCGTCGCACTGCGGCGTATCGGCGAATACGGGCAAACGACGGAATTCGAATCAGCCAGCCGCCGCGGCTTCGATTTCTATAAGGCCCATTTTTTCCGGGAGGACGGCGCGCCGCGGTACTATCACGATGCCACTTACCCGATCGACATCCACAGCGTCGCTCAAAGCCTGATCACCCTGACCGAGTTCCGGGATTTCGGAAAGGACAACGTCGACCTCGCAGACTCGGTTCTCGGCTGGGCGCTGAGGAACATGTGGGATAATCGGGGTTTCTTCTACTTCCAGAAACATGCCCGCTTCACGGTACGCACCTCGTTCATGAGGTGGTCTCAGGCGTGGATGCTCCAGGCGCTGGCCAATCTCCTCGATGGACAGGGGGGCCGGGGAAAGACGGTTCCATGATCGAGTGCATTTTCACGGTTGACTACGAGATTTACGGTAACGGCGAGGGTTCGCTGAGGGAATTGGTCTATGAGCCGGCCGAGAAGTTGAAGGCCGTCTTCCGGAAGTGGAACGCGCGCTCAGTGGTTTTCGTCGAGGCCGCGGAGCTGGAGATCATAGGATCCGAGCGCGCGGACCCGGCCATCGACCTGGTCGAACGGCAGATCCGCGAATTCCATGGAGAGGGGTTCGAGGTCGGGCTCCACCTGCATCCGCAGTGGTATAACGCGCGACGCCAAGACGCCCAATGGCAGCTTGATTACGGCGAATACAACTTGTGTCGACTTTCCCCGGGCCGGATAGATCAAATCATCGATCGCTCCATCGCGTATCTCCAAAAGGCCCTTGGGGCGCCCGGCTACCACCCCCTGTCCTTCCGGGCCGGGAATTGGCTCTTGCAGCCCACCGGGGCCACGGCAAAATCCCTCGCCGGGCACGGCATCAGGGTCGACTCCTCCATCTTCAAAGGAGGACTGCAACACCAGCACAATCTCGATTACCGCGGGTCGCGCAAGAACGGGTATTATTGGGCGTTTTCCGAAGACGTCAACGTTCCCGACTCCCGAGGGATCCTGCTCGAAATTCCGACGTTCACCAAGATGGTCCCGATATGGAAGATGTTCACCGCCAAGCGAATCGGCTTGCAGCAAAAGAGCCCGTCGAAAACCCAGCATCGGCAAAAAGGGCTGGCCCGTCTGAGGGATTTCGCACGGTTCCGCCATCCGATGAAGCTCGATTTCTGTCGTTTGACGGCGGCGGAAATGATCCGGATGCTGGACCAGGAAATGGCGAAGGATCGAAGGAATCCCGCTGTATTTCGGCCCATCGTCGCCATCGGTCACACGAAGGACCTGGTCGATCTCGAAACCGTCGAATCCTCCCTGTCATACCTGCGAGACAGGGGCGTCCCCATTTCAACCTTCAGGGATGTGCATGATAAGATCATGAGGCGGGACGAACGATCATGACCTATGTCCTTATCACACCGGCCCGGAATGAAGCGGCCTTCATCGAGCGGACGATCCAAGCCGTCATCCACCAGACCGTCAAGCCGGCCAAGTGGGTGATCGTCAGCGACGGCTCCACGGATGGAACCGATAAGATCGTCAAAAAATATGCCCGCGAACATCCTTGGATGGAGCTCGTGCGGATGCCCGAGCGGGCCGAGCGGCATTTCGGAGGCAAGGCCATAGCGTTCAACGCGGGCCGCGATAAGTTACGGCATATTCCGTACGACATCATCGGCAACCTCGATGCGGACATCACCTTTGACGCTGATTACTTTGAATTCTTGCTGAACAAGTTCGCCCAGGATAAGACCCTGGGCGTCGCTGGAACGCCTTTCCGGGAGGGGGATGCCCAATACGACTATCGTTTCTCCCGGAAGGAGCATGTGTCGGGGGCTTGCCAATTGTTCCGGCGGGAATGCTTCGAGACGATCGGAGGATACATCCCACTCAAAGGAGGAGGGATCGATCTTACCGCCGTCGTGACGGCGAGAATGAGGGGTTGGAAAACGGAGACCTTCACGGAAAAGTCCTGCCTGCATCTCCGGCCCATGGGAAAAGCGGGCCCTCACTTCCTGAAATATACTTTCAAGAGCGGACACGGCGACTACATGCTCGGGGTTCATCCCGTCTGGCAATTTTTGCGCTCGATCTATCAGATGAGCGCGAAGCCCCTGTTCCTGTCCGGGTTTCTCCTTCTGTCCGGATACTTCTGGGGGATGATCACTCATCCGGCCAAGCCGGTCCCGGAGGAATTCGTCCGATTCAGGAGAAAAGAGCAGATGCGCTGGCTTAGAGACTACTATGGAAAGGCCTTGGCCCATCTTCAATAGACGGATAACACGTTGAGAAGGATGAAATGAGAGTTCAACCCGTCGAAATCAACTGGCACCCCGAGCTTCCCATTTTTGCCAAAGAATCCTTCTTGAAGGCGGTGAGCGACGAATACGGCTGGCTGGGCGGGTTTGCCGAATCGGGTGAGCTCCGATGCGTGCTGCCTTACACGATTGTTCGGAAAGCCATCTTTCGTATGGTCCGCTTCCGGGTCGAGACCATTCCCATGGTTCAGGGATTCGACGTCTCTGAAGAGAAGTCCTTTTTGAACGGAACCATCGAATATTTCCGCTCGATCGGCGCTGACATGGTCATTCCGGCGACGACGAATACGATTTTCCGTACCTATCCGGATGGGGCCGACGCCGCCCCCTACGGCAGCTATGTCATCGATTTAAGTCAGTCTGAAGACGTCCTATGGAAGAATATCGACAGGATAACCCGGCAGAATATCAAGTCGGCTTCTAAGGCCGGCATTATCATTCGGGACGCGGTCGGAGAAGAGTTTGAAGGGGCTTATCAATTGATAAAGGATACGTTCAAGCGCTCGAAGCTCCCTTTCATGGACCAGGAGTCCTTTAAAGGCTACCTATTGGGGCTTGCGGAATTCGGGAAACTTTTGATCGCAGATCAGCAAGGCGTCGCTCAAAGCTTTTGTGTCTTCGCTTACAGCGATTATTGCGCATATGCTATTTATGCCGGAAATGCGCTTGGCCAGCCACAGGGCGCGAATAAGCTCCTATATTGGGAGGCCATCCGGCTGTTCAAGAACTTGGGCGTTCGAATTTATGATTTTGTGGGTGCCAGAATCAGCCCTGAGAAGGGTTCAAAACAAGAAGCGCTTGGCCTGTTTAAGAAACGCTTTGGGGCGACACTCAAGCACGGTTACATATGGAAGTATCCTCTTCGTCCTCTGAAATACCGCCTTTACGGCCTAGCGGCCCGGGTTCGCAGCGGAGGAGATATCGTCGATGCCGAGAGACATATGCTGAAAGACTCCGGCACGGGAAACTCCTGAGGCGCCGATGTCAGGTCTAATGCCAACAGAACTCCATCGGTATTCCATTCGCGATGTCGTCCATGGCATGGTAGCCGCGCGGAAACCTGTCGAATCCCAAACTACGATTTCCTTGCCGGGGCTTGGCAATGGGATCCCCGTCAGATCGGCGAGAGCCGCGGTGATCGTCGCCCTCAAGGCCCTCGGTATGCCGCCTGGGTCGAGGATCGGAGTCCCTCTCTATTGTTGCCCGGTCGTATTCAAGGCCATCAAGGCGGCGGACTGCGTGCCGAGGTTTCTGGACATAGATCCCGAGACCTTCTGCATATCGCTCGAGGACCTGCGGGCGAAGCGTTCCGGTATTGATGTCCTGATGGCGGTCCACATGTTCGGAAACCTCTGCGACATGCCGAAGATCCTCGAAATCATTGAGGGCAAGCCGGTGATCGAAGATTGCGCCCAGTCCATCGGAAGCAAGCTCGACGGCCGAGCCTGTGGGTCATTCGGGGATATATCCTTCTTCAGCTTCCGGTCGGGAAAATACCTCTCCGTGGGCGAGGGAGGAGCGCTCTATTCGGGCAAGACGGATCTCCGCGCTCGCATCTCCGAATTGACCGCGGCCCTGCCCGTGCCCACCCGTGCCGAGGAAATGAAACACATCATGGAAACCTATATCAGGTCGAAGCTCCGCAGCCAGCCCCTCTGGGGGCTGGTGGGTTCCCGGATATGGGCCGTTTACAATAGAAAGACCGAGTTTGCGGATAAGTCGCCTATTGTCATAAGCCGCATCTTCGCATCGGACTTGGCGACGGTCCGGAGACGGATGCCCCGGCTGGATTCCATGATTGCATCGCAAAGGGCTAACGCCGAGTATTTCGAGCACAATCTGCAATTGGATCCTCGAATGCTGTGCCTCGAAAGGCCCCGGGCCTATTCCAATCGCTTCATGTATCCCATCATTCTTCCGTCGACCGAACAGCGGGACATGATAGCGACCTATCTTCGGGACCGCGGGGTCGGCACATCGAGACCTTACGAAGAAGTCATAACGGGCGCCGCAGAACACTATGGCTATGAAGGTGACTGTCCATCAGCTGAGCGCACATTGAGAAGAACGCTGGTCATCCCCAGTTTTTACACTCTCAAGCCCAAGGATATCAGGTACATAGTTCGGAATGTGAACCAAGGATACTCTAGTTCCGGAGAAGATCCGGGAACTTTTGCTTGATCTTGTCGGCAACCATCCTGGAGAACAATCTCGCCCCCGGGTCATTCAAATGGCCGGAATCGGCGAATAGCTCGTAGTGACCTAGAAAATCAGGGTTGTTGATATAGTTGATTAATTCGATACCGTATTTGTCGGCGATAGAGCGTATTTCTTCCACGGAATCATCAGCCGATGTCCTTGTATAGTCGAGAGTCGGAGAAATGGTAAAAATAAGTCCGACATTCCTTTGCTTTGCGTTTAGCACGAACTGCTCAAGAGCGGCAATCAGGTTCTTATCGAACGGCCTAGTCTTTCGTACAGGGGGTGGCTGGTCCTCCCGCCGGTCAGGCGCCCTTTGCGCCGGCTTGGGCAGCTCGACAAATGTCGCCTGGTACCCTTTCCTGTCCCTTTGAGGTGCGAGCCAGTACCTGACGACATGGACAATCGTTGAATTATACTGATATAACTTCGATCTGAGAAAATACTTGGTCAGCCCGGACTTTAGGGCCAGGACTTTCCCGATGATATCGGCATGCTTAGAATAGAACGGATGGAGATCCGACAGCCTATCGTAATGGTAGGTATCTTGATAAAACCCATTCGTATCGATATCCAAGACCATGATCTTAGGAGTCGTTCTTTGGAGCATGATCTCCTGCAACGTCTTATGAACCAATATCTGTTGCCCCGCGACGCCCGCGTTGTAGCAGGATAAGCCCAGTTCCTTTTCAAAGACGTCGGGAACATAGTGGGCGGCCGCGTGGGAACTGCCAAAAATGAGAAGTTCGTCGGTCGATACATCCATCGTATAGTTGATGCGGTAGAATTTCCCCGACGTCTGCTGAAAAAAGACGTACCTATGGATTTCTCCAAAAATAAGATCGATGAGAAATATGCAGAGGATGACTTTGATGGATTTGGAAACGAGGAGCAATATCTGCTTATTCATCGTTGATCAGAACTGTGCATAGATGAACTGCCCGCCATCAAAAACTCCCAGACTCAGTATCAGGGCAATAATCGCCGCATAAGAAAACACGCGGACGAGCTCCCGCTCGTTATTAAAGAAGGAAAACCGGGCTGGAAAAAATTCCTGCTTGAATTCCATCGCGAGCAAAATGAGTATGGCCATCCCGGCATAAATTGGCGCGACGATATCCGAACCTTGGGGGATATAAAGCGAACCCGGTTTCGTAAACATTTTGCCGACAATGGCCAGGGCATCACCGATCGAAGCCGCCCGGAAAAATACCCAGGTGAACAAGACAAGGATGTAGGTGAGGCCAATGTTCAAGAGCCGGGGCCTCGTTTTCCGCTTCAGAATATTCTCAACGGCCAGGTAGAAGCCGTGCAAGCACCCCCAGACGATAAACGTCCAATTCGCACCATGCCAGAGACCGCAGAGGAAGAAAGTGACAAAAATGGCACAGAAGTAGATGATCCGGTCCGTCCGGATAGACAGATATCTTTCTTTTTTCAGCATTCGCGAAAAGGAATAGGCCAGAGGGAGAAAGACGTAATCCCTGAGCCAGGTGGAAAGCGAGATGTGCCATCTGCGCCAGAAATCCTTGATGGAGGCGGCAAATAAGGGGCGGTTGAAATTCTGCATGATATCGATGCCCAGAAGCTTGGCGGACCCGATGGCGACATATGAATAACCGGCAAAGTCGCTGTAAATTTGAAAACTGAAGAATATCGTGGCGACTAGAAAGGTAAGGCCCGAGTGCTTGTCGGCGTTGGCAAAAACCGCGTTCACATAGATCGCCGCCCTGTCGGCGACCACCAACTTGTAGAATAATCCCAGGATGATCAGTTTCGCCCCCCTGGAAATATTCTCGTAAGAAAAGGCCATTTTGTTCTCACGTTGAAGTTGCGGCAGGAGGTGCTTCGAGCGCTCGATCGGGCCTGATAAGACGATCGGGAAAAAAGAAACGTATACGGCGAACGTCCCAAGATGACGTTCGGGTTCAATTCTTCCATGATAAACGTCCAAGATGTAGCCGATCGTCTGGAGAGTATAAAAAGAGATCCCGATGGGCATCATGATGTTTAGAAGTGGGCTTTTAACAAAGACATCGGCTCCCCGCAGGATGTCCTGGATGGAGGCGGAGAAGAAATTGAAATACTTGAAAACAAACAGCAGCCCCAGGCCCGAAGCCAGCGATATCAGGAGGAACTTGCGCCTTCTCCTCTTCTCCTCCCGGCGGGCCATGAGGACGGCGACAAAATAGTTGATGACCGTGGTCCCCGCGATGAGGAGGAGATACTCCGGTTTCCAGGAGGCATAGAAATAATAGCTGGCCAATAATAACAACGCCCACCGAAAGCGGGACCCGACCAGATAATATAGGAGCACGACGATCGTCAGGAAGCCCAGATAATAGAAGGAGTTGAATCTCATTTTCTCAAGTATTCCATACTGCGTTGGCCACCTAGAAAAGGATTTTCATGGAGGTTCATCTCTTCAGATAAATTATGTCATTCCCTGTCCAGCGTCAATTCCTTTTCGCTCATTGAAAAACCCGGCTTGGGAGTGGTATATTGACGGGAGGAAAAGTGAAGAGGAGACATATTTGCCGCCAACGCTCGCATTAGTTCTTTGCATTGCGTTCGTTCTTTTCCTTCTTCGACTCGAACGTAAACAAAGCGCTGACGTAAGTAGAACACTTTGGATTCCCACAATCTGGATACTTGTTACTGCCAGCAAGCCTTTAGCAGCATGGTTTCGAGTTTGGAGCTCCGACCCCGAGCAGGGAGGCGATTTGGACCTTGCGTTCCAGGCGGCTTTCATTCTGGTGGGCATTGTCATCCTCATCCGGAGAGATTTCAACTGGTCTGCCGCCATGAGAGAGAACGCTTGGTTGATGGCGCTGGTCATTTTCATGCTTATCAGCACCCTCTGGTCGGACCTTCCCTTGCTTTCTATTAAACGGTGGGGCAAAGAATTATTGGCAATTTTAATGGCCTTCGTCGTCCTCTCGGAGCCTTCGCCCCGCCATGCGATGGAGAGTATTCTAAAAAGGACGACTTACATTCTTATTCCCTTTTCGCCGATTCTCATCAAATATTTCCCTGAATACGGGCGCTTGTATAACCGCTGGTCAGGTGATGAGATGTGGATAGGAGCTGCTAACCATAAGAACAGCCTCGCTTGCTTATGTATTATTTCCGCAACCTTCCTAATCTGGTCGCTTATCAGGAGGTGGCAGGGCAATAATCCTGTTGGATGGAAGTATCAGACTTACGCGGAAATAATGCTCTTGGCTCTTGCTTTTTGGCTATTGGGAGGACCCCAGGGTAGTATCTTCTATTCCGCAACATCTGTCTATGCACTTTGTGCGGGGCTTCTGGTTTACGGCGGATTCCATCTAGCGAAGAGAAACAAGATACAGGTATCGGGAGGCATATTAACGACACTCGTGACCGTCATCATTGTTTTCGGAATTGTTTCCATATTCACCGGTGGGTCGAGGTTGGGGTTCTTCGCTTCCGCCGCGGGACGGGACGCGACACTAACGGGTAGGACGCAAGTATGGACCTCTCTCGTACCAACAGTGATGAAGAGCCCCTTCGTAGGAAGAGGCTTCGGAGTCTTCTGGACCCCTAGAAGACAGGACTTATTCCAAATCTCCGGAGCCCACAATGGGTATCTGGACGTGCTCTTAGGGCTTGGCATCGTCGGCATTTTGCTGGTCTCGTCTTTTTTCTTATCCTCCTGCAGGAAGGCTTATCGGGAACTTTCCCATGACTTCGATTGGGGAGCCCTTTGGATCTGCTATATTATCATGTCGGTGGTTCACAACATGGGTGAGTCTTCAATTAATTCTTTCACGGGGTATCTATCGGCAATCGTCCTATTTATTACGGTTTCCTCCACGAACATTATTCGCGCCGGCGGTCGCACGAATTGAGTGCAAAGCCTGGGACGCCTGTTCCCATATCGCATCGCGCGATTCTGTTGGCCGCCAGAACAATGGATGCAATAGTCGAGCAAGTCGCTACGCAATATCGGCAGTCTTGAATAATTGCGGCAGAATTATGACGGCTAAGTTCCTCTCATGTAATGGGCCGGGATTAAGCCCGGCACAAATTATTGCCGGATTGCTTTTTACCCCGTCAGCATTACCTGAAGGTTTCGGGTTTTCAGACGCTGAAGTTATATACACCTATCAGGGACGTTACGCCGTTAATCTGATCTGTCAACTGGTGAATATCGGAGCGGGTGACGAAGTCCTGGTTCCCGCCTACAATTGCGGGGCGGAAATTGACCCGTTTGTCTGGACGGGCGCAAAAGTCATTTTCTATAGAATCGACAACAGAGCAAGAATCGATATGCAGGACATCATAAGACGTTCCACACCGTCGACAAAACTAATCTATGTTTCACACTTTTTTGGTTGGCCCCAGGAAATTGACGATCTTGCCAAATGGTGTAAGGAAAAAGGACTTTTCCTGGTGGAAGATTGTGCATTATGTCTTTTCAGCCGTAGCCCACATAATACAATTGGCCGTATCGGAGATGCCGCAATCTACAGTTTTGTAAAATCTTTGCCGGTGCCGGACGGCGGTGCTTTAATTTTTAAAACCAGAACTGTTTTGAATGATACGAAACCCCTCAGGCAGCCGCAATCCCGTAATATAATCCTCAATAGCTTACCTCTTTTAAAAAAGTGGTTTATGAATACCAATCAATTCTGGCAGCGTTACGACATCACGCGCCAATTGCTTACTAAGAGCTGGTTAAAAGGCCCCGTTAATCAAGATATTGAAGTTGAACGCGAAATGCCTAAGAGCAACTATTTTGATGGACGAAAGATTGGATGGGCCATATCACGATTATCAAAGGGAATCATATGCAAAACAAATCCTCACGAAATAGTTGAGGTGCGCCGGCGCAATTACCAGCGTTTACACAAAGCCCTCTGTGACATACCGTCTGTACAAATACTGTTTGATGATTTACCTGATAGTGTTTGCCCCCTATCTTTTCCCTATTTTGTTGCTGACAGAACCTTCTGGAGTAACGCACTAGAATCTAAGGGCATACTAGTCGGCGGCTGGCCTTCTTACCATCGGGGCTTTGACTGGAGGGAATTTCCGGAAGCACGCCATCTAAAAAATGATCTCTTGACGTTGCCTGTTCATCAAGGTTTAGATTTGCATCATATGGACTATATCGCTCAATGCGTTAAGTCAATTGCCGAGGACAATGATTATTATCACAGCCGATGATTATGGCAAAACCCGCCATGCCACGGACAGCATTCTTAAATGCTTTTCAAACAAGAGCATTACGTCGGCAAGTGTAATGGTTTTTATGGAGGATTCGAAACGTGCTGCCCCGCTGGCCTTGCAGGCCGGCATGGAAGTGGGATTGCACATCAATTTTACGATGCCGTTTAGCGTTGACAAGATATCCTCGAATATTCGTGATCGCCACAGCAGGGTGATATCCTATCTTTCGAAAAGCAAGCTAGCACAAATCATCTACAACCCTTTGCTTGCCGATTCATTTGACTTTTTGTTTAAAGCGCAGTTGGAAGAGTTTATGCGTCTGTATGGCAAGGCGCCCGACTTTTACAACGGTCATCATCACATGCATCTCTGTGCGAATATGCTGATGGGCAAGATACTTCCGAAAGGCGCGCGAGCGCGCAGGACATTTACCTTAGATAAGGGCGAAGTAAACTTATTCAATCTCTTCTATCGACGTCTCCTGGATAATATTATCGCCCGAAGATATATTTCAACCGATTGCTTTTTCAGCATCTTGCCTCTGCAAAATCATGAACGCCTCCGGAATATCTTCAATCGAGCCGTCAGCAGTAATGTTGAAATTGAGGTACATCCGGAAAATGCCGATGAAATCGGATATTTGCTCGGCGACCAATATTTGAGTCTAATGGAATCGGCTCACGTAGGCAATTTTAATGAAATAATCTATCGGAGTTAGTTGACAATATCCATGGGCGCTAAACCAAAACCTCTTGATCATGGATACATTGCGCAATTCGACACCATCAACAAACAGGAATGGCACATAATTCTTAATCAACTTTCTGATGCGAATATTTATCAAACCTGGTCATACGACGCCGTTCGTTGTGGTGAAAATAATATCACCCATATGGTTTTGCGATCAGGCGACAAAACCGTCGCAGCGGCACAAGCACGCCTCGTGAGCATCCCGCTTCTAGGGCAAGGTGCGGCATATATTAGATGGGCGCCCGTCTGGCAGCCCCGGAACCAAATCCCGGATCCAGCTATCTTTCAACAGGCACTCCGCTCGCTGAGAAACGAATATGTCTGTCGGCGCGGCTTGATACTGCGGATCTTCCCTATTTTGTATGATGATAATTCTCAGATATACACCGACATCTTATCAATAGAAGGGTACACACCCGTTCCCCGAGAAAATCGTGGCCGCACAATTATCATGGACATCAGCCAACCATTAGATGAAGTGCGAAAGAAACTTGATCAAAAATGGCGAAATTGCCTGAACAAGTCAGAGCGCAACAATCTGGAAGTGATCGAAGGCGCAGACGACAGTTTTTTTGCCGACTTTATCGGACTTTATCGGGCTTTGCTGGATAGAAAGAAATTCCCGGAGCCCAACGACATAAACGAGTTCAGAATGATCCAGAGAGATCTCCCGCCCGAATATAAGATGCGGATCTTTCTCTGCCATTCCGACGGCGTGAGTTCGGCCGGGGTTATTTGCTCACTCGTTGGAGATACGGGCATTTATTTATTTGGCGCAACAAACGATGAAGGCATGACCAATAAAGGCTCATACCTGCTTCAATGGAAAGCCATCCAGTGGATGAAGAATAACGAATGCCGTTATTACAATCTCAACGGCATCAACCCTATAGAAAACCCAGGCGGCTACCATTTCAAGGTGGGTCTTTCAGGAAAAAACGGCCAGGACGTTAAGTATCTTGGAAGATTCGATAGTTATGCGAATGAACGAACAGCCAAACTAGCTCGTGCTGCCGATAGGATATTTCCATCAATTAAGAGGGCTATTAAGAAAATAGGGATATTTAAATAGATTGCGATATTGGAGCCGAAAAAAGGATTTTTCATGAAAGACCACATTTCGGTTTGCATTTGTACTTTCCGCCGCAATCAGATGCTCGAGCGTCTCTTGAGAAAATTGGCGCTGCAGGAAGCAGACGATCTTTTTGATTTTTCAGTGGTTGTTGCGGATAATGACGCTGCAGGCCCTGCTAGAGAAACAGTAACACAATTAAAGGATGAACTAGGTTTGGATCTGACCTACGGGATCGAGTCGGTTCAAATGATTGCAGCAGCCAGAAACCATGCCCTTCAATTGGCAAAAGGCAATTACATCGGCATTATTGACGATGATGAATTCGCGCCGCCGTATTGGTTAAAGACAATGTATAAAGCAATCCAAACATTTGGAGTAGATGGTGCACTAGGTCCTGTCATTCCATTTTTCGAGCAACCGCCGCCTTCATGGCTAGCTAAGAGCCACCTCTGTGAACGACCCGTGCACCGGACAGGCACACTCCTGTCCTGGGACCAAACCCGTACTGGAAATGTTCTTCTCAAAAAACGTGTTTTTAGCGAACACCAACTGTGTTTTGATATAGAGTATAAAACCAGCGGTTCGGATAAAGAGTTCTTCAGAGAGGCCATGCAACTAGGCTACCGTTTTGTTGCCGTTGAAGAAGCACCGGTTTACGAAGTTGTGCCTCCTGAGCGCCAGACCAAAAGTTATTATCTGAGGCGTGCATTGCTGCAAGCCTCAAACGAACGAAAATATAGAGCGCCACTGCTGCATGGATTATCCAAGGTATTGGTGCCGATTAAGGCCATAACTGCATTATTGATTTATACATTCTTACTACCATTTTGCTTCTTTATCGGGAGTCATACACTGATCAAATATTTAGAGAAGTGTGCATACCATCTGAGCTGGTTATTAACCATGCTGGGATTTGATTTGGCCAAAAAGCGTAACTGACCTGCCCTCACGAATGGGGCAGGAGGCGCGATTGTCTTTTATTTCCACTTCCACTTTTCACCAAATACATGATCATAATAATCAGGCTCGAATTTATGGAATACTCCGCCAGGATAGGGCGTTAATTCACTAAAGTATATCTTATCCTCAATACTGTAAAGATCCACTCTGATGAAATCAAATCCCGCCGCCAAAGATTCCGCGAGACGCAACATATTGTTAATATTTCTTGGCAACTCAACTTTTCCTTGATACCGTTTGAACCCCGGCTCAAAAAGATCCAGTCTTTTGAAATCTCTATCAAAAAACGTTTCCGAGTGACCCTTAAATCGATCAAAGTCCATCTTAAAGAATTCCACGCGACCCGAAAAACAAAAAAACTTGTAATCCACTGGAGCCTGACCATTCTCTTCCAGGAAAGTTTCTATAATGATATGCGGTTTGATATTCCTATAGGCCCACGCTATACCAAGAAACGTGTCATTACCAAAATTCTCGCCCAGCCATTTGTTCAACTGCAGAATTACTTTCTTTTTGTCCAGTCGTGTTTTATCTTGAACAATAATGTTATATTCACACCCATGGTTCGTTTTCATTACAAATTTGTCTGGTAATCTATCGAAGGGAATTTCTTCAGGCTTTTCTCCGCTCCAAAGCAGTGCAATCAAGTACCCCCCGCCTACCTTCTCGGCTACATAGTCCCGCACCCGAAACTTATCCGAGATCAATGTGAACAGGGGGTCTCGCTCGTGAAGCATGCGGCTCCACACCTTCTCGGTAAAGCGGCGTGGCTGCACAAAATTAGGCCAAAGGCGATAAACCCTCAAGTAGTAGGTACTGCACAAGAAGCGAAGCAAAGCGTCGGCCGGTCTGTCTCCTAAATGACGTGAATACGCCCGGCATACTGGCCAATATAATATTCTAAATAGCCCATTTATGGGATTCACAGACACTCCCTTAATAAGCTTTATGGCCTATATTCTGGCTGATGTAAGAATAAACTATCCTTTCATCAGCTTGATTCCAGCTCCTGACGATGAATCTCCCCGCCTATCCATCCCGGAAGTGTATGGCTGGCCGCATGGCGGTGTCAATAGATACGAAGAACCCCCCACGCCTGCAGAAAGGCGACAGACTTACCCATCCCATAATACTGAGATGGTCAAAAATAGTCCACGTTCTCCTCGGCCGCCGCAAGCGCAACCTGCTCGAAAAAATGGAACGGCGGAGGCTTTTCCGTCTCAAACCGCAGCTTCAGATGATCGGTAATCCGATATGATTGGAAGCAATATATCCGATTCGCTGATTGGCATTCTGGCAAGAACCCCTCCTAATGTCGCATAGGTCTAGCGACCACGGCATGCTGAGCACTGCACTGGCTTGAGGAGGGGTGAGGAAATGGGTATAATAAGCCTCTTTTGGAGACTAGATGTGACAATGGACTTTGGAATAGCAACATCCGATGACCCTATCCTGGTCACGGGGGCCGCGGGTTTTCTCGGACCGCGGGTCGTTGGCAGTCTGCTCGACAAGGGCTTTCGTAGAATTCGCTGCTTGACGAGGTCCACAAGCAACCTAGCTAGATTAAAAAAGGAAATCGATCGCCATAACGGGCTCGGCCGCACCGAGATCGTCACCGGCACGCTTTTATCCCGGGAGGACTGTACAAAGTTCGTTAAAGACGTACCCCTAATTTACCACTTGGCGGCGGGATCCGGCACGAAGGCGTTTTCGGACGCTTTCCTCAATTCCGTGGTCACGACGCGGAACCTCCTGGATGCGGCCTTCGAAAATATGTGCCTGCGGCGTTTCGTGAACATCAGCTCGTTCGCTGTATACACGAACCGGAAGAAGCCACAATGGAGACTCCTGGATGAAACGTGCCCGGTGGAGGAGCACCCTGAATCGCGCGCCGAGGCTTACTGCTATGGCAAAGTGAAGCAGGATGAGCTCGTCATCGAGTATGGGCGGAAGCACGCCATTCCGTACGTGATCGTGCGGCCGGGCAGTGTCTATGGCCCGGGAAAGGACTTCATTCCCGGGAGAGTGGGGATCGACTCGTTTGGCCTCTATCTTCACTTCGGGGGGGCAAACCCTATTCCGTTCACGCATTTGGATAATTGTGCCGACGCCATCGTCCTCGCCGGACTCAAGGCCGGAATCGAAGGCGAGGTCTTTAACGTCGTCGACGACGACCTGCCATCATCCAGGCGCTATTTGCGTCTCTACAAGAAAAACGTGAAATCGTTCAAATCCATCTACGTCCCCCACGCCTTCAGCTACCTTTTTTGCTACCTGTGGGAAAAATACTCGGAATGGTCGCACGGGCAGCTGCCGCCGGTCTACACGCGCCGGGAATGGGCGGCGACCTGGAAGAAAACGTATTACAGCAACCGCAAGATCAAGGACATGGTGGGTTGGAAGCCCGGCGTGACGACGTCGGAAGGCCTGCGAAGTTATTTTGAGAGCTGTCGGGAATCTCGGTCGCACTAGAAATCTGGCTAGCGTTCGGGCTTAGCGTTTTGCGCGGAAAGGATCGATCATGCTAAAGGTCGCCATCGTCGGATGCGGGAAGATCGCCGATTCGCATGCCTCTCAAATCCAGAGGATTCCTGGTTGCGAGATCATCGGCACCTGCGACCGGGAAGAACTCATGGCCAAGCAGCTGGCCGAGAGATTCCGCGTCAAGCGATTTTATGGCCATCTCGACCCCCTATTGAGAGAAGGCCAGCCGGATGTCGTCCACATCACAACGCCGCCACAAAGTCATTATGAGATCGGCAGACAATGCTTGGAAGCCGGGTGTCATATTTACGTCGAAAAGCCCTTTGCCATAGATGCCGTCGAGACTGAGAAGCTCATCTCGCTGGCCGATCGGACGGGCCTCAGGCTCACCGTGGGCACCGATGAGCAGTTCAGCGCGGTAGCGAGGCGGATGCGCAAGCTGATCCGCGATGGGTACCTGGGCGGCACCCCCGTTCATATCGAGAGTACCTGGTGTTACGAATTCGGGGACAGCGCCTATACGAAAGCCCTGTTGGGAGATAAGCAGCACTGGGCGCGCACTTTGCCCGGCGGATTGCTGCATAATACGATCAGCCACGGGATCGCGAAGATCGCCGAGTATCTCCCGGGCGAATCTCCTCAAGTCATTGCCCATGGATTTGTGAGTCCGTTCCTGAAACAACTGGGAGAAAACGAGATCATTGACGAGCTCAGGGTCATCCTTCAAGGAGAGGGAGGCACCACGGCCTATTTCACGTTTTCCTCCCAAATGCGCCCGTCCCTGCACGAATTCCGCGTCTATGGGCCCGAGAATAGCCTGGTGTTCGATGAGGATCAGCAATGGCTAATCAAGCTTCGAGGAGAAAGATTCAAGAGCTACGCCGAGAAATTCCTGCCCCAGGCGGGGTTTGCGAAGCAATACGTTGGGAGCTTCTTCCGCAATGCGCGATTATTCCTCGCGAGGGACTTCCACATGAATTCGGGCAAGAAGCACCTGATCGAGGAATTCTATCGCTCGATCACGGACGGCGCGCCCGTGCCCATTGCGTACCGCGAGATCCTGCTTACGTCCCGGATTATGGATGCGATATTCACGCAGATAGGCACGCAGGCCCCATTTTCCCCGGAGAGGGAGGTTTGGAGAAAAGATGAACCATCGCCGGAATGAAGGAGAAGCCGAAATCGGTGGGGATAAGCCGCGTCGACGGGGATCGGTCCAAATGTTGAAAATCTCACTTCAGAGGCGGTACATTGAGCGCGGGTAGGTCAGTGCAGTATTTGGAAAGTGGAGGCTATCATTTGAGTACGTTGCTGCCCATGTCTGGAGTTGAATTCCAACAGTGACAGTGATATCGAGCTTCAGAAGTTCTCAGAGTAATCTGCGTTCAATCTCCTCCAAAATATGGGGCTCATCTTTCGTTAAGAACCTATTTATTGTGATGTCTGGCACGGCCTTGGCCCAGATCCTTGGCTTTGCTCTTTCTCCTCTCATCAGTCGTCTTTATTCCCCCTCGGACTTCGGCGTGTTTGGGTCATTTTATGCCGTCGTAAGTATCATCGCGGCTGGATTAACTTTGGATTATAGCTTGGCGATCATGCTGCCTAAGAACAAAGATGACGCCATTAACCTTTTTGCGCTTTCTTGCATATCCACCGCCATAATAAGCGCCATCTGCCTCGTTATTTGCCTTCTTGCCCCGGGTTACGTTCAGCGTCTCATAAAGGCGCCCAAAAGCTGGATCCTGATCTTGCTGATTTTAGCTATTTTGGGAGACGGCCTCAATCAAGCCTGTCAGGCCTGGTGTGTCCGCGTTAAATCCTTTAAACATACCTCAGCTTCACAGGTCATTCGCAGCATATCGACTAATGGCACACAGCTTGGTCTGGGTTATCTGAAAGGAGGCTCATCGGCGCTTGTCTTCGCGGCGGTTTTAGGAGATACGTTGGCCAGCGCGAATCTTGCGAGAGTAGTGTCAAGAGACCTCCGGCTATTACGAGATAAAATTCGATGGAAACGTATTTGGCAATTGGCGAAAGAATATCACGATTTTCCGGTGTATTCCGCGTCCACTAATCTCATCAACACATTGTCACTAGGATTGCCGATATTCCTGCTAACTCATTTTTTCGGAATTGCCATAGCCGGGGCATATGCATTTGGAGTTCGCATTTTGAGTGCCCCGATGGGACTAGTTCAGAGGGCACTTAAACAGGTGCTCTACCAAAAAGCGTGTGAGACTCATAACGCCGGCGGTCGTCTCTTGTTGCTGTATTTGAAATTTACCGCTGGGTTATTCGCTTTAGGTCTCTTCCCATCGTTGGTTTTTATCATTTGGGCACCTAAAATCTTTACTTGGGTTTTTGGAGCTCAATGGCACACGGCAGGTATATTTGCCCGAAGCCTGATATTATGGCTCCTCTTCGCGTTCTGTAACCTGCCTGCTGATCTTTGTGCCCGAATAGCTCGGATGCAACGCAAGACGTTCTTATACAACTTGGCTTTGCTCGTTCTGAGAACCCTCGCCCTCATTGTCGGGGGGCTGTATCTATCGGCATCATATACTGTTATGCTTTTCTCCATCGTCGGTGCCATTATGAATGTGATTTTCATTTTAATTATCGGTTTTGCCCTAAAGAAGCGGGAAGGGGAAACGGCCTGGAAGGAAATCCTAGCTGATTTAGGAGAAGGTTAATTGTGATCCGCATTCTTATTGGCGGCGATGGCTATCCCACGGGCGGGTTTGAGAATGAATTCGTCAGGGGGAACGCTAATGAAATATTCCATGATTTGTTAGATGAAATCGGCTGTATGCCAAAGCCTGACACCAATGGTGCCCCTTTCCGGGCTACTCGCTAAACGACCCACACCCATTCCAGTCGTTCCATCAAACGATTATTTTTCACACCAATATTCCCGGTTTGCCCGCGGGACGATACCGATGGTCCCGCGCTCGCCAAAAAGGCTCGGGCTACCAGAGGAGACTGTAAACTATTTATCGTTTCTCAGGGGATGGGGGTAGGTAAAGGGAGTATAATATGCCTCCCATTTGTTATTAGCTGTCCATCTATAGAGTGTTTTTGTATCCGTAGCCCAATATCCAACACCGACAGTACCTATTGCCGGCCGGTTGGATAAAAGTCCGACGCCCATCCCCGCCGTGCCGTCGAATCCGATAACTTGCTTCCAGCAATCAACGTTCCATTGGGGAACGAGGCCGATGGTACCGCCGTAATCAACCTGCTGTCCGCCCACGTCTACTCCATATATCCCAGGAGGTATATTGATCTTGATCAACTCCGTTCCGTTCCTCGTGTTATTCCAGTAATATGACTGATAAACATGCTGGGGTTGACCGCTAATCGGGTTGAACGCTGGCGGGAGAACCGAATCAAGATATTCCTCTCTCGTCTGCGCCTCTACCCAACTGGTCGAGTTTGCATCGTTATTATAAACGAGGGCCATTCCTCCCCGATGGTCAAAAATGCGCCCCCCATAAGAGCCCCAATTGATCGTGTTCTCGTAGACCTCAATGCCAACAGTGGCGTTGTCCGCTCCCGGCTGGTTCCCATGCGCGTCCCAGATGCCATAGACGTTGGCCGACAGGTTGATGACGTTGTATCGAAATGCATAGCGACCAGCCCCACCGCCCTCCACGATGGAATCGTTACAATTAATAACGTTGTCTTCAAAATAGATGTTGTTTGCGGTCCCGTATTCAAACGTAAGGTTGTTCCAAGTGACGTCATTAAGCCCGAAACATCTGAACATGAATGGACCGCCGGAAAGAACATTGTTGTCTATGCAACCGTATACGGTTCCGACAACCATGATCAGCTCCATCCCGCCGGTATAAGAATTACTGAGGTCACAATGGTCAATGCGGACTTTTGTTAACGGCTTAAGTGTGGGGTTGTATAGATATGGCCCATAACAATTTGCGTTAAGGTCCATGGTGAACCCCGATAATCTAAACGGTTCGTCGAGTTCGGGATGTTGAGGGTAATATGTAATGAGATGAGACGCCGGGTCGCAGTAGTTGGTATATGTCGTGTGTCCCGAATAGCCGCTAGTGATGACCGTCTGTCCTATCCCGGCCCCGATGAGCTTGATTCCCTTCGTTATAACAAGAGGGCTGCTCCATGTCGTTTTACCCGCAGGAATAATGACCGTGTCCCCCGATTGGGCCTTGGAAATGGCCGTGCTGACGTCGGCATATGAGGCACTCGTCGCTGTGATAACATCGCTTTGCCCTATCGTTATGGTTGTGCTCGTGCTGGTTGAATCTGAACCCGCGCTTATGGTAAGTGTCACTCCATAAGATCCTGCCGCCGCATAGATGTGACTCGGATTCTCGGAGGTGTCTTTGATACCATCTCCAAAATCCCATTGCCAGGACGTCGGGTTTCCCTTTGAGGCGTCCGTGAAATTTACCGCTTGTCCGGGAGTGGGCAAGCCCGGGGTGTAAGAAAAGGAGGCTCCGAGAGGTACCTCGGGGGACTTGACAGTAACCGTGCTGCTATAGGTCTTGGACCCACTACCGCTGTTTACCATTAGTGATACGTTATAAGAGCCAGCAGCGGCGTAACTATGGCTCGGATTTTGGGTGTTTGAGGTCGTTCCATCGCCAAAGTTCCACTGCCATGAACTGGGGGCTCCCGTGGTCGTGTCCGTGAATTGTACGGTTTGACCAGCAATGGGGAACAGGGGCGCAGATGTGAAAGACGGAGAGAGGGTAGATAGGATTGAGGTTCCGGCAGATTTAGCTGCAAATACGGCGACTCGGAGAGTTTTCTTCCTGGCAACCACGCCATTAGAGGCAGCAAGGATAACTGTTTTGGAGCCGGAATTATTGAAGACATGAACTGGATTCTGGGCTGTGCTGGTCGCTCCATCGCCAAAATCCCACTGCCATGAGCCTGGCTTTCCGGTGGAGGTGTCGATGAACTGCACATCTTGTCCCGCTCTGGGAAATTTTGGCATGTAGGAGAAGGATACGTTAAGCACCGCCCCCTGGGCAGGAGAACGACCCTCTATTTTGTTTCTTAAGGTCGTTTTGTTAGATTGCGCCATAGAATTCACCGATGATATTTGGAGAGAAGCGAGGAGCGCAAATATGGTTGCCAAGTAGATACGGATGCTCGGCCGTCTGGTTGTGCTTCGAAACATGAATACCTCCTTTGGTTTCTCTAATGGGTGAGTCGAACCGGTCTCGACACTTGTGCTCACCCTTAAAGGGGATTCCGGAGAGCATTTCGAGAATATTATGGCTAGTCGATTATGCTGCTAACCTAACCCTTAGCTTTTCGGTAATTCAAATACCAATGTCTATTATCCATGCCCTTTAACTGGAATTGACACGCCCCGCGATTTCTGCAAAAATCACCACATCAATGTCAGGGGAGAAGAAAAATGGCAGATATTCTTCTAAGGCTTAACGGAACCGAAGACATTTTAGCAAAACAGGATGACGTCGTGGAGCGGATAAGCGCAGGCCCGCAGGGGGCATGTTGGGTACATGGTAAGAAGGGGACATTTGGTGTCGTTCGCCATGGTGAGGATGCCATTGCCTCGATAGGCTATGTTTGTTATCTCGATGGCAAGTCCGTCCAGGAGACATTGTCGCAAATCTTGAGATCCTTCCAAGAATCACAGATTGGGGACCTAAAGAAGAAACTCATTGGCCAGTATGTGTTGCTGATCAAGAAGGGTCAGAGGATTTACCTCTTTTCGGACTTCATGGGGGCGCGAAACATTTTTTATTCAGACAATGGGATGGTCATTTCCTCCTCGTTCTCGCAAGTTGAGGATTTGATGCAAACAGGTCCGAGTGATCTCGATATGTACAAGGTCATCGAGTTTCTTGCCGTTAAACACATCCTCTATCCTGCTTGGCTTGGGTCGTCGACAGAGCACAAACGCATAAGATATTTATTGCCATATGAATATCTTGCCATCGACGTAACAAATTCCAGCTTCAAGATCGGCTCGGTCGTCTTCGCGATAAATAACAAGAAGCAATTTGACCGTTCGGCGCTATCAAGCGAACTTTTGTCCGCTCTACGCGCAATTGTCAGCCGTCCTGAGTTCAAGGAATCTCCAGTGGCGGCTTCACTATCGGGAGGTCGGGATAGCAGGCTGGTCGCTGCTACGGCTACTGAATACTACAGCAAGATCCGCTACCGAATAGCTATCGCCCCGGGCCATTACGATTCATTGAAAGATATGGAGGTTGCTGAGAAACTCGCCAGAGCTCAAGGGGTTCCGTTGGATGTTTACCAGTTCCAGCCTGGCCGAGATGAAGAAAGGTTCCGTGAGTTAACCGAGGGTTTTTCTCCTTCCTTCAACAATAAACTCGTGCCGCTGCTTGAGGGCACTGGGTCGTATTCGTTGGGTTTTGGCGGCGTTTTCGGGACCGAATTCTTCATGCCGATACCCTGGGAGTCGATTGATAAGTTCATTCAAATAAGAATCGAAGGGGCCAAACAAGCACTGAAGGTAGAGGATAGTTTTTGGAAGTCTTTCCGCGAATCGCTCTGTGAAGAATTTCGAAGAATAAAGGATCACTTCCTACTGAGTGACCAGGATGATCGAGATTATATCCGTCTATTCATTCTGTTTGACACCGCTCGCTACGGTTCGTTCATTATCTCCGCCTTCAATCGTTCAGGGTATCAACTTGAACCGTACGGTAGTTACGCTGTATTCGATTTGGCGTTCCGCGTGGCGCCCACATTATGGGGGAATCACCGGAGATTCGGTGGAGACGCTCGGATTCAGCAGGCCGCCATGGCTAAGTTGAACCCGCGTATGGCGAGGGTGCTGACTTATAAGAACTATAGGCCCATGATGCCGCTCTCAACCACCGCCTTTCCATTTTATCTGCTGGGAGCGACCCTTCAGGCTCGAGATGTGTTGAGAAGAAAGTTTGACAAAACTTTGAAGGAATCAACGAGGACAGACTTTCCTGGTGGGTACTATCTTTCGGGCGATTGGGCGAAATCGTTCTTCCAGCGGACAAGGGACATGTATGGCTTGCCCTTTAGTACTTCATTGAAAATATCTGGAACCGGAAAAGATTGAGCGTTCTATGTTCGCGGTAATCAGATCGTGATCATATCGGCCACCCCTAGATCGGCCGCGAGGGCCCTACTTATTTCTCAGGGGATGGGGGTAAGTGTAGGGCGTGTAATAGACGCTCCATGTATTCGACGCCGTGGCTCGGCATAGGGTTTTGGTATCCGTCGCCCAGTAGGCAACCCCGGTCTTACACGTGGCTGGACGGGACCCCTGGGTCTGGATACCCACCGGGGGCCGTTTGAGGCGGAAGCCACATATTGAACATGGTTCCATTCGCCCGATTCCCCCACGAATAGTGGTCCATCGGCGTCATGATTTCGAGGACTGGATGTGCTACCGGCCATTGAGCGGGGTCGTCAATATAATCGTCGTAGGTCTTATTCCAGCAATTGGAGACCGCCGGAACTCCCGTGACGACGTTGTTATAGCAAAGATTACGCCCGCCGCGGAAGGTGAACATCTCGAAAGACCTCTGGGCGTTTGTGAACTTATTCTCATAGATTTCGCTCACAATCGTGGAATAAAGAAGCCCCGGCTGATTGCCGTGGGCGTCAAAAGCCTGGATTGTGTTGAAATTATTAAACGCATTGTGCCTTAAAACGTATCTCCCGCCGTGACCAGCCTCGCACCAATGATTCCCCTCAAAGGTGCAATCTTCCAGGAAGAAATTGTCTCCGTGGCCGTAAGGGCTTGCCGGGTCCACGTGATGGTCGTCCCACGATTCCCCGTTATTTCCTATGGCCCTAAGAAAAATCATGCAGTCCCGAATGCCCGCGCTCGGGTCGGTGTATTCAAAATGACATTGATACCCCACGCCGTAGATATTGCCGACGACGGAGATACCCTCAACAGTATGATAGAAGTTGATGTGGTCAACGATGAAATTGTGCATGATCGAGGATGAGTGATGCTCGATATAAACCGGATTAGTTGGCCCATGATAATTGCCGTTAATTGTGAACCCGCTGACCCTGACTTTCTCGTCGCTAGCAACGGTTGGTGCGTCAGGAAGAAATTGAAAGACATAAGTCCCAGTAGCGGTAATGTTCGTCAGCCCAATTCCGGCGCCGATAATTGACAGCGCTTTCGTCGTCGATATATGGTTTGCTCCCCAATCGGCCGAACCCGCCGGCACAATAACGGTATCCCCCGCTTTGGCTCTGGAAACAGCCGAGCTGACGTCCACGAAAGACGGGCTCGCCGCCCTTATAACTTCGGCCTTGCCTATGGCGATGCCCAAGATTGCGTTGGGAGAAGGGAGGCCCGGGAGGCCGTAGGACTCGGCATGGGCTAAGGCCATTATGGGAAAGATCAAAAAGAAAGCTGGCAATAGCCTTAAACAATCACGGTGGCGGTTCGTATGTTCTTTCGTCGTTAATTCCTTTGACAAGAATAGGACAGGCACATTATCACAGATAAGAATAGGGCTTTAGTCCGGTTCATTCACATTATTCCGTTTATAAACTCAGCGAGATATCTTATCACAACCTGCAATTATGTTCTCTTTTCTTAGCCCGGTTTGACTCTTTGGTTCATTTTTGAAGGATCAACCGGGGCGCAAATGCACACGAATAGTGTGCATTTTTTGGACATATGAGAATTCGCTCTTTTCCCACCTCACAAAAAAGGCTCACTCCTTATGGGGGAAACCAGCGGCTAGCCATTCGCTTGACTTTAACCCGCAAAAAATGTTAATTTATTCTTGAATAAGCGCCAAGGAGAATTAAGGGAAGGGAGAGGCTAGGCACCGAACGGATAGGAAACCGAATGTTCTTTTGCCTAAGGGGAAGAACTGTCGAAGAATTTCATTTTGATGATGCGAGCACAGGAAGAAAGGATTTGAACACTCCATGATGAACGTTCCGTTTGTGGATCTCAAAGTTCAATATTTAGCACTTAAAGCGGATGTCGATGCGGCGATCCAATCCGTCATCAGCAACACGGCTTTCATCGGCGGAAAGTATGTTGAGGCTTTTGAGCAGGCCTATGCCAAGAAGTTCGGTGTGAAACACTGCATCAGCTGCGCCAACGGCACTGACGCGATCTATATCTCCCTTAAGGCCCTGGGGATCGGCCCCGGAGACGAAGTCATCACCGTAGCCAACAGCTGGATCTCGACGTCAGAGACCATCACCCAGGCCGGGGCCAAGCCCGTTTTCGTGGATATCGACGAATATTTCCATATCGACCCGGCCAAGATCGAGAAAAAGATCACGAAAAAAACCAAGGCGGTCATCCCGGTCCATCTCTATGGCCAGCCGGCAGCCGTCGACGCCATCAAGCGGATCTCCGATGCCCACGGCCTCCCTCTCATCGAGGACTGCGCCCAGTCTCATTTCGCCACGTTCGGAGGTCAATATACCGGGACGTTCGGCCTGGCCGGGACCTTCAGCTTCTATCCCGGGAAAAACCTGGGCGCCTACGGCGACGCCGGGGCTGTGATAACGAACGATGATGATTTCGCGAGGAAGGCCAGGTTGTTCGCCAACCATGGTTCCCTCCAGAAACATATCCATGAAATCGAGGGCATCAACAGTCGGATGGACGCCATCCAGGCCGTGGTCCTGACCGTCAAGTTGAACCATATCGACGGTTGGAACAAGGCCCGGCACGCGCACGGCCTGAAGTACAACGCCCTGCTGTCAGGCGTTCCGGCGGTGAAATGCCCCAAGCTTCGTGACAACGCCTTCCACATTTTCCATGTCTATTCCCTTCGGGCCCCCAAGCGGGACGAGCTGGCCAATGATCTCAAGTCCAAGGGCATTTCGACGGGGATCCATTATCCCGTCGCCCTGCCTTTCATGCCGGCTTATGGCTACTTGAAGCATAAACCGGCCGATTTCCCGGTCGCTCACGAATACATGGGCGAAATTCTTTCGCTGCCGATGTATCCGGAACTTTCGGACGGGCAGATCGAATATGTGGCTCAAACCATCAAGGAGTTTTACGCCAAGTAAGAAAGCAGTGAATCCCGGCGGCTTTTCGCCAAGAAGCTCGCGGGGATTCAAAATAAGGAAACTTGGATAGGGAGCGGGCAAACATGATAAACGTCGGAGTTATCGGCTACGGGTACTGGGGACCCAATGTGGCCAGAAATTTTCACTCGGCCTCAGGGGTCAAGCTGACATCCGTCAGCGACGTCTCGGAAAAGCGCCTCAAGCTGGCGGAAAGCCACTATCCCTTCATCAAGGGGAGTCGGGATCCAATGGAGCTGATCCGTTCCAAGGATGTGGACGTGGTGGCCGTGATCACGCCGGTCTTCTCGCACTACGAGCTGGCGAAAGAGGCCCTGGAAAACGGAAAGAACGTTTTCGTCGAAAAGCCCTTCACGGCCACCCGGGCCCAGGCGGAAAAGCTCGTCGATCTGGCCGCCCGCAAGGGGCTCAAGATCATGGTCGACCACACCTTCCTATTCACGGGCGCCGTGAATAAGATCAAGCAGGTCATCGATTCCGGAGAGCTGGGGAGGATCCTGTTTTACGACTCCGTCCGGGTCAACCTGGGGCTCTTCCAGCACGACGTCAATGTCATCTGGGACCTGGCCCCCCACGACCTGTCCATCATGGATTTTCTCATCAAGAACAAACCCGTCGCGGTTTCGGCCCATGGGTCCGTCCATTTCCAGGGCGGGCTCGAAGATATCGCCTATGTCTCGATCGAGTTCGAAAACAACGGCTTCATCGCCCATTTCCATGTCAACTGGCTGAGCCCGGTGAAGATCCGGAGGACCCTGATCAGCGGCGACAGGAAGATGCTCGTCTGGGACGACCTCTCGCCCGACGAGAAAATCAAGATCTATGACCGGGGCGTCGAATTCAAGAACACGAACGGCAACTCGAAGGAAGGGATCCACGACCTTCTGGTCAGCTACCGATCAGGGGACATGTACGTGCCGAGGATCGACAACGCCGAAGCCCTGCGGGCCGAGGTCGAGTATTTCGTCCGCTGCCTCGAGAAAAACGAAGAGCCGTTCAACAATGGCCGGTCCGGCCTTCAGGTCGTCCGTATCCTCGAAGCCGCCGACCGGTCCATCAAGGATTACGGCCGGAGAATCGAGCTGTAAAGGAGATTTCATGGAATACTGCCGGATCGCCCCCGATGTCAAGCTGGGCAAGGACGTCAAGATTTTCGCGTTCGTCAACCTCTACGGTTGCACCATCGGAGACTATACCAAGGTCGGGACCTTCGTCGAAATCCAAAAGGGCGCCGCGATCGGCCGGAACTGCAAGATTTCGTCCCACACTTTCATCTGCGAAGGCGTGACCATCGAGGACGATGTCTTCATCGGCCATAACGTAACGTTTATCAACGACATGTACCCAAGGTCAACGACGGCCGGCGGGGGCCTGCAGACGGAAGCCGACTGGAAGGTCGTCCCGACGTTCATCAGAAAAGGGGCTTCTGTCGGGTCCAGCGCGACTATCCTGGCAGGCGTGACCGTGGGCGAAAACGCAATTGTCGGGGCCGGCGCTGTGGTCACCAAGGACGTGCCGCCCTGGACCATCGTCGCGGGAAATCCAGCCAGGGTCTTGAGGACTATTGAACCGAAAGGGATTTAGTGCTAGGATAATTTGGTTCAGCCGAACTTAGCAAAGCGGGGAATGACATGCTGAAGGAAAGGGAGGCCGTCGTCAGGGTGCTCCTCATCTTTATCGACATCCTCGTCGTTACCCTGGCCTATCTCCTCGCTTTCGTCCTGAGGAAGAATGTCGGGCTGGAGCTCGCGAGTTCGGGGTGGCCGGTTTTTTCGCATGCGACAGCCGACCACAGTCTCACGCTCAGCCGATATATAGGATTCCTGGCCGTCGCAGCGCCGCTCTGGTGCTGGATGCTGTATGTCAACGGCATGTACCTTTCGTTGCGGACGCTCAGCTTCCTCAGGATCTTTTGGATCGTCTGCAAGGCCGCCGTCATGACCGCTCTCGGATTCGGCGCTTTCCTATTCTTGTTCAAGGCAACGGCCGTGAGCCGCTTCTTTTTCCTGCTGTTCGCGGTGACAAGCCTCGTGCTGATCCTGGCTGAAAAAGCGGCAGCGTACCTGGCCATGCATTACGTCCGCAGGAGAGGGCGAAATTACCGGCGGCTGCTCATTGTCGGGACGGGACGCAGGGCCGCCGAGTTCATCCGCAGAATTAAGGGCCACCCTGAATGGGGCTTCCACATCCTGGGTGCGATCGACGACGAACCCGGGAGGGGAATCAAAAAGGTGGATGGCGTCGATATCGTAGGCGCCCTGGACGACATCCCCAAGATCCTCCATAGCGACGCGGTCGACGAGATCGTTTTCATCGTCCCCAGGTCCCGGCTGAGCCATGTCGAGGGAGCGCTTCATGATTGTGAGACCGAGGGCGTGGTGACGACTATCACCGTGGACCTGTTCGACATGCAAATCGCCAAGTCCGCCGTCTCGGAAATCGATGGCATCCCTCTCCTCCGCTTTCATACGATAAAAATCAATGAATGGCAGCTCCTGGTTAAGCGGCTTATCGACATCGCCGTTTCCGGCTTGATCATCGTTCTCATGGGGCCTTTTCTGGTTCTGATGGCCTTTCTCATCAAGCTGACCTCGCCGGGCCCGGTCTTTTTCAAGCAGCAGCGCCTCGGCCTTCACGGCCGGAAGTTCACTCTCTCCAAGTTCCGGACCATGCGCCAGGGCGCTCAGGACGCCCTTTCCAAGGTCAATGACGTGGCCGAGATGGATACTCCCGAATTCCGGGCCAAGAAAACCCAATGGATAACGCCTCTCGGCAAGATTATGAGAAAATTCAGCTTGGACGAATTGCCCCAATTCTTCAATGTCCTTATTGGGGACATGAGCCTCATCGGTCCTCGTCCGACGGTGCCCGACGAGGTCGAAAAATACAAGGCCTGGCAGAGACGGCGTTTCTCCATGAAGCCGGGCATCACCTGTCTGTGGCAGGTCAATGGGCGAAACAATATCGGGTTTGAAGACTGGATGAAGCTCGACCTGGAATACCTGGACAACTGGTCATTATGGCTCGATATCAAGATCATGATCAAGACGGTCCCGGTCGTCCTTTTCGGGATCGGCGCGTATTAAAGCCCCTGGCCCTGCAGGGCCATGAGGTTTATAATGTCCTTCATTATACCGCAATGAAAAGAACGAACTTTATCGGCCTGCTGCTTGTTTTCTTGCCGTTCCTGATCCCCAGCCGGCTTCTGGCTTGGGGAAACACCTGGATGGGAGCCAGCCTGGAGATGATGGTCAATGCGGCTCGTTGGAAAGCGGGCCCTTTTAGATATTCAGGGGCTTTTCAGTTCAATAACGCCGGCCATGATTCCGATATCTACTTCGGAACTTTGGCATACCCCGTCCCTGATTTCACATTCAGCGCCGGCCCCGACATCCAAGTTCTCCTTCCCCTGAAGAAAAAAATCGTCTTCGACATTACCGAATCGCCCCGTTATGTCTATTATCTGGATACAGACAGGGAGCGGGCCCTGAACAACACATTCGCCGGCCGAGTGCACTTTATCTTCGATAGATTTTATATCCAGGCCGGAGGGGGGCTCCTCAATGCCAAGCAGAGACTGAGCACGGAGTTGAATGTCAATATCCGGCTCAAAGAGAATTCCATGAACGGGCTTATCCTCTGGCAGGCTTCGAAAGGGACCTCCCTCGCCCTTCAATATCAGAGATCGGTCTTTAGGTACGACAACCTGACTTCCGGGACTACCAACGTCAGCGAGAATCTCAACCGAACGGAAAGCTACGTGGATTTCATGGCCTTCCTCCAGCAGCATGCGAAGACAAGGTTCTATCTGGATGGCCAGTATGGTTCTTACGTATTTGCGCAAGAAACTTCGAACTTTAAAAACTCCCGAACTTATGGCGTTTATGGGGGGGTCGAATTTCTTGCCCCCGCGGCCGGATTCGAAGGACTCACGGCCGGCCTGCGGGGAAGCATCAACATCGGATACCAATACCTGGATATTCTCGATCCTCTCCAGAAGGATTTTTCAGGCCTGTCCGGAAACACCGGAGTCTCCCTGGGCATCATGAAATTGACGGCTCTCCATGTCTTCTTTTCCATAGGACCCCAATTTTCCGCCTATTCCGGCCAAACTTATTATCTTCAGACGTTCTATGGGGTCGGCGTAACCCGCTCTCTCTCAAGAAAGATCTCGTTTTCATATGACTTTTATTATAGCCAGAATAAATATCCCGCCGGAGAAATCGGCGGCGGTTCTTCATCGGGGACGGCGGCCGACCGCTACACGACGCATTCTTTCAGTCTTGACTTTCGTCTGAGGAGGGAACTCGGACTCAGCCTGTTAGCAAACCTCGGCGGGAGGAAATCGCAGCTCGCTCCCCGGCCGGACAGCCGGCATAGCTTTTTCGGATTCAGCCTGACCTACGGGTATACATCGGGCGGGCTTTCCTTGAGGGGAGGCCCCCTTTCCTGAGGCCCCCGCAGGAAAGGGCTGGATTCAGAATATTGCCGGAGTTATAATAATCTGCAATAAATAAGGGCCCTCGGCATGGGACGAAAAAGGGAACCCAATGAGAAAGAGCCAAAAAAAACGGATGAGTGACAGTCGCCACAGGCCGATTCATGGCGCAGTTTTAGCCCTGCTATTATGCGGATTTCTGCCCGCAAGCATCCTCGCCAAGCAGGAAGGACAGACCCTTCCCGTCAATGATTACAAGATCGGGACCAAAGACCTGCTCGAGATCAGGGTCTTCGAACTTCCCGAGCTCAATCAGACCGTCCGGGTCGCCGAAGACGGTTCCGTAAGTCTCGCGTTGATCGGGAAAGTCACCGTCGCGGGACTGACCTCCCAGGAACTGGAAAAGAACCTGGCCTCGATTCTCGATCAAAAATACACCAAGGGCGCCCACGTCACCGTCTTCATCAAGGAATATCAGAAGGTCGCCGTCTTGGGGGCCGTCGGAAAGCCGGGGAACTACGAATTGGTCGGGCCCACGACCATCCTCCAGGTCATATCACAAGCCGGAGGATTGACGGCCGAAGCCATGAAAGAGATCTATGTCTTCCGGCAGGGCCCGGACGGGCAAAAGACCAGAATCGTCATCAACCTGGTAGATCTGTTCACCAGGGGGGAGCAGACCCTGAACATCGATCTCCAGCCGAACGACGTGGTCAATATCCCCGTGGATCGAACCCTCACGGTCTATGTCTATGGGGAGGTCAAGAGCCCTGGGGCGATCCAATTCAAGCAATCGCAGAAAATCAGCTTGCTGCAGGCTATCGCCCAGGCGGGCGGCCCGACCGAGTGGGCAGCGAAATCGCGCGTGACGATCACGCGGAAAGCCGGCGGCACGGGCAAGGAAATGAAGATCCACGTAAACCTCAAAGACATTATCTCCGGAAAGACTTCAGACATTCTCCTTGAGGAAGGTGACGTCATAATCATCCCCTGAGGGTAGATTTATACTTAAAAAGAGGCGATGGTGATGGATCCAATCACGAATATCGAAAACAAGCCGGTTATTTCGATTCAGCATTATTGGCACATTCTGCTCAAATGGAAGTGGACCGCCTTTTTGTTCTTCCTCGCGGTTGTCGGAGGCGTCACCCTTCTTTCCTTTCTGATGCCGCGGACCTATACGTCCAACGGAAGCATTTGGGTCGAAGAACAGATGAATATCCTCCCCTTTGAGGATGTCCAGAGGTTCGATTCCACGAATTCTTCCCCCCAGAGCTACTCTCAATTGCTCCAAAGCCGGGCCCTGGCCGCCAAGGTCATCGAAAAGCTCAAGCTTTACGAAAACCCGCATTTTGCCGGAAAACCCCGGAAAGGAGAAAAGCTCCCCGGCCCCTCGGACCGGGTCTTCATGGAGCTCCTGATCCAGAAATTTCAGGACAGCATTTTCGTCCGGCCCATCGAGCGGACGAAACTTTTGGAGGTGACATACACCGACCGGGATCCCCTGTTCGCTTCCGAGACCTTGAACACGCTCTTTGATGAATACATCGCCATGATCATCAATCAAAGGTACGAGGCATCCGCGCGGGCCACACAATTCCTGAAAAGTCAGATCACCGCCGTCCGGACCGAGATCGAAGAGGGCGAGAAAAAGCTCAGCGACTATGGCTCGGCGAAGAATATCCTTCCTTTGACCGCCGCGGAGACTCCCACCATCACCAGGCTTTCTGAAGTCAATAAGGCCCTGACGGACGCGACGATCAACAGGGTCAACAAGTTTGATTTATACAACCAGCTCAAATCGGGCACGATTGCCGACATTCCCGGAAGTCCAACCGGCGGTCCCAGCCCCGTTCAAGGCCTTCGCGATCGATATGCGGCGCTCAGCCAGGAATACGCCAGAAGGCTGGCCACGTTGAAGCCCGAGTATCCGGAGATGCAGCGCTTGAAATCGGAGATCGATTCCGTCAAAGAGACTCTCCAGATGGAATCCGCGAAGTTGGTAGATACCGCGTTCGCCGATTACCAGGCCGCCCTCAGCAAGGAACAAACGCTCAGGGGATTGCTTGAGCAGACCAGGACCGATGCGTTCAAAGCCAACAGCAGTTCCATCGTCTATAACAGTTTGAGGATTGAAGTCGACAACAAAAAGGCCCTTCTCGAATCCCTCTCCAAAAGGCAGAGCGAGACCGACCTGTCATCCCGGCTGAAAAGCTATGAGGCCGCGAACATATGGATCGTCGACAGGGCCAGTCTTCCGCTCCGCCCGACATCCCCGAACAAGCGGCGCAACGTGCTCATGGGGCTCTTGGCCGGCCTGGCCGGGGGAATCGGATTGGCCCTTTTGCTCGAGCACTTGAATAACAGCGTTAAAACGTCGAAAGACGTGACAGCTTCAACCGGCCTTCCGACCCTGGGCGTCATCCCCTCTTTCGATGCGGAAATCCATCCCAAAGGGCCCAAGTCCGAATTCACGAGGCTCGTCAACGTCGTCTCCGGCAAAGGCGAATCGAAAAACGGCAAGAAGCCGCGGCGCAAGGGCGACACGTCTGTCCTAAAGTCCACCGCGGGCCAAATGAGCCAGATTAGCCGGGCGCTTCTCAAAGACAGCATCGAGTTGATCCCCATACGAGAGCCGCACTCAATCCAAGCGGAAAGCTACCGCTCCATCCGGACAACTTTGCTCGTTTCCTCGCCTCCGGGGAAGCTCAAGGCTATTCTCATCACGAGCCCCCTGGCCCGGGAAGGAAAATCGGCAACCGTGGCCAACCTGGGGATCACCCTGTCACAGGCCAATAAGCGTGTCGTCATCATCGATGCCGACCTTCGAAAGCCTAAACAAAGCCGGATATTCGGCCTTAACGGCGGCTGGGGGTTATCGCACTTCGTGACGTCCTTTATCGAAGAGGCCGATTTGGTGAGGCCCACCGAATTTCCGAACCTGTCGCTTATCGGCAGCGGGCCTCTCCCCGCTAACCCCATCGAGCTCCTCACGGCCGAAAGGATGGACCACCTCATCGCTTTCTTAAAACGGAGCTTTGATTATATTCTCATCGATTCGCCGCCGGTTCTCGCGGTTTCCGACGCCCTGGCCTTGGGGCCGATGATCGACGGCGTTATCCTAGTGACGCGCGGGGGGCAGACGCCGATACCGGCATTGAAGCAGGCCAAACAAAAGCTCGATGCCCACAAGCTCAAGTGCCTCGGCGTTATTTTGAACGGCGTCAACCTGGTCGAGCAGGACGGCTATTACGCCAAGCAGTATTATCAGTATTCCAAGCCGGAATAGGGCTTCGTCCGGCTATCTCTTCTCACCGGCCGTCATGTCCACGACCACATTCGCTTCGTCCCAGCTCGCCAGCCCCCGCGTGTTGACTGCCCTGCCGCTGGCCACCCACTTATCCCCCGCCGCCGTATCGAACTTGGCCACCTCGGTGACGAGCTGGTGGTTCACGGTCTCGAGCACGTCGCTCGGCTGATGATAATGAGGGCTCCCGAGGAGCGGATAGGAGCCCACCGTCGGGAAGCGAGGATTTAAACATGGTTGGGCTCCGGCGACTAAATCTAGGAGAGTTGCTTATATTAAATCCGGGGATCAAAGTCAACGCGAGGAGGCCGGAAGCACCGTTCACCCCGGAGGAGAGCGCTTCGCAATCATGGTATGATAAAACGCTTGCATAATCGTGCTTGAATCCAAACCCAATTTTCCTCGATTATCACTCATTCTTTGCGCCTTGGTTTTCATTGTTGTCTCGTGCCAAGTTCCGCCGTCCGATAGCCAGCCGTCAACGCTTAAAGCCTCCTTCACGTACGCACCGGCCTCCCCCGTGGCTGGGCAAGCCGTGCAGTTCACGGACGCCTCGACGGGAAGCCCGGCCTCCTGGCTGTGGAACTTCGGGGATGGCGGCACAAGTACGGTTCAGAATCCAACCCACGTCTATGCTGCGGCAGGCCCCTATACGGTGGCGCTGACCATAGGAACTGGCTCTGATTCAAACAGCACGAGCAAAACGGTCGGCGTCAACCAGTCCGGTAGTATTACGGCTGCAAGCCCTTCTTTTGCGGATGTAAGTATAGCTATTGCCCAGGCCAATCCGGGAGATACCGTCATTGTTCCTGCAGGAACGGCGATTTGGAACGACCATCTTATCATCACAAAAGGCGTAACCCTGATCGGGGCGGGAATAGGACAAACGGTTATCACCAGCAACTATGCGGAGCCAAATCATCACCATCAACCGGCCAATGGCTATTCTCCGGCGCAATGCCTAGAGCAATATCTCCTCACCTACAATCCTTCAAATCCCGGCGCCAATGAGCCTTTTCGCCTGTCCGGGTTTACTTTTGACTTGGGCTCGAAGTGCGAAGGGATCATGGTGGTTAATTACGTGAACTCCCCCCATATCACGAATATCCGCGTTGACAACAACAGGATCATAAACCCCGCGACCGGCAGCAACCCGGCCTACCCCTGGGAATATGGCGTCGGGATTGCCATGGGATTATGGGGACAGATCTATGGAGTTATCGACAACAATGTGATTTCCGGGGCTGCATATTTCAATGTCATCGGAATGAATGAAGCTGATTGGACGAACGAAACTTTCCAATTTGGTTCCGCCAGTAACTTATATTTCGAGGATAATGATATTACTCTCGCTTCGTCCGATACGTCGCAGGGGTGTATCATTTCCGGAGCTGGAGGCCGCTGGTGTTTTAGGTACAACCATGTTCATGCCACGGCTTGCCCACAAGGATTGTGGCCAGTTTTAGACGCCCACGGGAACACGGGAGCAGGAGGGAATCTCGGACTCATGGGATTTGAGGCGTATGGCAACACGGTTGATATAGGGGGATACGGCGGAGAATTCATAGGCCAGCGTGGAGGACGGGCTTTGGCGTATAACAACAATATTGCCGCCGGCGGGTCCGTCATCATAGCCATCCGGGAAGAATATGCGGACAGCACGAGCCCGCCCGCGACAGCCTCGGACGGGGAAACCCAGCACGTAGGCAACAGTTATTACTGGAACAATATAAAAAATGGTTCAAACAGAATCGACCCGCAGATTGGCGACACCGTGGATTACGGAGGGTCCCTCGGGCTTGTCCCTCAAGCGAACAGGGATTTTTGGTTCCAAGGATCGTCGTTTAATGGGACGACTGGCATAGGGGTCGGGCCCCTGGCTTCCCGTCCGACCACATGTACCATCGGTGTCGCGTATTGGGCCACCGACGAGGGAAAACTTTATGTGGCCACGGCAACGAACGTGTGGACGCTATACTACACCCCGTATACGTATCCCCATCCTTTGCGAAAATAGCCGGGAGCTAATGATTTCGGTGACACACAACTAATTACCGAAATTCTCGGCGCACTCGGAAAAATCGGGCGAGGTGAGGAAATTCGGTGACACACACCTATTCACGGAGAAATTCTGGTGACACGCACCAAATCAAGAGATTTGGAGCATGTCACCTAATTTCGGACCCGGGCCGTCCCTTGATTAATGATGAAATTTCGGTGACAATTAGCGGGCAACGTATGCCCAGCAAAAAGACGCGAATCTGCGCAGGGGATCCATGAATAACCGCAACAGAACTATCATCTGCAGCACCGTTTCCGGCCTAATTTTGGCAACTTTTTTCATAAGTTTCTCACCTGCCGCCCCCTTTACCTCCACTTCCGGGTCCGACATAACCACAAGTTCCGGCGCCGTTGTCGCGGAAACCCCGCAACAGCGCGCCTCCCGCCTCGCCTGGTGGCGCGAGGCCCGGTTCGGGATGTTCATTCATTGGGGGCCGGTCAGCCTCAAGGGCACGGAGATCGGCTGGTCGCGCGGGGACGAGGTCCCGGCCACGGAATACGACGCACTCTACAAGAGGTTCAACCCTACGCTCTTCGACGCCGACGCCTGGGTCACGCTCGCCAAGCAGGCCGGCATGAAATATGTCGTCATCACCTCCAAGCACCACGACGGATTCTGCATTTGGGACACGAAGCTCACGGACTACAACATCATGAACACGCCGTTCCACCGCGACATCCTGAAAGAGCTCTCCGCGGCGTGCCGCAAGCAGGGCATCGTCTTCAGCACCTACCACTCGATCCTCGACTGGCATCACCCGGACTACCCGCTCGGAAGCCCGGGCGGCAAGACCGAGAAACGCGCGGCCAACATGGACCGCTACGTCGCCTACCTCAAGGGCCAGCTGGCCGAGATCATCAGGAATTACGGGCTGCTCGGCGTCATGTGGTTCGACGGGCAATGGGAGAAGCCGTGGAACCCGGACCGCGGCCAGGACCTCTACAACTACGTGAGCGGACTCCAGCCGTCGATCATCATCAACAACCGCGTCGGGGCAGCCCGGCCGGGGAAGGACGGCTCGATCTCTGCAGAGGCCGCCGGCGGCGACTACGACACGCCCGAGCAGAAAATCGGAAATTTCCAGAACGACCGGCCCTGGGAATCGTGCATCACGATTTGCGAGCAGTGGTCCTGGAAACCGAACGACAAGCTGAAATCGCTCAAGGAATGCCTGCAGACGCTCATCCTCTGCGCGGGCGGCGACGGCAACCTCCTCCTCAACGTCGGCCCAATGCCGGACGGACGGATCGAGCCGCGCCAGGTGGACAGACTGAAGGAGATCGGGCAGTGGCTGGACGCGCACGGCCAGACGATTTATGGGACGCGGGGCGGGCCGTTCAAGCCCGGCACCTGGGGCGCGAGCACATACAAGGGCGATTCGATCTTCGTCCACGTTTTCGAGTGGCCGGAGGGAGGGCTGGCGCTGCCGCCGATCGGGAAAAAGGTCCTCTCATGGAAGGCGCTGACGGGCGGTCAGGCGGAGGTCAAGCAGGGCGCTCAGGGGATTCGCATCAATGTGCCGAAGGAATCCCGTCAGGACATCGATACGCTGATCGAGATCACGCTCGACGGGCCGGCGTCGGAGATCGCGCCGGTAAAAATTCGGTGACACACAACTCATTACCGAAATTCGGGTATGCGATTACGTCCAGATTCCTTGGAGTAACGGGTACTGGGTCTTGAAGCCCAGGATGGCCAGGTAGAGCCCGTAACCCGGGTAATTTCTCCGCAGCTCTTTCAAGTTCTCCAACGGATCATAGGGCGTCCCTTCGGGGATCTCGTGGCCGACGCATTCGGACAAGAGATGGAGCTTCTTCGACATCCATGCATCCAAGATGACCGGCAGGCCGAACGGCTCGAGCCCGGCCAGCCTCTCGTCACGGCCGATGATCGGCTGGGTAATGATGAAGGACGCGCCGGCCCCCGCCTTCCGCGTCATCTTCTCAAGCTCCGAATCCTGCGGCTCGTAGGGATTGAAGGCGACACCGCAAGTAAACTGCCCCGGATACTCCCGGTCGATATAGCGCAAGAGCTCCACCGACGTCACGGTCACGGCCTCGACCCCAATCTCGGCCGGCTCGAGCCGGTGGAGCCGCTGGCTGCCGTCGCCCGATACGACCAGCAGGTACTTCCCTCCGACCGCCTTGAACGCCCCGAGGATCTCGTCGAGCTCCTTTTTGGGGTGGAAGGTGTTGATGTGGACCATCAGCTGCCCCGCGTGCACGGGCAGCTCCAAGAGCTCGATCGTCTCCATGGCCCCGTAGCTCAGGAGGCCCATGGGGTTGTCCGTAATGCAAACGATCCAGCCCGCCTCCACGACTTTCCGGTACTTGTCCCCAAAGGTCTGGATATCCTTCTCGATGTCCTCCGAGCTCCGTTTGGGCGTCTGGAGCTCGACATGGAAGATTTTGTCATCAATTTGATGCTCCACGGCTGCCTCTGCTCAGGAGTAGAATTTTTTGACCCGCATGAGCGTCTCAAGGCCTTCAAGCTTCAGGATGTCCTCGAGGCAATCCAGGGCCGGATGGCCGGCCGCCAGGATCTCGTACTTGCGGATGGTCGAGCCGATGATCGTGTCGAGGCCGCGCGGCATGGCCAGGGTCAGGAAAGCGCTCTCAAGCGGCCCTTTGACCGGCGACCCGTCCTTCCGCTTCGAGGGCAGCATGACGGTGAAATTGCTCAACCCCACCGACATATGGACGCCGGCGAAGAAGGGGTCATCGCGAATGAGGGCCAATGACCCCAGGACGCGCTTGAGCTGACCCTCGCAGTCGCCGCCGATCGGGGCGATCCCCGGGTCGATAATGGCCTGATCGTTCGTGAAGCCCGGGATCCGCCGACGGGCCTCTTCGAGCAAGGCCTTGGCCGCCTGCCGCGTCTCCTCGGCCGTCCGGTTCATGCTGGCGCAACCTTCGGCTCGCTCAAATCTCTCCGAGGCCATGAGGATGGGCATGAACGGCCGAACGGCCCAGAGGTCGAACATCTCCAGGCGGAGCGGCGATATCGAGTTCAGTATCGGTCTCCTCCCGCCGGACCGCTCAAGGTCGTACGCCCGGAGCCCCGCCTCGGCGATGGCCGGGTCCGGAGTGTCGATGGAGAGAGGTTTGGCCGTGACGGACTGGATCCGGCGGACCAGATCGGCCATGAATTCGGGCGACCGCAGCCCCACGTTCACGTCGATGTAAGCGGCCCCTTTCTCGTCCTGGCTCCGGGCCAGCTCGAGCAGGCTGCCGACGTCGCTCTCGTCGAAAAGCTTTTTGGTCGAGGGCACGGAGTCGTTGACCGACTCGCCGATGATCGTTAACCCTGAGATGGCCATGGCGTTATGCTCCTTTTCGCAACGAAAATACCTCCGCCGGCACGTCTTGTCAATCTCCCGCTCCTCCCGGGGGGGTCTTCTCCGGGATTGCGGACATTACGGTGACACACAGCTAAATACCGAAATTCATGAGGGGAAAATTCAAGCGACACGTACCAAACCCCCGTAGAGAATTTGGGGACACGATCCCAATTCCAGAGAATTGGGTCATGTCCCCAAATTTCATGTCCCCAAATTCCACGACCCGGAATTTCTGTCACCGAAATTCGACCGTATAAGTTGCTCCTAAGGGGAACTTTTTCCCCATATGGGCCGTATATATGGTATCAGGAGAATGGATCATGAAGAGAGAGTCCGGGCCAACCGCGCGCATAGGCCGTGTTATCGCAGGCCTCGTTATGATGAGTATAGTGATCCTATGTCTTTTCCCCTCCGCTCTTTCCGCCAAGGATAAAGCGAAGCAGAACCAGAATCCCGCCCCCAAGCCCGTCGAGCAGAGGGTCGTCCACGCCGTCCGGGCCCTTTCCCCCATCACCATTGACGGCCGCCTGGAGGAGGACGTCTGGAAGGGCGAGGCGGCCGAGGGCTTCACCCAGAGCGACCCCAAGGAGGGCGACGCCGCCACGGAGCGGACGAAGGTCTGGGTCGCCTACGACGACAAGGCGCTTTACGTCGCCGCCTTCTGCTACGATTCGGAGCCCGCGAAGATTCTGAGCCGCCTCGAGCGGCGCGACGCCCAGGTCGATTCCGACTCGTTCACCTTCTTCGTCGACCCTTATTACGACAAGCGTTCGGGCTACAGCTTCAGCGTCAACCCCGCGGGCTCGATCACGGACCAGGTCCTGTCGAACGACGTCAACGAGGACGAGACCTGGGACGGCGTGTGGGAGGCCAAGGCCGCGATCAACGGCGAGGGTTGGACCGTCGAAATGCGCATCCCGTTCAATCAGATCCGCTTTCCGAAAAAGGACGATTACGTCTGGGGCGTGAACTTCACCCGCGTCATCAAGCGGAAAAATGAGAAGGCCTCTTTCTGCTGGGTGCCGAAGGCCGACTCGGCCTTCGTCTCGCGGTTCGCGCGGCTCGAGGGGATCCGGGGCATCAGCCCGGGGCGCAGCATCGAATTCATGCCATACGCCGTCGCCGACGCCCAGTTTCGTCCGGCCCAGCCGGGGAATCCTTTCGAAACGGGCCACCGGACACTTGGGAACGCCGGCTTCGACCTCAAGGCCGGGCTCAAGAGCAACCTGACGCTCGACGTCACGGTCAACCCCGACTTCGGCCAGGTCGAGGTCGACCCGGCCGTCATCAACCTCTCGGCCTACGAAACCTACTTCCAGGAGAAGCGGCCGTTCTTCATCGAAGGGGCATCGCTTTTCCAGAATTTCGGGCGAGGCGGGGTCTACCTCAACGCCGAGATCAACTGGCCCCAGCCGACCTTCTTCTATAGCCGCCGGATCGGGCGCGCGCCGCAGGGCTTCGTCACCGGGGACGGGTTCGCGCAGATCCCCGACCGGACGACCATCCTCGGCGCGGCCAAGCTGACGGGGAAGCTGGGAGGCAGCTGGAACGTGGGATTCCTGAGCGCCTTGACCTCGCGCGAGGACGCCCAAATCGACCAGGACGGAATGCGCTTGCAACAGGACATCGAGCCGTTCAGCTATTACGGCGTGTTCCGCGCCCAGAAGGATGTCGGAGAGGGCAAGAGCGGCTACGGGATCATCGGCACGGGGGTGATGCGCGACATCAACTCCCCGACGCTCGCGGGCATCCTCAACAAGAACGCGTTCAGCCTGGCCGCGGACGGCTGGGTGTTCCTGGATAAAAAGCGTGACTGGGTCGTGGGCGGCTGGGCCGGAGGGACGCGGGTCGAGGGGACGGCGGACGACATGTACCGGCTCCAGACCTCGTCGATGCATTATTTCCAGCGGCCCGACGCGACATACCTCGGCGTCAACCCGGCGGCGACGTCGCTCTCGGGGTGGGCCACGCGGCTGAACCTCGCCAAGCAGAACGGAAACTTCCTGCTCCTGGCCTCCGCGGGAGCGCTCTCGCCGGGGTTCGACCCCAACGATATCGGGTATCAGGCGACCGGCTCGGACCTCATCCAATTCCAGATTCTGCCCGGGTACCAGTGGACCAAGCCGGGCAAAATCTTCCAGAACGTCTTGGTCATAGGGGCCTGGTTCCAAAGCTACGATTTCGGGGGCAACAGGACCTGGGACGGCAAGTTGATATCGGTGCAGGGCACGTTCCGGAATTTCTGGCAGTTCAACACGATGTTCGTCTACAACCCCGAATCGGTCAGCAACAGCCGCACGCGCGGCGGCCCGCTGACGATCACGCCGTGGGGTTACCAGATCGATACCATGCTCTCGACCGACACGCGGAGGCCGATCGTCCTCCAGGGGCAATCATCGTTCTACGGGGAGCCGGCGGTGGGCAACCAGTGGAACGGGACTTTATCGCTTAGGTGGAAGGCGCGCTCGAACTTGAGCCTTTCGATCGGGCCCATGCTCGCCCTCGTAACGGACGCGACCCAGTGGGTGCAGGGCGTCGACGACCCGCTGATGACGGCGACGTACGGGCGGCGATACGTTTTCGGGTATCTCGACGAGACGGTCATCGGGAGCGAGATCCGGGTGGACTGGACGTTCACGCCGCGGCTCACGCTGCAGGCCTACCTGCAGCCGTATATCGCGGTCGGAAAATACAGCGAGTTCAAGGAGCTGGCGCGGCCGAAGAGCTTCGATTACACGACCTACGGAACGGGAACGGGCGCGTCGACGATCGGGTACGCGGACGGGCTGTACACGGTGGACCCGGACGGAGCGGCGGGGCCGGCCGCGCCGTTCTCGTTCGGAAACCCCGATTTCAACTATAAGTCCATGCGCGGAACGGTCGTGCTGCGGTGGGAATACCTGCCGGGGTCGCTCCTGTACTTCGTGTGGACGCAGAACCGCGCCGACTACGCCAACCCCGGGAACCTGCAGATCGGGCGCGACCTGGGCAATCTCTTCTCCGCCCCCGGCGACAACATCTTCCTGCTCAAAGTCTCTTACCGCTGGAATATGTAATTAAGAAGTGTAATTAAGAAGGGGTCAAATCTACGCAATGCCAGTTTTCCCTCTGCCCGGCGCGGGCGCGGGAGACTAAAAGTGCAATTTCCAGCGCCGTAGCCCATGCGCCGGCCACAGGAAGTTTTAGAAGGTAGACCTATCCCACTTCCCTTTTTGTAGAAACTGGCATTGCGTAGATTTGACCCCTTCTTAGTTCATCGCTTGCGGGTCATTTGCTGCCAGTTCTGGCTGGAGTGGAGGTTCGGATTGAAATTCGGGCTGTCGCTGAAGATGTAATCCGTCCCGTTCGTCCAGGCGTTATCGTATCCGGTGGGGAGATCGACGTTCCGGTTGTTGACGGGGTCGACGTACGTTTCGACACCCCGGAGAGACTGGATGTAACTGTCGAACATCCGGTCCTGCGCGGCGCTCTTGTTCTGGTAGGTCTGCCAGATGATGTCGTTGGTCTCTTCGAGGGTCTTGTGGATCTGCTGGTAGCGGGCAAAAATCGCCTGCTGCTGGCGGAGTTGCTCCCGGGTGACGATGGCGCAGAGCCTCGTATAGCTCACGTTCCAAACGGGGTTGTCAAAACGGGAATAGAGGGAAATCTGGAATTGCCTGATCTTGGCGGGCATCTCTTCGGCCGGGGCGCGGAAGCTCGAAACGGCGGGCGTCCAACTCACGTTCTGGACGTACGCCCCGGATAACGTCGGCTGATTGGTGATGAAGTAGTTGATGGAGGCGGTGAAGTCCTCGATGACGCGCTTGCCGTTTTGGCTGTACTCGACTTTGACCCGCCCGGCGTCGGCCCGTGTCTCGAAGGGAAACGTGAACGGCGAAATCTGACCGAAAATGTTGAGCGTCAGATTGTTGATGGCCAAGGCCCGCTGGGCCAGGCCGGGGAGAGGCTGGGTTTCTACGACCTTCAGGTCGGTCACTCCTTGGCGCGCCTGGGGGATGAACACGCGCTGGAGGAAATCGAGGGCTGTCATCGGCTGCATAATCGTGCTGCCCATCTGGGAGAAAGAATACTGGGACTGCTGGTCTTGGGACCAGAACATGTTCTGGTGAGGAAACTGCTGGATGACCGATCCTCCGTCGGGGCTCGTGACCGTGTAGACGGTGAACGGCTCGGGCGGGTTCTTGGAGAAATTCCAGGTGATGCCGCCGTTGAAAATCCAGTCCTTGGGGACGAGCATCCGGAAGGCCTCGAGGTTCAGCCCCTGCTGGTCCATGACGATCTGGTTGCGAAAGACGAGTGGCTGGCCTGGCAGCGCGCCCTGGGGCTGGCCGGCTTGGGGGGCGGGAAGGGAGAAGGCCGCCGTATGCGGGAATATGAGCGCGAAACTCAAGGCGATGGTAACGCAGAAAATCAAAACAGCCGGGATGCGTTTCATGGGACCCCTCCTCAATTGGTTCGTCTTATTCCTCGCGGCTCCACCCGGGACAAACACCGACGGGCCGTCGGTCCGGCGCGGGAGCTGACTCTAACTGGGAATATATCCGCCGCCGGGTCCGATTGTCAACGGCAACAAGGGGTCAGGCCTATTTCCCTCCAATTTATTTGGAAAAGTTGGGCCTAACCCCTTCTTATTTAACCCCTTCCTATTCTTGACCCGCCCCTAAACCTGGCATTGCGTAGATTTGACCCCGTCTTATTTCGCTTCTTGCTTCGGCGGGGACGCCACGCCGCTCCTCGCTTTGTCCAGAGCCGGCCGGAGAATCGAGAATGCCCCCGCCAGGGCAAATAGCGTGCCGGCACAGCCGAACCAGAGCGCGGCGCCGCCGAACCGCTCATAGACAGCCGTCCCGGCCGGGGGGGCGATGATGAAGGCCAGCGAGAAAACGAAGCTGAAGATGCCCATATAGCGACCCCGGGTCGCGTTCGAGGCCCGCCCGGCGATGAGGGCCGTGACGAGTGGCATGCTCAGCATCTCGCCGAACGTCCACACGGCCACCGTGAATGCCCCGAACGCGAACCCCCGGCCCAGGGGCATGAGCCCGAGCCCCACGCCCAGCAGGACGAAGGAGATATTGATCATCCGGGTCAGCGGGTACTTCCGGATTTTCTCCATCAGGATCATTTCGAGGACGACGATCAGGATGGTGTTCACGGCGAGGAGCTGGCCGATCCGGTTCTCGGCGAGAGCGTAAACATCGCGCATGTAGAGCGGGAAAGTCGTCAGGACCTGGATGAAGACGGAGCACCAGACGACAAAGAGCAGCATGAGGAGAAGGAAAGGACCGTCGCGCCAGGGCGAGCGGTCCACGGGGCTGCTCGCGTCGCCGGGCGCCGGTACCGGGCTCCTCGGGGCCGGGGCCTGCGGCGGGCCCACGCCCGCGGTCCTCCCGCGCTCCCCCTCCGCTGCTCGTGGCTCCTTCCCCGACCCCTTCCACATCAGGGCGAAGACGACGGCCGCCGCGATCGAAGTCAACCCATCCGCCCAGAAGAGAAGCCGGTAATCGCGCAGGGCCAGCAGCCCGCCCACGGCCGGCCCGACGGTCACGCCAAGATTATTCGCCAGGCGGTTGAGGGCAAACCCTTTGACCTGGAGATCCGGCGGGCAGATCCGAGCCATCGACGTGGCGTTCGCGGGATAGAGCGAGCCCGCGGCCACGGCCATGAAGAAGAGCAGGGGCAGGAGCGCGGTCGGATCGCGGACCTGGCCGAGGGCGATTAGAAAGCCCCCAGCGACGGCGAGGCCCGTCTTCTGAACGGCGATCGAGCCCACCTTGTCGGCCAGCCACCCGCCGCCATAAGCGCCGACCAGCGAGCCGACTCCGTACAAACTCAAGGCCCCGCCGGCCCGGACCGGACTGAAGCCGAGCTTGCGCGTTAGGTAAAGAGTCAGGAAAAAAATGACCATCGACCCCGAAGAATTGACGAGGTTGACGGTGAAGAGGATCCAGGCGCGGCGCGGGAGGCCGCTGTACGCCTGGCGGTAGGTGTCCCGAATTTTCCCGAGCATGCCTGTTGAGCGGGTATTACACCAAAACGAGCGGGAACGTCAACCGGGCAAAAAGAGGGGGTCAAATATTAAACCGGATGCTCAGGATGTCGCCGTCCTTGACGTTATAGTCCTTGCCAGCGAGCAGGAATTTCCCTTTTTCCTTGACGGCCTTCTCCGACCCCCAAGCCATGAGGTCCTCGTAGGCGAAGCATTCGGCGGCGATGAACCCCCGGGCCAGGTCGGAATGGATGGCGGCGGCGGCTTCGACGGCCGTGGCGTTCCGTCTGACGTTCCAGGCCCGGACCTCGTCGTCGCCAACGGTGAAAAAGCTGATATAGCCGAGCGCCCCGTAGGCCAGGGCCGTGAGCCGGTCGCGCGCCGATTCACGGATGCCCATGTCCTCCATGAAAGCCCGGGCCGACTCCTCGTCGAGCTTCGACAGCTCCATCTCGAACTCGCCGGCGAACTCGATGGTCCCGTATCGGGCCGAGAGCTCGCCGATGACCGCGCCGCTCCGCCCGTAGAGGGCTTCGTGGGAGTTGAGGATGACCACGGCCTGCTTATTGGTCAGAAACTGGAAGCCACGGATGAGCGTCTCCGCGTCCGGGTCGAGGTCCAGGTCGCGGACCGCCTGCCCGGCATTGAGCGCCTCGACTACCCGGCGCACGACCTTTTCTTCGGCCCTCAGTGCCGGCGTCGCCTGACCCTTCTTGAGCCCGGACTCGATTCTTTCCAGGCGCTTCTCGGCGATAATCAGGTCGGCGACCAGCAGCTCTTCCTCGATCTTCCGCAGGTCGGCGAGCGGGGAAGGTTCGCCCTGGAGGTCGGTGCCGAACTCGCGGAGGACGATGGCCAGCGCGTCGCACGTGCGGACGGCTTTCATCATCTCGCCGGAGAACGCGTCCGACCTGGCGTCGCCTTCGCTGACGCCCGAGAAGTCCACGATATCGATGGTCGGGTAGACGATCCGCTTGGGCCGGTAGATCGCGGAGAGTTCCGTGACGCGCTCGTCGCCGACCTTGACGGCGGCCAGATTGGGGCCGACCCGTCCGGCGGAGTAGGCCGAAACCGCGGCGGACGATCCCGTCAGCGCGTTGAACAACGTCGTCTTGCCCGACTTCGGCAGCCCGATGAATCCGATCTTCATGTCTCCTCCGGACGATAAAATCCTATTCGCCTTCTTAACCTCTCGGGTCCGCCGCGGGGCGGCTAAGGGGGAGGCCCAAACGCCTCAAACGAATGAAGTTAGTATAGCAGAAACGCCGCCGCCTGTCGAGCGGTAGGTTAATAAGATGGGGTCAAATCTACGCAATGCCAATTATTCTTCGCGCTCGTCCCTGGCAGAGGGAAACTGGCATTGCGTAGATTTGACCCCATCTTGTTTCTTCTTATTTCCGCACGGGCTTGAGAAGGAGGTCCTGGAAATCGTAGCTGAAATCGACGTCCGGCGACGCCGGGATCATTTTGGCCTGTTCGATGCTGCCATCCGGGTTGATATTGAACGTCACGTAGGCGTCGGCCCGGAGCTCGCGCTCCCTCCAGCGGACAAGGAACGTGTCATACTGCCAGTGCTCAAGATCCCCGACGAGCTGGGGCGATTTCGTGAAGCGCATCACCAGCTTGCCGCCCTCGAGCTCGATGTCGATGTCCCCGTACCAGGCGTCCCGGTAGGTCATTGCATATTTTTCGAGCGCCAGAGACGGCTTGGAATTCACGTCGCGCGCAGCACCCGCCTTCTTCACCGTCTCGGCGGTCTGGGCCTCGTTCCGCGCCTGGACCTTGAGATAGGCGGCGAGCCAGTCCGTCTTCGGGGCCTCCAGGTAATAATCCGCGACGAACATCGTAAGCGCGGCGAAGGCCTCCTCCGCTTCCTGGTTCGTGAGGACGGCGATCCCCAAATTCCGCTCCGGGATGAGATAGACCTGGGACACGTACCCCGCCAGCCCTCCGGTGTGGGTGACGACCTTCAGGCCGCGGTAGTCCCTAAGGCGCAGGCCCAGGGCGTACCCGTTGAAGTTGGACTTCAACGGGGCCAGCTCAGCGGGCGGATCCCCAAGGGGCATGGGCGTCACATAGCCCGTCAGCTGGCGGTAGGTCCGTTCCGAGAAAAGCCGCGTCCCGTCCGCGAGCTGTCCGCGGCCGAGCAGGACGAGCATCCACTTGGCCATGTCCTCGGCGCACGAGTTGATGCCCCCAGCCGGGTTCGTGTTGTCGTTCGTGGACGGTTTGACGAGCCGGACGACCCCGTCGATCTTGGCGTGCGTGGCCGCGACGTTGCCGCTCTCGGCCGACGCGGAATGGCGGACGTTCGACCAAGTCATCCCGACCTTGGCCAGGATCCGTTCCTTGACGAAATCCTCCCAGACCTTGCCGCTCACGGCCTCGATGACCTCCCCAGCCACGGAGTAGAGCAGGTTGTCATAAGCGTAGGCATACCTGAACGAGGTCGCCGGCTTGATGTAGCGCAGGCGCCGGACGATCTCTTTGCGGTCATAGGTCGTCGGCGGCCAGAAGAGAAGGTCGCCCGCGCCGAGCCCCAGGCCGCTCCTATGGACGAGGAGGTCGCGGACGGTGATCTCCCGCGTCACGTACGGGTCGTACATCGCGAACCAGGGCAGGTAGTTGATGACCGGCGCGTCCCAGGCGAGCTTCCCTTCTTCGACGAGAAGGCCGAGGGCCGAGGCCGTAAAGACCTTGGTGTTCGAGGCGATGCCGAAAAGCGTTTGCGCGTCAACGTGCGCCGGCTCACCGAGCTTGCGAACGCCATAGCCTTTGGCCACAACGACACGGCCGTCCTTGACGATGGCCAGCGCAATCCCCGGAACCTCGAAGGCCGTCATGATCCGGGCGGCTTCCGCGTCGAGCCCGGGCGGCGGGACAGGCGGCTTCGGGGTCAGGCCCGAGCCGGACGGCGGCGCCGCGAGCCAAAAGACGACGGCCGCAAGAATTGCATAAAGGGTGATTCGTAACCGGGGGGACGATGTCATGGCTGACCTCCTCGCGATCGGGGCTGAAGGCATTTTTATACAATAACCCGGGATTAAAGGAAAGCCCGCGACGGGACGGGCCCAACGGTTATATTTATATTTCGGTGACACATAACTAATTACCGAAATAGGCACGGGGACCTAATTAAGGTATTTAGTTATGTGTCACCGTAATTAATGATTCTATTTGGCCGCCGGCTTGGACAGCTCGAGGAAAAACCATTTCTGGTCGGTCTTCTTGGCGATAACGGCGAACCCGGCTTTCTGCGCCAGTTCCTCAAAATGCGGCAGGCCCTGCTCTCCCGGCGGGATCTTGACGCCGTATCCCGTATTGACCGTCCGTTCGGGCAGCTTGAAGGAGAACCAGAAGAGGGCGGATTTTTTCCCGACGTCCTCGATCTTCGGGAAAACGACGTCCCATACCAGCAGCCGGCCGCCCGGCCGAAGGACCCGGAAAATCTCCCGGAAAACCTGCTCGTGGTCCGCGCCCGAGATGTACATGAATGTAAAAAAGACCGTGGTCGTATCGAAAGCGCAGTCCAGGAACTTCAGGTCCCGGGCATCCATGACGATCTTGACGAGGGGGCCCGGCGGGGCTTCTTCGAGCTCGCGCTTGCTGAGGTCAATGGCGATGACCTGAGTTCCCTTAAGCTGACCGATCACGCCCTCGCCTCCCCCGCCGATGTCGAGGATTGGGCCGCGGGCCTCAAAGTTCTCGACGGTCACGGTCTGCCGTCCCGCCAGCCAGATCTCGTTGGCAGCAGGCCTTTTCTTCTGGGCCGCTGAGGCCAGCGCAAGCCCGAACGCCGCCAGGACGACGATTCGCCCGATGCATTTCATGGTCATGCGCGTTCCTCTCTTTCCCCGGCCCAGGCCGGGTCACGCCTTCGGCGTATGCTCCATATACTTATACGCGGGGAGGACCCCGGATGGTTCCCGATCGAGCCTGGGAAGAAAATCCTCCCTCCGCCGTCTAAACAGGCGATTAGTTTATGAGGAGGAATATCGCATGAAAAAGCCCGTTCTGGCTGTCCTGCTGTTCGCGCTCCTGGCGTTCACGATCAGCGCCCAGGTCCCCCAGCAGCCCCAGCCCAAGCCCGAAGACCTCGCCAAGAACCTCATTCTTGTCGAAAAGCCCCTGCCCGCCCCCGACATCATGAGGGCCGGCTTCGAATCCATTACGGCCAAGGATTCGATCACCATGCTGACCTACATCTCCTCCGACCTTATGGAAGGCCGGGAGACCGGGACGCGGGGCTACCAACTCGCCGCCGACTACGCGGCCTCTCTGTTCGCCCTGTGGAAGGTCAAGCCCGCCGGCGACCTGCCCGGCCGCGGCGGAATGAGGAGGGGCATGGGCGCCCCGGCCCAGCCGGCCACCCCGCCCGAGAAAACCTATCTCCAGGACTTCGCGCTCCAGGAGATCACGGAATCGTCGAGCCAGATCACGCTCGAATTCCACAAGGGAGACGCCGTGAAAACGCGGCCCTTCCAGCCCGGCCTCGACTACTCGAGCATGTCCTCGACCGGCGAAACCCTGACCGCCCCGGTCGTCTTCGCGGGCTACGGCCTCACGGAAAAGTCCATCGGCTTTGAGGAATTCAAGAACCTCGACGTCAAGGGCAAGATCGTCCTCATCATCTCCGAGGCCCCCGGCCGGGACAACCCCGACTCGCCCTTCCAGAAGACAAAAGAGCTCAAGGACAAGTACTTCCCCCAGGCCGCCCCTGCCGGACCGCCCATGGCCATGGGAGGCGCCCGCTTCAATAAGATCCAGGAAATCGCCAAGCTCGGCCCCGCCGCGATCCTCCAGGTCTCAAACACCGGCAAGGACGCCGACTTCTTCAGAAACCAGCTCCGGCCGCGGCACATCAACGACGACCGGCCGATCGACACGCGGCCGCGGCGCCGGCTCATCATCCCCGGCCTCGCCGCCACCATGCCCTTTGAGCGCTCGTCCGTCGTCTCCATCACCCGGAGCATGGCCGACGCCCTGCTCGAACCGACCGGCATGAAGCTCGCGGACCTGCAGAAAAAGATCGAGACGACGGCCAAGCCCGCCTCGATGGTCATCCCCGGCGCGGCCCTGACCGTTTCGACGACCCTCAAATCGCAGCTCATCCGCGGCACCAACGTTGTCGGCTTCATCGAGGGCTCGGACCCGAAGCTCAAGGACGAGGTCGTGATTGTGGGCGGCCACCTCGATCACCTCGGCGCGTTCGACGGCTACGTTTATAACGGCGCCGACGATGACGGCTCGGGCTCGGTGGGGGTCATGAACCTGGCCCACGCCTTCGCCACGAACCCCCAGAAGCCCAAGCGGACCGTGGTCTTCTGCCTCTGGGCGGGCGAAGAGCAGGGCCTTCTCGGCTCCCGCTACTACACGCTGAATCCAGCCTTCCCGTTGGCCAAGACCGTGGCCTATCTCAACCTCGACATGATCAGCCGGCCGTATAACGACCAGACGATCGCCGGGGCAGCCCGGATGTTCAACTTCCCCGGCGGCCAGGACCTCCTGAAAAAGGTCCATCCGGCTACCTTCCTGCCCGTCTCGTTCACGGCCAAGGGCGGCTTCGCCGACGTCATCCGCGCCGTCGACCAGTACGTCGGGCTCGACCTCTTCCTGCGGGAATCGTCGGGCCAGGAGCGCGGCGGCGGCGGGAGCGACCATTCCTCGTTCGGCGCCGTCGACGTTCCGTGGCTCTTCGCGATCGCGGCCATGACGGAGGATTACCACCAGACGAGCGACAGTGTGGAGAAAGTGAGCGGCGACCTGATCGAGAAGATCTCGAGACTGGTCTACGCGACCGCGTTCACCATAGCGGATAAGTGATTAATTCGGTGACACACAACGAATTACCGAAATAGGCGCTCCTGAGCGTCGCGGAGCGTAGTTGGTTGTGTGTCACCTTTTTTCTATCCTATTTATTTTCGATAAATTACTAGCGAACTCCGCATCCCTGCCCCGGGATCCCGTCGGCCCCCCAGAAATCTGTCCCTCCTGAAAACGCTGGAAACCGCCGGAGAGGAAGCGTATAAGGAAAGGGATATCCCTCTCAGACTCGGTCCGGGATGGCCGGGCACGCCGACTGCCCGAAGGAGGCACGGATGGACCAGGAAAAACCCAAAGTCTACGGCTACCGCTGGGTGGTTTTGCTCTCGTTCGTGCTCATCGCCCTAATGACGCAGGTGCTATGGATCACCTTCGCGCCGGTCACGAGCGCGGCCGCCAAGTTCTACGGCACGTCGGACCTCCAGATCGGCTTGCTCTCCATGATCTTCATGATCGTCTACATCGTGATGGTCCTGCCGTCGGCCTGGGCCATCGACACCTGGGGGTTCAAGACCGCCGTCGGGATCGGCGCCGTGCTGAGCGCCGTCTTCGCCATGACCCGGGGGATCTTCGCCTCGAATTTCACGGTCGTGTTCCTGTCGCAAATCGGCATCGCCGCCGGCCAGCCCTTCGTCATCGGGTCCATCACCAAGATCGCGGCCCGCTGGTTTCCGGCCGAAGAACGGGCCACCTCCTCCGGGCTCGGCACGCTGGCGCTCTACCTCGGTCCCTTGGCGGCCATGCTGCTAAGCCCCTACCTCGTCCTGCGCATCGGCATCCCGCGCATGCTCCTCGCCTACGGCATCGCCACGGCGGCCGGCACGGTCATCTTCCTCGTCCTCGCCCGGGAGCACCCGCCCACGCCGCCCGGACGCGACGAACGCGTATTGATGCTCGACGGCCTCAAGTCCATGCTCCGCCAGCGCGATTTCCTCTTTCTCCTGGTCATGTTCTTCGTCGGGCTGGGCCTCTTCAACAGCGTTTCGACGTGGGTCGAGGACATCATCCGACCGCGCGGCTTCTCCATCACCCAGGCCGGGATGCTCGGCGCCCTGATGCTCATCGGGGGCATCGCCGGAGCCATCGTCGTCCCGCTCTTCTCGGACAAACTGCGGCGCCGCAAACCCTTCATCCTACTGGCCCTCATCGGGCTCCTGCCGGGGCTGCTGGGGATCACCTTCGCAGCGAGCTACGGGCTTCTGCTCATCTCCGGTTTCGTCCTCGGATTCTTCCTGTTGAGCGCCGGACCGATCGGTTTTCAGTACGCTGCCGAGATCACCCACCCGGCGCCCGAGGGGACGTCGAACAGCCTGCTCCTGGTCATGGGACAGATTTCCGGGATCGCCTTCATCCTGGGCATGGACGCGCTCAAATCGCCCGTGACCAAGTCCATGACGGCCCCGCTCCTCGGCCTGGCCGGGCTGACGGTCCTGGCCATCATCCTCGCGACCATGCTTCGGGAGTCCCCCATCCACGGCAAGCGAGTTAGCTAGATTACTTAGATTATTCGGATGGGTGGCACGGTTTAGCCTTCCGGGTATGCTTTTGGGGATTGAGGCTCCAGCTGAGCACGCACCCTGGCGGGACCTCGCCTATTTCGGTAATTAGTTATGTGTCACCGAAATAGAGTGATCAGTTCCCCTGGGCCTCCTGGATCGGGTCGAGCTTGACCGAGACCTTGCCAGTGTACGTCTTGCCGCCGACGGTCAACTTGACGACATACGTGCCCGCCTCGGCCATCTGCCCGCCCATGCCGCGGCCTCCCATGCCCCCTCCGCCTCCGTAGAAGCCCCCGCCCGCGCGGATGATGGGCGCGACGCTCCGCTGGATCTCCATGTACTTCCGGAAGTTCGTCCCGTACTGCTCGAGGGCCTTTTGGGCGTTCTGGAGGGTGGTCTTCTGCTCGGCCGTGAGGTCGGACCGCAGGAGGGCGGCCTCGATCTGTTTCTTGAGGTTCGAGGCCATGCCCTGGACGGACGCCGCCGGCTGGTCGAACCGCAGGTCCCAGGCGATGCGGGTGACTCCCGGCTCGAGGGCGTCGAGAAGGTAGGTCGTCTTGAGGGCGCCCGTGGCGTCCGTGATCTCGAGCGTGGCCGGTTTGTCCGGCTTGGCCTTGACAAAGAAGTGGATCAGGGCGCCGTACGGAGGATTCTCCCCCTTGAAGAATAGGTCGCCCCGGCTGTATCCGCCGCGCCCGGCCTGGATCCAGCGGGTGGCCGGCTTGTTGACGTCGAAGAGCGCGGCGTCCTGGTTGAGGACCGTGTCCGTCGCGAGCCGCAGGGCCGTGACGTCGTCCATGATCCAGATGCCGCGCCCGTGCGTCGCCGCGATGAGGTCGTTATCGCGCGGGTGGATGAGGAGGTCGTGGACCGGGACGACCGGCAGGTTGAGGCTGAGGCTCGACCAGGCCTTGCCGCCGTCGAAGCTGACGAAGGCTCCGTATTCCGTCCCCAGGAAGAGCAGATCCTTGCGCTTGAGGTCCTCGCGGATGACGTAGACCGGCTGCCCGTCGCGGATGTTCCCTATGATGTTCGTCCAGGTCTTGCCGTAGTCCGTCGTTTTGAAAACGTACGTATGGAAATCGTCGCTCCGGTGGCCGTCGAAAGTCACGTATGCCGTGCCGGCGTCGAAACGTGACGCCTCGACGCGGCTGACCCAGGTCCCTTTGGGGACGTTCGGGATCGCGGCCCGGACGTTGGCCCACGCGCCCCCGTCGTTCCGCGTGAGCTGAACGTTACCGTCGTCGGTGCCGGCCCAGATCAGGCCGGGGACGAGCGGCGATTCGGAGATGCTGATGATCGTGCAGTGCGTCTCGGCGCCGGTCACGTCCCGGGTGATGCCGCCGGACGGCTTATCGGGCAAGTGTTTGGCTTTCTCAATCGCGACCGCTTCGGGGCTGTCGGGCGCGTACTTGGTCTTGTCGTTCGTTGTCAAGTCGGGACTGATGATCATCCAGTGGTCGCCGCGGTCGAGCGACCGGAAGACGTGGTTTCCGCCCATGTAGATCGTTCGCGGGTTGTGCGGAGACATGACGATGGGCGTGCTCCAGTTGAAGCGAAGCGGGCTGCGCTGTTGACCCATGGACATCATCGCTTCTTCGGGGCCCATCACCGGCTCCACCTTGGCCCCCGGCTTCTGCCCGGGCGCGGGCGGCTTGACCGCCGGTTTCTCGGCCGGTTTTCCGGCCGGCTTGGCGCCGGGTTTGGCGCCCGGCTTGGCTGCGGGCTGCTCGGCGTAGAACTCCTTGTAGTTGATGACGTTCGACTGCGTCGGCCGGATGCTCTTCGCCTCCCGGGTCTCGACGTTCACCCGACTGGCCTGGCCGCCCTGGCTCTCGCAGTAGGCCGTGTGCCAGTCGGTCGGGTCGTTTTGGGTATGGAAGCCGTCGCCGCCGCCGATGTTGAACCAGAAGTCCGTCAGGACGACGCCTTCGCGGCTCATCGAGGGGCCGCCCCAGGTCCCGTTGTCCTGGAGGCCGCCGTAAACATAGTAAGGGTTGCGCATGTCGGCGCTCACGGCGTAGAACTGGGCCAGACAGAGGTTGTCGTAGAACACCCAGGTCTTGCCGTTGTCGTAGGTGATGGACGCTCCGCCGTCCTGACCGACGAAGAACCGGTTCTTGTTCATCGGGTCAAGCCACATGGCATGGAAATCGGGATGGAGCCCGCCGACCTGGGTCCAAGTCTTGCCGCCGTCGCTCGAGAAGTTGAGGTTCGTCGTCAGGAAGTACACCCACTTGTCCTCGAGCGGGTTGATATAAATATGGCTGTAATAGAACGGCCGGTTGTTCATCCGGTTCACGAACTGCCAGGTCGCGCCGCCGTCCTCCGAGCGGTAAACGCCCGTTCCGAGCTTGGTCATGTCGGCGTAATCCGGATTGGGCTTGGTCTGGGTGTTGTCGATCCGGATCTGGGCGGTCGGCTGGAAATTGGCCTCGATGACGGCCATCAGGACCTTGGGGTTCGAACGGGAGATGGCGATGCCGATGCGGCCGGTGTCGCCCGTCGGCAGTCCTTGGGTGAGCTTGGTCCAGGTCGCGCCGCCGTCCGTCGTCTTAAAAATGCCGCCGTTCGGCCCGCCGGAGTCGAAGCGCCAGGGCTGGCGGAGCCGCTGCCAGAAGGTCACGAAGAGGATGTCCGGGTTCGTCGGGTCCATGACCAGGTCGACCGCGCCCGTCTTCCCGTCGTTGGGCAGGCCGCCGGCGAGCTTGGTCCAGGTTGCACCGCCGTCCGTCGTCTTGAACAGGCCGCGGTCCCCCGTATATCCCCAGGGATGGCCGGAAGCGGCGACATAGACGATTTTGGGGTCCGTCGGGTGAGTCCGGATGCGGCCGATCGTCTGCGTCGTTTCGAGGCCCATCCGGGCGAACGTCTTGCCGCCGTCCGTGGATTTATAGACGCCGTCCCCCCAGGAGACGCTGTTCCGGACGCAGGCCTCTCCCGTCCCGACCCAGATGATGTTCGGGTCCTTCTGGAAGAACTTGACGTCGCCGATCGAGGACGAGCCGTATTTATCGAAGATCGGCTCCCAGGTGGTGCCGGCGTTCACGGACTTGAAGACGCCCCCGGCGGCGCCGGCGACGAGGACGTTCGAGAAGTCGCTGTCCAAGCCCTCGAAGGCCGATATGCGGCCGACCATGTTGGCCGGGCCGACGTTGCGCCATTTCAGATGTTTGATGAGGGCCTGGTTCGGGTCCGCCGGCGCGTTCTGGGGCGAGTTCTGCGCCGAGAAGGGGCCGGCCAGGGCCAGGGTCATGATCAGGAGAAACGCTATTCGTCCAATGGTTTTCAAGCGCTCTTTCATGGGGTCCTCCTTGGGGATGGGCTGGCGTCCGCGGCACGGGAGAGGCTCCGGACCGCGGCGTCGTGATGAAGGGCATGGGTGTGGCGCGGACCGGGGAGGGAGAAACGGCATGGCCCGCCGCGTTCACGTCTCATGGCGAGAAGGCCGAATTATATCGAAAATCCGGGCGCCGAATCAACGGCGAAGAGCCCGAACTTATCCATGTCGGACAAACTTCATGACCGCTTCGAGGGTCTTGAGGTCCGGCTGTCCCTCGGCCGTTTCTTTCCCGGGGGCCAGGGAGGCGTAGGTCAGCGGAGCGCCGAGAAAGGGCGCCGCGATCCGGGTGATCACCCCGAGCGGCCCCATGCCGAGGGCGATGACGTTCTTCCTCGATTCGTAGAGGGACAGCATCCGGACGCAGTCCTGAGAGTTCTGGACCCGGCAGATGATCTTGGCGATGTCGGCGCCCAGGTCGAAGCATTCTTCGATGACCTGCAGGAGATGATGCTTGAGCGGAGTTTCCGTGAAATTGTGGTAGGAGACGATGACGCGGCAGCCCTTCTCCCGGGCCGCCGCCAGAACGGCCTCCCGGGAAGCGCGCGGGGCGTCGACCTCGATGTCGACGTAGGCCGCGCCGGAGGCGATGGCCGCGAGGAGGGCCGCCAGCCTCTCCTCTTCCGTCCGCGTTCCCGGCCGGCAGGTCGCGATCATCTTGACGGGTTCGGCGAAAAGCTGCTTGACTTCGGCGAGCGCCAATCCGGTCTTGTCGATGCGGACCTCGACGAAGTCGAGCCCTCTGACGGCGGCCAGGCAATCTTCCAGGGTCGGTTCGGCGATGCTAACGCAGATCATGGATGTACCCCTCCAGTTCCTCGAAATCGAGATCCTCGATGGCGGGCTCCCCGATGCCCTTGAGAAAAACGAACTTGATCTTGGCCCCCGTCCTTTTTTTGTCCCGCCGGACCGCATCCAGGATCGCGCGCTTGTCGATCGTGACGTATCCGGAGAAGACGTCCGGAAAAAGGCGGCGGACGGTCTGATCGGTGACGAAGATGGTGCGGGCGCCGGGAATGTAAAAGGGAAGGTTCTGGATTCGCTCGCCGATGAGGATCTTCGAGGTCCCGGTTCCCCCCCGGATCTCGAGAACCTTCATCCGCGGACCCTCCTAGGTCTCATCGTGGAGCCGGGCCGAAGGGCTGTATATTCTCCATTTTGGACATGACATCCACGAGCCGGGATTATATCATATTGTTTTCACTAAAGCTCCCTTGACGACGGAATGCTCTCATCGGCGGCCCGGGCCAGAGGGGGCGATAAGGCCGAGGATGAAGACGGCCCCGGCACAGGCGGCCTTGACGATATCGATGAGGGGAATCCGGGCCAGGGAAATGCTTTTCACGACGTCCATGTAATGAAAGGACAGCGCCCCGGCCAGCGCCAGACAACCATAGCCCGCGAGCGCCAGGCCGGCCAGAGCCGGATAAAGGCCGGCTCGGTTCCGGGAGATCGCCCTGGAAGAGAGAAGCAGGACGCCGGCGAACCCGGCGGCGATCAGGGCGATCACTGCCTTTTGATAAGACTGGCGGAAATAATAGACATCCAGGTCGACGATGATTCTCCGTCCCCACGTCGAAAGGCGCTCCTCCAAATTGAAGACCTCCCAGAAAACGGCCGCGAAGAGCACGGTGGCCGCGGCCAGCCAGAACAGACGGCCGCCCGCCGCGCCCCGGCCGGGTCGGCGCCGTCCGCGCATCATCCGGGCCAGGCAGACAAGGCCGGTCGACCCGAGCAGGCCGAAAAGGACGAATCGGAAGGGGCCCCGTGGCGCCGCCGGGACGCCGGGTCCGTCAGGACGGGCTCCTGGCCGGAAGACGGCCTCCGGATGCGGGGACCTGAGAATGATGGAGGCCCGGTAGGCCCTGAGCGCGGGGCCGGCCGGCGGGCTCCCGGCGGCTTTGACGGGGATGCCCGCGGAGCTTGCGCCGTGCGTCCTAAGCTCCCAGTCGCCTGTCGGCGTCAGGTAGATGACGAGCTGAATCAGGGCCAACTTCTCCACTTCCTTGACATCGATCCGGAACGAATAGACGCCGCCGCTCCGGGCCGGGACCGGCGGGCTGGGCGCCGGCAGGCGTCCCACCCCGGCATGGTTTTTCCCGAGCAGGTAGATGTTGACGACAAGGAGGGACGATTCGGGCACTTCGCCCAACGTGAGCCGGACGTCCAGGGGACGGCCGACGACGGCGTACGCCGGCGCCTCCACCTTGAGCCAGTTCGCGTAAGGGGTGTGGAGAAGGCTGAGCAGGGCCAGGGCAACGCCAAAAACCGTGAGTGGGATGACGGCCGGACTCGCGGTCCGCAGGATTCTCCGGTGCTTTTCGTTCATTCTGTGCGCGGGCATGTTAAATCACTGCCTCTGAAGAAGTCAAACGGGGTCCCTGCAAATCCTGGTTAGGCTCCGTTGATCCGGGGCACAAGGAGGGGCTGAGGGGAATGGCCGGAACGTCATGTGCGGCTTAGCGCAAGACGCACTCTGGAGTGGAGGCCAGCCTCTCAGCCCCTCCGACTGTTGCCTTGGGACAGGACCCGTCCGACCTTTAATGCGATATTGACACGACGCGGGGCGCGGCGCTATATTCCTTGCGGACAAAAGGAGCCAACATGCCCACGAAAGCCAAGAATCCTCATCTTCCGTTCGGCGACCAGCAGACCGCGCCCTGGTACGGCAAGGATATCCTGTCGGTCAGGCAGTTCAGCCGGGCGGACCTGGAATACATCTTCGCCGTCGCCCACGAGATGCGCAACATGGTCGAGCGCGTCGGCACGTTCGACCTGCTCAAGGGCAAGATCCTGGCCAACCTCTTCTACGAACCGTCCACACGGACGTCCTCGTCGTTCATGGCCGCCATGCAAAGGCTTGGCGGAGCGGTCATCAATATCAGCGAGGTCAAATTCTCTTCCGTGGCCAAGGGCGAGAGCCTGCCCGACACCGTGCGGACGCTCGGCTGCTACGCCGACGTGATCGTCATCCGCCATCCCGAAGTCGGTTCGGCGGCGCTCGCGGCCAAGTACGCCAAGAAGCCCGTCATCAACGCGGGTGACGGCGTCGGCGAGCACCCGACCCAGGCGCTCCTTGACACCTTCACCATCCGCGAGGAACTGGGCAGCCTCGACAACCTGACGGTGACCATGCTCGGCGACCTCAAGTACGGCCGCACGGTCCATTCGCTGGCCCGAATCCTGACGCGGTTCGACGGGACCCGCCTGAATTACGTCGCGCCCGAGATCCTGCGGATGCCCAAGGACGTCATGGACGAAGTCGCCTCGAAGGACGTGCCCCAGGCCGAGTTCTCGAAGCTCGAAGACGCTCTGCCCCAAACCGACGTTCTCTACGTGACGCGCGTCCAGAAGGAACGGTTCGAAGACCAGTCCGTCTACGAGAACGTGAAGGAAGCCTTCATCGTCAACCCCGAGGTCATGAAGCCGGCCCGAGAGCGGATGATCGTCATGCACCCCCTCCCGCGCGTCACCGAGATCAGCCACGATTTCGACGACGACCCGCGCGCGGCCTATTTCCGCCAGATGGAATACGGGCTCTACGTGCGGATGGCGCTCCTGGCCATGGTCCTCGGCAAGGCTTGAAACGGGCCCCGGTCTAGACTTCGATCTCGCGGTAGCGTTTCCCGGCGAATTTCACCAGGGCGGCGTAGCTCAGGCCGGAGAGCGCGACTAGGACCACGTAGAGCGCGGCGAGGATAGCGCCGTTCGATAATCCCGCCCGGATCATGAAGCGGATCGCGAAGAACAGGGCCGTCAGGATGCCGATATCGGCGCACATCGCGAAAAGGACGTTCAGGTTCTGTTTGATGGCTTTCTGGGGATTCGTCCAGTCGAGGAGCGGACGGGCCAGGTCGATGATCATGCCGAGGGCCGTGAGCAAAACGCCCGCGACGAGCGAAAGCCCGGCGGCCGCGGCCAGGTGGGCGGCGTTGATGTGAAGCATCGCCACGGCGACGACCGAGGCGGCGACCGTTCCCAAGATAGACACGAGATAAGAGTGCAGGAACTTGGCCGCGACCTGGTCCCTGGGCGCGACGGGGATCACGCGTGATATCCAGAACTGGGCGCCCTCCCTCGAAAACGCCGACGAAGACGTGCCGTTCAAGCTGCCGCAGACGACCATGAAGCCGGCCGACGCCAGGATGACGAAGAGGGGTTGAGCGGACGTCATGACCTTGAGAATGGACCCGGCGTCTCCCCTCCCCCCTCCGGTCGTGGCCATCAGGATGAAGACGAGGGGGACGATGACGACGGTGAGGGTTCCGTTGAGCAGGAAAATCGGCGTGCGGTTCATGATCCTCCACTCCCGGGCGAAGATCGCGCGCACGGGATGAAGGCCCGAAGAGACCCGCTGGGCCATCTGGGCCCGGGACAGCGTCCGCCGGCGGCCGGAGACTTCTCCGAGCCCGACGAGACCCCGGTAGAAAAGCTTCTCGGAAATAATCAGGATGGCCGCGAAGAGCAGGAGCGACGTCCCGATGAAGAGCGCCAGGTTCAAGAGCCCCGAGGCTGAAAAGCCGCCGGCGATGGCCTTGGTCGCCCAGATGCTCGGTGGGAAGCGCGAGCCGACCCGGTTAAGGAGGCTGTCCGGCGAGGTGAAGAAGCTCGTCATGGCCTGGCCGCTGAGCCCGTCGCGGCTGGACCGGCCCAGCAGGAATTGAAACCCTATGCCCACCGAGATCAGGAGCACGCTGCCGGCGAGGATCAGGGCGTCCTTCTTGCGGCTGATATTGACGACGCGCATCAGGGCGACGACCAGGATCGAGACGACCGCAAGGGGAATGACCGGCAGGAAGAGATAAACGAGCAGGCCGTTCGTCCAGTAGGACAGGCCCCCGCGCGCCAGAACCCCATAGCCGATGAGGACGGGCAGGACGATGACCATGACCGTGAGATATTCGTTGATCATGATCACGGCGAACTTCGAGGCCATGACCTCGAATGGCTTAAGCGGCAGGGGGATCAGGAATTCGAGGTCCCGGGAAAAATAAAAGGCCGAGATTACGTAATAGAGCCCGAAGAGCAGGATGAAAAGCTGGCCGGCCATGATGCCCAAGGTCAGGAGGGCGCGCTCCTGGCCGAGGGGCTTGAGGGCAAGGTAAATATTCTGGATGAGGAGGATGAGCCCGTAGATCGACGGCAGAACGGCGAGCGCGGCGAACCCGAAGATCGGGACGAGCCAGCGGTCCTTCTTCTCCTTGAAGATCCGGTGGCGGAGGACGGACAGGCCGAAATTCGACCGGAGGCCGGCGCGGATGAGGGTCGGGAGGCGGCTCATTTCTCGGTGAGCTCCAAGAAGATTGCCTCGAGCGACCGTTCCGAACGGTCGAGCGCCTTGAGCTCCTCCATGCTCCCGCAGGCGACGAGCCGGCCCTTGTTGATGATCCCGATCCGGTCGCAGAGCTTCTCGGCCACTTCCATGATATGGGTCGAGAAGAAGAGCGTCTTGCCCTGGTCGCAGTGCTCCCTCATGAGCTCCTTGAGGGAGTGGGCGGCGCGGGGGTCGAGCCCGACCAGGGGCTCGTCGAGGACCATGACCCGGGGCGCGGGGAGTAGGGCGGCGGTCAGGACGATTTTCTGTTTCATGCCGTGCGAATAGCTCTGGATGGGGTTCGTGACGGCGGAGGAGAGCTCGAAGATATCGAGCCATTTCCCGATCCGGTCGAGCCGTTCGGCCTTCGGCACCCCGTAAACGTCGCCGATGAAATTGAGGTATTCGAGCCCGGTCAGGCGCTCATAAACGGCGGGGTAGTCGGGGACGTAGGTCGTGAGGGCCTTGCATTTCAGGGCGTCTTTCTGAACGTCGAGGCCGTCGACGGCGATCGTCCCGGAGTCGGGACGGAGCAGGCCGACCATGAGCTTGATCGTCGTCGTCTTGCCGGCGCCGTTGGGTCCCAGAAAGCCGAAGATCTCGCCGGGCCGCACGGTTAGGGTTAGGTCGTCGACGGCTTTGATCCGGCCTTTGTTGTAGCTCTTGGAAACATGGTTGAGTTCGATCACGGGCGCTCCTTCGGGGACGGTTATAACACAGACGGGGCGGAATGGTGAAGTCCACCGCGGGGCGGCACCGGGGCCACCCTTATCCCCCGCACCCCGGGAACCAGTTTCGTCGGTTCCCCCCGTCGGATAAGCCGCCGGGCCCCCCCTCCGCAACGGGGTCTTTCAGGCGGCCCCGGTGCCGCCCCGCTTAGATGCTCGTATTAGTTCATGATAACGGAAGCAGGTGACGAGGTGATCATTGACCACGCCCGTCGCCTGGAGGTGCGAATAGACGATCGTCGAGCCGACGAACTTGAAGCCGCGCGCCTTGAGGTCCTGGCTGATGAGATCGGATAGCTCCGTCCGGGCGGGCATCTTGGCGAAGGACTTCAGCCGGTTGACGACAGGCTTCCCGCCCGCAAAGCCCCAGATGTAACGGTCAAAGGAGCCGAATTCGTTCCGGACTTCGAGAAACCGCTGGGCGTTGCTGATCGCGGCCAGTATCTTCAGCTTGTTCCGGATGATGCCGGCATCGGCGAGAAGGCGGCGGACGTCGCGGGCTGTGTAGCGGGCGACCTTGGCCGGGTCGAAATTGTGGAAGGCTTTGCGGAAGTTGTCCCGCTTGTAAAGGATCGTCCGCCAGCTCAGCCCGGCCTGCATGCCTTCGAGGATCAGGAATTCGAAGATCATGCGATCGTCGTGGAGAGGGGTCCCCCATTCCTTGTCGTGATAGTCGGTCATCCGCGGGTCGTCGCCGTCGCCCCAGCAGCGGGAGAGTTTCCTTTTTTTCTTCTGCGCGGTTTCGGGCATGATTGTCCTCACTTGCTCGTCAGTGCCGTGACGATTCTATCCGAATAGGGTGGGAAAATAAAAGACTGTCGCACCCCAGACTACTCCGGCCCGGCCGCGAAAGAACCGGCCCCCGTGAGAAACATGACCGGGCAAAAGCCAAGGAAAAACATCGGGATGTCCCGCAACGCTCCGGGGTGGACTGCCGTTAGAAGACCCGGAGTGCTAAAAAATTAGCAAAACCACTTGACAAGGCCTGCGGGTAGTGCTAATATTTTAGCATGCTAAATATTTAGCATATAAAAGGGCGAACGAAAGGGGACGCCATGAAAGGTCAACAGAACCTGAGCCGGAGAGAGCGGCAGATCATGGATATCATTTACGAGATGAACGAGGCCTCCGCCGTCCAGGTCCTGGAACGCCTGCCCTCTCCGCCCAGTTACTCGGCGGTCCGGGCCCTCCTGCGCGTCCTCGAGCAGAAGGGCCACCTGTCTCACCGCCAGGACGGCCCGCGCTATGTGTTCGCGCCCACCCTCCCCCGGGACAAAGCCCGACGCGGGGCCCTTCAGAATCTCCTGAAAACCTTTTTCGCCAATTCCACCGAGGACGTCGTCGCCGCCCTGCTCGACATCTCGGAAGACAATCTGTCGGAAAAAGATTATGCGCGCCTCCTCGAGCTCGTCGAGAAGGCCCGGAAAGAAGGGAGATAGCCTTGAGCTGGCTCGCGGATGCGCGGTGGCTCGGCCTTCTCGCCGAGTACTCAATCAAGACCACCGCGGTTCTGTCCCTGGCGCTTATCCTCGCCTTCCTCCTCCGCCGCCGCTCCGCCGCCCTGAGGCATTTTGTCCTTTCCGTATTTCTCGTGGGCCTCATCTTGATCCCCCTGGCGCCCTCGCTTCACTGGGGATGGGAGACCCGGCTTCTTCCCGCCAGGGCGTCCCTAAAGGACGAAACCCCGGCGCTTGAAACGGCGTCCGGGGCCGGGATGATCATCGAACCCACTGTGAGCGTCATAGGCGGCGCCCCGGATCCGACCTTTTCGGCGGACCGGGTCCCGGGGCCACAGGCGGCGGCCGGCCGGGCGGCCTCCTCTTCCCCGCCGACTCGCTCGTTTGGGAACCTTCTGCCGAAAGTCTGGGCCGGCGGGCTGATTGTTCTTCTGCTGAGGCTGGCGTTGGGCCTCGCCGGGGCCCTTCGGCTTTCCAGGGAGGCCCGCCCTCTGGACGATTCGGTCTGGCAGAGGCTTGTTTTCCGTTTTCTCTCGACTGTCGCTCTCAAGCGCCGGGTCCGACTCAAGAGCCATAAAAGAATCGTCGTCCCGTTGACTTGGGGCGTGATCAGGCCGGTCATCCTCATGCCGGACGATTCCAGGAACTGGGACGAAGACCGCCGGTCTTCCGCCCTCTTCCACGAGCTCTCCCATGTCAAACGGATCGATTTCGCGGTCATGCTCTTCGTCCGGCTAAGCCTGGCCGCGTTCTGGTTCAATCCCCTGATCTGGGCCGTTTTCGGGATGCTCAAAAGGGAGCAGGAGAAGGCGTGCGACGAGCTCGTGCTGAGGGCCGGGATCAAGCCCTCCATATACGCCGCCTGCCTCCTGGCGTTCAAGCGGACGGCGGGCCCGTCGTGGAATCCTTCGCTTGCCCTCCTCGGGATGTTCGGCGGGCCCGGGACCAACGACAGGCTGGTGTCCATTCTCAAACAGAAACTGACCTTCAAGGAGATAAAAATGAGAACGAGAATAATCCTAACCGTCACTATTATTTTCGTCGTTTCGCTGGTCGGCTCGGCCCGGCCGGCCGCGCCGGCGCCTGAACGTCAGGGCGCAGCCACGGCCGCTGTTCAGGTTGCCGCCCCGCCTGTTGCCCAATCCGTCGCGGCGCAGGAAAGCACGCGGGAGACGGCCACCGTCGCCCAGAGCCAGGAAGCCAAGAAAAAACAGGAAGCCGAAAAAAAGAAAGAGGCCGAGAAGGCCGCGGCCAAGGAAAAGACCGAAGCCGGCAAGCTCGGCGTCATCGTCCTGACAACCCGGGAGATTGGTCCGGGCCGCTTCTCACTCGTTCTCAGCGAAGGGGACGTCGTCAAGAACGTCGTCCTTGAGCATCCCGTCATCATTGAAAGCGGGGAGCCGGACAGAACCATCACCTTGAAGATCGACGGCAAGGACGTCGTGCTCAAGGAAGGCGAGGAGCTTCGTCTTGTCGTCACAGACGGCCAACTGACATTTCCGAAGGAGGGCGAAGCGGCCGGGGCCGGAAAGGAAACTTCGGTCGTCCTCAAATTCGACAGGAAGGGCGGGAATAAGGTCGTCACCTACGCCTATCCCGTCGAGGCTATCAAGGCTACGAAGGCCTTCTCCCCCGAAACTTTCACGGTGATCGAGCCGGGCGAGAAATACCGTATATATTCGGTGTCGGTGACCAAGAGCCGGGAAGCGGCGCCTGAGGCCAAGGCCGTCAAGGAATTGAAAGTCATCGCACCGGTGACTGTCCAGGTCGTCGAGGCTGAAAAGAAGGGGAAAACATACGATATCGTCTACGCGCCGCGTCCGCCGGCAGCAGCTGCTTATGCCGTGGTGCCGGCCGAAGCCGAGGTCGCCAGCCACAAGGAACTCCAGCGGAGATTGGAGGAGGTCCAGGTCCAGCTGAACCGGATCAAGGAACGGAAGCCCGAGATCAGCGACGACCTCAAGCCCGTCGAAGAATCCCTGAAGGCACTGGGCGAACAGCTGGAAAAAACCTCGCGGCAGCTGAACAAGATTAAGGTCGTCGGCGAGTATCCCGTGCGCTACAAAGTCGTGAAGAAAGAGGGGGAAGGCGAGGCATACGCTGAAACGTACGCCGAAGGCCGCAGAGAAAAAACGGATGTGGTCGAAGTCGTCAGCGGGGAAAAAAGCGCCGTCACGATCGTTTATAAGGCCGGCGGGGGCTTCAAGGACAAAGCCGCCTACGAGAGAGCCGCGGCTGATGTGAAAAAAGTGTTGCCCGAAGGATACACCCTCGAATCCAAGCTGGACGAAAAATCCGGCACGGCCACCTTCAAGGTCAATCCCCCCAAGGGGGGGATAAAGGCCCCCAAGGGGCAAACGGATACCGAAGGCGTCGTCAAGAAAGTCCTGGCCGTGCTCAAGGACGAGCTTCGGAAGGAGCCGGTCCCAGAAAAGGACTAACCAGCCCCCGCGTCTTTCACCGCGCGCGGCGATACTTAATCAGGAGCGAGCCGGGGGCTTCGGGGATCTTGATCGAGACCCCCCCCGCGAGCTCGCGGCCGCTCTTCATGACCGTGATCCCATAGTCCTCGAAGGACACGTCGTAATCCCCGGACGCCTCGAGCCCCTGGAGATTGACGGTGATCGACGCTATGGTCGACAGCTGTCTCCGGAAGGCCAGGACGATCCCGTCGCGCTCTTCCGGCCTGTCCCACTGAAAGCCCATCCAGGCCTCGTCCGAGGTCGAGTATTCCGTGAGCGGGTAGAAATCGCCCAGGAGGTACGGCCTTAGGGCGCGGAATTCGGCGACGTCCTCGACCGCTTGGCCGACGTTGAACGAGTTGTTGAGCTCCCAGCCCATGACGATGGCGCCGCCCATCGAACTCCGGAAATAGTATTTCTGCGGGTTGTTGTTCCCTGTGCCGCTCGCCGGCAGATAGAGGTGAAGGCCGTAGGTATGGCACTGGTAGCCGTTGGGCTCGAAGTAGGAATAATCGGTCCGCCAGAGCGGAATGCTCCGACTCGTCGTCTCGAGATCGATCCGCCGCCCGCCCGAGGCGCAGTTGTCGATGAGCAAGCCCGGGTTCCTGGCGAGCAGCCCGTCCCAGAAGGCGTACAGCCCCTCGATGTGCTTCATCTCGGAGATGCCGATCCGGTCCGGACCGTCCATGGCCTGCCAGTAGGGGGCCGGGTCGAAATTGAAATCCTGGCGGTAGATGGTGATCCCTTCAGCCTGAAGGAAGTTCGAGATGTGATCGGTCAGCCATTTGAGCGCGGCCGGGTTGCCGAGGTCGAGGAGGCGGTTGGGGTTCCCCGGGATTTTCACCAGCCATTCCGGGTGCTCGCGGTCGAGCCATGTCGCCTCGTAGACGCGCTCGGGCTCGAACCACAGCACGAAGCCCTTTCCTCCCCATTTCTTGGCGGCCTCGGTGACCGGTTTCAAGCCGCGCGGGAAATTGGCCTTGTTGACCTCCCAGGTGCCGACACCCGACCACCAGTTCCTCGTCGGGTTCTGGTACCAGCCGGCGTCGATCCAGCAGGCATCGGGCTCGATCCCGAACTGCCGCAGCCGCTCGATCATGGCCAGGGCGTAGCTCTCCGTGGCGCAAACGTACTCGTTGCAGGGGAAGGGCCCGCCGAAGCCGACGCCGTGGTTGATCGGCAGGACGAGCGGTTTCCCGCCGGGGCGCGGCGAGTGATGGGCGAGGATGAACCTGCGGAACAGGTTGTGGCCGGCCAGCCGGTCGCTCCCCTTCCAGAAGAGGAGCGCCGTCGACGGCGAACGGACCTCCTCGCCGGGGTGGAGCCGGAAGCGCGTTTTATCCATCCCCGCATCAAGGGCCGCGCCCTGCGGGCCCGTTTTCCGGACGGCGGCTTTCCACCGGCCGCTCCAGCCGATCGCGGCCATGATCCCCTGGCCCGGCGCCGCCATGTTGAAGAACGGCAGGGCCGTGGAGTCGGAAGAGCGCCCCGCCGACGGGCCGAAGCGGACCTCGCCCTTCTCCGCGAGAACGTTTTTAATGGGCGCGAAATCGGAGCGCTCGGCGGCGCTGCCCAAGGCCCGGTAGACGGTCAGCGGTCCGGCGGGAAGGCCGACAAACTCCGCGGCACAGGCCAGGAGGTCTTCGATGACGGGCGAATCGGCCGCACCGTCGTTTTTAAACCGCAGGACCCATTCGGCCGCCGGGAAGTCTTTGTAGATCGTGTAAACGACCGTGATCCGGAGCCCGGTCGCCGGATCGGTGTATACGACCGTCTTCACGGTCCTGTCCGGAGCCTGCTGCGTGCCGGACGTCACGGCCCACTTGCCGATGAATCCCGGGGACGCTTTCCCGCCGTAAGTGAACGAGAAGGGCGGCGACACCGTCCGGTCGACCGACGCGGCCACAAACTTATCGAGGCTCGCCCGGTCCCCCGAGGACGCGGGATCCCACGCCCGAACGGACAGGACCAGTGTTAAGATAAAGAGCGCGCAAACCATCCATCGCCCGGTTTTCATTCGAACTCTCTCCCTTCCTTTTTTTTATCGAAAAGCTATTTGGATATCGTGGGAACCAATCCCGAGAACGGGATGTCCGCAGTCGGATTCAGGCGCGGCGGCTTCCGCATGCCGAGCGCCTGCTCGAGCCCGAAGGCCAGCTTGACGAGCGCCGGCTCGCTCCAGGCCTTCCCGATGAACGAGATCCCCACCGGCAGGCCGTCGATCCAGCCGGCCGGGAGTGTGATACTGGGGTAGCCCGCGACCGCCGCGAGCGAGGAACTCCCTCCCGTGTCCCTGTCGCCGTTGACGAGGTCGGTCATGTGGGCCGGCCCGTTCGTGAGGACGACGAGGGCGTCGAGCTTGTGCTTGGCCAGAACGGCGTCGATGCCCTTGGCCCGCATGAGATCGTGGTCCTTGGCCAGCGCGTCCCGGTAGGCCTTGTCGGTCAGCGGGCCTTTTTTCACCGCCTCTTCCAGGACTTCCTGGCCGAAGAACGGCATTTCCCGGTCGGCGTTTTTCCGGTTGAACTCAATGAGGTCCGCGACGCCGCGGATCGCGGCGCCCGGCCTGGCCGCGAGATAGGCCGCCAAGTCGGCCTTGAACTCGTAGAGAAGGACTTCGTATTCCGAGCCCCCTGTCTTGCCGAGCGTGGGGAATTCGACGGGATCGACGACCTCGGCGCCCTCTTTTTTCATGGCCTCGACGGCCGCCCGGAGAACGGGGGCGAGCTTCGGGCTGAAGTTGAAGGAGTCCGCCCTCAGGACGCCGATCCGGGCTCCCCGGAGCCCGCCGGGCTTGAGGAATTCCCGGTAGTCGGTGAGGGAACGGCCTTTGCTCTCTTTTGTCGCGGGGTCGGACGGGTCGATCCCCGTCATCGCGCCGAGGAGCGTCGCCGCGTCGGCGACGGTGCGGGCCATCGGCCCGGCCGTGTCCTGGGAATGGGCGATCGGGACGATGCCCGAGCGGCTGACGAGCCCGACCGTCGGCTTGATGCCCACGATGCCGCAGACCGACGCGGGCGAGACGATCGATCCGTCCGTCTCGGTGCCGACGCCGGCCGCCGCCAGGCTGGCCGCGACCGCCGCGGCGGAGCCCGAGCTCGAGCCGGACGGATTGCGGTCGAGCGCGTAGGGGTTGTGGGTTTGCCCGCCTCGGCCGCTCCAGCCGCTCGAGGAACGGGAGGAGCGGAAGTTCGCCCACTCGCTGAGGTTCGTCTTGCCGATGATCACGGCGCCGGCGGCCCGCAGTCGTTCTGCGACGAACGCGTCGCGGACGGGCTTCGACCCCAGGAGCGCAAGCGAGCCGGCCGTCGTTTCCATCTTGTCGGCCGTGTCGATGTTGTCCTTGATGAGGACCGGGACGCCGTGGAGCGGCCCGCGCGGACCTTTCTCCCGGCGCTCGCGGTCGAGATCGCGGGCGATGGCCGGGGCGTCGGGGTTGGTCTCGATGACCGCATTGAGGCCGGGCCCGTTCCGGTCGATCTCGTCGATCCGCTTGAGATAGAGGGTGACGAGGCTCTCCGAGGTCGCGGTCCCCGATGTCATCATCTCCTGGAGTTCGGCGATGCTCTTTTCCTCGAGCGGGAACTTGACCGGGGCGGTCTTCTCAGGGGCCCGCTTGCCGCCGGGCGAACAGGCCGCGGCCATGATGATGATCGTAACGAGCGCCGCGCTGAGGATCCATGGTTTCCGGGATGTAGCCATCGCCTGCCTCCCTAAATCAAGAATCGGAATCTCGCGCAGACCAAGCCGGGATTCCCTGGAGTGAGCCCAACATAGGGCGGGACGGGTTCCGATGTCAAGGGCGCCGTCCGGATCTCCCTGCCCGCGCTGAGACATCGAACGCAGGCGACGCGTCTTTTAGCTGTGAAGGCCGGAATCGTCGCTCTTGACAGGATCATCTTTACTCTTTATAATTAGTAAAGTTATTATCATTTAGTAAAGGATATGCCCATGACCGTCGCTACTGTTTCTTCGAAAAGTCAGATCACCCTGCCGGCGGCGGCCTGCCGGACGGTGGGGATAAAGCCTCACGACCGGGTTCTTATCGAGGTCCGGACGGGAACGATCATCGTCCGGTCGGCTCCCGATTTCATGCGATTCAGGGGAGTCCTCGGAAAGGCCCTGGACCGGGAAGCCGAACGCGCGGCCATGGCCCGCGGGATCGCCGCTCACCGGAAAAAACGCTCATGACGTCCTGGTTTGTCGACGCCAATGTTTTCCTCCGGTTTTTGACGGTTGACGATCAAGGTCAGCACGAAAAAGCCGCGGGCCTTCTTGGAAAGGCCGCGAGAGGGCAGATCCGGCTCGTTTGTGGGCCGCCGGTTCTTTTCGAGCTGGCGTGGACGCTCCGAGTCGCCTATAAAACGCCCGGAGCGAAGGTCGTGGAGATCCTGAACGCCATTTATTCCATGCCGGGCCTCACGCTCACGGACGAACCGCTTGTCGCAAGCGCCCTGACCCTTGCTTCAGAGACGGGGGGAGAGTTCGCGGACGCCTACATCGCAGCGAGCTCTCGCGCCTCAGCCTGCTCCGGAGTCGCGACCTTTAATCGCAAGGATTTCGCCCGCCTGGGCGTCAATATGGCGGATCTTTAGCTTCAGGATTTGACAGCCCGGCCAGGCGGAGCGCCGGTCCCCTTCGCCCCGCCGCGGATCAACCGTCCACCGTCTTCTCTGAGAAGTGGATGTAAGAAAAGCACTCCGGAATGTGGGAGTCGTAGACGCCATGACGGTTGAGGGCCCACCCTGGATGCGGCTCGGCCTTGACTCCGCAATACTCGAGAAGCTCGAAGCGCGAAAAGTCCATCCGCCAGGCGTCGCCGTCGCGCGGCGGGACGGCGCGGCCCCCGGCGAGCGTCTTCATCCCCTGCCAGGGGAAGGCGATTTCGGCCGTCCAGCCCTTGTCGATGTTCGTGGGGTCGTTGATCGTGCCCGCCACCTTAACCCCGGTCTTAAGTCCGGGAAAGTCCCAATCCATGAACGCCCAGCGGGCGCCGCGCGGATGCTTGCCGCAGCGCATGGCGTCCTGGAAGCCGCCCAGGATATCTACGCGCCGCGTCAGGAGGTCGAACTCGGGGACCTCGAACCGGCTCCCCCGCCGGTAAGCGTCCTGCCAGATATAAAAGACCTCGTAGACCGTGCCGAGAGCATTGATCTGGAACTCGTAGTAGCAGTCCTCGCCGCCGATGAAGATCTCGACGTCGTTCTCGGTCCAGACAAAGGAGTCCCGCGCGGTCAGGCGGGCCCGGACGTTGGGCTCCTCGACCCAGAAGGCCACGTAGAGGTTTTCATCGTCCCAGAGAGAGGCCATGCGCGTCTCGAAGAAGCAGGGGACGCCGGTCACGAGGTCGACAAAGCGGCGCGACTTCGGCGCCTTCTGCCACTCCGGGATGTCCAGGAAGCCGTCGACTTCGATTTTGCGGGGCGTCCTGAGGCACGTGTAATGGGCCAGGTCCTTTTCGTCGCATCCGTGTGAGGGCATCGCCTTTCCTCCCCTCCCGGGCTCGGCCGGATGGACTTCACATTACACAAAGAGCCCGCCTGGAGTCAATGCCGAGAGGACGATCGATTGACTTCGGCGGCTCATCCGCGCTATATATTTTTTTTATCCTCACGCATGGAGGGCGAAGTGACAATTTCCAAAACCCGTCATCTGAGCATCGCCGCGGGGCTGGCCCTGGGCCTCCTGGTGCTTCTCGCGGCCGCCCCGGCCAAGACCGCGGATTCAGGCACGCCCTGGCTCTTCCAGAAGCCGGCCTTGTCCCGCACGGACATCGTGTTCGTGTTCGCCGGGGACCTGTGGACCGTGCCGCGCGCCGGCGGAGAGGCCAAGCGCCTGACCTCGAGCCCCGGCGCCGAGACCAACCCCGTCTTCTCGCCCGACGGCTCCCTGATCGCCTTCACCGGCGAATATGACGGAAACGTCGACGTGTTCGTCATGCCCGCCGAAGGCGGGGTCCCGAGGCGCCTCACCTGGCATCCCGCCGCTGACGTTGTGCTCGGCTGGACGCCCGACGGGAAGCGCATCTTCTTCACTTCCGGACGGAATGCCTATTCCCGCTTCAGCGAGCTTTACACGGTCGGCCTCGACGGCGGCCTGGAAGAGAAACTCCCTCTTCCCATGGGGTATGAAGCCGCGTTCTCCCCGGACGGGAAACGCCTGGCCTACGTCCCCCTGGCCCGCGCCTTCGCCGCCTGGAAACGGTACCGCGGCGGCCGGACGACGCCCGTCTGGATCGCCAATCTGGCCGATTCCGTGGTCGAAAAAGTGCCCCGCGCGAATTCCAACGATTACAATCCGATGTGGATGGATGATAAGATATATTTCCTGTCCGACCGAAACGGCGCCGTCTCCCTTTTCGCCTACGACCTGAAGTCGAAGAAGGTTTCCCAGGCCATCGAGAACCGCGGCCTGGACCTCAAGTCGGCCGCGGCCGGCCCCGGCGCCATCGTTTACGAGCAGTTCGGCAGCCTCAACCTCTATGACCTGAAGACCGGCGGGACCACCCGTGTCCCGATCACGGTGAGCGGCGACATGCCCGAGGTCCGCGAGCGCTACGTGGCCGCGGGCGGCAGCCTGGCCAACGCCGGAATTTCGCCCGGCGGCGTCCGGGCCGTGTTCGAGGCCCGCGGCGAGATCGTCACGGTCCCCGCCGAAAAAGGCGACGCCCGCAACCTGACCAACACGCCCGGCGCGATGGAACGCGACCCGGCCTGGTCCCCCGACGGCAAGACCATCGCTTATTTCTCGGATGAATCGGGGGAATACATGCTCCATCTCAAGCCCCAGAGCGGGGAGGGCGAGACCGTCAAGATCGCCCTCGGCGACAAGCCTTCCTTCTACTCCACCCCGCGCTGGTCGCCCGACTCGAAGAAAATCGCCTACACGGACGCCCACCTTTCCCTCTGGTGCGTGGATATCGCCGCAAAGAAATCCGTCCATGTGGACAAAGAAAGGTACTGGGGAAGGTCGGGCGGCCCGGCCTTCTGGTCGCCCGATTCCAAATGGCTGGCCTACGAAAAAAGCCTGCCCAACTATATGGGCGCCATCTTCCTGTATTCCGTGGAGACCGGCAAGACCGCGCAGGTCACGGACGGCATGAGCGACGCCCGCTTCCCGGCCTTCGATGCCGAAGGGAAATACCTGTATTTCGCGGCCAGCACGGATTCGGGCCAGTCGCTGCAACCCGATATTCATAGTTTCAGCCGGCCGGTGACGCGGTCGATTTATCTCGCCGTCCTGGCCAAGGACGAGCCCTCCCCGTTCGCCCCGGAGAGCGACGAAGAAAAGGGGGAAGCCAAGAAGACGGAGGAGGGCAAGGCGGCCGACCAGAAGGGCCCTGAAAAGGCGCCTGACGCGAAGAAGCCGGCGGAGCCGAAAACCGTTCAAGCGGCGCCGGCCCCTGGCGGTAAGCCCGGCGAGCCCGGCAACGGTCCTGAGGGCAAGCCCGTCGCGGTCAAGATCGACTTTGACGGCCTTCTCCAACGCGTCCTTTCCATTCCCATGCCGGCCCGCAATTACGTCAGCCTCCAGGCGGGGAAGGCCGGGACGCTTCTGGCGCTCGAGGCGCCGGCCTCGCTTCCCGGCGTCGGTGGCGCCCCCGGCATTACGGTCCACCGCTACGATCTCAAAGCCCGGCGCTCCGACGTCGTCGTCGCCGGCGTCTACTCCTTTGAAATCGCCCGCAACGGCGAGAAGTATCTCTATAGCCAGGGCGAACGCTGGTTCATCGGCGCTCTGCGGCCCATGCCCCCGGCCGGCGCTCCGGCGGGACCGCCCCCCTCCCCCGCGGGCTCCGGCGCCAACGCCCTGGCCACGGACGCCATCCAGGTCCGGGTCAACCCCCCGGCGGAATGGCGTCAGATGTATCACGAGGCCTGGAGGGTCGAGCGCGAGCTCTTCTATGACCCGAACGCTCACGGCTACGACCTGGCCGCCGCCGAGAAGCTGTACGAACCCTTCCTCAAAAATATCGTGTCGCGCCGCGATCTGAACTACCTCTTCGCCGAGATGCTGGGCGGGATCGAGGTCGGCCACCTCGGCGTGGGCGGCGGCGATCTGCCTGAGGTCAAGCGCGTCCCGGCCGGCTTGCTCGGCGCGGACTACAAGGTCGAGAACGGCCGCTATCGCATCACGCGCGTCTATAACGGCGAAAACTGGAACCCCCAGCTCAAGGCGCCGCTGACCCAGCCGGGAATTCATGTCGCGGCCGGGGATTACTTGATCGCGGTCAACGGCCGGGAGGCGACCGGGCGCGACAATATCTACAGCTTCTTCGAAAACACGGCCGGAAAACAGGTCCTGCTCAAGGTCGGGCCGAGCCCCGACGGCAAGGGCGCTCGCGAGGTGACGGTCGTCCCCGTCGCCAGCGAAACCTCCCTCCGGAATTATGCCTGGATCGAAGACAACCGCCGCTACGTGGACAAAGTCACGGGCGGCCGTGTGGCCTACGTGTACATGCCGGACACCTCATTCGGCGGCTACACCAATTTCAACCGCTACTTCTTCGCCCAGGTGGGCAAGGACGCGGTCATCGTCGACGAGCGGTTCAACGGCGGCGGGGCCCTGGCCACCGACATCATCGAGTTCCTGCAGAGAAGGCTGCTGAGCCTGGTGGCCACGCGAGACGGCGAGGACGAGGTCGAGCCCCAGGGCGCCATCTTTGGGCCCAAGGTGATGCTCATCAACGAGTTCGCCGGGTCGGGCGGCGACGCCATGCCCTATTACTTCAAGGCGGCGGGCGTCGGCCCGCTCATCGGAAAGACGACCTGGGGAGGCCTCGTCGGCCGGGCCGGCGCGCCATCGCTCTTGGACGGCGGGATGGTCACCGCCCCAAGCTCCGGCGTCTGGAGCCCGAAGGACGGCTGGATCGCGGAAAACATCGGCATTGCCCCGGACATCGAGGTCGAGCACGACCCGGCCCTCGTCCGCCAGGGGAAAGACCCCCAGCTCGATAAGGCCATTGAGGTGGTCATGGCGGGACTGGCCAAAAATCCGCCGGTGAAGCCCAAGCGGCCCGCCTTCCCGGACCACTACAAAAAATAGCCGGGCTTGTTTCGGGAAGGCCGGTCCGGACCGAGTGCGACTTGGGAGGGCGGACCGCTCAGCCGGCTGTCAGGAGCTGGTCCAAGCGGTAGCCGGCGGCCAGGTAAAACTCGAAATCGAAGGCGTTGTCCTCGAGGTCGATCGGGGTCGTGCCTGTCAGCCGCATGAATTCCTTTTCGATCTCGTGCGCCTTGCCGCGCGGACGGGGGCCGGAATCGGGACCGAACTCGCGCCCGAACGCGTCCCAAAGCTCCCGTGCGCCCGGCGGCAGATCATCCAAACTCACCCGTGTCTTGCCGCCCGCGTCGATGCGGATCCAATGATCCTTAAGGGCCCGGATGAGCGGATAGAGATGCGGCGCCCCGGGGTCGTCGAGGAAATAGTGAAAGCGGCGCGTGTCGTCGATATACGTGTAGTAGATGTCCCACAGTGGCTTCTCGGACGCCATCCAGCCGGCGCCGTATTTCGCGACGAGGTCGAACCCGTCCGAATAGCCGACGAGGGTCAGGTCCTTCGGGTCGAGCGTGCGGTCGCTGTAGTAAAGGGGGACGTACGACTCGACGAGGGCTAGGATGGTTTCGAATCGGGCCGGCCGGCCGACGAGCCCCGGATAGCGCGAATGGGCGTTCGCCCCGTAGAGCTTGGTGCGCGGGTCCTGGCAGATGACGAGATTATGGTCGGCGTCCTGGCTGGCCTCGAGCAGGACGAGGGACGGCTTGCGACCGTGCAGGAAATTTACGGCGTAGGCGAACATCGCGCCCTCGAAGCAGTGGGCCATGCCCGTCTGAAGGACGCGGCGGGGCGGCATGGCGGTCTCGTCCTGCTCGACGGACGCGTGATCGTCGTTGTAATAGAGCTGGGTGTCGAGAAATTCCTGGACCTTGGCGGGCGTATCGAGGGCCGCGAGCACCGTCCGTTCTTCTTCGGAAAAATGCAGGCCGAGCGCCCCGCAGCGCGCCTCGAACCAGGCCTTCTGGGCGGGGTTGACCGAGCGGCGATAGAGCGCGGCGAAAAACCCGGCCTGCTCTTCCGGCGAGCGCCGGGGAAGGCCTTCAGGAGGTATCGGCCTGCTCATGATCTTATCTCGCCTGGGGCGGTTTGTGATGGTTTCTCGCCGATGATAAGCGCGGAGGTGCCGGATGTCAATTCCAAGGACCAGGCGCGACCGGCCAAAAAACGGCTTCATTCGCATCAGGGATTGTCCTATACTTATGCCGTCTATCGGTTGGAGGGGAGGTCCACATGAGAAAAGCGATTTTCGCGGGACTCGTGCTTCTCCTGATCGCCGGGGCCGGGACGGCCGCGGGACAGGACCAGCCGCAGTCGGGGAGCCTGGAGAAGCCTATTTCCTGGGACAACTGGAGGGCGGCCAAGGACATGGCCGTGAAGTCCGACGAAGAGGGTAAGTACGTCGAGGCCCTTCAATATTACCTCGAGTACACCCGCCAGGCCGAGGGATTGGGCAACATGGAGCTGGTCGCGTGGGGGAAGAACAACGCGGCCTATATGATCATCAAGAGGCACAAGCAGGATTCGACGATCGATCTCACGCCGGCCAAAAAATTTCTCGAAGAAGGGCTGGCCATCGACAAGGCGGCGGACGACTGCAAAAAGTGCCTGGCCACCAATATGGAGTACGTGAACCTCTTCCTGAAAAAATAATGGCCGGGGGCGATAGGATGCCCGGCCGGCTCAGCGCGCCCGAAGCCAGGGGCCGGCCGTCTTATCCAGCCAGGCGCTGATGGCCGTGGCGACCGCCGGGTCGGATTCCGTTTCCAGCCCGAAGACCGCCATGGGATCGAGCCCCGCCGGGACGGCCTTGTAGAAATGTTGCAGGCCGGGGAAGAGCGCGATCTCCGTCGGAGCCGGGTTCCCTTTGCGGGCCTCGAGCAGCATGTCCGCGTTATCAGGGAAGACGGACGTGTCTTTTGTCCCCTGCACGATCAGGACGGGGCAGGCGATTGCGGCGATCAGCTTCCGCGAATCGATCTCGTCGTATTCGCGCAGATACCGCTTCGAGGTCTCGTCCATGGCGTAGACCCCCATGGGAGGAAGTTGTTTCAGGAGGTCCGGGGGCACGGGCTTCCCCTCGCGCACGAGCGTCATGGCCTGCTCGTAGGCGGAGAAGGGGTACTTCATGGGCCCGAATGAGGCCATTCCGTCCCGGACCGTCGCCGCGGTCTGCTGCAGCATGATGTCGAACATCCGGCGGGCCGGGGCGGACAGGCTGATGTAGGCGTCGATCTTGATCCCCTTGTCGCTCGTCATCAGGAGCAGGGAGACGGGACCTCCCTCGCTGTGCCCGGCGAGCGCGACGTATTTCAGGCTCGGGACGGCGGCCCGCAAAACGCGGACGGCTTCGGCGACCACGGCCGTCCTGTCCGCGAAATGGCGGTGGGCCGCGGCCAGGTCCTTGTCGAGGACCGTAACGCCCCCCCGGGCGTAGCGCAGGACTGCGCACCCATGGGCCGCCAGCTGGCGGGCCAGGTCCTTGTACGCATGCGGTTTGGCGCTGAAGGGATTGCCGTGCTCAGGCAGATAGTTGCCGTCGATATCGCTCGGGAATGACCCGGGGACGAGCACGATCCCCCAGGCGGCGCCGCCGGATTCCGGAAGCGTCACGAGCGCAGGGGCGCTCGTCCCGTTGACGACCAGGGCGCATGGTTTTTCCGTAATGGGCATGTCTTTCTCCATCGATAAAATGTGGCCGTGAACCGTCGTGAGCAGGCCCAGGGCGACCGCCCAAGGCACGGCCCCGGCGCCCGCGATTTTGAAGCGCATGATCTTCCACTCCTTCATGAACCGAATTATATCAGCAAAATCGCGCGTGAACGATTCAATCCTGTTCGCTGGATTCCATAGCCGTAAGTCCGTGGAGCTTCAGCCGAAACAAGTCTACGCCCTGACGTCACGTCAGAGCCAAGCGGAGACTGAAGCTCCTCGGACTGACAGCCGGGGTTTCTGCTGGCTTGAACACCGCAGTCATCAAGAGGCCGGCGGGGGCGGCCTCTTGATGGCGTCCGTGGAATCCCGCGAAGGGGATTGATTCGGAGCGCGGAGCGGAGATATCATGCCATTCAAGCCGCCGAACCCGGGAACCGGCGGGACGAGGAGGTTTGGGCTCATGTATTATATGCTCATCTACAAAACCGTCGAGAATTATGTGGAGAAGCGGGCGCCCTACCGGGCAGAACACCTGGGGTATTCGAACGCCGCCCACGCCCGGGGAGAGCTCTTCATGGGAGGCGCCCTGGCCGACCCCGCGGACACGGCCATCCTCATCTTCCGGACCGAGAGCCCATCGGTGGCGGAGGAATTCGCCAGAAATGATCCTTACGTCAAGGCCGGCCTGATCAAGGAATGGTCGGTGCGGCCCTGGACGGTCATCATCGGAGGCTAAGGCGCCCTCACTCGGACGGTAATGAGGAGGATTCAATGACACATCGCTCTCCGGGCGCTCCGCGAGTAATTCCTATCATGGGCATGTCGCTCTTGCTTATCGCGGGAGCGGCATTCTGCGGGCAGGAGGCCGGCCGCCCGGCCGCCCGGGGTCTCCGGGTGATCGAAACGTCCTTTTGTACCCTCCGGCTCGACGCGCAGACCGCGGACCTGGTCGGGCTGGCCTGGAAGGAGCCGCGGGTCGAGGTCATCCAGGAGGCGCGGCTGGGCGAAAACTTCCGGATTCTGCTACCCCAGCCGGGCTTCGAAGCGAACTACTTCACCAGCCGCGACCAGAAGGTTGCCCGCATTCAGGAAACCGCCGAGGGCGTGACCTGCTTTTACGAATCTTTGCGCAACAAGCGGGGAACGGTCGACGTGAAGGTCCGGTACCACATCCGCGCCCTCGACGGCCGCGTCGAATTCTCCATTGAAGTCGACAATCCGACGGACCTGCCCCTGGCCGAGGTTTATTTCGGGATCATCGGCGGTCAGCAGGGGCTCGTCAACCGTCTCGACACCGAGTCGCTGGTGCCGGGATGGGTGTCCAACATGGCCCCAAGCATCTTCACCTCCTTCCGCGCCGGGGGGTATGGCGGCGGGAATCTGGGCATTCGCTACGACGCCGCGGGATTCCTCTATCCCGGTTCCATGCAAATGGGCTGGATCGAGTTCTTCAACCGCAAGGCCGGCCTGGGGCTCTATTATGCCAACCACGACGTGGAATCCCGGCTGACGGGGCTTTACCTCGAGCTCCGCCCCTTTACCAAGAGTGCGGTCGTGGGAAGCAACTGGCCGACGCCGGCCGACGTGCCGGCCGGCGAACCGATCGGGCTGACCATGGGCTGGCTGAAATTTCCCTACCTCAAGCGCGGCACCTTCGCCTCGGGCCCCGTGGCGCTCCAAATCCACCGGGGCGACTGGCACGAGGGCAGCGCCCTGTACCGCGCCTGGTTCGACAGGCATTTCGAAGTCCATCGCCCGCCGTCCTGGCTCCGCCGGGAAATGGCCTGGCAGTCGGTCATCATCTCCAATTCCGAGGACGTGGCCGTCTGGAAATTCAAGGACTTGCCGAAGCTCGCGGCCGACGCCAGGAAATACGGCGTGACGACGTTCGAAATCCTGGGCTGGGACATCGGGGGGATCGACCGCGGTTATCCGCAGTATCGTCCCGACCCGCGCCTAGGAACAGCCGGAGAATTCCGGCAGGCGCTCGCCGAAATGAAGAAGCTCGGAGTCCATCCGCTCATTTTCGCCAATGTCCAATTCGCCGACACGGCGACGCCGCTCTTCACCGAGAAATTGCGCAAGTTCGCGGTGCACGGGCGTTGGGCCGAAGACCTTCCGCTTATGGGCTGGGGCGAGGGGACCATCAGCGCCCGCATGGGGTTGACCACCTCGAACATGACCGTGCTCAGCCCCGCGCATCCGGAATTCCGCAAGTCCCTCCTGGACCAGTTCGCGCGTCTGGTCGAGGATGGCGCGGCCGGGTTCCAGCTCGATAAGACGAACGCCGTGGCCTTTCTGGATTTCAATCCGGCGCTCCCCACCTCCCCGGACAAATCTTTCACACAGGAGCTCCTGTCGACGTTCGACGAGGTCGTCCGGCGGTGCCGCGCCGTGAACCCGGAGTTCGCGCTGGCCTCGGAAATTTTATGGGACAGGTCTTTTCCCTGGGTCGATGTGTCCTATGTCCGGATGGGAGAGATCGACATGTCCTCGGCGGCGCTGCGCTTTACATTTCCCGAGTGGACCTCGACGATCTGCGCCGAGAGCCCGGGCGACATCAACGTCATGAATAACGGGATGCGGTATGGCCTGGTATGGGCGATGCAGCCCCGGCACTACAACGATTCCATGGACGAGCCGCTGACCCGGCCGCTCTCGCGGTACGTCCAGGAACTGATCCGCATCAGGAACAAGCACAAGACGCTCCTTTTCCACGGGAGGTTCCGCGACACGCTCGGCGCCGAGGTGAAAGCGGGCCCGGAGGTGCGATATTCGGTTTTCGAAGGCCTGGACACGCCGGGCAAAGCCTGTGTCGTCGTGAATTTCGGGAACGGGGAAAACGAGGCCGAGGTGAGCTGGCCCGGCGGAACAGGCCGGGCCGTCGAAATCCTCAAGCCGTTCGAGCCGGATAGGACGGCCGTGCTTCCCGTCAAGATCCGGTTGGCGCCTCGCTCGTGCGCGGTCGTCGTGCTCAAGTAATTACGTTAGACAGTCGCCGAGGAGGTTATCATGGAGATCGCCAAGATAAGGCGTGGACCGTTCATCGCCGCGTGCCTGTTGGCGGCGATCCTACAATTCGTTTCGCCTCCGGCCAAAGGGGCCGATAAGGACCCAGGGCAGGCGCGCGTCCGCGGGCCGCGCCATTTACCAATTATGACCTGGCCGGGACCGGACGCGAACCTCCTCTCCGCCGCAACTTTCCGCTTGATCGCGGACGACGGCTTTTCAATAAACATGTCTGCCCTCGGGGGCCGCGAGGTAAACCTCAAGGCGCTCGAACTGGCCGGCGCGGCCGGATTGAAGCTGATGATCCAGGATGACCGTGTTTCGAGACTCCTCGAGGACGGGGCGCTTTCGCTCGACACGCTTACCGACGTCGTCAAGGACTACCGGAACCATCCCGCTTTCTACGGATACTTCGTCACGGACGAGCCGAACGCCTCGAGGTTCGAGCGGCTCGGGGCCATCGTCGGGCGGCTCCGGGCGCTCGACCCGGACCATCCCGCCTACATTAACCTCTTCCCGACCTACGCGAACGAGACGCAGCTCGGCACACACACTTACGAGGAGCACGTGGCCCGCTATCTCGACACGGTCCACCCGCCTTTCCTGAGCTTCGACCACTACCCCGTGATGAAAACCGGCCTTCGCGCGGACTACTACCGGAACCTCGAAATCGTCCGGCGGATGGCCGTGGAGCGCGGCCTCGACCTATGGGCCTTCACGCTGGTCACGCCGCACGCGGTCTATCCGCCGCCCACCGCGGGCCACATCCGGCTCCAGCTCTACAGCGACATTGCCTATGGAGCCAAGGGCCTTCAGTATTTCACGTTCGGGACGCCGGGCGGGACCGACTACGACTGGGGAAGCGGCCTCATCGGGAAGGACGGCCGCCCGGGTCCGGCCTATCCGCTGGCCCGTGAGATCAACGCCGAGATCCGCCGCGTCGAGGGGCTCGTCCTTCGATGGAAATCGGTCGCGGTTTATCATTCGGAGCCGGTTCCGGACGGCGCCCGGCCACTCGGCACGGAAGGTCCCATAACGGGGGCCTCCGGCGCGCCGCTCGTCGTCGGAATCTTTTCGGACGGGCCGGCGACGTACGTCATGTTCGTCAATCGGGATTATGAGAAATCCCGGACCGCGGTCATCCGCTTCGCGCCCGGTGTGCGCGAGGCGCTGGAGATCAGCAAGGACAACCGACCCCCGGCCCGCCTGGCCTGGTCCGCAAATCACAACGAAAGAGTCTGCTTCCTCGAATTCGCGCCCGGCGATGCCCGCATCTTCCGGCTGAAGTAAAGCACAATTCCCCAGCGTCGTTGTGTTGACCGGCCCTCCATCGAGGACTATCATTATATTGTGCAAAGAGGGTCAAACGGATGATAAAGAAGATTTCCGTCATCCTGATCGTCTGCCTGTTTCTATACATCACGGCCCTCGCCTTCCATCGCCATGAGGACAATGCCGCCCACAACGAATGCCGTCTCTGTCTCGGCCTTTTGGTCCATTCGAGCGTCATCCTGCCTTCGGTCTCACAAGTTTCGGCGCCCGTTATCAGCATCGAACCCATTTTTCAAGAGCGGGCCGGCTCTTTTTTAAATTCCTGTCCCGCCCCCCATGGGGACCGGGCTCCCCCCCTCCCTTAATAACCTCCATTATCATCTCCGACACGGATCGCCCTGGGCACGAGGATGACGCCTCGTGAACAGGAAGGAGGTTTGGCCATGAAAGTGCTATTGTCCGTCTTTGTTATCTCAGTTACGTTTTCCATCGGCGCGGGGGCGCAGACCCTGGACGACCGCCTCAGAACCCTCGAGGAAGCCCAAAAAAAGCTTGAGCAGACGATCCAGGAACAGAAGAAGCTGATCCAAGAATTGAAAGCCGAAATCAGTCGGAGGCAATCCCCCGCAACGCAACAAAAGACCCCGGGGCTGCTCAATCCGGCCATCGGCATGACGGTCGATGCCGATGCCTACCATTCGAATTTGTCCGAAGCCAACCTGGAAGAGGTCAACATTCCCGGATACCTTTCCGGCGTGGAACGAGAATTCATCAAGGGTTTCAACTTGAGAGAGGCCGAGATGAATCTCTACGCCCCCGTGGACCCCTATTTTAACCTTTATACGACTATTCCCATTACCGAGAAAGGTGTCGAGCTCGAAGAGGCGTATTTCGTCACGACGTCCCTGCCGGCCGGGCTCCAGCTCAAAGGCGGCAAGTTCAGAAGCAGTTTCGGCAGACTGAACGCTTTTCACCCGCACGCTTGGGATTTCGTCGACGCGCCCCTGGCCTACAGGGCGTTTCTCGGCGAAGAAGGGCTAAATGAAGCGGGGCTTCAGTTGACTTATCTTCCCAGACTCCCGGTCTTCGCGGTTGTGGGCATCGAGGCCCTGCAGGGTCAAAATCCCGTCCTCTTCAGGTCGGACGCCGGCTGGGGCATCCACGCTTTTTCGGCGTTTGCCAAAGCCTCTCTCGACTTTGCTTCAGATCATACGCTCCTTTTTGGAGCTTCGGTGACGGGAGGCAGGACCGAGACGGGCACGGTTATCCCCGAAACTCAATTCGACGGCAGGTCGACGCTCTATGACGTGGAATTAACCTACAAATGGAAACCCTCGAAACAAAAAAGCCTCACGATCCAGACCGAATACCTCTTCCGACATCAGAGCGGAGACATCGTCGAGGCCGCGGGCGCCGTTTTGGATCCGCTGAGAAGGTCGCAAGATGGCTGGTATATCCAGGCCGTCCGTCAATGGGGAAGATGGAGGGTCGGCAGCCGCTTCGATGTGCTTGGCATTCTTCGAGACGGCTATAGCCTCTCGGGCTTGGGAATCGATTTCGGAAAACACCCTTTCCGCCTAACCGCCGCCCTGGAATTCAACCCGACCGAATTTTCAAGGCTTAGGCTTCAGTACAATTATGATCGATCGGCGAGGAGCAACAAGGTCAATAACGAAATCCTTATCCAGGCCCTGTTCACCATCGGCGCCCATGCCGCCCATCCTTTTTAAGGAGATCTCCTCATGCTGAACAAATTACTCCCCTGCTTCTTTATGGCCGTGTCCCTCGCATCCCCCGCGTCCGCCCGGCTGAATATCGCAACGACGCTGCCGTGGATCGGGAGCATCGCCGGGGACATCGGTGGAGACAAGGTGACCGTCACATCCTTTATCAAGCCGGGCCAGGATCCCCATTTTGCGGAGGCCAAGCCGAGCATGATCCTAGCGGTCCGGAAAGCCGACATCTTGATGTACAACGGCATGGACCTCGAAATCGGCTACCTCCCGATACTCGTCGAGTCTTCCAAGAATCCCAAGATCCAGCCGGGCAACCCGGGCGATTTCGAATGCTCCAGATTCATCGAACCGATCGAGGTCCCTTCCGCGGTGGACCGGAGCCTGGGGGACGTGCATCCCCAGGGGAATCCCCACTACCAACTCTCTCCCAAGAATATCCTCCTGGTCGCGGAGGGGATGGCCGGCCTCTTATCCAAGGTTGATCCGGAGAACGAGAAATATTACCTGGGGAATCTGGCCGCCTTTCGGGAGCGGCTCGAGAAAAAGCGAAAAGAATGGGAGTCCCTGCCGCTCAAGGGCAAGACATTCGTGGCCTACCACAAGTTCTTTGAATACCTGGCCTTAGAGTTTGGCTTTAGTATCATCGGGTATGTCGAGCCGAAGCCTGGCATCCCGCCCTCGGCCGGTCAGATGGAGAAGCTCGTCGAGATGATCCGGAAGACCCGGCCGGATGCCATCCTCACCCTGAGCTATTACGGGCAGCGAGAAGTCTCCTTCCTGGCCCAGAAGACCGGAGTGAAAAGCATTGTTGTTCCCCATGATGTGGGCGAGACCGATAAAGTGACGGACTGGTTTTCCCTTATGGATGAAGTCCTCAAAGCCCTGAGGTGAGCGAGCGATGGCCGCGTTCAATTTCCTTCTTTACCCGTTCCTCGGTTGTCTGCTTCTCGTCTTGATCCACGCCTATTTCGGCGTTCATATCCTGGAGCGGGGCGTTATTTTCCTGGACCTCTCCCTGGCTCAGTTCATCGGGCTCGGCATAGCCGTCTCCTTCTTTTTCGGCCACGCAGCGGCCGGCCGCTATGTCTTTGCCCTTATCTTTGCCGTTGCGGGAGCCGCCGTCCTGTCCTTTTCAAGGCGCATCTCCAGGCTGGTCAATATCGAGGCCTTTATCGGCGTCCTCTATGTCTTTTCCCTGGCCGCGAGCATCCTGATTCTCGATCGGACGCCCCACGGCCTGGAGGAGTTCCAGGCCATTCTCAACGGCAACATCCTTTGGTTGACTCCCCGGGACATCCTCCATGCCTTCGCAATCTATGCCGTGATCGGTCTCGTTCAATTCATATTCAGGAAGAGATTCTTCGACCTATCGTACGGGCGGGGGGGCGGCCTTTTTTGGGAATTCCTGTTCTTTCTGAGCTTCGCCCTCGTCCTCGTCAGCTCCGTTCAAATCGCCGGGATCCTCCAGGTCTTTTCGTTTCTCGTCATCCCGGCCCTCATCGGGAGGATGTTCACCAGGAAACCGTCAAAGATCCTCGTGATCGGCTGGTCCATCGGATTCCTGGCTAGCGTCTTCGGGCTCTTTGTTTCCTACCGGCTGGATGTCCCGACCGCCCCGCTGATCATCGCTTCTCTCAGCATCGCCTTTTTTGTCATGCTCGCGGTGAAGAGCCGCCGGGGCCGGGACAGGCCTGACGAGAAGGAAGAACTTTCCTCGATGAATAGCCAGCCCGATCCGGGCCGCCCTCGGTCGAGCTAGACCTTCCGCTGTATTGACACCGGATTGCCCTCAAAAATACAATCATTCCTCGATGCCGACTGTCCAATCCAAACCTATGAGGAGAAAGCCCTGAAGACTTTAGAAAGCAAGGTCACATGTGTGGCGCTGTTTTACGGCCTGTTCGTGATTTGGCCCACGGCGGGCTCAGCGGCGGTTTCGCCGGCGCAGAAATTGCGCGAGCCGCTGCCATTAGAGGTGGCGACCTCGCTTCAATCCCACAATAGCCGTTCGTCGTTCGACCTATCACCCGACGGCCAGTGGGTGGCCCACACCGTCGCGACGGATGAGACTGTGCAGACGGCTATCGCCTATTTCTCCGCTACCGGAGTTCCATTTGCCGAAGGCAACGCCAGGATGCAGGCCACGTTGACCAACACCAAGACGGGGCAGGTCATTCGGCTCGGCGAATCCACGAGCTCGAGCTGGGCGCCGGTCTGGTCTCCGGACGGAGAGCGGGTGGCTTTTTACTCCGACCAGGGCGGCGAGGCGGGCCTCTGGATATGGGAAAAGGCCACGGGAAAAGCCGCGCGTTTTCCGGGCGTCATCGTCCGGCCGTTTTTCGGTTTCGAGGTCGTGCGGTGGATGTCCGACAGCCAGCGGCTCCTGTGCAAGATCCTGCCGGCGGGCATGAGCATTGCCGAGACTAACGGACTATTGCCCGATACGGAAATGAAGAGACGGTTCCCCGCCGTTAAGCCGGATGAGCCGTCCGTCTTCGTGCTCAGCGCCCACGCCGTTCCGAAAAAGAACGGCGTGCTTCCCGTGGAAACGCCGAAGACCGAGACGATCGTTTATTCGAATCGCGCCCGGGCGGACTTGGCCATTTTGAACTGGCGCGACCGCTCCGTCCTCCGTCTGGCTGAGCGCGTCAAGCCCGTATGGTATGCGTTCTCTCCCGATGAGAAGTCCGTGGCCTATTCCGTGCTGAAAGGCTTCGAGGCGAACCTCCAGCAGCCGATCTACGATTTGATGGTCTATGACCTGGCCAGTGCCAAGAGCCGGGTGGTTGGAGAGAATCCGCGCCTTGTCTACGGGATCGAGCTGAATTGGTCGCCGGACAGCCGGTCCCTGGCTTATATCGCCAGCGGTCAGGCCGCAAAGGGCCAGATCATGGTCGTGTCTGTCATTGACAGCGCCGTGAAGAACCTCGGGGCGGAAGGCCTTCCGAGCTTCGACATGGGTGACGGAGAGATCGCTCCGCTCTGGGACGCGGACGGGAAGAATCTCTATGCCGTGGGCCAGGACAACAAGCTCTGGGGAGTTGAAATGCTCTCCGGCCGTGGGAAAGTGGCGTGCGAAATCGCAGGATACGAAATTCGGGCGATCGTTTCTCGTTTTGAATCGCCGACCGTGTGGTCCACGGATCGCGGCCGAACCGTGTGGGTGGTGGCCAGGGAGAAAGAAGGGCAGAGGGACGGTCTCTTCCGGATCGGCGTGACTTCCGGCAAAGCCCAGCCAGCGCTTGTCGAGGACAAGAGCTACGGCGTCGTCTTCAACCTGGATGCGAGCGACGCGACCGGAACGATCGCCTTCGTCGCCAAGGATCAGCAGCATTTGGCGGACGTCTGGCTCCTCGACACGAAGAATAATCAGGCCCGTCAGGTCAGCCGGCTCAATGAGACGCTCGATCGCTTTGAGCTGGGCCGCGCGCGGATTATCGAATGGTACGGCATCGACGGCCAGAAACTGCGCGGGGCGCTCCTGTTACCGCCCGGCTACCAGAAAGGCCAGCGCGTCCCCTTGGTCGTCTGGGTTTATGGAGGCTCGAACGGCTCAAGTTATGTGAACAGGTTCGGGTTCTACGGCGATATGCCCGCTCTCAACATGCACGTTCTCGCGACGCGAGGCTACGGGGTCCTCTTCCCGGATGCGCCTGTGCGGGAAGGCAGATCAATGCGGGACTTGGCGAATACGGTCATGCCCGGCGTCAACGCGGCCATCGAACAGGGTTACGCGGACCCCGACCGCCTGGCGGTCATGGGCCAGAGCTACGGCTCATATTCCACTCTCGCCCTCATCTGCCAAACGCACCGCTTCAAAGCGGCGGTCATCACGGCCGCCGTACTGCATCCGGACCTTTTCGCGGCCTATCTCGAAATGAATCCGGACGGCAGCGCGGGCTCCACCGGCTACTATGAGCACGGGCAGGGCAACATGGGCGGAACTCCCTGGGACCACGCGGACCGCTATCGCGACAATTCGCCCGTCTTTTTATTCGACCAGATCGAAACGCCGCTTCTCATCGGACAGGGGGCGCTGGACGGCCGGCTGATCCCTTCGGACGCCATCTTCGTGGGCTTGCGGCGCCTGGGGAAGGAAGTGGAATACCGCATTTATGAGAACGAAGGGCACGTCCTGAACCACAAGCCCAACGTGATTGATTTCTGGAAGCGCCGAATCGAGTTCCTGGCGCAACACCTTAATTTGAAGCTTGACGCCAGAGGGGTAGTTATCTTCGAGGGAGGGCGGGCGAAGGCGCGCGACTGAAGCTCCACGGATTCAGAACCGCTACGCTTTGGCCAGTTTCGCGAACCGGTTGGCGATGGCCAGGGCCGGGTCGAGCGGGACTTCGCGGCGCTTGACGTTCTTCGGAATGCTGATCGCCGGGACCGGGCGCAGCTTCTTCCCCGCGAACTGCGGCAGCCATCGCGCTTCGGCTTTGAGCATTTCAACCGTCATGTCGCGGACCTCCTTCAGCGTTAGAACCGACGCCGTCAGCGGGTCGAGAGCCGCGGCCTGCATGACGAGCTCCGGGTCACCGGTGAAACTGGCTTCGACCGTGAGGCCCTGGACGAGCACGTTGGTCATGTTGAGCGCGGCGCACTGGGACGGCAGACTGCCGACGACCGTGGGGTGCAGGCCGGTCCGGTCAACGTAGATCGGCACTTCGACGCAGCAGCCGGCGGGGAGATTTGTAATAAAGCCGTCGTTGCGCACGTTGCCGTTCAACCGAAATACATTGCCCGTCTCTTTGGCCTCGATGATGTGCGAGCAGTATTCGGCGCTGCGCGGTCCGAGCTTGGTGGACTCGATGGACAGCGGGTCGGTTTTGGCGAACTTGTCCGCGAGCATCGCGCAATAATGGTAGTAGGCCCCGCTCTCGCCGCCGAAGGCCGGCTCGTCGCAATAGAGCTCGAGCGCCTTCCGGTTCTTGCGGAAGTAAGGAAGGTATTCGGACAGGTGGCCGGTGCTTTCGGTCATGAAATACCCGAAATGCCGCATAACCTCGCCCCGGACTTTTTCATTGACGTAGTAGCCGGGCTTCTCGAAGTTCGCTTTGAGCTTGGGATAAAGGTCGCGGCCGCGATGCTCGAGCTTCAGGAACCAGGCCATGTGATTGATGCCTGCGGCCAGGAAATCAATGTCATCTTTCGGGACGTCCACGTAACTCGAGATCAGGTCCATGGTCGTCTGGACGCCGTGGCAGAGCCCGACGAACTGGAGTCCGGGGACTCGGCCCAGCGCCCAGCAGCATATGGCCATCGGGTTGGCGTAATTGAGCAGGATCGCCTTGGGGCAGAGCTCCTGCATGTCGCGCGCGATCTCGAGGAGGGCCGGGATGTGCCGCAGGGCCCGGAACGTGCCTCCCGGACCCATGGTGTCGCCGATGCACTGGTCGACGCCATACTTGAGCGGGATCTCGTAATCCTGCCGGAACTCGGCGACCCCGCCCGCCTGGATCATCACAACCACGTAATCCGCCCCTTTGAGCGCCTCGCGCCGGTCGGTCGTCGCGATGGCCGCGGCGTTGACGCCATTATCCGTGATCATGCGCTGGACGAAGGCGTGCATCTTGTCGAGCCGCGTCCGCGTCAGCGCCATCAGCCGGTATTCGCTCCCCGAGAGCGCCGGCGTCGCGAGCAGGTCCGACATCAGCGTCTTGCAGAAGACCAGGCTCCCCGCGCCGATCATCGCTATTTTTGCCATCGTCGTGCCCTCCTCAGAACGGAAATCAGGTTTCTCTCTGTGTCGAAATCATATCTCCGGCCGCTCGTCGAAGTCAAAAAAAGGGCATGGAGAAACTCCGTCCATACGGTGGGCAGCGCCGCGCGCTTTTGGATGGTAACGGAGAATGATTTCATCCTATAATGAGCGGAGCGAGGGTAATCCCATGAGACCAAGATCAGTCTTGACCAGACGGCAGTTTCTGCGCCGGAGCGCCGGCGTTCTCGGCGCGGCCATCGCGGCGCCGGCCATCATCCCGGCCTCGGCCCTCGGCCGCGACGGCGTCATCGCGCCCAGCGACCGGATCACGATGGGCTTCATCGGCGTTGGGACCCAGGGTGGGGGCCATCTGCTCGGCGGGGCCTGGACCTATCTCACGGGCGGCTATGCGGCCCGCAAGGACGTCCAGGTCCTGGCCGTGTGCGATGTCTGGCGCGACCGCCGCGAGCGGGCCCAGTTCCGCGTCAACCAGCACTACGCCGAGGTCTACGGCAAGGGGGATTACCGCTCATGCGAGGCCTACGTCGATTTCCGGAATATCCTGGACCGCAGCGATATTGACGCCGTGCTGATCGCGACACCCGCCCACTGGCATGCGACGATGGCAGTCATGGCCGCCCGGGCCGGCAAGGATATCTACTGTGAGAAGCCGACGGCGGTGACCGTGCGCGAAAGCCAGGCCGTCCTGGCCGCGGTCCGGCGCTACGGGCGCGTGTATCAGGCCGGCACCCAGCAGCGCAGCGAATACAACGGCTTTTTCCGCAAGGCCTGTGAATACGTCCGCAGCGGCCGCATCGGCCGGCTCAAGGAAATCTACGCCTACCGGGACGGCGGCGCGATCTTCTGGCCGAAGCGCTTTGGACCGGCCCAGCCCGTCCCCGACGACCTGGACTGGGACCTCTACCTGGGGCCGGCGCCCGAACTCCCGTATGACGGCAACACCGGCGCCCATCGCTTCGACATCGGAGAGCTCAATTGGGGCCAGCACCATTACGACTTCGTGCAGTGGGCAACCGATTCCGACGGGACGGGGCCGGTCGAACTTTTCATGGCGGACGGTGTCACGAACTACAAGTACGCGAACGGCGTCGTGGTCTACGGCAAGGCCTATCCCGGCGAGCCCATCGGCGGAGATGGAGGCGCCGTCTTCGTCGGGACGGAAGGCCGGATCGCCGTGGACCGGGACGCGCTCATTTCCTACCCGGCGCGGATCGCGCGCGAGCCGCTGCGCCCGGGCGAAGCGCACGTCTACCGGAGCGAGAGTCACTCGGGCAATTTCCTGGAGTGCGTCCGGACCCGGAAGCGCCCGATTTGTGATGCCGGTATCGCACACCGGGCCGCGAGCGCGCTCCTCCTCGGCGGCGTCGTGAAGCAGCTCGGACGGAGCCTGAAATGGGATCCGGCGAGGGAGGAATTCATCGGGGATGATGAAGCTAACCGCATGCTATCGATCGCCGCGCGCGCGCCTTGGGGCGTTTGAGGGGAAGCCAAGATGGAAGCAATAAACCAAAGCTCGAATATAACGATAACCAGCAGCAAAGCAGCCAGTCCAAAAGGGACCATTGGGAAGACGGCCTCCCCAATAACGATCCCGGCAAAAATTCGTAACGTTGCCTCGGCTCTCTCCGGCTTGGTTGCGGCCCTCGTCATTTTCTGCGTCTCCCCCATGATAGCGGCGGGCCAGGCCAAAAGCGAACAGCAACTCATCGATGTTTTAAAATCTAACGCGAGTCTTCAGGAAAAAGACGCGGCCTGCGCCGAGCTTAAGCGCGTCGGCACGGCCCTGGCGGTGCCCGCGCTGGCCGGGCTCCTGGCCGACCCGGAGCTCTCCCATTCCGCCCGCTACGTGTTGGAGTCCCTGCCGGCTCCGGAGGCCGGACTCGCCCTGATCGAAGCGCTGGACAGGACGAGCGGGCTCATCAAGGCGGGCATCGTCCATTCGATCGGCCGCCGCCGCGATACACGGGCGGTCGCCCTTCTCGCCCGCCTGCTAGCGGATCCCGACGGCACGGTCGCCGGTTCCGCGGCCAACGCGCTGGGCCGCATCGGCGGAACAGAAGCGATTCGGATCCTGCAGGGCGGGCTTTCAAATGCCGGCCCACTGGCTCTGCGGATGGCCGTCATCGACGCGTTGCTCGCGGCGGCGAACCAGGAGCTGACGGAAGGCCGCAGGGACAGCGCATCGGCCGTCTTCGAAAAGCTCTTGAAGATTGCCGTTCCGGAGCACGTCCGGGCGGCGGCCTATCGCGGCATGATCGCCGCGGCCGATCCGGGCCGTGCCGTCGAACTCGTGCGGGCCGCGCTCGCGGGCCGTGACGGGGCGCTGCAGATGGCGGCGCTCGAAATGTCCCGAGGATTGAATTCCCCCGAGGCAACCCGGGTCCTCTGCGAGTCGGCCGTCAAGGCGGCGCCCCCTCTGAAGGTCGCGTTGATCGAGGCCCTTCGTCAGCGCGGCGACCCGGCCGCGGCCCCTTCGCTTGCCGCCGTGGTCACAAGCACGGACGAGTCTGTTCGCGTGGCCGCCGTCGCCGGCCTCGGCGAACTCGGGGATAACGCGGTCGTCCCGCTCCTTCTCGAAGCGGCCGGCTCGAGTTCCGAGGCCGAGGCGCGGGCGGGCCGCCAGGCCCTTCTCGTTTTGAAGCGCGGCGAAGTCACGCAGGTTCTGATATCGCAGTTGACGTCCGGCAAGCCTGCCGCCCGGATGGAGGCGGCGCGGGCCCTGGCCGGCCGCGGCGATAAGGGCGCCTCGGCCAGTCTCATCGCGGCGACCCGCGTTAACCAGGAACCCGCGCGCGGCGCCCTGTTTACGGCCTTGGGACAATTGGCGGAACCGCAGGATATTCCCGCCCTCGTCGGGCTGGTGGCTGAGGCCAAAGATGATGCCGTTCGCGATCAGGCGCGGGACGCCCTGAGCGCGGCTTGCCTGCGGCTTCAAAGCGGGGGCGTCCACCTGGATCCCACGCCGATCGTGGAGGGCATCGTTGCCGCGGGGCCGCGGGCCCGGGGCGCCCTGCTCCAGGCCGGAAGCGTGCTGGCGGACGAGCGCCTCCGCGCGGCCCTGCGCAGCTCATTGTCCGATCCGGACAAGGACGTGCGCGAAGCCGCCGGGCGGGCCCTTTGCGAAACGCGGGATCCCGGACTTTTGCCGGACCTGATGAATCTCGCTAAAACATCCGTCGGCCCGGCCCAGCGGGTTCCGGCGGTCCGCGGATACGTGCGTCTGGTGACGGACACGGAGAACGCTTCGCTGAGCCCGGCCGAACGCGTGATGGCGCTCAAGGAGATCCTGCCCGTGGCCAGAGCCGAGGAAAAGTGGGCTATCCTGGCCGGCCTGGCCAGGCTTCCCGATCCCGGGGCCCTCGCCCTGGCGCTTACGATGCTCAACGACCCGGCCACCCGCGCCGAGGCCGTGCAGGCGGTGACACAGATCGCCTCTGGCCTCGCCCCGGCGCATCGCGAACATGCCCGCGCGGCCCTCGAGAAGGTCCTCGCCGTGGCATCCGAGCCGGCCCAGCGTGACGCGGCTTTGGCGGCCCTCCGGCAGATCGATCCGACCTTCGGGTCAGGCTCGCCCGTGACGTTCCGCCGCATAAAAGTGGACGGAGCGTTCCGTAGCGAGGGCGTGGCCGTCGCGGACTTCGACCGGGACGGCCGTCTCGACATCGCCACGGGGAATATCCTTTATCTCGGGCCGGACTGGAGGCCGCAGGCGATGCTGGCCGCGCCGAAAGAGTATAAGCCCGAGGGCTACAGCGACGAATTTCTGTGCTTCGCCGAGGATATCGACCGCGACGGCTGGACCGACCTGATCGTCGTGGGCTTCCCCGGGGTGAAAACGCGCTGGCTGAGGAACCCCGGCCGGCACGGAGGGCCGTGGAAGGAATTCCTGGCCATCGAGAAGACCGGCAACGAGAGCCCGGAATGGGTTGATGTGGACAAGGACGGACGCAAGGAACTCGTCTTTGTCTCCGAGAATGGGATGGTCTTGGCCCGTCCCGGCGCGGACCCCACGAAGCCCTGGCCGGTCCGTATGATCGCCGGGCCGCAGGACCCGCGTCCCGGCCATGGCCTGGGCGTCGGCGACATCAACGGCGACGGCCGCAACGATGTCGTGTGTCCGGAGGGTTGGTGGGAAGGGCCGGCCGAACCGGCGCATGTGCCGTGGGTCTTCCATCGGGCCAAGCTGGGGTTCGAGGCGCCAGCCCAGATGCTTGTCCTCGACGTGAACGGCGACGGCCGCGCCGACGTCGTCAGCAGCGGCGCCCACCGTTACGGGTTATGGTGGTACGAGCAAACCCCGGACGGCTGGACGCCTCACGAAATCGACCGCAGCATCTCCCAGCTCCACGCCCTGCATCTGGCCGACATCAACGGCGACGGGCTCCCGGACCTCGTCACCGGAAAACGGTTCTGGGCCCACCTGGAGGGCGATGAGGGGATTGACGACCCCGCCGTCCTCTGCTGGTTCGAGTTCAAACGCGAGAACGGCAAGCCGTCCTGGATACGCCACGATATCGATTCCGACAGCGGTGTCGGGCTCCATTTTGCGATCGTCGACATCAATGGCGACGGGCTTCCGGACATCGTCACTTCCAACAAAAAGGGTGTCTACATATTCCTGCAGTAAAGGAAATATCCATGTCAAAGGTCGTGCGTTTCTCCATTTTCTTGGTTATGGTTGGACTGGTCGCCGCGGCCGCCTGGGCCCAGGCCGCGAATCCCGTCGAGTTCGGCCGCCTCGCCGTCAACGAAGCTCTGGCCGCCCGCGGCCTGAAAGCGTCCGTCGAGATCAAGGTCGTGGCGTCCGAGATCCCCGAGAGCTACACGATCAAATTCGCCAACGGGGCCGCCCAGGTTCTGGGCGCCGACGCGAACGGCGCCCTCTACGGCGCGCTCGAGCTGGCCGAACGGATCCGGCGCCGCGGGGCCGAGGCCCTCGGCGGCGCCGCCGTCAGCGGCCGGCCCTTCCTCCGCGACCGCGGCTGGAACATGTTCCTCACCCTGCCCTGGAATTACGCGAAGAACGACACGGACTACGACCCCCGCGCCCTGGTCGACCCCGCCCGCTGGTGGTTCGCCAACGCCGATTTCTGGCGCACGCTCCTCGACCAGATGGCCGCGGCCCGCATGAACTGGCTCGACATCCACGGGACATGGGACATCAGCGTCACCGACGCGCCCAACCTCTACGCCTACTTCATCCAGAGCGATCGCTTCCCGAAGGTCGGCGTCGCGCCCGAGATCAAGGCGGCCAACCTCCGCCAGCTCAACAAGGTCATCACCATGGCCCACGCCAGGGGCATCCGGGTAAGCCTGATGGCCTACGAAGCGCGGTTCCACACGCCGCACGTCCCCGCCCCCTACCCCGAAAACGAGAAGGACCTCTACGACTTCACCCGGGAGATGGTCGAGAAGATGATCCGCCAGGCGCCCGGGCTCGACGCCATCGGCTTCCGGATCGGCGAGAGCGGCCACGGCGAGGCGTTCTTCACGAGTTACATCGAGGCCGTCAAGGCCTCGGGCCGAGCCATCCCGCTCGTCACCCGGAGCTGGATCGCCAGGAAATCCCTCATCGTCCCCCTGGCCAAGGCGTCCGAAGATTTCACGGTCGAGATCAAATACAACGGCGAGCAGTGGGGCTCGCCCTATATGCTCATGGGCGGCCGCATGGCCGGCTGGTACAGCTATTCTTTCGAGGACTACCTGAGCGACTCGCAGACGCCCGACGCGGCCCGGCTCTGGCCAGGGAACAAGACGGCGAGCGGCGAATCGTGGCCGGCCGAACCCTATAAGCTCGTCTGGCAGGTCCGGGCCAACGGGACGCACCGCATTTTCCCGATCTACAACCCCGACGGCGTGCGCCGGGCCGTCAAGTCCATGCCGCTCGGGACGGCCAGCGGCTTCGTCGTCGAGGGCCTCGAAACCTACTATCCCCAGTCGCCGCGCTACTACATCGCCGACCCGAAAAACGTCTTCTGCGAATGGACGCACCAGCGGGACTGGATGTACATCAACCTCTGGGGCCGGCTGGGCTACGACCCCGAGACGCCCAACGAGGCGTTCGACGCCATGGTCGCCGACAAGCTCGGACCGGCCGCGGCGCCGCTCCTCCCGGCCTGGAGCGCGGCCAGCCGGATCATCCACCTGGCCTTTTCGGCATTCTCGCTCGGCCCCGACCATCGCAACCATGCCATCGAACTCGAGTGGGGCGGCGATACGTCCGGGTACATCCTGGGCGAGCCCTTCGACTCGCACGTCTTCAAATCGGTCCGGGAAATGCTGGCCGACGCCGCGACGGGAGGCCTCGACGGCCGGTTATCGCCGCCGCAAACGGCGGCCATGCTCACAGCCGAGGCCGACTTAGCGGCCAAGGCCGCCGGGATTCCGCTTTCGACCGCCCCGCCGGCTGAACGCAAGAGACTTCAAGAGCTCATAACAGTTTGCGGACAGGTCGCGCACCTCGGCCGCTATTACGCCGGCCGGTTCATGTCGGCTTACCGGTCAGCCCAGGCCGAGGCCGGGACCGAGGGCGCGGCCGGCCAGGCGGCGGCCGACATGCGCGAGGCCGCAAACGAATGGGGGCAGCTGGCCGCCTGCCCGTTCTATAAACCCTTCACCGAACGCCTGAGGATGCGCACGAACACGTTCAGCTGGTCGCAGGAGCTGCCGAAGATCCAGGCGGAGGCCGACAAGCTGGCCAAGAAGGCGGCGCCTGCCGACGACGAGATCCCCCCTCCCCCGCCATCTCCCGGCTTCCCGCGGCTCGCCGTCGACATCGGGCCCGAAACAGCTGTTATCCACGTGCCGGCCGCCGGATTATCGCGGGCCTGGGCCCTGGTCAAGCGCCTGCCGAGCAGCACGTTCTTCCACAAAGTCCCCATGACGCTCGCCGGCAACCGCTATGAGTACAGCCTGGCGCGCGAACTTTGGGGCTACAGTGTCGCGGCCGAGATCGAGCGCGACGGCCACGTTTCCAGGATCCCGAGGTGGGAGGCCGACGCGCCCTATCTCATCGTCCCCTCCAAGCCGGGGCCGACGCCGCTCATCTATTCGAGCGAGGAAGCGTTGACATATCTTGACCCGGCCATCCTGTCGCCTGCCGATCACGGTCTGCTTCTGGTCTCGTCCCGGGCCTCGAACTTTCATCGTCAATTCGACATCCCGACCGTGCGCAAAATCCTCGACCCGGTCATGCGGGGCATGACTCTCGTCGTCCTGGCCGAAGACTACCTGGGCGGCCGCTATTCGCTCGACTGGCTGCCCAAGCCGCTCGCCGTCGAGGCCGGGCGGCCGGGGGTCTTCGACCCGGCCGGCCTGATGAAGATGTCCAAGATCGAAGACGCGGACATTCTGCGCCAGGTCTTCCAGCCGAGCCCCGGGTGGGAGGTATCGCGCGACGGCGGCGCGGCCGTCCTTCCCTGGGGAAAAGGGCGGATCGTTATGATCAACGCCCGGCTCATCGAACGGCTCCACGTGCCCGGCGCCACGCAGTCCCTCGCCGCGCTGCTTAGCTCGGGCCGGAAAGGCAAGCCCGTGGTCGTCATCGACGCCGGGACCGAAGGCGGGGTCTACACGTCGTCCCTCGTCATCGATTTCATGAACGCCCGCGGCATCCCTTTCATGACCTTGGGCGAGGCCATGGCCAAACTCCAGGGCATGAAGGAAACGCAGCCGGTCGCCGGGAAAATCGACGACGACGACCTGCTGTCGTCGCTCAATGTCCGCGGCACGCAGATGGTCAACGCCTTCCTCGAAAAAAAGGTCAAGGCCGCGGCCGCCCTGCCGATTCCGGCAACACGCCAGGAGCTCGAGAGGCGGCGCGAGGCCCAGCGCCGCGAGCTCTACCGGTCGCTCGGCCTCGACCCCCCGCCGCCGCGGACGCCGCTCAATGCCCGGATCACGGGAACGATCAAGCGCCAGGGCTACAGGATCGAGAAGCTTGTCTTCGACAGCCGCCCGGATTTTCCCGTGACCGCTCACCTCTATGTCCCGGACGGCGCGGCCGGCCGGAAACTCCCAGTCATCGTCAATCCGCACGGCCATTGGGAATGGAAAAAGCAGGAGCCGACCGTCCAGTCGCGCCTGATCGGCCAGGCCCTCCACGGTTATCTGGCGATTGTCGTCGATTCCCCCGGCTTTAGCTTCGAGGGCGACAACCGCGTCGAGCGCCGGTGGGCGGGGACGCATGACGACCTGCGGCTCATCCTCGGCTCCCAGAACGCGACAAGCGTTTATGTCTGGGACCTGATGCGGGCGCTCGACTACCTGGCGACGCGGCCCGAAGCCGATATGTCGCGGATCGGCCTGACCGGCGCTTCGGGCGGCGGGCTGGCCACGCTCTGGGCTTTCGCCGCCGACCCCCGCTACACCTGCGCCGCGTCCGTCGTTTACGCCTCGAGCTACGAGGTCAACCCGAAAAACGGCTGCCTCTGCAACCATGTCCCCGGATCGCTCCAGATCGGCGACCGGGCCGACGTCCTGGCCCTGCGGGCGCCCGCGCCCATCCTGATCATCGGGGCCGAGGAGGACCGGGAGTTTCCGGCCGCGGGCATGCGCCTTTCGGGCGAAAAACTCAGCCGGCTGTGGGGGCTCTATGGCAAATCGGCGGATGCGTGGACGCGCATGTTCCCGGGCGGACACGACTATAGCCGGCCGATGCGCGAGACGGCGCTCGGCTTTTTCGACAAGTACCTGAAAGGCGTCGGCAACGGGGCGCCGGTTCCCGAGCCGGCCTTCGCGACGGAGAAGCCGGACGCGCCGGAGATGTACGTCCTGTCCGACCCGCCGGCCAAGACGCTGACCATGCGCGGGATAGCCGAGGCGATGTTCACAGACGCGGAAGGCGGCGCGCCTAGCGCGGCCGCGGGGACGGTTGAGGATTACGTCAAGCTCAACGGCGGGCTTCCGGCGGTCGTCCCGGCCGAGGTCAAGGAGCTCGGTGAGCTCGAAGGAAAGCGCCGCGTCACGTTTGTTTCCGAGCCGGGACTGACGTTGCCGGCCATCGTGTGGCCTGCGAAGGGCGAGGCCAAGGCCGTAGCCGTTTTCGTTTCGGACAGCGCAAAGGGTGCGGCCGGCGACGAATTCGCCGTCGAGCGGCTCCGGAAAGCCGGTATCACATGCCTCGCGCTCGATCCCCGCGGGCTGGGGGAAATAAAAGGCCTCGAACTGCGCTATACGACGTATCTCGGCCAGGCCCCGGCGTTCGGCATGGGCTGGGACGTCACGCGGGCCATCGCCGCCCTCGCGCCTGCGGGAGCCAAGGTCGCCGTGGTCGGCCGCGGTCCCGCGGCCGGGCAAGCGGCGCTCGCAGCCGCGCTCCTCGAGCCCCGGGTAGGTTTCGTCGCGGGGCTGGCCACCCTCAAGAAATTCGAAGACGCTTTTCGCGAGGACGTCCCGCTCATCGGGATCCAGCCCAGAGCGAACTATGCCCCGTCGCTCGCGCGCCTGCGGTCGCTCGTCAAGGCCGAGGCGATCTGGAGCTACCTCGGCGAGCCCGATCCAAAGTGGGCGGACGCTCTCATCCGTTGGGCGGGCAAGTAGCACAAGGAGTTGGATGAGTTCATCGAAGCCCATTGAGCCGCAGGGGACCCGGGGCGTCCAGAGCGGGCCGCTGCCTGTCGAGGTCGTTTTCCATCCTTCCTGGTGGCACAAGCACGCGGGCATCAGCTTCGACGAGGACTTCTTTTATCACCCGGCCCGGCGCGTCGAGGACGAACGGAAGATGGAGCGCGCGCTCTACGAGCGTTTCGGCGATCTGGGTCTCGGCGAGGACCGCGACCGCGATCTCCCGGTCATCGGGCCGGTCCACAATGCCGCCGGGTATCTTCTCTCGGAGATGGTCGGCTGCTGGGTCGAATATGGAGAGGACACCCCGCCCCAGGTCATCCCGGCACACAGGAACAATCTCGCGCTCGACGTCGAGCGGGCTTTTGCCGGGCCCGCGTTCATCCGGCTGCGGACGCTCGTTGAGGCCCTGAAGAAGTCCCGCGGACGCGCCGTCGGTGACGTCAATTGGGGCGGCATCCTGAACCTGGCGCTTGACCTCCGCGGCCAGGACATCTTCCTCGATATGGTCGACCGGCCGGAGGAGGTGAGGGCGTTTTTCGGCCGGATCGCCGAGGTCATCGACAGGTTCACGGGCTACCTGGAGAGGGAAACCGGCACGACCTCGATCTCGGTCAACCGGACGGTGCGGCACGTCCGTCCTCCGGTCTTTCTCCATTCCGAATGCGCCCTGACCATGATCTCGACGGAATACTACGAATCGTTCATCTTGCCCTTCGACAGCGCCTGGAGCCTCCGGCGCCGGCCGTTTGGCGTCCATTATTGCGGCACCGACCCGCACCGTTACGCGGACGTCTTCGCCAAGATCCCCCATCTGGATTTCCTCGATGTGGGCTGGGGCGGAGACCTGGCGGCCCTTCGGGCAAAGCTTCCCGGCACCTTCCTCAACATCCGGCTGAGCCCGGTCGAAATCGTGCATCAGAGCGTCGAAGATATCCGCGAGGCCATCGAGAGCCGGGTCGCCGCCAGCGCCGCCCCCCTTCTCACCGGCGTCTGCTGTATCAACATGGACGACCGGGTGACGGACGATAAAGTCCGGGCCATTTTCGAGACGGTCTTCGAGCTCCGGCGCTACCTGTAGTTCGGCTTCCGCAGCTTGAGGTCCTTCATTAGGGCCGCCATCTTTCTGCCGTATGCCTTCTCCAATTGGCGGCGGGCCCGGCTGTCCTGCTTGAGCGCTAGGCGCTCGAGCTCGCACCGCTGCTTGAGGAAGCTTCCGAGGCGGCCCGGGTCAAGGGCGCCCTTCGCAAGCGCCTCCCGGACCGCGCAACCCGGCTCGCTTTCATGGCGGCAATCCGCGAACCGGCAGCGCGCCGCGATCTCCTCCACATCGCCGAACGCCGAGGCCAGGCTCTCCTCGTCCGCCCACAGCTGGAGCTCGCGCATGCCCGGCGTGTCGATGAGCAGGGCCCCGTCTGGAAGGGCGATGAGCTCGCGGCGGGACGTGGTGTGACGGCCGCGGCTGTCCGACTCGCGCACCGGTCCGGCCGGCAGACGGTCCCGGCCGAGGAGGCGGTTGATGAGCGTCGATTTCCCGGCGCCGGACGATCCGATCAGGGCGGCCGTTTTGCCTGGCCCGACATGCCTTCTCAGGGAGTCGACGTTTAGCCCGTCGCGGGCGCTCACCGCGGTCACGGGCGTTCCGAGGGCGATGGCTTCCACTTCCGCGACGGCCTCGGCGAGGTCGTCACGGAGGTCGCTCTTATTCAGGACAATGACGGGCGAAGCCCCGCTGTCCCACGCCGCGGTGAGGTAGCGCTCGATCCGGCGAATGTTGAAATTGCCGTCCAGCCCAGTGACGATGAAGACGGTGTCGACATTCGCGGCCACGACTTGGGCCTCGGTCGTCTGGCCGGCGGCCTTGCGGATGAAGGCGCTGCGCCTTTCGAGGACCGCGTGAATAATGCCGCGGTCGGAGGCGAAGGGTTCGAGGGCGACCCAGTCGCCGACTGTCGGGTAGCCGCTCGCGTCGGTCGTTTGGTGCCGGAAACGGCCGGATACCTCGGCCAGCAAATCTCCCATTTCTCCTGAGGTGGCGCACCGGTCCCTATGCTGGGCGACCACCCGTGAGGGGGAGAGTCCTTCGAGCCGGTAGGGCTCGAAGAGAGCGGAAAAATATTCATTCCATCCGAGTTCCATGAGATTCATTGTATGAATTCCCTTTTCGCTTTCCTGGGGCCGGAGGAAGGAACGCAAAGCTCCAGTCTCCGATTTTGAACTTAATGGCCTAATGAGCCCTGCGGGAGACTCGAGGCCGTGAAGGGGAATTCTTCGAAGGAATCTCGGAAATGTCCGGGATCAGATAGCGCGTCCTCCACGGCTCGGGCTGTCCGCGGTATCCTTGTCGACGGCAGACATAAAACACCTCTCTCGAATGGTAGAAGCCGGGCCTCCCGTTGGGCCCGCGTCTTGAGGCACAGATCATATCACAAAACATCCCCCGGCGAATAGAAATGGATGTGTTGAACGGTTCTCTGGGTAAGGGCGGCACGCTTCTCCCTAGGCCCTCGGACGCCCGATTCCCAAGGGTCGGATTCCGGATTTTATGATCCGCGGCGTGCCGGCTTCAGCGTCCAGAGCTGCAGCTTCGTAAATTCCACGATCTTGGACATGTCGAGGTCGCGGCGATGGACCGGCCACGTCTTATAGCCCTCGACCTCCTTGATGATGTCCGCCTCGTTCGTCCTGGGATAGGGTTCGAAGGCGGGGACGTCGTATTCGGGATGCGGATTCCCCGAAACCAAATCCAGATAGGCGGCGCTGAGGAGGGCGAAGAGCGAGCCGGTGCCGATCCGCGCCTTTCCCACGCTCAGCGACGCGGGCAGGGCACCGTTCCGCCGGATATGCGCTTCCGCCTCCCGCGCCAGCCCATAAACGTCCTGGAGCTTCACCCGGGAGATCTCCGGCTGGGCCTTGGGCGTCTCAATGGGGCCGAGGGGATGATCCGTGACGAGGTTTTGCGGCAGCGAGCCGCTCCTTCCGTACTCGGCGACGGCCTTGGCCAGGCCCGCCAAAGCCTCGGCCGGCGAAAAATCTTCCGTGGGGGCGAGGGCTTTTGTTTTCAGCGTGTTCCCGGCAATGTCGCGGAGTTCGTCGGCCGTCAAGGTCTCTTTTTGCCCCGCAAAGCGGGGCATTAGGGCTCGATACGTCGTGATCTCGATGTCGTCCCGGCCCTTGATATATTTCATCATCCGCCGGAAATTCTTTTGGGCCGTAGCCATGGTCTCCGCGGGCCGGAGGCGCGGCATAACCCACTCGCCCGGCGGCGTGTTCTTCCCGTAATAGAAATTGAGGTCCCAGAACTCCTCGGCCCGAATCTTGGTCGGGTGGCCGGCGAAGAGGGCGATGACATCGGTCGTCCGGGCCAACCGCGGCAGGTCGGCCTTGAGCTTTTCGAAAACGGGTTCGAACAGGTCATCCCGGTAATAGGCGTCGTCAAATCCGGCATACTGGGCGCTGAAGTTCAAAGCGTTGCAGAACCAGACGACGTCCCGGCCCGGCATCCTGGCCGGCGACCCCTGGTAGGCGACTTTCATTTGACCCAGCGCGTTCACCAACTGCGGCCCGTAGGATCCTCCGTGCCGGGCCAGGATCGTTACCCGGACGCCGAAGATCCGCTCGAGCTCCCGGATTCCGGCCGATTCCTGATCCAGCATCTTCTTCACGCCGTCCTGCCAACCGGCTTTCTCGAGCTCCTCCGTGACGGTGGGATGGATGGAGCCGAAATTCGTATGGCTCCCGATCTCGTGTTTGGCCATGGCCGCGATGACGTCGCGCCGACCCCGCTTTTCGAGCGATCGCGCCTTCTCCCCTATGACGAAGAAGGTCCCGGTGACGCCCTCCTCGGTCATGATCTCGGCCAGCCACTTGGGGATGTCGTCGATATGCTCGGACTCGGGAGAGATATAATCCTCGACGTCGAAGGTGACCACCAGGAACGCCTTCGGCCGGGGTTGGGCTTGGCCGGGTGGCATGGCCCGGACGGGCGTCATGGCCTGGGTCAGCACAAATAGAAACAGCACGATAAGGATCGATTTCTTCATTCTTCGCCTCGCACCCTCATTCTTCCCGTCAGGCGCTTCTTTGTCAATCTCCGCGGTTATCTCCGACAAAATTTATAGGCGGTGCCTTATAGATAGGCCATATCTCCTAAACGGAAGGGTAAGTATGCACAATCGTACATACAATATTGGAAACGCACCGGGAAGGCTCACGACTCCCGTCGAAATCATCCACCGTAGCCCCGTCCTTGACATCCGTCGGAGCCAAGAAATATACTCCAGGAGGCCGGAGGAGGAGCGCCTGGGAAGCGGGGAAGATCACCGGCGAAGACAAGGACGCAATTAACATGTTCATCCACGAGGATTTCCTCCTGGAAACCAACCGGGCCCGGTCGCTCTTCCACTCCTTCGCCGAACCCCTGCCCATCATCGACTACCACTGTCACCTGTCTCCCAGGGACATCGCCGAGGACCGCCGCTTCGACAACCTGACCGGGATCTGGCTCGCCGGCGACCATTACAAGTGGCGGGCGATGCGGGCCGCGGGCGTCGACGAGAGTTTCATCACCGGGGCCGCTTCGGACTGGGAGAAGTTCGCGAAGTGGGCCGAAACGGTCCCCAAGACCCTCAGGAATCCGCTCTACCACTGGACGCACCTCGAACTCAACCGGCCGTTCGGCATCGATCGCCCGCTCGGCCCGGAGACGGCCGCCGGCATATGGGAGGAGGCCAACGCCAGCCTGGCCGGGCCCGGCTTCTCGACCCGCGGCATCCTGCGCCAGATGAACGTCGAGGCCCTGTGCACGACGGACGACCCGGCCGACGACCTCCGCTACCACCGGATGCTCGCGGAAGCCGAGGACTTTCCCGTGCGCGTTTATCCCGCGTTCCGTCCGGACAAGGCCATGGCCGTCGAGGACCCGGAGGCCTTTCCCCAGTACGTCACGCTCCTGTCGCTGGCCGCCGACGTCGAGGTGAAATCCTTCACCGACTTCCTGGCGGCGCTCCGCAATCGCCACGACTATTTTCACGCCATGGGCTGCCGGCTCTCCGACCACGGGCTCGAGACCGTTCCCATCGAGGACTATACGGATTCCGAAATCCAAAGGGCCTTCGCCAAGGCCGTCGCCGGCAAGCCCCTCGCCCCGCACGTCATCCTCCAGTTCAAGTCGGCCATGCTCTACGAATTCGCCCTGATGGACTGGGAGAAAGGCTGGGTCCAGCAGCTCCACCTCGCGGCGCTCCGCAACGTGAACACCCGCATGAAGCGGACGCTCGGCCCGGACTCGGGTTTCGACGCGATCGGCGACTTCGAGATCGCCCGGCCTCTGGCGCGCTTCCTGGACCGTCTCGACGCCGACAACAAGCTGGCCCGGACGATCCTCTACAACCTGAACCCGCGCGATACCGAGGTCCTGGCCGCCCTAGCCGGCTGCTTCCAGGACGGCGCCGTTCCGGGCAAGATCCAATACGGCCCGGCCTGGTGGTTCCTGGACCAGGCGGACGGCATGACGAAGCAGATCGAGGCCGTGTCGACGATGGGGCTTCTCAGCCAATTCGTCGGCATGACCACGGACTCGCGGAGTTTTCTGTCCTACCCGCGGCACGAATATTTCCGCCGCCTCCTCTGCAACATCCTCGGCGGAGAGATGAAGCGCGGGCGTCTGCCCGACGATGAGGACCTCGTCGGCGGCCTCGTCCGGGACATCTGCTACTTCAACGCCCGGCGCTATTTCCGGCTTACGGAGACGGAGGCGTAATGGTCCTTGAAAAGTATTCGATCGGCATCGGCGACCGGTTCGGACGCGAGGGGCAGGCCCAGCTCAGGGCCCTCGAATTCGCCCGCCGGCGGGGCGCGTCCATCACGCCCGTCTGGAACAAGAGCAACCGCGAGCACGCGCTCATCGGGACGGCCCCCGAGGACACGCGGCGCCGGGCCGACAAAGCCGTCCGGGCGAGCGGTTGGCCGGACGCCTATTTCGTCGATGCCGACCACATCGGCCTCAAAACGGTGGACAAGTTTGTCCTTTCCTGCGACTTCTTCACAATCGACGTCGCCGCGTTCATCGGGCAGCCGCCCCGGGCCGAAACGATGACCGCTTTCCTCCGGGCCGCGGCCGGATTCAAGGGAACGCTCCGCATCCCCGGCCTGGACGGGCCCATCGAGGCGACAGAGGTCCTGTTGGCCGACGTCGCCCTGAAGTATCTCCGGGCCGTCGAGGAGGCGGGCCGTGTCTACCGCCACATCGCCGAAAAAAAAGGCCCGGCGGATTTCGTCACCGAAGTCTCCTTCGACGAGGCGCACTCGCCGCAAACGCCGGAGGAACTCCTCTTCATCCTCGCGGCGGTCGCCAACGAGCGCATTCCCCTGGAGACCATCGCCCCGAAGTTCCCCGGCGCCTTTCTCAAGGGCGTCGATTACGCCGGGGACGTCAGGGAATTCGCCCGGGATTTCGAGGCCGACCTGGCCGTCCTCGAGTTCGCGAAACAGAAGTTCGGCCTGCCTCCCGGGCTGAAACTCAGCGTCCACTCCGGAAGTGACAAGTTTTCGCTCTATCCCGTGATGCACCGGGCCATCGTCGAGCGGGAGGCCGGCCTGCACCTCAAGACAGCCGGGACGACCTGGCTTGAAGAGGTCATCGGCCTGGCCGCGTCCGGCGGCAAAGGCCTCCGCCTGGCCAAGGACCTCTACGCCGGCGCGATGGCCCGTTTCGACGAACTGGCCGAGCCCTACCGGGCCGTGATCGCCATCAACCGGAGGGAACTCCCGTCTCCCAAAGACGTGGCCTCATGGAGCGCCGAGAAATTCGTCGAGACACTCCAGCACGACCCGACGTGTCCCCGGTTCAACGGCCAATTCCGCCAGCTCCTCCACATCAGCTTCAGGCTCGCCGCCGAAATGGGGGACCGCTTCACGGACCTCCTCGAAGAGAACCGGGAGACAATCGAAACCCACGTCACGGACAACCTCCTGCGCCGGCACATCGGCCCCCTCTTCCTTGGTGGACCGACCCCCGCCGGGGCGTCCGGCGGATGATAATTTTCCGCGGACGTGATATCCTTGCCGCGGTTTCCAGATGAACGAGCCGCGCCCGTTTGCCCAGCCATCGACTCATCCCCCCGCCGGAATGCCCCCCGGGCTTGAGTCCGGCGCGGCCGGCCTCCCCGGCGGGCGCTTCCGCTGGACGGTATGCGCCCTGCTCTTCTTCGCGACGACCGTCAATTACATCGACCGCCAGATCCTCGGGCTCCTGGCCCCGCTCCTCCAGAAGGAGATCGGCTGGAGCGAGCTCGGCTACAGCTATATCGTAACGGCCTTCCAGGCGGCCTACGCCGTGGGCCTCGTCGCCTTCGGCTGGTTCGTCGACCGGTACGGCACGAAACTCGGATACTCCGTCGCCATCGTCATGTGGAGTCTCGCGGCGGCGGGCCATTCCCTCGTCCGCACGGCCTTCGGCTTCGGGACGGCGCGGGCGGCCCTCGGCCTGGCCGAGGCCGGCAATTTTCCTTCGGCGGTCAAGGTCGTCGCCGAATGGTTCCCGAGAAAAGAGCGGGCCCTGGCCACGGGCATCTTCAATTCGGGCTCGAACATCGGCGCCGTCTTCGCCCCGGCGGTCGTGCCGTGGCTGACGGTGACCTTCGGCTGGCCGGCGGCGTTCATCGCGACGGGGGCGCTGGGTTTTGTCTGGCTCGCCTTCTGGCTGCTTTTTTACGAGCATCCCGAGCGGCAGAAGCGCCTGAGGCCCGCGGAATTCGCGTATATTCACAGCGACCCCCTCGAGCCGCCGGCCGGGAAAATCCCCTGGCGGTCCCTCTTCCGCTACCGCCAAACCTGGGCCATCGTGGCCGGCCGCTTCCTGACCGATCCGGTCTGGTGGTTTTATCTGTACTGGCTGCCCAAATTTCTCAACGAGCGCCACCACCTGACGATCACGGCCCTGGGATTGCCGCTGGTCGTCATTTACACGGTAACCAGCGTGGGCAGCATCGGCGGGGGCTGGCTCTCGTCGCGCTTCATCAAGAGGGGCTGGACGGTCAACAGGTCACGGAAGCTCGTCATGCTCATCTGCGCCTTGTGCGTCGTCCCAATCATCTACGCCTCCCGGACGGCCGACCTCTGGACGTCGGTCCTGCTCATCGCCCTTGCCGCCGCTTCGCACCAGGGCTGGTCGGCGAACTACTTCACCCTGGTTTCCGACATGTTCCCCAAGCGGGCCGTCGGCTCGGTCGTCGGCCTGGGCGGCATGGCCGGCGCGGCGGGCAGCCTCCTCTTCTCGCCCTTCGTCGGGTACATTCTCCAGCGCACCCATAACTACCTCATTCCGTTCGTCATTTCGGGTCTGGCCTATCTCGCCGCGCTGGGGGTCATCCAGGTCCTGGCCCCGCGGCTCGAACCTGTGGCGCTTGATGAGTCGGCCGGAGCGCGGATAAAATAAGGCCGGCGCCCGCGGCGGCGATCCGGGCGTCGAGGATAAAGGATGGCACCATGAACCTTGAAGAGCTCACCCGGCGGTACGATTTTTCGGGAAAGACGGTGGTCATCACGGGGGGCGGGGGGGTCCTCGGCAGCGAGCTGGCCCGGGCCCTGGCGGGATGCCGGGCCGGAGTCGCCGTCCTCGACCTCGACCGGGGGGCCGGTGAGCGGCTCGCCCATGAGCTCGAAGCGGGCGGCGGACGGTCCATGGCCGTCACGGCCGACGTTCTGAAACGGGACACGCTCGACTGGGCCGCGCGGGAGGTCCAGGCCCGGTGGGGGCGGGTCGACTGTCTCCTCAACGCCGCGGGGGGCAACAGCCCAGGGGCCACGACGGGCGCGGACAAATCGTTTTTCGACCTGTCCGAAGAGGCGCTCCGGTCCGTCTTCGACTTGAACGTCCTGGGCACGGTCTTCCCCTGCCAGGTGTTCGGGAAGCTCATGGCGGAGCAGAAGGAAGGCGCCATCCTGAATATCTCCTCAATGAACGCCTTCCGGCCGCTGACCCGCATCCCGGCCTACTCGGCGGCCAAGGCGGCCGTCTCGAACTTCACCCAGTGGCTGGCCGTCCATATGGCCAGGGAATACTCTCCGGCCATCCGGGTCAACGCCCTGGCGCCGGGCTTTTTCCTGACGGACCAGAACCGCTTCCTCCTGACCGACAAGTCGACGGGCGGACTCACTGAGCGGGGCCGGGCCATCGTGGCCCATACCCCGGCGGGCCGCTTCGGAAGTCCCGAAGACCTGGCCGGCGCGGCGCTCTGGCTGCTGTCCCCGATGTCCAGGTTCGTGACGGGTGTCGTCCTCCCTGTCGACGGGGGGTTTTCAGCCTACTCGGGAGTCTGAGAAAAGCATGATCTTCTGGAGCGAAGGTTCGCCGCAGACGGCCATCGGCCCCGGTCAGGCCAGGGACGCCCTCGTCAGCGCGCTCACTTCGATCGGCCCGTTGAAGCGGGTGATCGCCGTCCCGCCGGACTGCACCCGCGTCCATTCCCTGGCCGGGCCGCTCACCGAGGCCGCCTGGGAATACTACGGGGAGAAGCTCGAGGACGTGCTGCCCGCGACCGGGACCCACTCCCCCATGACGGACGCGGAGATAGGGGCCATGTTCGGGAGAGTCCCGCCGGGTCTCTTCCGGGTTCACGATTGGCGCGGGGGAACGCGGAGCATAGGCGAGGTCCCCGCCGAGTTCGTCAAGGAAGTATCGGAGGGGCGCGTCCATTACGGGATCCCCATCGAGGTGGACCGGCTCATCGCCGAGGGGAAGCACGACCTCGTCCTCTCGATCGGCCAGGTCGTACCGCATGAGGTCATCGGCATGGCCGGACACGCCAAGAACATCTTCATCGGCGCCGGAGGGGCCGAGGCCATCAACAGGACGCACTTCCTGGGCGCCGCCTACGGGATGGAGCGCATCATGGGCCGGGCCGAGACGCCCGTCCGGCAGGTCCTCCGCTATGGGGCGGACCGTTTCGCCCGCCACCTGCCCATCGTTTACGTGCTCACCGTCGTCGGGCAGGCCGGAGACGGGGGGCTCGCCCTGCGCGGGCTTTTCATCGGCGACGACGAGGAGTGCTTCCGGCGCGCGGCCGCTCTCGCGCTCGAAGTCAACGTCGAGATCCTGGACGAGCCGCTCGGGAAAGTCGTCGTCTACCTCGACCCGGCGGAATTCAAAAGCACCTGGCTCGGCAACAAGAGCATCTACCGGACGCGGATGGCCGTCGCCGAGGGGGGCGAGCTCGTCGTCCTGGCTCCCGGGGTGTCGCGGTTCGGGGAAGACCCCGCGATCGACGGGTTGATCCGCAAGTACGGCTACGCGGGGACGCCGAAAATCCTCGACCTCACCGAGCGGGAGGAGGACCTGAGGCAAAACCTGAGCGCCGCGGCCCACCTGATCCACGGGTCGTCGGAGGGACGCTTCACCGTGACCTACTGCCCGGGACGGCTCACCCGCCCCGAGGTCGAGAGCGTGAACTTTCGCTTTGCGGAGCTGGACGAGATGATGAAGCGTTATGACCCGCGCCGGCTCGCCGAAGGTTTCAACACCATGCCGGACGGGGAACGGATCTTCTATATTTCGAACCCGGCCCTGGGCCTGTGGGCCCACACGGGGCGGTTCCCACGGGGGAGAGAGGTAGGCGCATGAGAGACAAGGCCGATATCGGGATGATCGGGCTCGGCGTCATGGGGGAGAACCTGGCGCTGAACATGGAAAGCCGGGGGTTCACGGTGGCGGTCTACAACCGGACCGTCCCCGGCCTCGAGGAAGGCGTCGTCAGGCGCTTCCTGGACGGACGCGGCAAGGGAAAAAATTTCGTCGGGGCGGACACGCTCGAGGCCCTCGCGGGTTCGCTCGCCACCCCCCGGAAGATCATGATGATGGTCACGGCGGGTCCTCCGGTCGATGAACTCATCGGGAGGTTGGCGCCGCTACTCGAAAAGGGCGATATCCTGATCGACGGCGGCAACTCGCATTTCACCGACACCATCCGGAGGACCCGGGACGTCGAGGCGAGAGGCCTCCTTTTCATCGGGACCGGCGTTTCGGGCGGCGAAGAGGGGGCGCTTCTCGGCCCTTCGATCATGCCGGGCGGGTCGCCGGCCGCCTGGCCTCACGTTAAACCCATTTTCCAGGCCATCGCCGCGAAGGCGCCCGACGGGACGCCGTGCTGCGACTGGGTCGGGAAGGACGGGGCCGGGCATTTCGTCAAGATGGTCCACAACGGCATTGAATACGGCGACATGCAGCTCATCTGCGAGGCCTACCAGATCATGAAAGAGCTCCTCGGAATGGCCGCCCCGGAGATGCACGGGGTCTTCAAGGAATGGAACGCCGGCGACCTCTCGAGCTATTTGATCGAAATCACGGCGGACATCCTGTCCTTCAAAGACGACGACGGCGGGCCCCTCGTCGAGAAGATCCTCGACACGGCCGGGCAGAAAGGCACGGGGAAGTGGGCGAGCGTCGTTTCGCTCGACCTCGACGTGCCGCTGACGCTCATCAGCGAGGCGGTTTTCGCCCGGTGCCTGTCGGCCATGAAGGGCGCGCGGGTCGAGGCCTCCAAGGCCCTTCGGGGCCCTGTGCCGGCGTTCGCGGGCGACCGGCGGGCGTTTCTCGCCGACCTCGGCCAGGCGCTCTATGTCTCGAAGATCATCTCCTACGCCCAGGGCTACGCGCTGATGAAAGAGGCGGCCGGGGAATTCCATTGGGACCTCAATTACGGCGGCATCGCCCTGCTCTGGCGGGCCGGCTGCATCATCCGATCGGCTCTTCTCGAAAAGATCAAGGCCGCCTTCGACGCCGACCCGCGGCTCTCGAATCTCCTCCTGGATCCTTTCTTCAGGAGCAAAATCGAGGAATCCCAGTCCGCGTGGCGCCGGGTCGTCGCGGCCGCCGTGACCAACGGCATCTGGACCCCCGCCATGGCCACGGCCCTGAACTTCTATGACGGGTACCGGAGCGCCCGCCTCCCGGCCAACCTGCTCCAGGCCCAGCGGGACTACTTCGGCGCCCACCGGTACGAGAGGGTCGACCAGCCCCGCGGCCGCTTTTTCCATACCAACTGGACGGGCCGCGGCGGCAAAACCGCGTCATCGACATATACGGCTTAGGATAAGGAGGCTGGATAAGAAAATGGGGACGGTCCTGTTTTTCCATCTGCGTTTGGATAAGAAAATGGGGACGGTCCTGTTTTTCCATCTGCGTTTGAAGCGAGCCACCCTTCATTCATCCTTGGGAAAACAGGACCGTCCCCATTTTCCGTCCCCATTTTCGGACGCGCCGGGACATGACCCAGCAACCCTCATTCCGGTATAAAACCTACGGAGGAGAAACAATGAGCAGCGGTTTGAAAATCAAGCCCGGCGGCGATTTGGATTTCCTGTCCCTGGGGGCCCTGGTTCACAGGCTCGACCCCGGCATCGTCCCCTTCCGGAAGGCGACCGAGTGCCTGATCCACGTGAGCGGCGGGGAATACAACGTGGCCGCGAACCTCTCCGACTGTTTCGGCCTGAAGACGGGGATCGCCACGGCCATGGTCGACTACCCCATCGGCGACCTGATCGCCGAACGCGTCCGGGCCATGGGCGTCCGGGCCTTCTACAGGCGCTTCACGCACAACGGCGCGACCGGTCCCAACATGGCCACCGTATACAGCGACCGCGGCTACGGCGTCCGGGCGCCGGTCGTATTTTATAACCGCTCGAACGAGGCGGCGGCCCTCCTAAAGCCCGGCGACTTCGACTGGCAGGCGATCTTCGCACCCGGCGTGAGGTGGTTCCACAGCGGCGGCATCTTCGCCTCTCTCTCCGAGACGACGGGAAGCCTGATCGCCGAGGGCATGAAGGCCGCGAAGGCGGCCGGCGCCGTAACCAGCTTCGACCTGAACTTCCGCGAGAGACTCTGGGCCGTCCGCGGCGGCGCGAGGAAAGCGGTGGAGGCGCTCACGCCGATCATCGAGGACGTGGACGTCCTCCTCGGGAACGAGGAGGACATCCAGAAGAGTTTGGGAATCCACGGGCCGGACGTCAGGGCCGATTCCAAGCTCGACCCGGGAGCCTATCTGCTGATGATCGAACGGGTCGTGAAGAAATTTCCCGGGGTTAAGGCCGTGGCCACGACCCTGCGGGACGTCCAATCGGCCTGCTGCCACAGCTGGGGGGCGGTGGCGTGGGTCGACGGCCGGACCTGTTCCTCGCCCGTGTGCGATCTCGACGTGTTCGACCGGGTCGGCGGGGGGGATGGGTTCGCCGCCGGTTTCATCTACGGCCTCCTCGCCGGCGAAACGCCGGAAGAGGCGGTCAAACTGGGCTGGGCGCACGGCGCGCTCGTCACGACGACCCCCGGCGATACGACCATGTCGACCCTCGCCGAGGTGCGGGCTTTCGCCAAGGGCGGTTCGGCCCGCATCTGCCGCTGAGTCCGCCGTCCGGCCGGGCGGCGCTCAGCGCGCTCCGGCCGTCTATTTCAGGAAGAGCTCGATCACGGGGATTTCAACCCCCGGCTTGGCGATCGGCAGCTCGAGGACGAGCGAGTTCGCCGTCTTCTCCCCTTTCTTGCCGGCCGGCCCCAGGCCCTCTTCGGTGTACCGGATCTCGGACGCATCATTCAGGAGCTGGGCGTAAGCCACCTTTCCGGCGAAGCCGTCGAGCCGCAGGATGTCGATCGGCCACCGCAGGACGTGGACATAGAGGCGCTTGGCCGCCGCGTTATAGGTCAGCAGGCAGTTCTGGGGCACGGGGAATTCCGCGGGCGCCTGAGTACAGCCGTAGATCGAGCGGCTGTTGACCTTCATCCATTCGCCCATGCTCTGGAGCCTGTCCGTGGCCCGCCTGTCAAATGTCCCGCGCGCCGTGGGCCCGACGTTGAGAATGAGGTTGCCGCCCTTGCTCACGGTCTCGATGAGCATCCCGATGAGCTGGTTCGTGGACTTCCAGCTCGTTTCGTCACGGTAGTATCCCCAGGAGCCGGAAAACGTTTGGCACGTCTCCCAAGGCACGGGGCGGCCGTCGACCTGGACCCATTCCTTGGGCATTTCCTGCTCGGGCGTCCGGTAATCCCAGCCGCCCGGGACGTCGAGGAGGTCGAGGCGGTCGTCGACTATGATTCCCGGCTGGAGCTCGCGGATCATCTTGATCAGCTTTTCCGACTGCCAGTCGTTCCGGCCCTTGCCGTCCTTGCCCGGGAAGGAGAAGTCCATGAACAGGACGTCGATCGTCCCGAACTCGGTCATGAGCTCGCGGACCTGGTTATAGAGGTATTCCTGGTACTTGCTGAAATCCCGGCCCTTGGCCTTCTCCATGAACTCCTTGTTCCCCCACATGGGATGGCACCGGTCGATCGTGTAGTCCGGGTGGTGCCAGTCAAGGAGCGAGTAGTAGAAGCCGATCTTGATGCCTTCGGCCCGGGCCGCTTCGACCAGGGGTTTCAGGAGGTCCCGCCCGGCGGGCGTCTTGGGGGCCTTGTAGTCCGTGTATTTCGAATCCCAGAGGCAGAAACCCTCGTGGTGCTTGGACGTAATCACGATGTATTTCATGCCGGCGTTTTTCGCCGCCCGGACCCAGTCCGCGGGATTGTAGAGGTCGGGATTGAAATGGTCGAAATATTTCTGGTAGGCCTCGTCGGTGATCTTCTCGTGGTTCTTGACCCATTCGTGGCGGGCGGGAAGGGCGTAAAGCCCCCAGTGGATGAACATCCCGAACCGGGCGTCCGTCCACCACTTCATCCGGGCCTCGCGCTGGGCGGGGGTTTCGGCGCCTGCGGCCAGGCTCGAAACAAAAAGGGCGATGCATAAGATCGACGCGATCTTCACGAAACGATGTCTGGGCATGGAAGCTCCTCAGGTGAGATTTGTCTGCTCCCGTTTTAACCCACGACGGGCGGCAAAAGCAAGCCCCGGGGACCCATCCTTCTTGGCGCTTGCTTCAAGAAGCGATCCGGGCATACCATTCCCGGCAAGGAGGTTCCCATGTCCAAAGCACGTTTTATCCTGGTGGCCCTCGTCCTGATGGCCAGGAGCCTACCGGGCCAGTATTCAACCGGCACACTCACGACACTCGGCGACTATGAGTCCCGGCGGACCTCGAGTTACGACCGGACGGGCGGCAACGGGGATTATCGCCATTTGAAGGCAGGCGAGACCCTGGAGCTCTACAACGAGGCCGGCCCCGCCGAAATCCGCCACATCTGGATCACCATGGCCACGGGAGAGGCCTACCATCTGAAGAAGGTCGTGCTGCGGATGTACTGGGATGACGAGTCCGAGCCGAGCGTCGAAACGCCGGTCGGCGATTTCTTCGGCCTGGGTCTCGGCACCTACACCGTGTTCCACTCGGCCCTGGTGGCCGTGGCGCCCGACAAGGCCCTGAACGCGTATTTCCCGATGCCCTTCGCCCGGCGCGGGCGCCTGACGGTGACCAATGAGGGCAATCAGGAGATCACGGATTTTTACTGGAACATCGATTGGGTCAAACTGCCGGCGCTCCCCGAGGGCACGGCCTACTTTCATGCCCAGTACCGCCAGGCCGCGCCGTGCCGGGGCTGGTATAAAGGCAATTTCTACAGCAACGATTTCAGCGAAGCCCGCCGCGACTCCCGCTGGCTAAATACCTCCGGCGCGGGAAACTACGTGTTTCTCGAGGTGGCGGGCAACGGCCAGTTCGTCGGTCTGACGCTCTCGGTTTTCCAGAACCAGTGGGGCGGCTGGAACGAGGGCGACGAGATGATCTGGATCGACGGCGAGCCCGAACCCCGCATCCACGGCACGGGAGGCGAGGATTATTTCAACGGGGCCTGGGGATTTTCGACGCTATACGCGTTCCCGCTGACGGGGCTCACGGAGTTCCATCAGTGGGAACCCGGCTCCCGGTTCTCGCATTACCGTTTTCACCTGGAGGCTCCCGTCCGTTTCCGCAAATCGATCAAGGTGACGATCGAGGACGGTCACGCCAACCTGCGGTCGGACAACTTCTTCTCCGTGGCGTACTGGTATCAGAAGGAACCCCACGGGAAATTCCCGGCCCTCCCGCCCGCGGCGGAACGCATCCCGAAGTTCGTCGCCGTCGGCGGGCCCGGCCAGGACAAGGCTATGAAATAAAAAAAGGGCAGATTACCCTACCCGGGCATCCGCCCTTGCTTACGAATAAAGCTTGATCGCTAAGTTAAGCGATCAGAACCGGCCGCGGCCGCCGCCGAAGCCGCCTCTGCCGCCGCCGGGGCCGCCCGTGCGGGGCCGATCGGTCCGGGGCTTGGCTTCGTTGACCGTCAGGGTCCGGCCCTTGAGGTCCTTGCCGTTCAGGCCGCTGATGGCCTTGTCGGCCTCTTCCTTGTTCGGCATCTCGACGAAGCCGAACCCGCGGGATTCACCGGAGAACTTGTCCTTGATGATCGCCGCACTCTGAACCGCACCAAAGGCCTCAAAGGCTTCCTTGATGTCCTGCTCGGTCGCGGTCCTGGAAATGTTTCCGACGTAGATGTTCATACGCCTCTCCTTTTAAAATCGTCGCTTCGTAATAAAGGAGAGGAGTATGACCGACCACAGGGGGGCCCGTGCCCCTTCCTTTATCCGAACGCCGTACTGGGTCACCCTCCAGGGTAACCGAAATAATTATAGCACACCGACCCGGGAATGCAAGGCCCTGCCGGGATTGAAAAAGCACCCCCCGCTGTTATACTGGACGCGTGCACTTTATCCATTTTCATCTCGTCCAAAGCGATGAGCGACACGGAGGCCCTCCCATGATAATCAGGACCCGGATTCTGCCGCTGATTTTGCTGTTCGTGCTGGCCGCGACGATGTTCCCGGGGGCCGGAGCCGCGACCGGCGCCGGCCCGGCTGCCGAGCCGAACCGCGGATTCGTCCCGGATACCAAAGAATACTTGAGCCGCCTCGAGAAGCTCGGCTTCGCCGGGGTGGTCCTGGTCGCCGTGTCCGGCGAGCCGGCGCTGGCGCAGGGCTACGGGCTTGCGGACCGGGAGCGCGGCATCCCCTGGACGCCCGGGACCATCTCGTGCGTCGGCTCCATCACCAAGCAGTTCACCGCGGCCTCCATCCTAAAGCTCGAGGAGGCGGGGAAGCTTCGGGTTTCCGACCCGATCACGAAGTACTTCTCCGGGGTTCCCCCCGACAAGAGCTCCATTACCATCCACGAGCTCCTGACCCACACGTCGGGCATCGAAGACCTCGACGGGCGCGACGATTATGACCCCATCGGCCGGGAGGAATTCGTCAGGCTGGCCATGGCGCAGCCGCTGAGCGCTCCGCCGGGAACGCATTACAGCTATTCCAACGCGGGCTTCAGCCTGCTCGGGGCCATCATCGAAAAGCTGACGGGCGCTTCGTACGAACAGTACCTGAGAGGGACGTTTTTCCTGCCGCTCGGCATGTACGAGACGGGCTACATCCTCCCGGCCTGGGGAGAAGCGCGCCTGGCCCAGGGTTATCGGGGCGGCGCGTTATGGGGAACGGTCCTCGGCCACCCCATGGACGCCGACGGGCCTTATTGGGTCCTTCGGGCCAACGGGGGAATCCACTCCAGCCCGTACGACATGCTGCGCTGGGCCAGGGCCCTGATGGAAGGGCGCGTCCTCAAGCCTGAATCCATGGCCAAGTTGTGGACTCCTCACGTTCCGGAGGGCGGCGATTCCTTCTACGGTTACGGCTGGTCGGTCCGGACGCTCCCCGGAGACATCAAGGTCATCGCCCACAACGCCGGCAACGGCATCTTCTTCGCCGACTTCGCCCTGGTCCCAAAAGCAGGCCTGGTCATTTTCCTCCAAACCAACGTCGTCGCGGACATGCCGGCCGCCCAGCAGCTCATGGAGGCGATCGGCTTCAGGTATCTCGCGAACCGGCCATATCCCGAGGTGCCCAAGGTCGTCGAGGTTCCGGAATCCGGGCTTGCGGCGTTCGAGGGGTCCTACCGCCTGGCCGGGGATGGCGGGGTTTTCCGGGTGAAGCGCGAGGGCAAAGTCCTAGCGCTCGAACCCGAGGGGCAGGCGGCCTTTTCGATTCTCCACTCGACCCAGCCCCTCGACCCGAGGCGCCGGAATGAACTCGACCGCCTCTTGGACAAGGCGATCACGGCCTGCCGGGCGGGCGACTACAAGCCTTTCTACGAGGCGTACGGGGGCAAGGCGCCCCTCGACTTGCTGAAAAACCGCTGGCAGGAGTTGCTCGCGGAGGCAGAAAAAGAGAACGGCCGTTTCCAAAGGCACGAGATCCTCGGGACGGCGCGCACGGCCGAGCGCGACGAAACCGTCGTCCGGCTCATCTTCGAAAAAGGGACGGTTGAGAGGACCTATGTCTGGAGTTTCGAGGAAAAGCCCCGCCTGCAGGGGGTTTCAAGGCGCGGGCTGAAAGTCCGGCTCCAGTTTCTTCCCGAATCCCGGACGGAATTCGCCTCGTGGGACGGCGGCATCAGGCCGTCGAAGCCGCTGCGGTTCGAAAAAGATGCGGACGGCCGGCTTCGCCTTCGTCTCGGCGCGGGAGACCTCGTCGCCGTGGCCGCAAAACAATAGTATTCCGTTCCGGCGGCCCCAGGGACGCAGGAGATCCCTTCGGGCGGCCTTCTCAAAACCGGAAATAGTCGTAGATCCTGATCTTCAGGATGATCTTCAGGATCGAATTGGTGAGGGCGATCACCTCCCCGAGCATCCACGCCGGCAGCAAGACCCGGAACTGGAATCTCCGGAGCCTGTCGTAGGGGCGGTCTTTCCCCTTGATCAGGAGGACCAAAAAAACGGCGATAAAGCCGAACATGCCCAGCGTCGCCGAGGTCATATGCGCCAGAAAAAGAACGCTCCGCCACGGGACGACGTGAGGCCCGGCGAGAGCGGTCGTCGGCGTCAGCTTGAACGAGGCGAGAAAGGCCGTGGCGATGTCGAGGATGACGGCCGCCCCCAGATAGCCCAGGAACGGTTCTTGCCGGCGATAGAAACGCCCGCTTCCAAGGAGATAAAGGTACAAAGTCGCGAGGGCCAGGATGATGTTGATCAATACCGCCATATTCGCACCGGAACGATTCTATGGAGAGTGGCCCGGCCAGTCAAGCTCTAAGCTCCCCTGGTCAACGGCGCGGGATTTCAGTACGATAGGGAAAGCCGGGAATCGCGGATCCGGAATAAGGGGAAGGACATGTCTCATCAGACCCCGCTCCCATCGCAGGGGGAAAGCCGGCCCACGGGAGCAAGGAGCCTTTCCGCAGGCCCCCGGATGCGATCCGGCGCCGGACGCCCCTGGCTCTGGATATGCCTGGGGGCCGGCGCGTTCATCCTCCACCTTCTCATCGGGAAGGATTCGGGCGTCGTGGAGCGGGTTTATTCACGGGGGATTTTCGTCGGGTTGCGCTGGCTGTGGGATATCACACTGGGGCGGTCGCCCGTCCCTCTGCTTTATATCTTCATTCCGGCGGCGGTCCTCTGGGCCGCCTGGCTGACCGCGAGGTCCATTTCGCGTGGGCGGCCGCGGGCCTCCTCGTCCCCGTGGGCAAAAATCAAAACGGCGTGCCTGACCGTCGCAAGTTGGGCCGGCATGGTCACGTTTTTCTTTTATGCGCTCTGGGGATTCAACTACAACCGGATCAGCCTGGAAAAGCAGCTCCGCCTGGAAGCCGCGCCCCTCGACCTCGAAGGGATCAGGTCCGAGGCCGTATGGACCGCCCGGATGCTCGCGGAAACCCGGGGCTTGATCCAGGGAGCGACCCGGGAGGCGCTCGGTCCCGCCGTGCTCCGCCCCGGCCTCGAAGCCGCGGTCCGAAGCTGCCTGTCCGGAGTCTTGGCCAAGGCCGGCTATCCCATTCCCGGCCGTGCCCGGGTCAGGACGCTTTGGCCCGGCGGCCTGATGATGCGTTTCTCCGGGACCGGGGTTTATCTCCCCTGGTTCGGCGAGGGCTACGTCGCGGGAAACCTCATGCCCTCCGAAAAGCCCTTCGTCACGGCCCATGAGATGGTCCACGCTTTTGGGCTCACCGACGAAGGTGCGGCCAATTTTCTGGGCTTCCTCGCCTGCGAGGCTTCCGGCGATCCGGTCATCCGGTATTCCGGACTCCTCTCCTACTGGTCGTACGCCTTCGCGGAGCTGGCCCGCGGCTCGCGCGATGAGGCCAGAGAGCTCGGGAAACGCCTTCCTGAAGGCGTCAAGGCCGATCTCCGGGCGGCCCGGGAGAATTGGGACCGCTACCGCGGGCCCCTGAGGGCGGCGGCCAGAGTCTTTTACGAGGGATACCTCAAGACCCAGGGCGTCCGGGAGGGCATGAAAAGCTACGACCGGTTCGTCTCTCTCGTCGCCGCCTGGAGGCGGCAGAGCCGAAGCGAAGTCAAATCCCCGTGAAAATCCGGTGAGATCCGGCTAGTCGACGATGACCTTCGTTCCCAGCCGGGCCCATTCATAGAGGAATTTAGCGTCCTCGTAGGCGAGCCTGACGCAGCCGTGGGAATTCGGTTGTCCGAGTCCGCCCGCCGGCCGCCCGTCCGGGAAGACGGGGATCGAATGAAAACCGACTTTTGCCCATTTTTCGGCCAGCTGGAACACGGTAAAAAAGGAAAACCGGGAATCGTCGAAGAGGCTTTTCGCGCTGGGGATTTTTTCGGACACCTGGAATACTCCAACGGTCGGGTAATAGCTGCCCGTGGCGCAGGAATAGGTTTTCAGGATGGCCCCGTGCTCACCGCATAGGAAAACCCTCTGGCTGGCCCGGTCGACGACGATCGTCTGGTCCCCGAGCGGAGCCACCGGCGACCCCAGGACATGAAAGGACCACTCTCCGTTGCCCTCCGGGGGCATCCCTTCCCGGTCGCCTGCGGCGGGTTCCAGGACGATCAGATAGCTTTTCCGGCCTTCCAGGGCGGCGGCCGGCACGGCCGTCGCCCGGCTGTTGCCTTCCTCCCACTTCAGGCTCAGCGCGACGGCCCGGGAGGTCTTCTCATCTTTGAGTGAGATCCGCACGGCATCGGGGTTCACGGCCTCGGCAAACTCGAGCCCGATTTCGGGCCGGGCGTTCGGGACGAGGACGTTCCGGGCCTCGACGCCGCCGACGGTCACCCTCGCGAGCCGGGCCGGACCGCGGGATGCCGAAGACCGGCCGGGATTTTTCTCGACCGCCAGTATCAGGCAGGATTCATTCGGCTTGAACCTGTACCCGATCCCGAAATCCAGGGGCTTGACGGCTGGTAACAAATAGGCGTCTTTAAGTTCGTCCTGGAAGAAGTCGGCGAACATGTCGATCGGACCGACATAATGGCCGTAAAACGTCAAGTCCCACCGGCTGAGGTCATAGTTTTTCACGGCGATCCCCGAATCGTCCTGGAGGACGGCCAAGCTCCGGTCAAGGATGAACCGCCGGACGGCGCTGAACGTTTTGTATTGGAGCAGATAGGATGTCGCCTTGAGGAAGGTGATGGGACGGGGCCAGCCCCGGATGAACTCCAGGTACCCGGGCTGCCGAGCCAAACCGGCGTTCGAGAGGTCCTGGGCAAAATAGAACAGGGTCCGCTGGCCCGGCTCGCCTTTGCGGCGGAAGACGATCCTGATTCCCGGGACGCCGGGCGGCGCGTTTGTTTTCCCCGATGGCCCGGGGGCGACGTCCTGGGGCTTGCCCGCCCTGTCCAGGATGAAAGGCGTCGCGTCCAGGATTTCGTGCCCCGTGCGGGCGAGGAAGATGAGCAAGAGACACGCGGTGCCCAGGTCGTCCTGGGCTTGTTTCAGATCGTTGGTCCGGAAGAAAGTCAGCCCTCCGATGTCCCGGAGTTGGACGGCGGCCATCGTCACCAAGGCGTCGATCCGGGAGTCCGGAAGTCCGTCGGTCGGAACGATGTCGCCGACGGGTTCGATACCGGTCAGCACGTAAACGTCCGTCCGCGGGAAAAGGAGGAAGGCGTAAAGAAAATCCGGCCCGCCAAACGGGTAGTAGATCACCGGGCTCTGCGGCTTGGGGGGCTTCAGCTCGCGGTCGGCCCACTTGCGGAGTTTGGCAAGCTGGCCCCGCTCGAGTCGTTTCCAATTCTCGTCGAGCTCACGGCCATAGCTCCACCAAAGCTCCGATACGGGAAGCCGTGCGCCGGCCTTATAAGCTTCCTCTTTCATTCCGGCCAGAACGAGCGCGGTGCGGGTCAGCTCCCGGGCCCGGGCATTGGCGGAGTCCGCGGCGGCGGGCCCGCCGACGCTGGGAGACGCGGGAGCTGGACCGGTTCCGGCGCCTCGAGCCGAGCCCTGATCGGCGGGCTTTTCTTTACGACTAGGTTGACAGGCCGGAAGGGACAGGAGGATAAGCGCCGCGGCCGCAAGCGGCCAGAACGCCGGCTTCATGAATCCGCGTCCTCTCATGTCTTTAAATTCAGAAGCCTCGGCGCTCATCGGCGCGAAATGATGATATCGCCGGCTTCGACGCGATGTCAAGCGCGCGAGAACCGTCACGGACGTCTCCGGTCCGGGACGAACGACGAGTCCTTCATTGTTCTGCAGGGCAGCCGCCTAGCCGTGCCTCGGGCTTTGCTCTGCTATCATGGCGATAAAGGCCTCGATCCGGAGCCTTAACTGCTGGCTGTCGGAAGGCGAATAGTCGGTGACAATCTTGAGATAAGGCAAACCGTGCTTCGCGTCCAAGCGACGCTTGAGCGTGCCGGATTCGACATCGTAAGTCAGGCAGGCATGCCAGATGAGGTCGATCACTCCGCCCGGGTGGAATTCCCCGATCAGCCGGTCGATCGTCTCCATCCGGCGCGTGTTCGGCGTCATGCAGGAACACGGGAGATGGTAGTATTTCCGGGCGATGGCCTCGAGAGGGTCTCCGGTCTCGGCGACGTCCTCGAGAAGCGGCTTGAGGCCCGTGCAGGTCTCCTGGACGATGACCGTGGCTCCCGCGGCCTCGATGATATCCACGACCTTCTCCGCGCCATGGGGCGTCGGGACGCCGGTCAGCAGGATCGATGGTCGTCCCGCCGGGGATATCTTCAGGGCCTTGGCCTCGTCAATAATCAACTCATAGGCGGCCAGGTCTTCCGGGACCCCGGAGATCAGACTCTTGGCGTCGAGCACCTCCCGTCCCGTGAGCCCGCGGCCGGCCAGCCGGGCGATATCGCGCCTCAGCGCCCGCTCGCGATTCATCAGACGGATCGCGGCCCTCAGGTTGTCGTCGGTAATGGCGTTTCCTGTAAGTTCCTCCAGACGTCCGCGGAGCTTGATGATCTCCGCCTTCCAGCGGAGGAAAGCACCCTCGTCGTCAGGCTTCTGGGGCAGCTCCAGGACATAGACCGGCTTGAACTCCTGAAGCCTCTCGAACATTTTCTTTTTCCCGTCGCACGTCGTTTCGGCGACGACGAGGTCGCTTATCTCGAAGATGGGATTGGCCTTTTCCAGGGCGAATCCATAGCTCGACTTGATGAGCGGGCACAGGTTTGAGGGCAGGTCTCTTTCCGCCGCGACCACGGTTTCGTGGCTGCCTCCGCAGGCGCAGACAGGAATGGCGTCCGCCGCCAGGATAAGTTCCCGGGGCGTGAATTCGCAGAAAATCGAGACGATTTTCCGGCCTTCCGCCTTGGCCCTTTCCGCGTATTCGATGGCGTTCGGGACCATCCGGTCAAACCGGGCCAGCGCGGGAATCTTATGGAGGAGCGAACTCCTCACGGGAGGGCTTCCCTCTTCGTGGGCGGCGGCCTGGCCGCGTGCCTCATTCGCGCAGTCAGGATGTCCAGCCGCGGGGGCAAAGTCGGTTTCGCCGATGAACGCGTCTGGCGGGGCGATCGCGAGGCCGGCCCGCCTCGCCGCCATCAACGCCGCTCCCAGGGCGCCCGTGATCCGTGGGTCGGGAGGGATGATCAGACGTTCTTTGAGTTCCTGGCCCAGGGCAGCGACCATAGCTTTGTTCATCGCCACTCCGCCGGTAAAGGCGATCGGCGGACAGACGCCTGTCCTCTCAGCGAGCCCGGCGATCCTGCGGGCGATCGACCGGTGGATCCCGGCCGCGACCTCCTCCCGGCGAAAGCCCCGGGCGAGCATTCCGATCATCTCCGACTCGGCAAAAACGACGCACATCGAGCTGATCTCGGACTCGGCGGCGGCCTGCCGGGCCATTTCGGCCAGTCCTGCGAGGTCCGTGCCCAGGATCCTGGCGGCGACCTCGAGAAACCGGCCGCTGCCGGCGGCGCACCGGTCGTTCATGGCGAAATCCCTGACGCGGCCGTCGGCCGTGAGGAGAATGGCTTTGCTGTCCTGGCCGCCGATTTCAATGACGCTCCGCACCTCGGGATGCAGGGCCGTGACCCCGGCGGCATGGCAGGCGATTTCGGTCAACGTCTCGTCGGCGAAGCCGGCTTGGACGCGGCCATAGCCGGTGGCGACGATCCTCGCGATATCCGAGCGGCTCGCGGCGGCCGCCTCGAGCACGGACCGGAGCAACGCCCCGGCATCAAGAGCCTTATCGATTGTCGCATCACGCACGGAGACGGCGAGGATACTGGAGTGAGCAGGGTCAAAAAGGACGGCCTTCACGGCCCGGCTGCCGAGGTCGAGACCCAACGTCAAATCAGCCATGGCTTTTCGCTTCGTCGACCGTAATAAGCGACCCGCCGGTGCGGCCCACGAAATTCTTGACACAGCCTCTCCTTTCTTGATATCGGGCGTCCCGCGCGCCCGACAAGGAGAGGGTTTCCTTAGACGAGCGCCCGGCGCTCCGTTGGACGGGATCGGACCGATCCCTGTCGCGATTCTCAGCGGCAATATGTATTCATAGACGCTCTCATCGAATCACTCTGATTTCGGGTTCCAAGAGGACTTTTTTACCACAAAGGCCCCGGCGAATCAAATTCAGGGAGCCTTCGTGTTGACGCCAAGGATAGTAAAGGGGGTATAATTTTCTTTCTGGTATGAATCTTGCATTATAAATCTTCTCGAGGGGGTATTTCATGGCGGACGTGAAAGGCCTGTTTCAATCGGCAGAACTCTCTGCCTGTCGAAGTCGAACCGCCGACCTGAATTCCTCCGAAAGAGGATTAAGTCTTGAATTTTAATTCGGCAAAAAGGAGTTGGAAATGCGAATGCTTATGCAGGTGAAGATTCCTCACGAAACGTTCAACGCGGCCGTCAAAGACGGCAGCGTCGAGCAGAAGATGGCTCGAATTCTCGAGGACACGAAGCCCGAGTCCGTGTATTTTACTGAGTATCACGGGCATCGGGGAGCGATCATGATCGTCGACATGTCGGAGCCGTCGAAAGTGCCATTCTACGCGGAGCCATGGTACCTGGCGTTCAATGCGGATGTCGAATTCCACGTTGTCATGACGCCGGATGACCTCCGCAAGTCGGGGCTCGGAACGCTCGGCAAGAAGTGGAAATAGCACCGCGCATGGCTGAGGGGGTATCATGAGAAAGAATGAGATGAGATTCGGACTCAAGCTTATTGCGCTTTTCGGCATGCTTTCTCTCCTTTTGTGCTCGGGCGCATGGGCTGAGCAGAAGAGTCTCGCGGTCATGAAATTCACAACGAGCGCGGGCGGAAGCAGAAACTACTGGTCCAATGCAAGTTGGGACCTCGGGGACGGCATGGCCGAGATGCTCGCGACGGCCCTCGTCGAGACCGGCAAGTTCAGGGTCCTGGAGCGCCAGCAGATCCATGACGTGCTCGGAGAGCAGGACCTCGGGGCCAGCGGCAGGGTGGACCCCGCCACGGCCGCAAAGATCGGCAAAGTCCTAGGCGCGCGGTACCTCGTTTACGGAACGGTCAATGAGTTCGAATATTCGAAGGGCGGCGAGGGCGGCGCTGTTCGCATCGGGGGTTTCCGGGTTGGGGCGAGCGAGGCGCGGGCCCACATCGGCATGGATGTGAGAATCGTTGACGCCGTCACGAGCGAGATCCTTTTTTCCACCCGCTCGACCGCAGACGCGACCAGGTCAGGTTTCAAGGTGGGATACTCCGGGGCCGACTTTGGCGCCAACCTGGCGACTTTCCAAAAGACTCCGCTCGGGGAAGCCACCCGGAAAGCCATCGAGTTCGCCGTGACGAAAATGGTCAACCAATTCGGGACGGAAGCCGGCCCCGAGCCGACCGTGGCCTGGTCGGGGACCCTTCTTGTCGCCGACGACGGTTCGCTCGTGATCAAGGCCGGAAACCAGGAGGGGCTTAAAACCGGGGACATCCTGACCGTCTACAGGCCGAAAACGTCTAAGGTCGGCAATGAGGTGCTGACGGTCGGGGAGGACAAAATCGGTAAAATCCGCTTGACCTCGGTCGGAAATTCAGCCTCCTCGGCACAGGTTGTGGAGGGCGGGGGATTCAAAACGGGAGACATCGTCAAGAGCGGCGGCAATTCGTAAGGAATCCGCGGGCCGGCGCGCCTCGTCACGGCCGTAGAATGCGCGGTTAGGAGCCCTTGCCCATAATGATTTTGTAGCGCTTGACGACGGTATCGTCGCCGCCTTCCGGCGTCTCGACGGTGTAGAAGAATCCGCCGCGCGCCAGGGCCAGCGGCTTGCTGGGCGCCATGAGGAAATTCCAGCCGTCATATTTCGGGACGCGCGCTCGGGCCCGGAAGATGCCTTGACCGTCGAATATATCGCCAATGAGCTCACCGCTCTCAGGCTGGCTTTCGAAGGTGACCACGAGCACATAACCCTGGTCTAGGAGGAAAAGGTCGGCGATGGGAGGCACCCGTTCGGGGACGTCATAGACGACTTTGGATCGGGGATCCTTCGTCTTGATTCCCTCGATCTCCGCCCCGGTAAGCTTCCTCGGATCGCCCTTCTTGATGATCCTCCGGACGAGCTTTCCCTCCGGGGAAACGATATGAATCTCGTAGCGGTCCGTCGCCACATACCAGAGGTTATCCCGCGCGTCGATCTGGTATTTCACTTGGCTCCGGAAGGCCTGACCATGGTAAATTCCAGTGCTGTCCCGATAAAGGCCCCATTCATACTCGTGGATCTCGTAAACCGGCTTGCCTTCGGGCGAGCACTTGGTCAGCACGAGCAACTGCCGGTCGCGCGTGTTCGGCAGGAATTTCATGACCATGAGGTACATGCTCGAGAGGGAATCCAGGCGAAAATTATCGCCCCAGAGAGCAACCCGCGAGATCCCGAGGAGCTTGAGGTCGCCGTCGAAAGCCGTTAATCGCCGTTGGCGGCCGTCTAGGACGAGCAGCCGCCCGTCCTGGGTGAACCCGGGATCGAAGAACCCGAACTCTCCCGGCCCCTGGCCTGATTTGAAGTCCCTGCGCAACGTCTCCCGCCCGGCGGCGTCGAACCGGGTGAGCGTGTTGTCTTTTCCGGAGAAGACGTGGATGGCGCCCCCGTTGTCGACCAGCAGCGCATGCGGGGACCACCCTTCCTGCCTGAGGGTCAGATCCAGCACGAACTTGACATCGACGAGAGGCGGCCGAGGTTTCTCATCGTTCGTAACCTCGATAAAGTCGGGGGCTTTCGGAATGAGCTGCCGGCCGGGTTTCTGGGCCGCAAGAACCGAACAGAGAGCTAAGCCGGCGCAGAATACTGCTGATGCGTGGCCGACTCTTATCATCGGGGCACCCCTTCCAATCATGCCACCCTTAATCTGGGCCAAAATGCCCCCGGCGTCAATAGATCCGGCTAGCGAGCCCGGCGGCGGATCCCACTCAGGGAGCATGAATTACACAGAGGGGGCCCTTTTTCCTGTCAGCGGACCTCGTCGTTCCAGCTCACTTTGTATCTCTTGATAACGGGCATCCCTTCAGAATTCGTCTCGACGGTATAGAGCTTACCGTTCTTCCATACGGAATGGCGATCGAGGTTCGCCGTCATGGGGACCCTGGCCGAAAAGCGGCCCTCCGGGTCAAAAACATCGAAATAGAAGGATCCTTTCCCGTCCCCGAAGCGTTCGTAAGTCTTGACGAAGATCCGGCCCGCGTCGTCCGCGAAAATGCCGGCGAAGGCCGGAAAATGGCTGCGGAACTCGACCCTCATTCCCCCCCGGACGGCGTCCGAATACCGTTCTCTGAACGTCTCTCTGTCCTCGCTCGAAATCGGGACGGAGCGGTGCGGTTTCGTGATCTTTCGGACCAGCCGGCCTCCGGGATCCAGGACGTGCAGAACGTATTCTTTTGAATCGCCCCACACGATTGAGTCGTTCGTCGTCACGGCGCAATAGCAGCCCGGCCTCCCGACATCGAAGACGCCTCTCGCACCCTGTTCTTCCTTCGCGATGTCAAACAGGGGCCGAAGATCGGGGCCGTACGCTCTAATGACCTTTCCTCCGGCGGGAGGCGGGGCGAGAATCTCCATGCCGATGATATTCCCCCGGGAATCGCGCCGGATGGGCTGGATCCATCGGAGCGTGGGCTGCTGCCGGAGGAACGTGCCGTCCAAAGCGAAGGACAGGCTGCGGCCGGCATAATCAATGACGAAGATTTCCGGACTGCGGACGATCTGGATATAGACCGGTCTCTCCATCTCTCCGGGCCCCTGGCCTTTTCTCCCGATCGTCCTCAGGAAAGCGCCGTTCCTATCGAAGACCCGCACGTTCGCATCGGAAACCTCCAGGACGTAGATCCGGCCTTCGTCGTCTGCATCGATGCCGCTGATGTCCGAGAACGAATATTCGTCCCCGGCGTTTTCGCGGCCGAGGGAGAGCTCTTCTTTAAGAGTCAACGCGGCACCGCGATGGATCGGATCGGCCGGATTCTCGACCGCAACGATGCCCCCCCGTTCCTCGATCTTGCCGGCCCAGCGCGCGCCGATCCCGGACAACTCCTTTTTCCGATATTCGTCGATGTAGATCGTCATCGGCTCGGCCATCAAATCTCGGTATAATCCCATCTTGAAATAAAACCAGCCGGGGCCGGCGAATCCGGTCTGCTCGTTTTCGGGATAGGCGTTGACGCCGGTGTAATCAACAACCTGTTTATTATTGAGCCACGCCTTGATTCGGCCATTCGCGCCGGATGAGAAGCGGAGTTGAAAGATGAAGTCGAGCCAGCGGCCCCGCAGTTCCTCTTTCGTTTCATAAAGGGTCGTCTGATCGGGGCCGGTCTTATGTGTGATTCTGAGCACGCCGGAAGCGTACCGGACGGCCACAATCGGACTGTCGTACAGACATCCGCCGCCTGGGCAGTATTGCTTCCATTGCGCGATGACCAGCCGGGTCGGCACGAGGGGGAAGTCCGGCGGAATGAACATGCTGAACGAATACTCGTAGTTGTCGCCTTCCTTGGAAACCAGCTCTCTGGCTTCCATCAATTCCGCCCTTTCCGTCGGGAGGTTGCCCTTGATTCCGGCTTCATATTTGTCGTTCGCGCGAACGACGATTTTGACCGCGCCGCGACCCGCCCGGACAATGTCCGATTGCATGGTCACGGCGCTGGGAACGAACCGGCTTGTATCCCACGCCTCGCTCAGGCGGGCCGTTTCAAAGCCGTCGTAAACGTTAATCGCCGGGACCGTTGCTGCCAGAGTTGGAGCGGGAGGACCTCCGCTCGACAACAAGGTCCAGCCCACGACCGACACGGTCATGAGTTTGAGTTTAAGCAGAGTGCCTTTTCTGATTTTGCCGCGCTGTCTGAGCGCAAAACGGACATCTGATAAGAATGTGATTTTTCGCCCCGGTCCGAATTTTGCTGAAGTCACTTTCCTCACGCGGCTTTTTCCGTGAGCCATAGATTGTGACTCCCTATGACGGTAATTTCGCGAATTTGAGGTTCTTGACTCTGCCCGTCGAAACCATGAGTCCGGTTATCGCGCCGTTTCCGTCCCTCTGGAATCTGATATTCGCAAGCCCGCCCGCCGAGAAGACGTCCTTCTTGAGAGGCAGCACCGGTATACCCTCGTTGTGCCCGATTTGGACGTGGAGCGCCCCGGATTTTACGACCAGGTCGTAGCGGGTATCCAGTTCATCGGAGTAATACCGCCCAGCATACTTCTTCAGGGCCTCTTCCGTCGGCAAAAAGGGCTCTATCCATTTCCCCACGGCCGTAGGCTCGTTTTCGCCCGTCACGGTGTAGGTATCAAAGTGGTTCGCCGTCTTGTCCGAGAACGTGACATACACATTGTTCGGAATGTCCTTCATCTTGAACGAGGTCGGGAAGACCGGGACCAATTCCGTCTTGTTATCATCCGACCGCACGTATATGAGCTTATCCTTGTTCACGACGATCTTCCGCAAGAGTTGGGTGGCCTCGATCCAGTACGTGCCAACGAAAGCCTCCAGGCTCTTGACCGGGAGGATGACCGGTTTGAGGGCGGGCTTAGCCAGGGGGGCCTTGGCCGCCGGAGGGGCGGGTTCCGGCTGTTTGAGCTGGGAGGCCAAATAAATGTCAGCGATCTGACGGGACATGGCTCCCGGATCGAATGAGGCAAGGTTCGAGAAAACGGCGACGCCGAATTTCTCTCCCGGAAAATACAGGACATGACTCCGGAACCCCGCGTCCCCGCCGCTGTGGCCGATGGTCTTCAGCCCTTTGTATTCCGCGACCTCGATCCCGCGGGCGTAGGGAATCTCCGTGCCGTTGTTCAGGACGCCCTTGGTCAGCATCTTGTCCAGCACGGCGGCCCCACCCACCCTTTTTTCGTCGAAGTTGCGAAGCCAGCTGGCCATGTCTTCCACCGTGGTAAATAGGCTCGTGGCGCCCACGTTGGCATAGTTAAGCACGCTCTGTTTGAATCCCTTGACCGCATCCCCCTCGTAGGAATAGGCCCTGTTTCTGACGATTTCCTTGTGATCGAGATGAAAATGGGTGGAGGTCATTCCCAGGGGCAGAAAGATATTCTCCCGGGTCCATTCGGTGAATGGCCTTCCGCTCACCCGGCTCACGATCTCGGCCAGCAGGGTGAACCCTGAGTTGGAGTACATGTACTGCTCACCTGGCGGGAAGTTCAGCTCCTTTTGGCGCCTGAGGCGGTCCATGATGTGCGCCTGCGTGATGACATCGTCCATCCGCCATCCCGACAAGACCAGCAGGTCCCACTGGTCCCGGAGCCCGCTCGTGTGGTTGAGGAGATGCCGGATGGTGATGGTCTTGCCGAAATCGGCGAGCTCGGTCAGGTACTTGCGGATGTCGTCGTCCGCAGAGAGTTTCCCTTGCTCCTCAAGCATCGTAATGGCCATGGCCGTGAACTGCTTGGAGACCGACGCGACGTGGAACACCGTTGAGGGCGTGATGGGGACGCCGTATTCCAGCTGGGCGCATCCGAATCCCTTCCGATAGATGACCAGGCCGTCCTTGACGATGGCGACCGCCGCTCCGGGCGAATCCAGGGTATTCCATTTGCTGAAAAGGGCGTCGACCTTGGATTCGAGGGATGGCTCGGGACCCGGCGGGATTCCGGCTGCCGCCTGGGAGAGGGCCGTCATGACGGCGACCAGCAAAATCAGGCGCGCAACTGGCGGGGAGGAAGAAATCCGTCTCATGATCATCTCCTCATTCTGGATTCGTGAGATAATTTACCATTCTCAGCTCTTGACCTTGATGGAGGCGAGGCCTCCCATGTGCAGGCCTATTTTCCGAGCTCTTTCCGGATCGCCTCCAGCTTGTCTTTGAGGACGGGGGCGAACGCAAAGAACCCTTTCAACGTCTCACAGCCGTAATCCCGGCAGTGGGCGCACGTCGTGACCTTGCGCGCCGACGCGCAGAGCCTGATGGCGCATGTCCCGGCGTGGGCCGTGCTGATCCTTTTTCCCGAGGGACAGCCGTCGCAGATGCACGTATCCGCGCTGACGTCCTTGCCGCCGAACTGCGCGGCCCATTTTTTCGCGGTCGCTTCAAGCCCGGCCCAGTCGTTCTTTTGAGTGGCGACATACGCTTCACAGTCTCCGCAGTCGAGGCCGCAGAAGGCTTGGATTTTGGCCATGTGTCTATCCTCCGTGGAAATCGATAGATCGGAGCGTTGATGATAATCCGGGCCGCGGAGTCGTGTCAAACTCCCCTTCATCGCCAAAGCGCGATCAGGGGTGCGATTGCTATTCGCGCATGAGGCTAAATCACTAAGTCTTCGTGGATCGCGGCACCGCGGGCGAAACGTTCAGGCCGGAGCGGCGTCGGATCAAGGCTTGTCGCTTTCCCATCCAAAATCTCCTCGGCCGCGATGAGTCCGGCCGCAGGTCCGTGCATGAATCCATGGCCCGAGAAACCCGCGATGATGTAGAGCCCGTCCACGACTCCGACGGGACCGAGGAGCGGGTGATGATCCGGCGTCATTTCGTAGAGACCCGCCCAGCGCCGGGCGATTCCCGTCTGCTCGAGCCTAGGCATCCGGCCGGCCGCCGCTTCCAGGGTCGTGAGCTGCCAATCCTCGTCGATTGTCTGATCGAAGCCGGGGGTTTGGCCGGGATTCGACATGCCGATAAGAAGTCCGGGGCCTTCCCTGTGGAAGTACAGGCTCCTCGCGAACTCCGTCACGAACGGAAAGTCGGCCGGAATCTCCGGAGTCGCCGCGGTCACCATGATCTGCCGCCGGGACGGGACAATCGGAATATCCGCGCCGGCCAGCCTGCCGACCTGGCCGGACCAAGCCCCGGCGGCGATGACGACGCGGCGCGTCGCCACCTCTCCGGCGGAGGTCAGGACCGATTCGACCCGCCCTCCCGCCGTCCGGATGGCGGAAACCTCGGCGTTCCCGAAGAAGCGGGCGCCGGCGCGACTGCCGGCGGAGACGTAGCCCTGAACGACCGACCCCGGGTCGGCCAATCCGTCGTCCGGACCCCAAACTCCCGTCAGTGCGTCGTCCCAGCGCATCATAGGGAGCCGCTTCCGCACGTCATCCCCGCTCCACCATTCCGTCCGAACGCCCAGCCGGTCCCACATCGGGAGTTTGGCCTGGAAGGCCCGAAGGAGCGGCTCCCGCGTCAGGACGAAAAGATAGCCCGTGCGGACTAGCGACGACGGGTACCCTGTTTCGGCCTCGAATCCTTCGAATTCGGCGATGCTGATCTGAGACAGCCGGACGTTGATCTCGGTCCCGAAATGGGCCCGGACCCCGCCCGCGGCCTTGGCGGTCGACTCTTCGCCGAAGAACCGGTTCCGCTCGAGGAGGATGACGTCGGCGCCCTTCTTTGCGAGATGGTAAGCCGCGCTCACGCCGATGATCCCTCCTCCGATGATAGCGATATCCGCCGTCCTAGGCAGGCTCATATATCCCTCATTCTTCTTAGATGGTACGATATCATGTCCCTCCCATCAACAGAATACCGCCCCGAAAATAGAAAAGGGCGGCATGCCCATGCCGGGCATCCGCCCTGGCTTACGCATAAAGGTTGACCTCTAGGGCCGAGCACCGGACCCTACGGAAGGAAGGGAGGTTCCGTCACGCCTACAAACCCTCATCCCGATACAGCGCTGGCCGGCGTTGGGACGAGGGTAGGGCCTTAAGTAGGAGAACCGCTGCCTTTTGTACCTTATTCAGCCTATCTCTTTTGCATTTTGCCATATTTTTTCGAAAGAATGTCACACATTTTGACAATTGTAACTTCCGCTCTCCGGGATGGATCCCTATATTCAATTACAGCCACGACATTGTCGAGGCAACCCCAGCCTTCATAAGAACTCACGAATTTGCTTTCCGGTCCGGCCGCGATTATCGATTTCTTGAACGAGGGGTCATCCATGAGCATCGTTATCATTGCCAGGCTATTAAGCCCTCCGTCAACTGTTTTTTCTACAGGGAACAGCTCGAAGCGGTAAATCTTCCCAATCTTCTGATCGGGTCTAAGCTCTTTCATGTTAACGTCAAATACAATCCTGCTCGGACGCCTGTGGAGAGCACTTTCGAGCCTTCCTGGATCCCTCGACAGCGCGTCCTGCTTGATCAGCGTATCATCAGTAACAACATCAACACTCTCCTTGGCCTGCTGGAAGAGAGTTGCTGTCCGCATCTTGGTAATCCTCAAATTAGCCGCCACGGCTTCCTTCCAGTTCGCCTCCGCAGTAATCATCGCTTTTTCCAATTCCGCCGCCTTTTGATTAGCTCGAATCGCCTCGTCATTGGCACGGACAGCCTCTGTCTTGGCTAGACCGGCGGCTTTGTCCGCTTTAGAATAAAGGCTTATCAGCCCAATTATTGCCAGAATACCGTAGATGCTCAAGCCGAGGAGCATTCTCCATCTCCATCTGAGACGTTTCGCAGTGCGCGCTTCGAATTCAGCTCTTTTCCTTTCGGCTTCGGCTAAGCGGGTTTGCTCTCCTGCAAGTAGACGGGCCTGCTCCAACTCACGAGTTCGGGCTGCCTCCGCAGCCACCTCGGCCATGGCGGCGGCGGCCTTTTTCTCTGCCTCTCGGCATTCACGCTCTCGGTTGTATACCTGGATCGGCGCCACGAGGTATTCGCTCGATACCTCATAATAATACATGCCGTGCTGAGGAGTCCGATTTATCAGCTTCCTTTCTTCAAGAAAGCCGAGGACGTCGGCGAGAGCTTTATCATCCTCCTGCTCCGCTTGAGCTCGCCACGACTTCAGCTTGGCATCGCTGACAACATCCCTGGTCCCCGAAACTGTGATCAACTGCCCCAGGACTCTGTAGGCCAAGTCCTTTTGACCCGGCGACAGCGCCGACGTGGCCGCCTCCAGGAAGCCCTCGAGTATGCCCTTCACTCCGTTCATGGCCTGGAAATGGCCACTGGCAATCACGCGCGCTTCGCCCGCATATTGATCCCATAGCCGACTGCAGACAATTTGCAGCTGTGTCGGATGAATCCCCGCATATTCCGTCCCCTGCCCCAACTCCCCGATGATGACATCTGCTGTCTCGGCCGATATCTCCGCCGCAAATTCGTCCTTCCGCTCGAATGGGCCTATGACCGCCCGCCTCGCGGATTCTGTACTGAGCATGCCGAGTCGGACGCGCCTGTCAAACACTTGAGGATATTCTTTCGAGATGAGTTCCAGCTTCCCCAAGAAATCTTCGCGAATTCCCAGGACGATCTTCACCGGGAGGTCCTTCTGGTTTGCGACGTTGGCAATAACGTCAAGGATTCGACCCTGCAATATATGATCTGCGGGTTCGAACAGAGTGAACAATTCCTCGAACTGGTCGATGATGAGCACCAATGGCTGTTCCCGGCTCGCGGAGGAAAGCGCCCGCCTGAAGCCTTCCAGGGAGCAATAGACTTCCCTGGAATCAGACGAGCCGTCATGAGCGAAGTCAGCGAATGCGGACGGCAAAAAGCGGAGATCCCGGCTGCCGGAGGAGATCCTCTCTACGAGGAAAGGGCTTTCTTTGAATGGCCTGACTCGTAGCCTTTCCGGCTGAAAACTTTCCAGTTCGAGTCTGGGAACCACGCCCGCGTTGATCAGCGAGGATTTCCCCGACCCCGAGTCTCCAAAAAGGACGACCAAACGATAAAGCAGGATCTTTGCCGCGAGTTCGCTAACCTCGCGCTCCCGCCCGAAAAAATTCGCCCGGTCGGCGTAGCGGAAGGGCAAAATCCCACGATAAGGCGAAGGACGGCCGCTCGTTGCCTGATCGCTCATGCCTGATATTCCTTTCCAATCACTGCCCGGTAGAGTGCCGGCACAAACTTCCAGAGATCCTCAGGAATAAAATTCACCATGGGTGGATTTGCCCTCTGCCAAACCGCGACGACGAGATTATCAGGATAAGGATCCACGGAAAATGACGGTTTGATATAGGACATGTCCACTCCGTAGCGCAATGTCCGGAAGAGGAGCCGGAGATTGTAGTCTTTAAGGCTGTAGCCTATGAAAAGAAACGGCCACGCCCTCATCTTTGTGCGGATATAATCATGGATCGGCTGGAGGTGGGTGTCGGCCATCCTCTGGATAAAGGTGATGTAGTCCTCCTCTGTAATGACGAGCGATTCGTATTTGCCGACGTCGCCATGGAGCTTTAATAATATCGGATTCTCCTCTCCGGATTCGTCTGGAACTTCTTCAGGAGGCCCGTTGCGCGTCGGGTCGTAGATGCGAACGATCGGATTCTTGGCCAGGCCGCTAAGTGTCTTGGCATTGGCGAGAGCGGTATCAAAAAGCTTGTCGTAGTTCGTCGTGATGATGACCCGGAACGGGAGCGCCGCCAGCATTCGTAAGGCGGGGGACGGCTCCATTCGAAAATTCGCGGGCACCTCCCCCTCAGGGCGCGCAATTTCCCTGATAACGGCTTCAACGAGCCTATTTCTTGACCCCAGCGGGCCAAATTCGCCGAACAGCGACACCCGCTGAAGGCTCGTCTTATCGTTTTCCGGATAGCTGAATTCCTCGGCGAGTCTCTGAGACAGCTGCCCTCCCCCCGGCGGACACTTGTCATAGACATATTTACATCCGGGAGGCGAAGGCGCCGATGCCATCGCACCTAGGAATAGAATGCACTTGCCGGACTTGACGCTGTTAATGATGTCTGCCGGTACGACGTATTCTCCCGAATGAGTCCCTTTCGCATTAGAAGGGTCTGGCATTCCGTCCTCCTCCAGATATTCTCATCTCCCATTCCTATTGGCGCATATTTTGTCAATGAACTCCGGGATCTCTCCGAATGAATCCACACAAATGATCTTGACGCCGATCTCCTCTGCCCGTTTGCTCTTTCTTCTTATTCCCCCGAGGCCGCTCCATAGGCGCAATCCTCCTCAGGCCCTAAACCAATGGAGTTCTTGGGAAAAGATGAACGCAAATAGACAGCCACCCGTTCACTTCTTCCTCCCCTGCCAGACACCCTAATAATGGACTTGCGGTTGGATAAAAGTCAAGTTCTTTATTGACCTCTTGACAAGTTCGTCATAACGCTTATCTATAATAATGGGGGTTAAGGGTAGTTTTTGGCAGGGGGGCAAATATCTAAGAGAAATTTGCGATTTTATTTGAAGGGGGGAACACCATTACGATCGTATATCTCGAATTCCGCGCTCGGGGGAGTGAACGAAACTGAGTATCCCTCGTCGCTCTTCAGGAGGGTCGATACTTTTCGGAATACGTACGAAGGGCCCCAGCGGGCCGATGCGCAAAGGAGATGAACATGCCCAATCGAGGCCTGTATGGCTTTGCAATTCAACCCACCGGAAACCTGGTAGATAACGATGCCAATTTCGAGCTTCTCCGGAAGCTCCTTCGGGACGGGTCTATCATCAATGGGAAGTTCGGGCCAGGCAATGCGGGGGACTTCGATTATAGTTCTTGGCACATTTTCTGCCACCTGGCCGGAGGTTCAGCAGTGTTTGACTCCGCCGGCCAAAAGCTGTGGGCAGGCCTCGCCCACAAAGAACTCCCGGACGCTTATGAAGCCAGCGTAGTTTTTCGCGACGGCGGCAATGTCTCAACTGTCGGGCTCGAGACCGAGGCCGGCCGGGCCAAGCTCGCCCAGTCTATTCCTCTTGGCTTTATCGAAGGGAGCTCAGCCGGCCACGTGCTCGCGCGTGGTACTCGTGATCCAAAGACGTCCTATAACGGCTGGCTACGACAGGACTTCGATCACAGCACTTGGAGCAATAAGGAGGGAGGGACGGTATGGGAACACTGGTGCACGACACGCGACCTTCGCCAAACCAATGTTCCTGGCGACAGCCTGCTCCGCGGTTACCTTACTCTCGTATCGGCCGTGGGCGGCCGGTTCATCTCCGCTGTCGCCCGCGGCCGGCGTTCGCACGAACATCCCCTCCAGCTTTGCGCACTTGTCAAGGCGGGTTTTCTAACCGCGGAGGAAGCGGCGTGGGAAACTGCCCCCCTCCCTATTCCGGCCAAAATCCAGCGGCTTTTATACGAAGCGCGCCCGGGCGAATACCTGAAGGCGGCGGAAATCTTAGATTGGCCGCGGGGTCCGCAGCCTTCCTACTTTATGTTCAAGCGCTGTATTAACTTGTGGAGTCCTTCGTCCGCAGTCCGCGCAGATATGACGAGCTTCGGCCTCTGACAGGAGAATTAGACTTGTCCAAATCGTACCCTGGCGGCCTTCTTCGGGGGTCGCGCGTCTATCTTTCGGGCCCCATGGACTTCGTCGCCTCGCGCGCGGCGGAGAAAAAGTTTGGCTGGCGAAACCGCATCGGCGATTTTCTGAGGCGCATGGGGGTGACCGTCCTCGACCCCTGGAACAAGCCCGAAGTCCGGGGGCTCTACGAGTACGGCCGAGAGGACGAAAAAACGACCCAGGTCCGCGACCTCTGGACATTCGAAGATTCCCCGGCCGGCGCGGAAGCGCGGGCACGCTGTTCCGGGTCCTTCTGGCAGTCGGTCCATATCGACTTGCGGATGGTCGATACAAGCGACTTCATCGTCGCCTACTGCCCGACAAATATCTACAGCGTCGGCACGCCGCATGAGATCGTGCTCTGCAGGCAGCAGCATAAGCCCGTCCTCTTCGTCAGCCCGAAGGTCATATTCCCATCCTATAGAGGCCTGAGAGAGCACCTCAAGAGCGACAAACGCGGATTGGCGCTCCTCGAGAAGCTCGCCGGGGAAATCCCCATCAAGGAAAATCCTGCAGGCTCTCCAAGTCTATGGTACATGCCCCTCGTCGGACGCGAGGGTTTCTTCGACGGTTTCGGATTCAAGCCCTATCGGAGGAGATTTGATTGGCCCGAGATCCCTATCGATAAGATGGAGGAAAGCCAAATTTTACAGCGGCCTCTCCTTCCGTTTCTTGAAAGCCTCAGCCGCAAGCTCCCGCGTAAATGGGACAATCGCCTGAAGAGATACACTCGGAACGATGACTGGCTGCTGTGGAACTTGCGCTTGGAAAAGGGCGGAGGAGCGAAGGTGGCCGAGGCCCGCATGGACAAAGAGGAACCAGGAGACCCGACATGACACCACTCGCCCCGATCCAAAGATCACGAGCTCGGCGTCTCGAAAGGACGATCTCCACTCTAAGCCGAAAGAAAAGACTCTCGTCCCGCGAAGAACGACACCTCGGCGACGCCTGCAGGGATTCCGTCCAACTGTATCGGGAGGTCGTGGCGGGCCGGCCAGGGCCGGACGATGCGGAGGCGGGGCGTTTGGCCGCCATGGCCCGGCACGCAATGGTGATTCAGGGCGGCGAAGGAAGCGTCCGCGGGGTATCGCTCAAGGATTACGATTCCGGTCGATACGGGCCTTACCTGGGGGTTAGCGACGAAGGGAGCGCGGCCGGGACAATCCGTCGGGCCGCATTGGACTCGCCCAAGGTCAAGGCCGTAGGGATCATCGACCCGCTGGCCGTCGGCGTCGCAGTGGATGCCGAGCGTTTAGGAGGCATCGGCGAGGTCGCGGTAGGGCCGGAGGAATACGCGGATGTCCGGACGGCTTGCCTCGGACGCCTCTTGAATTCGACGAACGTCGGGACTCGCGTCAACCTGCGTTTCTACCGGCGCCATCCCGTCGTATGGACGGGGGACGAGCCGTTCGCGGAAGCCCTCAAACGGGCGAAGGAATCCGTGCGCACAAAGCTGACTCCCTTCCTTCGTCCTCCAGGTGGGAGGCCTCGCCCATTAACCGTTTATGCGGCTTTCGCTCGGCGGAACCGCTGGGGGGATGCCAAGCGGATTGCCTTTCTCAAGGAGCTGGCCGGGTTCGTCAAAAGGTCAGGTGTCGCTGACCCCTCCGTGCATGCTATTGGATATCAGGCGAGCATCCGCTGGGGGCGCGGGGGAAAAGAAGACGCGCTAAAGGCAATCAAGGTCGCCGCTGGCGCCGGCATAAATAACGTCGCCCTGAGTGGGCACGTAAGGAGGCTGGCCGATGAACAGATCTCCCAACCCGGGCTTCTCAATTATCTCCCGCCCAGCCGGCTGGCGCCCGTGCTGCGCTGTGCGACCAGGATGGGAGTGCGGGTCCGGCCGGTCAACACAGTAGATCCGGGAACGGTCGCTCGACATGTCTGGAGCGGGCTCCAAGCGGCTCGCCGAATGGGTTTTGAGCTCGGAAAGTACGGTCTCTTTCCTTTGACGCTTGAGGAAAGCGATGTTGTCATCGGACTTATTCAGAAGTGGTTCAAGGACTGGACTGCCGCGCCTGTCTTCTTCATGGATCAGGGCCTTCTGAGTGAAAGCCGCGTCGATACCAGCTACAATCTCATTCGCGGCCTCAAAAAATGGCTCCTCATGGCGGCCCGGCACCGGGTTTCGGTCGTCCTTATCGACACCGTTGATAAGGCAAAATGCCCTCCCCTGCTCAAGATGGCCGGAGAAGAGAAGGGATTAATGTCCCTTCGGCAAGTCGCGGAAATCGACCGCTTGGCACGGAAACTGGGCATCAAGGCCCTTTGGGCCGGCGGCATCGCGCTGCCCCAGGCTTATGAACTCGGCCGGCTGGGAGTCTTCGGCATTTATGTGACAAGCGCCGCGGCCGAAGCCGTGCCCGTGCCGCCGGGATATGAGGATGATCCCTGGCTCGCCGCGGTCAAGGAACCCACTTATGAGGGCGTCTTCCGCACAAAGCTCCTCCTCGAGGCAGGGTTTCTCTCCGTTCGTGCCCCCGGCGGCCCTAAGATCGGTCGCGCAGCGGTGGCGTTCATCGCCGCACTTCCCGCAGGAGATAAAGCAGGCATTCAGAACGCGGAGGAAATTCTTACCCGCGAATGCACTAAGGCCTGGCGTCAATTTTTCAGTGGCAGGCGGCCAGTCCGGAACTAACAAAACGATAAAGGAGGAACCATGAAGACCTTTCCGCCAAAACGGGATTTCTCTTCCCTTTCCCTGTCTGATCTCGTCGAAGCCCGAGAAGCATATCATGTCCACTTGGACAGCTTAGATCACGTCGTAGCCACGGCGATCGGCCGGTTCTACATCCGCGAGAGCGACAATGACATCAAGGTGCCCGGACAGGTCAAACGCTACGGTGATGGCGGGGCGCGAACCCTTGTGAACAGCAAGGTTACAGACTGGTCGTGGCCCTGCGTCCTGGTTTTTGTCGACCGCTGGTTCACGTTTCAAGAACTCGGAAAGCAGCCCGATCAGACCGTTCCTCGCCTCCTGTACATGCCTGATGGACGAGTCATCCCCACGTGTGTCATCTATCTTGAAGAGGCCCCTAAAGAAGAAGCCGGAGTCGAGCACTTGAGCTTCGCCAGCAAGGTCCTTGGCGGAGGCTATTTCTGCTTTACGGAATCGCAGCAGGTCCAGCGGATCGGCACCCTTGGCTGCCTGGTTAGAAAGGAGGGGGATCTTTATGCCCTGACCTGCGGCCATGTGGCCGGGTCCCCGGAAAACGAAATCTTCACTTATGTCCGAAGCAACAAGGAAAGCATCGGCACCAGCCATCCCGTCCGGCTGGCCAAGCGGAACTTCAACGAGGTCTATCCAAGATGGCCGGGCACGCGCACGATGGTTAATATCGACGCCGCCCTGGTCCGACTGTCCGACGCGAACATGTGGACCTCCCAGGTCTTCGGAATCGGCGAAGTGGATAGGATGATCGACCTGAGCCCCGAAACGCTGACATTGGATATCATCGGAACCCCGGTCCGTGCCTTCAGTCCCGTTTCCGGCCCCATGGAAGGCGAAATCAAAGGGCTGTTCCCGCGGTACTGCACGAAAGGAGGGGTCGATAGCGTAGCCGACCTCCTCATCGGGCCACGCCAAATCCGTCCCGAAGAAATGAGGCCGGGCGTGAACAGGCCGCAACTCAATTCCCGGCCAGGCGATTCCGGGACGGTCTGGTTTTACGATCCGCCTTCAGGATCTGCCCAACAACAGAGGGGGGCCCGGGCGCGGCGCCTTCGTCCGTTGGCCATGCAGTGGGGCGGGGAACGCTTCACGAGCGGCGCCGGCCGGCCTATCCAGCTCGTGCTGGCGACCCTTATGAGCACGGTCTGTCAGCTCCTCGATATCGACTTGGTCACTGACGCCAACGTGGGCTTCTCGGAGTATTGGGGGAAGGTCGCGCATTTCAAGATCGGCTATAAAGCCTGCGACATTGTCCGCATACCGAAGCTCAAAAAGCTGCTGATGGATAATAGGGTCCGCATCGGATTCGACGATGCTTCGCTCGAGCTCGGGAAGGATTTTCGGGTTGGGCGAGACGATTACGTCCCGCTCGCCGACGTCCCCGACTATGTCTGGATAGGGATGTCCTTTTATCGCAAGGAAAGGAAGAACGAGCCCAAGCAGCACTTCGCCGATATGGACGATCCCGGCCGGCAGAAGTTCGCCCGCAAAACGCTTCTTAATCTTTGTATAGAAGATCCCCGCAATTTGGACCCTCAGGTTTGGCAAGAATTCTACGCCGCTCTTTCAGACCAAAACTTCGAGTATGACGGCGGATATCTGCCCTTCCGTATATGGCAAATCTATCGGTCAATGGTCGGTTCCCTTAAGCGCGGCGACGTCAAGGATTTCCTCGTGGGGGCCGGGGTCCTGGCCCATTATGTCGGTGATGCGGGAATGCCGTTCCATATTTCGAAGCTCCATCATGGGTACGGACCGGAGCGGGTCGCCCGCGACTCTCCGGAATACGAGGCCTACAAGAAAACGAAGGAGTACAAGATCCATAGCATTCTTGAAGAGCAGATGTTCGAGGTTCGCGCCCTGGAGATGCTATCCGCCATTGATACAGCGGTTGTCAGCCTCGCCGGAAATAGGAAAAAGAACCTCGGTGGAGAATTCGAGGCCGTCAAACACGCTTTTAACCTCATGCGCGAGGTGCTGGGACTTGTTCCTCCGGCCAAAGCTATCGAGGAGGACGACGTTAGCATGAACGCGCCAAACCGGGCCAAAGCCTTTTTTGATTCGTGTGGCCCCGCCACCGCGAAATGTGTAGCAAAGAGCTGCGTTGTCCTGGCTGATCTCTGGGAAGGCGCATGGACCGAAGGGCTCGACGGTCGTAATGCCCCCGAAGGGGACGGCCTCCGTTCCTATACGGAAAGTGAATTACAACAGGTTTACAGGAGGCCTGATTTTCTGCCTGCATACAAACTTGACGACTATATCCGGCAGGGTTTTCGGGCACCTTCAAGACGTGGCCCGAGAGGCTGATCGGATCGGCCGGGGCCCGCTTCCCTGCCGCGTCAGCTGGGACTGATTCCTGACCGCCAGCGCCGAATATTGATCTCGCCGGCTACGGACCGGTGTTAGACTCCCGACATAAAAAAAAGGGCGGCAAGCGCGAGCGCCCCTAAAGATCGGCGCCCTTGAGAGCAGTCCTAGGTTTCATCCTAGTCCTCGTTGCCATCCTCCGGGCTCTGTTCAGGATCTCCGCTTCGTAAGACGGTAGGCGTACGTCATTGACGGCAGAAGACGATGACACTGTGCAAAAGGAAGGTTCTGGGTGATAATGTCGGAGACAATCCGCAGGATTTCGATATCGGGAAGCCGGCGTTTGACGCCTCCCGCCGCAAAATGTACCGACGTTATGGACGGAATCTCTTCGTCCGTCCCGATAGTCACGCTTTCCAAAACGTTCGGATCAGATTGGTGGATGGCTTTCTCGACCGCTTCCGCCCTAGCCCGGAGGTCATTCATGGCAAAGTCATTCGCATACTGGTAGACTTCCTTAAATGATCCGGCCCGGAGGCGTTTATAGCTATACTCTACGACCTCCGCAAGCTGATCACGGAATGCGGCCAGTTCCTTCCGACATGCTTTCCGCACCTCACCTGCCATTGAATCTTTATGGATGAAAACGGCGGGAAATTGGACTTCTATTCCTGCCAGCGCCAGCAATGCGAGCATGTGCTCCTTCGAGACTTGATGCAACGTGTACAGATGCGCTGACGTCAAAATAGGATCCGACGAAAGGAACAGGACCCCGGGAAGGGGCAAATAAGCCGGGGCAGGTGTAATGTTCGCTACGAACTCCTCGACGAAAGCGAGCTCGCGCGCGTAGCTTTTCTTCGGGAGATGGGGCATCTTGTGCTTCAATTTCTCCGTTACGAATCGCCGTCTTTGCTGCTCATCGACGAGCACGCCCGGCATCCCGGGTTCACCGGATGAGCCCAGGAGTGCGTCCTCTAAGACAGCGATTCCATCTGAATACTGGCCGGTCTTGGCCGCGAGCTGCGCAAACGAAGGAGAGAACTCCGAAACCTCGTCGGCAACGAGGGAGGCGGAGGACCTGAGCCTATGCCAATCGACGTTCCCACGCGACTCATACGATTGCAGCTCGAGGATTCTGTCGATATTGCCGTACTGAGCCAGGGATAAACTGAGAAAATGGTATTTGAGATCCTTCGACATCACGATACGCATTCTGTCCTCCAGCATTCTTATCTTGGGTGCTGTCGGCGGCATCTCCCTCCCCGCTTACGCCAAGGTACGGGCCGAAGCGTTCACGGCTGTAATCCTTGAGCGAGCAGAGAGGGGAGCTGCGTAGGACTGCCGCTGACCTGTCAGGCTGGTGCCTCCACCCGTTCCCTTTTTCGGCTCATTGAACCGCCAGTCAAGCTTGGCCAGTACGCGTCCCGCTGCCGTCATGGATCATCCTCTTCCCTTTGAGGTCCACTTGACGAACGCGGCCACGGTATCGGCGAAAACCGGTTTCAATGGTGGACGCCTCTTCTTCTCGATGAATCCAAAAAATGAGTCCGTGTCGGTAAACAGGTGATTCTTCGGTACGTAGTTGCCTCCCGTGAACGGGCTCCCCCCTCCCGTCGGCAAAACCAGGTATCGCTCCTTCCGGAAGGCTCTGGCGTGCCCGATCTCGTCCATCATTCCGGTGCTGAGCGGGGGACGTGATCGGTACGGATGAAATGCGGCTACGACATCCACCTTTCGCACATCCCATCGAAGGTCTCGGCACACCGTATAGGCGAATACAACCCCTTCGTCCTGACCCTCCAGGTGATTTCCGATTTCGATCGAACCGGGGTCAATCACAAGACCGTACTTGCGAAGCCCCCAGATGGCGTTGTTGATCTCTTTGCGCTCGGTGGGACCGGCCACTGTCATGGAATACGATGCGTAGAAGGAGGGCAGGTTGCGTTCTGTTACCGCCTTTGTCATGTTCTCGACGTCCCGGCGCAGAACGGTCCGGTCCGGGAATCCCGGGGCCATGATCCCAAGGACGTAGTGGCGAACCCGCTTTCCGGTAATGTGACTGCACCACTCCGCCCAATCCTCGCTTCTTGAGACTTCGGATCCGAGCCAACGAAGGATGACGCTCAGGTTTAGCTCGGACCTCTGCGCGATGACGCGAAGCACGTGTTGGCCGTAGTCGGTCCGAAGCCGATCGAAAATCTTGTTCTCCGCATCAATCAGAGTGACGATGCGGTCGGGGCACAACGTTTCGGCGATAACTCGATGATCCTTGAATTCCAGATTGACTCCCCGCCACTCGATGGACGCGGGGATTCGGACGACCGCGCTGACGGTTCTTGGCAGCCGATCGATCTTTCGGGCGATCGCCTGATATGCCTTTTCGCGCATACAGTCAAACTGGTACTGATAGCCGTCGAGCAACTCGCCGACCATGGCGGCCTTCTCGTACGCGTTCGCCGCTTCCGCCCCCGTTGCCTCAATAACTTCATCAAGGACGTTGAAGACCTTGATCTTCCTGTTTAGCGTTGCCGCGAATCGCACGGTCTCGTCGAGAAACCACGTACTCTGCAATCCGACAATGGGCCCGGTAACGATGCAGACGAAGCTATTCAAGGGGACCTCCTCTATAGATCGAGTGTGACATACGGTGGATGGTGGTCGGTCGGTTTCAGGTTGCGGAACTTGGCGGGCGCGCCGGATGACAGCTTGGGGCGCTGATGAAAAATGTGCGCACTGTCCTTTACCACCGAATCGCGAAGCTCCGGCGATAGCAGGATGTGATCGATCCAGGATCGGAGCTCCGTAGGGGCTCCATATTTTGAGGCCTCAAGCGGGTTCACGACGCGGTCCTTGAAGTCGATGGTCCAGCGATCCTGTTTCGGGACGCCCGTGTGCGCGTTGTGGAAGACGCGCTTCGGATCCCATACGCTGCCCATGATCGGCTCCAGGAAGGCGCCGCCGAGCAGGGCGGCATAGGCGTCGAACTCCGGTCCATCGTTCATATCGCCCATGACCACAACGCGTCCACGGCCCTTTTCATCAACAAGGGCGTCCAGCCTTTTCCGGACCGCGGCCGCCTGGGCCTTGAGCTTCATTCTGTTCGCGCGAGAGAGACGTTCGTAGGCGAAAAGGTCTCCGGGTAAGAATGCCCCCTTGGATTTCGAATGGACCAGGATGAATGTGACGGGAGCCTTGAGAGCGGATCCCGAAAACACCGCTTCGAACGGAACGCGGTTGGCCCAACTGTAGAGTTCCTTAATTCCATCTCCGTCGGCATCAAAGTCCTTGATCTGGAAATGAGCGAGACTTTCGGCCTTTGTCCTCATTTGAACTTTGATATTCAGACCTTTGCGGACTAGGAACGCCAGTCCCAACGTTCCCCGCTTGTCCCCCTGATAGACGTTGTAGCTATCCGCCAGATGGATCGAGACGAATTTCTCGGTTCGGGGGGCATCCGGCGGGGCTTCGACCAATCCAACGACGTCCGGTGAAATCAATGTGATCAGTTGGCCGATTAATCGGCCCCGATTGAATGCAATGCTATCGGGAGCCGGGATAGAAAGATCCTTCGGCACGAGCTCGATCATGTCCTCACCGTTCAGGGACATAATGGTCAGCTTTGCCATGGCGTATTCTCCTTTCGAGGCATAAGGTTACGAGCCTTCGGGGACGTGGCTCCCGTCGTTCCATAGCGCGATTTCCGGAGTACCCCGGTGAATCCTGATAACGTTCAATCTCCCCGGTTCTAGGGAGAAGATCGAACCCCGTTCCGGCTTCAATCCCAGCAGCAGCGCAGACAGGATGCGAATGGCATGGCTATGGCTGAAGACAAGAACGGACCCGGGGCAGCCCAGGAGCCGTCGAACGACCGGACGAAGGCGTGCCGCAACGGTCGCGGGCCCCTCGCCGCCTGGACAGCCGTCCCTCCAGAAAAGCCAATCCGGCTCGAGGGCAAGAATCTCTTCGGTGGTTTTCCCCTCATATTCTCCATAGTCGCATTCGCGCAACGCCTCGACGAGTTCAGGATCGCCGAAGCCGGCCAATTCTGCCGTGCGCCGCGCGCGCTTGAGGTTACTGCAGAGAACGGTTTCCCAGCGTACGCGGGCCAGAATCGGCCGCAGACGCCGCGCCGCCTCCTCGCCATTCTTTGTGAGCCCGGCGTCCGTCCTGCCGTTATATCGCCGCGTCACGGAATACTCTGTCTCTCCATGCCGCAGCAAGCACACGTATGGCGGAGAGCACGACAAGAGATTATCCATTGGATTCTCCCTTCTTTGCGCCAGAGAAAAGCCCGTAGGCGTGCATGCGAAGAAACTCCGCGCTCCATACCGTAAATTCGGCCGTTCGTTCGAGTCTCCGGCCGAGGCTCGCCGGTGTCTCTGCTTCTTCTGGCGGCGCTGCGGCAGAAGCGGCAGTGGCAGCCGAAGCGGGCCGGGCCGTTGGCGACTCGCCGAACTCGCCATTGTCTCGCTGCCGGGCCAGGACATTGGGAACGATGCGTGCGAGAGCGGCTGCGTATTGCGGCTTGCCTGTGGAGCGCGCCAGAAGCCCTGAGGCCCAGCCGGCCTTGCCGTTCGCGATTGTTCCCGAGATGTACTCGGGGCAACGGACGATGAACGTGTGATACTCCTCGGCCGCCGCGAGGTACCTGGGATCGTTGATCGCCTGGTGCATCTCGCAGAGAAACGCGCTGCAGAACGCCGGGAACCAGACCTTCTCTCCGCGCCTGGATAGATCGAAGCGGTAATATGTCCGCTCCGATGGATCGGGCGCATCCAGACGATTCCATTCTTCGTCGAAGCACAGGTCCAGCCACCCAGCGGGATTGCTTTGGTGAGTGAGCGCTGCCACGATGAAATCCGCGGCGGCGACGGCGGCGGTGCGGTGACCGGCGAAAAGAAAGGCTCGCCCGCAGCTGGCCGCGGTGGACAGATCGTATCTCGGCCGGCCGGCCCATTTGACCGGGCCGGTCAGCACTCCGCCGCATTTCGCACTCTGCTGCGCCTCGAGCCGTCGGCACACCTCTTCCGCCAGCTCGTAGTCCCAAAGGAGCCACGCCCCGATCGCGATCCAGCCGTCCATATAGTTCGCGAGGTTGATTCCCATCCTGCTGATGGAGGTCTTGGATTCCCCTGAGGCCAGCTCGCCATCGCTGTTGCGCAGGTGAGTCCGGAGATAGAGAAGCGATTTCGCGCCCGTGTGGATCTTTCCGCACACGGCAAAGGCGAGAAGCGATTTGTAGTAGGAAGCGAGCTCATGCTCGCATCCGCGGAAACTGCCGTCGACGCTTGTGCGCGATTCGAGCCAGCCGATCCCGCGGTTTACGGTCTCATGCAGCCTCGGATAGAGAGCGTTCACCTGTTTCCTCCTCGCGGCGTCTGGCGTCGCGGGGTCCGGCCGGGAGAAGCAGGGGGCGCCTGGGGAGGTACGGGCGTGCCGTCAGCAACGACCCAGAAGTCCGCTCCCAGAGTTCGGCACGCGTTCTGCGCTCCGACGAGCATCGTCTCGAGCTGCATGAGCCGGATCGCGCCGCCCGAAGGCTTGTTGCTCTTCTTCCCGGCTGTGCCTTTCTTCTCGGCCCGGACGCTCTCAAGCACGTCGCGGGAAAGTCGAGGCTGCAGAATAACAACCCGTCGACTCAAGTTCTCCCCCACCTCTCGTAGTGCGGCAAGAAACCCGGTGCGACCGGTCTGCCGTTTGCCATCAAGCCACACGAGCTTCCCGATCTCCTTATTGAGCCCCTGCGCAAGTCCGGCCCCGAGGATCATCTTATCGAGAGATCTGAGGTTCTTCTGGGCCTGAGCCGTCACCACCTCATAATCCGAAACAGAGACGGAACGGCCGGGCCCCGAGCCGTGCGAGCCCTTCACGTGAATGAGCGAAAGCAGAGGCGGGCTCATCGATGTGTCGAGGTGAATGAAATCTGCGATCTCCATCGCTCCGTCGTCGCAGGCGAGCCATCCCCGTCGCTTGCCGGTTCCCTCGAGGTCCGGCCAGTTGTTCACAACCCAGCAGAACAACGAATCCCCGGAGCCGACCGCATCGGGCGAAAATTTCTTGCCGCCCTTCTTTTTCTCTGGGGGCTTTTCCTTGCAGATGTCGAAGCCCGTAAAATCGGGGAAGCGCCAGTTGTCGAAGCGAAAGTCCCGCAGCCGTGAGGAGTAGAGCATCCCGTTGCTGAGCGTATGACCGGACTCGTAGCGAATCTGAAACCATCGCCGATTCTTGCACAGATCGATGAATTCCTTTAGAAGATCCTCCTGGCCGTCGTTGAACTTCGGCGTGATTTCGTATCGGACGTCTGCGGGATTGCTCAGGTCCACCTGCATGTCCAGGCTGCCCAGGCGCGTCTGCCCCAGCCATATGTCGGCGACGAGATTAGCTCCCTTTGCGGAGACCACATCAAACCTGGCCTCGTACGCCCACCTCTCATACATTTTAAGGGTTTCCTCGTCGCTGTCTTCGGCTGCCACCTCCGGCGCAATGACACCGATGTCAAAAGCATCCCGGACGTCCTCGAGCCCGGATACTGGCGCGGCCAGAATGGGGATCGGCGCATCATCTGATTGGCGCTTCTTCTCAACGGCCTTGAGGCAGTCAAAAACGCCAGATACGTAGTCCCGAAAATCATCCCAAGAGCGAGAGGGACCGATCCAAACGCGGGATTGGCGGGGTGTGACTCCCACCGGCGTGACACGTTTGCCCATTTTAGTAATGCAGCGCGCAGCCGTGAAGTAGTAGCTTTGGTCGCCCAGCGGATCGAGCGCATTGCGAAGGTCTTCACCTATGAGGACCTTGCTGTCCGCCTTAACGCTGGTTCGGACATGAATGCCGCTCAACCACAATGTCCGGGCTGCACCTTCGGCAAACGCGGCGTTCAGGGTCCCCATCTTGATGGGCTCGAGAGCGGAGAGGCCTCGGCTGATGCCAGTGAATCGCTTTACGAGAGGCCGGCACCAAGCGGTGTCAGTCAGAACAATGGCGACGTGGCTGCCCCGCTGGCAGACCACGACGATCTGGTTGATGACATCCTTCGTCTCGCTATCGCTGGTCCAGCCCGGGCGTCGCGATTCCACGTAATGCAGAGATCCGACCGTTAGATCTTCATTCTTTACAGGGCCGTTGCGGCCGATCAATCTCCGGGCTGCTTTTGGCGCCGCGAAATCCAGAAGCTTCTCGATTTCATTCAGAATCTCTTTGAGAAGCGCCGGCCCTTCCCGTCCGGTCGAAACGCGGGCCAAGGTCAATGACGTGTACGGCTTGATACGTGAAAGTTCCATGGCAGCGTGCGCCTCCTCTGTCTTTGCCGCTATGGAGCGCAAAGACCGAGAGCTTGTGGTGAGCTCTCATTTCCTCGAAACGATTCATCAGCTCGTAACGATTAGAAAGAGCACGGACGATAAGCCTGAAGGTCCCCTACAGCTTTTGCCTTGCCGCGCAGTCCCTCATAGTGATCTATAAGGCGATCTGCACTCTGACAAAATAACTATATATAAATAATTGCCGCCATGTCAAGGAGCTGGACTCGTCCGCTTCAGAGACACGCGGTACGGAAACATAAAGTGCATCCGCTGATCGTCAGTCTTCACGATGCCCAGGCCGGACAGCGTCTGGGCGGACGCGGTCCCTTTCAGCTCATCATTGAACTTGCCCCTGGTTTGGTCCATTTTTTAGGGATGAGGTCCACGCGCGGCTTACGAATAAAGGTTGACCGCTGTTATTGTTATATTAAAATAAGCAGGGAGGTGCCATGACAACACATCGTTTGGTGAAATTCGTTCTTTTTGTTCTTGGTGCGACCGTGTTGGTCTACGCCGCAGGGTCCATCCCGGCACCCGACTACGACAAGAACCCGCGATTCACTCTGAGCGAGCTCAAGGAATTCCGGGTGGCGGGGACGCCGGCCTCGGCGGAGAAGCTTTTCAATCCCAAGAACCCATACAACATTTTTATCAATTACGAGCTCGGGATGCATTGCGTCGGGTTCGACATGTCCTACTGCTGCATCATCCCGCCCTATAGCAGCATCCAGGCCCAGGCCCTCCGGACCGGGGAAAACGGCGCTCTTCCGGAACTGCTGTCGCCCTCGGACAAGGTCAAACTCCGGTATCACATCCGGGACAACAGCTATAGCGAGGGAAACAAGATGAAATATTGGAGCGTCCTCAAGGACGCGAACGGCAACGGGACGCTGGGCGACCCCAACGACAACATGGCCAACTACGTCTGGACACACCTGTTCATATACAAGGACCTGGCCGGGACCCTTCCCCAGGATTGGACGAAGGAGAAGCGGCTCCACGTCGGGATGGAGATCGCTGTCCCGATCGACGCCGGGCCGAGCGGCAAGCCGCTGGCCGGCGGCTTCCTGGATTATGCGGGCGCAGGCGGCGGCAATATCGTGTTCACGGACAGCCTCATCCCCGAGGTGAAGAACGTGGCCCTGAAGCTGACCGCGTCCTACATTTGGGACGCCTTGGGACTTCCGCTGACGGCCTTCTACGACAGCCGCCGCACCGGCACCATCCGGACCATCGGCCCGAAGGACTTCCAGCCTTACCAATACTCGACGGTCGCCCTGGAGGACGAAACCGGCAAAGCGATCACCGCCGAAGGCCGGCCCGTCGAATTCTTCGGTACAAATCCCCTCGACCTGCCGAACTGCTTTGCGTGCCATTCCGGAAAAGGGGTCGCCGCCGAGCTTTCCCGCAAGCAGGGCCTGAAGGTTTTCGACCAGGAATACGCTTACTGGAAAACGCACTATCCCGACATTTCTGAATTCATGGCCCGGCTGTCCCAGGCCTCCATCAACATCCTGGAGCTCCACGACGCCGCCGCGAAAACCGATTTCCTGAGGGATTACAGGCAGGACGCCTCGACGAACCGGCTGGGGGCGGTCGGATCGGTCGGCTGCGCCGACTGCCACGGGGACAATGTTTCCGGCAACCTGCAGACGCCGCGGCCCTCGGTGACGGGCTACAAGCCGGTCAAGTCCATGGCGCTTTCGGAAGCCATCCACGCGGTCCACGCGAAACGCATCCCGATGCCGGACAAGGCCGGCCGGACGCAAAACTGCCAGGCCTGCCATCCGACGCGCTGGCAGAACGCCGACAAGAACGACCTGGCGTCGAACCCGCTCCAGATCATCGACGAATTCGGACACGCAAGATTCTCCGGCGCGGACCAGCGAACGGCCGGAGGCGGCTGCTATCTCCGGCGCGATTCGATGACTAACCCTGCGGCCCAGCCGCCCTTCTTTCTGAATGACCTCGGGCGCTGGTACTTCGAAAATGTCAGCACCCGCGACGAAAACGGGGCCAAGATCACCGGCATCCGGGGCCTGATGTGCACCAACTGTCATAACGCCCTGGCCCAGGCCCTCTACGTCTATGATGATTTGAAGAACGTCGTCGCCCAGGACGGGAAAACCCTGAGGAACAAGCCGATCCAGAACGTTATCCAGACGGTGGCCGGCGGCGACGCCCGCTCGTTCGCCGACCAGTATGCCGACCCGAAAGCGGACGCGGCCGGAAATCCCCTGGTCACCTTCTACGCCGCTCACAAAGGGGCGACCATGGTCAAAGCCTCAAAGGACGCCAAAGGCAATCTCGAACTGCTCCCCTGGAACGCGAAGGCCGGTGACCCCGCGCCGTACAGCGCGGCCTCGGGTGGGAGCGACTGGTGGCTGTCCGCCGCGGAGCCGCACTGCGCGAACTGCCACATCGCGCCGTTCGTGGAGAGCGAGGGCGGCCTTTATTTTCCCGTCGACCAACCGGCAAAATACGCCCTTTACCGATTTTCCAAGGCTCACGCCAACCTCGCCTGCCAGTCCTGTCACGAATCCATCCACGGCTCGTATCCGGTGCGGTTCGAGGGGGAGACGGAGAGCGTGGACGTGACGTCACACCAGCAGGCCCTGCAGTTCAGCCCGGACGGAACATACGCCGGACCGGTGACGTGCGCCGCCTGCCACACGGTCAACGCCAGGGGAATCCCCGTCCAGCTCAAGGGCACGCCCTACTACGATGACCATTGGGCCTCGGTCGTCCTGATGCACCTGATGAGGGGTGATGATTTCGAGATTCCCGTCAAGGACCTGGTCAAGAAATATCCTTATGCCGGATCGCGCGACATCGTGACAAAAGGGTGGAAATAAGCACGCTTCGGATTCGGAATCGAAGGACGAAAGGCGTTGGTGATATACTTTAAAATATGAATCCCTCAGAAATGGAACCGATAATCGTTGTTGAGAACTTAACCAAATATTACGGTGACCTGGAGGCGGTGGATCATATCTCTTTTTCAGTAAATAAGGGAGAGATATTCGCTCTTCTCGGCCCAAATGGAGCCGGGAAAACCACGACTATTAAAATGCTTATCACCTTGCTCAAGCCCACGAGCGGTGAAGGAATCATTGCCGGCCATAATATTGTTATCCACCCGGCCGAGGTGCGCCGGGCCATTGGCTATGTTCCTCAGCTCATTTCCGTTGATGGCACCCTGACAGCTTATGAGAACTTGATGCTCATGGCCCGTCTTTACGATGTCCCGGCTCATGAAAGAAAGGAGAGAGTCGAAGCGGCCCTGTCGTTTCTTAAATTGGAAAACTTTGCCCATTCCCTCGTACGGACATTTTCGGGCGGCATGATCAGGAAGCTCGAGGTCGGGCAGGCCATTCTCCATCGGCCTCAGGTGCTATTCTTGGACGAGCCGACTTCAGGACTTGATCCCGTGGCAAAGCAAGATGTATGGGAAAATCTCATGGAACTGAAGAACACATATGAGACAACGGTTTTTTTCACCACTCATAATATGGAAGAGGCCGACGAAGTCTCCAGCCGGGTGGCCATCATGAATCGTGGCCGCCTGGCTGTCATCGGCACGGCCGAGGAACTCAAAGAGAAAGCCGGCCAGGGAAAGACTCTGGAGGAAGCCTTCATCTTTATTACGGGTGATAGGCTTGCGGACACGACACCCGCCCGTTTTGGAGATATACGGCGGCAACGACAGAATGAACGGAAGTTAGGATAAAAAGCATGATCAAATATGTTCTCGAAAGCTTCAAAAAAGCGTCTGTCATCGCCGGGACAGAAACACGAAAGCTCTTCCATGATCCAACCGAACTTGTTTCCCGCGCCGTTCAGCCTATTCTCTGGCTCGGCATCTTCGGCGAGGCCTTGAGCAAAGTTCGGGCCATCCCGACCGGAGGAGTCACGTATCTCCAGTTCATCACTCCGGGCATTCTGACACAGTCCGTGACTTTCGTGGCTATTTTTTACGGACTTTATATCATCATGGATAGAGACGCCGGTATTCTTCAGAAATTCCTGGTGACGCCAACGCCTCGATTGGCCTTGGTCTGGGGCAAAATGCTCTCGGCGACGGTGCGAGGGCTCAGCCAGGCCCTGGTCGTCTTCATCTTTGCTTTTGTATTGGGGATCAGGCTCCACATCGGTTTTTGGACGATCCCCGGAGTCATGGTGATCGTCCTTCTCGGGGCAAGCTTTTTCACAGGCTTATCGATGATCGTCGCGTCCATCGTGAAAACCCGGGAAAGATTCATGGGCATAGGTCAGGTCATCACCCTGCCCCTCTTTTTTGCGTCCAACGCCATTTATCCTATTCATATTATGCCTCCATGGCTTCAGGTGGTGGCAAAAATCAATCCCTTAAGTTATATGGTCGAAGGGCTTCGTTCTTTATTGGTCAGCGGGGTGACGACCGGGCTTTTGATGGACATTGGTATTCTGCTGGCGGCCACTTTAATCATTTCTTCTATCAGTGCTTATATGTATCCCAAGGTGGTGATTTAAAACAGTTTTGACAGAGACCAAGACGTTTGAGGATGTATCTCAGGCTAAGCACGATCACATTCGGTGTCGTGCACGTTCATCAAGACGGCGACCGCGATGTCTTCGGAGGGCAGGAGCTTCAGCATGGCACTGGCGCCTGTCCAACCCTCATCATGCCAGACCGCCCGGGCGCCATGAGCTGTTTCCCCGAAGAACCAGCCCAATCCGGTAGAAGTAGTTGAAATGTCCCTGTTCCAGTCCTGACGAGATCAGTTCGCTGACCTTGGCAAATCGCTCGTCATTTGACGCGCCGCCTGGGCCGGGGCCCGGCTGCTGTGCTTGGAGGCCTGCGGGGACGCGCCCAATGACCACCATGAAGATGGCTGAGGAGACGACAGCCACAAGGATCGCCCCGCCGAGGTAACGTCGCTTCACGCGCACACCCCCTGGTTTCGAGTCTGTCCTATATAGGATCCCGCCGGCGTTCACATTCGTATATACGGTCGTATTCCCGGCTTGGTTGACAAAGGACGAAGTTAAAGATGCAGGATCGGGCTTGAGTTCCGTGTTCGGGATTGGGAACGGGTGTTTAAAGATGGGGGTTGAGTGCAGAGCTATTTGGGAATCGGGCCTTTTTGAACGCTTCGACCGCCGAAGACGTGGGATAAAACCCGATGTGATTCTTGAAGGCCGCGAAGTAAACCAAGTTGCCGTTCAATCGAAACGCCGGTATTTGATAGCTGATCGTCTCTTCGGCCCCGGGGGCGGAAAGCCTGATGGCTTTCCTCATCGCTTCCAAAAAGATCCGGACTTTTTTTGGATATGTGGCGATATAGTCATCAATGGTTTTGCTTGGCTTTCTTTTGTTCATCATTGGCTCAATAGTACAATAATTTCACGCGGACAGCTAAGCTGTGGGCTCCCAGGCCCTACTGTCCGGCGCAGCAAGTTTAGGCAGCCGGGAACGGTGCCTTCCCAGGCCTCACGGTTCCCCCGGGACCTCGGAAATCAGGCCAAGATGACGCCCCGGGTCTTTTTTTGTGGGTTTTCCCCGGTCGAAAGCGTCATGAGAGTAGAATGTCCCTTAAAAGGAGACAGTGGCTGTGCTTGAACAACAATGGCTGACAATCTACCGGGAAACGGTCCATCCCCTCTATGGATATATGGCCAAGCGGACAGGGGGGAATCAGGCATTGACCGAGGATATCGTCCAGGAATCCTACCTGCGAGCGCTCGATAACTGGAAGCTCAAAACCGTGCCGGATACACCGCTGGCCTGGTTGAAACGGGTGGCCCGAAATATCCTGATCGACTATCTGAGGCAAAAAAGGTGGGACGTTAAAGCCGGACCGGATTTTGACCCTGACAGCGGCTCGCGGACATCGGAGGATGAGTTCGAGTCCCTGGAGATATTTTTGGCCATCACGTCCCTCGGGAAAAAGAAGGCCAGGATCCTCGAAGCCTTTTATTACGAGGGGCTGAGCGTCCGGGAGATCGCGAAGGAGATGGGCTTCTCGGAGAGGGCCGTCGAGGGGCTTTTACGGCGGGCCCGCCAGTCTTTGAAATCTTTGCTTCCCAAATCAACATCCGATGGAGGACAACATGACTAAGACCTACGAACCCGACAGCCGGTTCGTGGAGAGGCTGGAGTGGCAATTGGCTTCGGAATACCGAAGGACGAACCGTTTAAAACCCGCGGCCGGAAAAGTCGCCGTTCCCCGCAGGATGGTCGTAGCCACCCTGCTCGTCGGCGTTCTTTTGACCGGGGTCGCCGTGATCAAAGCGGCCGAGTACATCAAGGATTCATGGCGAAAGAAGATCGAAGTAGCCAGGGTTGAAACGGAAGTCAATCTGAGAAAGGCACGTCTCGAACTCACAAGAGAGGAGGCGTCCGCAGCCAAAACACGGTTTTCGATCGGATTGATCCAGGAAGAGGAATATCAAGTGATAAAACTCGCGGCGGACAAGGCCGCTCTGGATCTGGAAATATCTCTGTTGAACCAGGATGAAGCCAAGGCCACCGGAGAAACACCGAGGAATGAACTCTACGCTCCCGTGGTCGGTGGACGGGACTTTGTCAGCGAGCGGTTGAAGATCGAGAGAAGGGAGCTCGAGCTGGACCTCGCGGCGCTCAAGAGCAGTGCGGGACGGCTCGAACGGATGGTCAAGATGGGGCTGGTTTCAGCGGATGAGCTTGACCAAGTTCAGCCGCAGATCGGCTCCCAGAGCGCGATGATCGACAAAGCCCAAAGGCGGCTCGAACTGCGGAGCCGCTTTGTCGCGGGGAAGATCCCGGCGAGGGAGGTTGAGATCAGCGACCGGATCATCGCCGCCGAAAGCAATCTCGCCCGGGCTCAAAATCTCTTTGAGGCTCAGAAGAAGCGGCTCGCATGGATGCAAGACCGGGAGGCCTTGGGGTTGATTTCGAAATCGTGGGTCCAGCAAGTGCGGTATGGTTTGGATGAGGCCCAGGCCGAATTAAGCTTGGCCGCCCTGGAAATGGATGTCCTGAAAAAGGTCAAGTAGCGGGAAATCCTGAAAGCCCCCTTCAGCGATCAGACCCGGCCGCCGCCCGGGCGGGGACGATCGTCAGAGGGAAGGAGGGGTTAGGGAAGTTTTAATGCTCGGGGCTCACCACTTGTCGATATGCAGCCTGCCGGCAAGAGTTTCGTTATCTCGGTCTTCCGCGACGTTGCGTGGATAGCCGAATGGGATGACGGAAGCAATCTCGAAACCTTCGGGCACTCCGAGAAATTTCTTCACCCCCCCCGCATCATATGGCGTATACGTGCAACCGAAGAGCCCTTCGGCGGCCATGGCGAGCATGATGTTTTCGATGCACATCCAGACAGAGGCCAGGGGATTCAGCTCGAACAGGGTTCTGCACTGGCTGAGCGGCTTCATCTTGTAGCATACAACGAGCACCTCCGGCGCTTCGAGCATCATGGTGAGTTGGATGGGCAGGGTTCGTCTGTAGACTTTCTTGAGGGTTTCGTCTTCGAAGCCCCCAAGGAACGCTTCGATCTCAGTTTTTTCCTTTATGTCCCGCGCCCGCAGGTATTCGGTAGCCGCCTCCCGCCGCCTCTCCGCATCGCGCAGGAGAATGAATTGCCAGTACTTGAGGTGGGCGTTTGAGGGCGCTTTCAGCCCGGCCTCGAGGGCCCGTGTCACGATAGCCTCGGCCACAGGCGCGGGCGAAAACTCCCGCACCGTCCTCCGGCGGGTCACAACGTCATAAAAGTTCATGCGCTACCTCCGATTTGAACGGCCCCCCGGGACGGGGACGTCTTTCCGCTTTCCCGCTTCCATCGCGGCCTTCTCGAGCGCCGCGCCCAGCTCGCGGCGGACTTGTTCGAGTTTCATCGGGTCCTGGTCGAAGTCCGTCAGGCTCCTGGCGATCCGGGTGACGTAGGCCGCCGAGGCTTCAGGCCCGAGCCATCCGTCGGCCAGCGTGAAATAGTCGAAGTCTTCCAGGCCGTCGCGAATGACCTCCATGCGGACCGATCCGACCGGGCCGGCGACTCCAACCGCGGCGCCGGGATAGACGAGCGAGCCGTCTCCATAGAGGTCATCGCCCAGGGTATCCTGGTTTTCCCACGGGTCGCTGATAAACTGCCTGTTCCAATAGTTGATGCTCCAGAAGAGGAACCCTTGGATGCCCTCCCTCTTTTGCTGCCAGAATAGAACCCTGTGAGACATGGCGGGCATGTCGATCTGTATGTTGTTCATGCTCCTGCGCGGATTGTTGCAGATGTACCACCAATAGGCCTCCCCCGCCTTCTTTCGGCCCTGCAGGAATTCCTTCGTGCCCGGAAAAGCGTCGAGAGGCGGTCACCGAGCCTTTGTAGACCCCCGGCGCGGCGCTCTTCGGGACCCTCACCGAGATCCACACGGGCTGCGCCCGACCCGGCACGAGGTCGAACGAATCCCGGAGAGGCGGCAGCGGATCGGGATAGGGGATATTCTCCTTCCCGCAGGGGACATACTCGACTTTGAAGAGCGCGGGCTTCAGGCTGCCATTCGCGCCTCTCAGGTCGGAGACGGTCACCGTCACGCCCCGGACCGGCTCGCCCGAAAGCAGGACGAGCTGGCAGCCCTCGACTTCGTTCCTCGCGGCCGCCAGTTCCCACCGGAGCGGGGACTCGGCCTTGGGGCGCTCATCCCGCATGACCTTGATCGCGCTCGGGGCGAACCAGACGGCAACGTCGGCGAAGGCGGCGGAACTGCCGATGGCCGCGAGCGCTACCGCCGGCACGAAACGGAACCAGTTCATGCTTCTCCTCCGGTCAACATACCACCTCCGAAGCGGGATTTTCAATCCGGATGAGAGATTTGATAGAATGACTATCGGGGGTTTAAAACATATGGATCAAGAAAGAGGAGTAGTTCACAGTCCGCTGGACGCCGAACTTGTCCTTGAGCCAGCCGCACATGCCTTCCTGCCCTCCGTCCGCGGTGAGCTTTACTCAGTAGTAGTCGATTTCCTGCTGCGTCGCGCACTGGACCATAAAAGAGATGGCCTCATTGAAAGCAAAGTCGTGCTAGGGAGACTGCCCTACCCGCCCCTCTCCGCTCTGATTTCATAATGCTGCGATCGTTCATCAAAATGGGAGAGTAGTGCTCTCGCCCTGTCCAGGACAACGGCTACTTCGTAATCCTTACCTGCAAACTCACGGACGGCATCCAGCGAATCAAACAACATGATCGTTACGAATTCAATTTCTTCCCCGACGTCGCGGCGAAGCAATTGTATGCTTCTGAACCCACGAATGTGCCGATTCTGAATGCCGACGAAGATTTCCTCCTTAAGCAACGCCTCGTATCCATCTGCGTTCCCAGGGGTTGTCCATCCATGCCAGATCCGAGCCGTCATGTTTCGCTTTTCTCCTTCCTCTATGATAATCCATAGTTGGCTGCCCGGCGTTCCGCATAACCGGCCGGCCATGGAGCGCGGCGGAATTGCCGGTCCGAGTTGATGCGGTTGTTATGCCAACGGCTATTTCGTAGAGTAACGTTTTGGCTCATTGAAAAATGTCACGTCCGCATACCCGGCGTATATCTTGCCCGAATGCTTTACTCCCTCAGGAATGTAATACCGGTCTCCTTTAGAAAAACACTGTTTTTCGCCATCGATCGTCAGCTCGATTTTACCTTCCAATACAATTCCCATCTGGGCGGCATGAGAGTGTTCAGGCAAATCAACATCTTTTTGAAACTCCATGAATAATATCTGGTGTGTGTCTGATTGTGACAGATAAGCTGTTGATCCATCCAATGGGATATCTGCTTGTGGAAGATTTCGAATCGGGCCAGGAAAAACTTGATTCATGGCCTTATGCCTCCTCTTCATGGGCCTAACAATGTTTATACGGATCCATGTAATGAATTGATCTTATTTTAGCAATGAAATGATCTCATCACAAGAAAGTACTTTGGCAAAACCCTTCCGCAACACTTTCAATTCCGGTTCCTGCATCTCCGGATCGTCCGTAGCCGTAATATCGCTGCCGAAGACAACATAAAATCCGCGCTCGTAGGCCTGACGCGCTGTTGTCCCGCAGCAATAGTTTGTTAACGTACCGCATATAATCACGGTATCTTTTTCCATGTTTTTGAGAATCGATTCGAGCGGCGTATCGTAAAAAGCGCCGTATGACGGTTTGTGGATGACCATGTCATTTTCGAGGGCAGCTATCTCATGCCAAATTCTTCCGCCGTCATAAAATTCCATCGGATCTATCGGGACTTCCGGATAACGGTTCGGCATAAACTTTCCACTTTTGGGCCGGTCGTAATAATTATTGGTCTTCGAGAAGACGGTGTAGATAACCGGAATATTATTGGCCCGACAGTGTCCTGTCAATTTCTTAACTTTTGGAATGATCCGTGTCGCCCCCGGAACCCAGCTTGGCGCCCAATTCGGCTTCACAAATTCCTCCTGCAAATCAATGACCAGAATTTACAGCTTGAGGAATGGACACGCAGATTCTGGAAATCTACAACGCCGGGCGGAATAAGATAAGGTTAACGCCGGGAATGAAGATCTGTCATGTCGTCCTTCAGGAATGCAAAGGCACCGCGACATACACCGGGGCCTGGAAAGACCAGGAGCTGTAATGGGCGCTTCGCTTCCCGGGAGTCCATGACCACGCTCAAGGAACGAGGACGATCTTCCCAAAAGCCGGTGTCTCCATGATCTGGTGATGGGCCCGGGCCGCCTCGGCCAAGGGAATTTCCGAGCCCACGATAGGTTGGAGCGTTCCGTTTCCGAGGCCGGCCGAAACGGCGGCGAGAATTTCGGCCCTTTCGCCTTCCGTTGCGTTGAAAAGCAGCATCCCCATAACCGAGGCCTGACGCGACATGATGCCGCGCGGGTCAATCTCGACGCGGCCGCGGCTGCCGATGACCACCACCCGTCCGCCGAGCGCCAGGATCTGGAGGTCCTTGTCGAGGTTGACGTTCGCCAGCATCTCCAGGACGACGTCGACGCCGCGGCCCGCGGTGATCCTCGACACCTCGTCGAGGTAGCCGGCCGCCCGATGGTCGAGAATTTGGTCGGCCCCCTGCGCCCTGACGAGGCTGTGGCCTCGCTCACTTCCCGCGGTTCCGATGACCCTCATCCCGGCCGCGTGGACGAGCTGGACGGCGGCGATGCCGACCGCGCCGGAGGCACCGTGGACGAGAACGGTTTCGGCCGGCCGGGCTTTAGCCCGCTGAAAAATCGCGTGATAGGCCGTGGCATAAGGGATGTAGACGCCAGCACCCTGGGCGAATGAAACCTTTTCAGGCAGCGGATGGACTTGCGATTCTTCGCAGAGCGCTTGCTCGGCATAGGCGCCGGAGATCGTCCCCGAGATAAAGACGCGCACCCCGGCCGCCAGATGCACGACGCCTTCACCGACCGCCTCCACGACGCCCGCGGCATCGGCGCCCGGAGTATACGGCAGGGCCGGTTTTCTGGCATAGAGTCCCGACCTGACATAGGAATCGACGGGGTTGACTCCGGCGGCTTTTATCCTCACCAGGACCTGGCCGGGGCCGGGACGGAGATCGGCAACCTCCTCCAACTTCATGACCTCGGGCGGACCGAATTCGTGAATGCGGATCGCTTTCATCGTTTGTATCCCCCTTATTTTTTATTCTACCGCAAGGGCTGACCAGGGTCAAAGCGCGCCAGGCCAGCCGGGACGCAGCACGTCCTCGGCATCTCCTCCTGGATCACATTTTCGGCGGAAAACGCGGAGTGTACAGGTCTGGCGTTAGTCCAATCGTGATTATCGGGAGTCAACATTGTGAAATCCGGAGGGCCAGAACTCCACCCCTCCCCTATTCGGGGACACGGGAGGGACCGCCTCGGTCTCGGAGGTGGCCGTGCCCGAAGTCATGCTATAATTGGCCGGTCGGGAGACGCGAGGTGTATCCATGATGGAGTTGCCTGAGGCCCTAACCATCGCGGGTCAGATCAATAAGACGATTTCCGGGAAGCGCATTTCCGGCGTGACGGTGTCCCATACGCCCCACAAGCTGGCTTGGTATTACGGAGAGCCGGGAAAGTATCCCGACCTTCTAATTGGTAAAACCATCGGGCGAGCCGACGCCTACGGCGGCCTGGTGGAGGTCAAGGCCGGAAACGCCAGGATACTCTTCGGCGAAGGCGTGGGCGTCAGGTTTCATGGTCCTCAGGAACCACGGCCTCCCAAACACCAACTCCTGATCGAATTCGGGGACCGTTCCGCGCTGAGCGCCGCGGTTCAAATGTATGGCGGATTGGGAAGCTTCCTCGCGGGCGAGCTGGACAATCCTTATTACAAAGTCGCCAAAGAAAAGCCCTCGCCCATCTCTTCGGCGTTTAACAAGGCCTACTTCGAGCGGATCATTTTCGCGCCGGAGGTCGAGAGACTTAGCCTAAAAGCGCTGCTGGCCACCGAGCAAAGAATCCCAGGTCTCGGCAATGGCGTCCTGCAGGATATCCTGTTCAAGGCGGGAATGCATCCGAAAAAAAAGGTTAACGCACTTTCTGAAAAAGACCATCGGATCCTGTTTGATTCAATCAAGAAGACCCTCGCCGCCATGGCCGCCAGAGGAGGCCGGGATACCGAACTGGATCTCTTCGGCCGGCCCGGAGGCTACAAAACGCTGCTTTCCAAGAACACGGTGAACAAGCCCTGCCCTGTTTGCGGGGCGCTCATTAAAAAAGAAAGTTATATGGGCGGCAGTGTCTATTATTGCGAGAAATGCCAGCGGCTCTGATCCGCCAACAAATTCTCCCGGCGGCGCGAGAAAGGTATCCTGACCTTGACTTTGCCTGGGCCGGAGGTTCAGAATCTTCGTAGGGGCCGTCGATCGGCCGATGAGTTATCAAGCGTTACTTCGGACGGCACAACGCGCGATTCTCTGCCCGCTCATTTTGGGGGTGGCGGTCCTCATGCTCGCCCGTCCCGTTTTCTGCCAACGGCTCGGAGACCCGTACACCAGCGTTGACTTCGGGCTCGGATTCGGAGCGAAGGCCCTGTCCATGGGCGGCGCCTTCATTGCCGACGGGAAGGGGCTCGCGGCGGTCGGCTTCAATCCCGCCGGCCTGGCTAGGCTGACCGGTATTGAATTCAACCTCGGCGCCGGTTTCAGCGGCCAAGCCGCGAGCGTTCCCATGGGATCCGCCTACAATCCCGAATTCAATTACTTACCTTCGGGGAAAGGCTATGACTGGGCTTTCACCCGGGCTTCTCTGAGACACGTCGGTGTGGCGGCCGTCTTGACTGGCGGGGGGAGGATTGTCCTTGGATTGACTTATCATCGTGAGATCAATTACGGCGCGTCCTACGCCTATTCCATCGCGCGGAGCGGCACTGCTCTCATCTACGATCCGAACATGTCGCCCAGCGTCATCCCGGGGATTATTGAACAGTCGGAGAATTACAGAGTTAATAATACCGGGGGACTGGATGTCATCACCGGGTCTGTGGCTTTTCGGGTTGTGAAAAACGTCTATTTCGGCGCAAACCTGAACTACCGGAGGGGGCTTTCCCGGACTAGTACCGTCGGAGACTATTCGCTCGCCTTTTCGGGCGACGGAGGTCTTTCTCTAACCGGGCAGGGCTCGATAATCCTCAACTCGACCTCCCACGATTCAAACGTTGTGAATCTGGATTTCGCGCTCCAGTGGGCAACAAGGCTCTTTTCTATCGGATTCGTCATAAGAACCGGTTCGGAAGCCAATTATGAATATGACTATATGGACCTCCAATCCCTAATCTACTCGGACGGAGCAATCCTCCGAATAGACTACCGGCACCAACGATGGGGGGTCTCTCAGCGGCCGGTCCAGTACGGATTCGGCTTCTCCCTTCGTCCCGCGCGCAGATTGACCGGGTCGGTCGAGTACTGGACGTCCGACGACTACTTCGACGCGCCCTTTCCCGCCGTCTGGGACCAGCTCCGGACGGGCGCCGAGTACATCCTCCCGGTCCGGGGATTCGAGTTCCCGCTACGGGCCGGATGGTTTTCAAGCAAGACGGATATTTCCACCCGCGGAGGGTGGGCCTGGGTCCAGGGGTTCACCTTCGGCACGGGGTTCGCCTGGAAGAATTTGTCGTTGGACATCGGGGCCGTCCTCCATTCCATGAGCCACGCTTATGGTGGAGGGCCCGTCACAAGAATGTCCTCCTGGGATGTGGTCACGACTCTCACCTTCCAACTGTCCAAGCGACCCTAGCCCGGCCGGAAGCCTATTCGTACTCCACGACGATCTTCAGCGCGCCCCGCGGCGATGCGAGCGTCACGGTATCGCCGGCGAAGGACGTCAAGGGTTTGCCGTCAACCGTCACCCTTTTGATCGGTTTCTCTTGAGGATGCCGGAGCCGCAGGAGGATGTTTCGAGGGGCCTCGCGGGCCGGCGCCGTTAACCGGACATCGATCCGGCCGCGGTCGATGTGGGACTCAATCGTGAACGAGACCGGCCCGAACTTTGTCGGCGCGTTCTGGATGTCGATCTTCCGTCCTGCCTCGAGCCAGGGCTGCGGAACCGCCTGGGCGAGGCGCAGGTCGAGACCGTCCTCCCTCACGAGCATCATCCGCAGGAGCCGCAATTGTTGGGTGCAGGAATAGAGATGGGGCAGGGTTGGTTCGTTGGCACCCGTGAAGAGGTGGGTGACCTCGACCCCGGCGGCCAGCTTAAGGGTCCACGTTTTCGCGGCGTTCAGGGGCGAGGCCGGATTGAAGCGGAGGCCGACGGTGGCTTCGCGGGCCCGGAGGACCGAATTCTTTGCTTCAAGTTCGACGAAAGCCCAGAGCTCCTTGTCCGGACTCAATCCATCGCTGTATCCGAAGACCGTCTCTTTGTACTCGATCCCGTCGTGCGCGAAACGGGCGGTGACGATCGGAAGATAACCCTGCAGCAGCGATTTGACGCAGCCGGCTGGACCGCTGCCGAATCGAACGGCCGGGCTCCCGCCCTCGAAAAAGGCCGTCGGCGCGCCGGCGACGTCGTCGGAGAGCTGGAGCGTGCCGTCGGGGGCGATCCCGATATCGTGGGGATGATAGCGGACGCCGACGACCTCCCGCGGATTCTTCATGGCCGGGAGATAGGCGGCCACGGACTCGTAGGACGGATCGGCCTTTTTGGCCAGCTCCAGGTTGCCGAGGATGTCCTTGTCCGCGGCCTGGAGCTCCTGGATGCGGGCCGGGGATAATGTCCCGCCTGCATTGGCGTCCTGGAGCGGGCGATCCGTTGAGCCCCCCGATTTGGCGGAAAGCAGAAGAAGGCCGGCGGCACAAGCCGCGGCGGCGATAAGGACGAGGCTCAGGCTCGATCCGAGACTCCGGGATGACCTTGGATGGCTCGTCGACAACCTCCGGAACGAATTTCGGGCGCCTCGGCGCCTCATCGCGTGCTGTTGAACCGGATATCCAGGACGGCGCCGGAGAGCGCGACAGTCCCCTTCTTGGCCTGGAAATCGACGAAATCGAAACCGTCGGGCCGATCGGCGATGACTTTCAAATACGGGTCGAGGTTGGCTTTGAGATAGGCCAGGGCCGCGGCCGCCGCATCCGGGTTCGGGTAAGGGACGATCAGGCGGGTGAACGCTGCCCCGTCGGGCATACGGTATTCGGCCAGGGCTCCGAAGATCCGGCCACCGAGCGATAGGATGTCTCCTTCCCCGAAGGTAAAATAGGGCTGTAGCCCGTAGGGCCCCCGGACCAGTCGCTCGGAGCCAGGCACCTTGCCCTCGCCGGGGAGAGCGGCGAGCGGCGTCAGAGCGGTTTCGTCCGCGACGCCTGCCAGGAAGGCGTTGGCGAGAGCCGCGGCCTCGGCTTTCGAGGCGGGGCGGTCCCCCAGGTTATCGACCTGGATGAAATACCGGCCTTTAATTATGGCTATCTGGGCCTCTTCCGCGGAGTTGCGGGCGGCGACCTCGGGGAACGGCGTCTCTCTCCCCATTTTCATCAAATAGATGCCCAAAGCGGACGCGGCGCTCTCCATCTCGTACGCGTTGAGCGTCAGCTCCGCTTTGTCCCGCGTGTAGGCCTGGAGGCGCAGCTTCACGAACCCGAGCTCAAGGAAGAGCTCGGCCCCGCCGTCGATATGGTTGAAAAGGTCTTGGCCGGTGAACGTCCGGAGCGGTCCGGCTTTGGCCCACCCGGGGGCGAATCCCGGCTCCGGGATCACGGGCGGTCCCGGAACCGTCTGGCGCGCGGCAAAAGAACCGCCCGCCGCCATTGACGGCGACACGGCGCAAACGAGATACCCGACGAGCGCCGCCAGGGCGGCTATCCTCGCCGCTCTCCCCTTTCGTCGCGGCCCGTCAAACCTGGACATGCGCGATCTTGACCGGATCGGCGATCCCCAGCCCCAACTTCTCGGCGTAGCGCAAGTACTCCGTAAAGCGGGGGTTCTCGTTGACCGTCACCCCCATCTCCTTGCGCTTGGCCACGATCTTCGTATGGCAGACCATGTCCAGCGCGAACGGATCGGAGGCGAAATACAGCCGGTTGTCGATGTAGGCGAACTTGGCGTTCTTGTCCGGTCCGCCGTCGTACTGCGACCGCAGGCCGTCGGTGATATTGAGGACCATCTTATCGCGCACGGGCCAGAAGGCCGGCACCTCGACGCAAACGTCCAGGAACAGGGGCGCGTGCAACCGATTCGTGTTGCAGACCGCGCCGTAGCCGATATTCTTGGTGGCCATGGAGATGGCGTTGCCGGAGTTCTTGAAAACGGGCAGGTTGATGATCTTGGTCAGCTTCTTGCTCAGCAGCTTTCCAAAATAGGAGTATTTTCCGTTGAAGACGTGCTGGTTGAGGTAAGGCAGGTCTTTGGGCCCTTCGACGTCGACCCAGTAGAAGACCTCCTGGTCGAAATTGGGGACACTGACGTGAGTGCCGTCGGGATTGAGCCATTTGCCATTGTCCTGGGTCTTGCCCTCGGCGGCCGCTTCGTCCATGGTCTGGAGACCCTCGATCCCGATCCCCGGGTAGCGCTCAGCGGTAAACCCGGCGTCCTTGAGCATGTAGTCGAAGCGGTCCCAGATGACGATGTTCTTGCGCGGCAGGCCGCAGGACGTCAGCCAGCCGATGACGGCGTCGACGACCTCGAGCCGGGTGCTGATGAGGCCCGGCCCTACCGGGTTGACCTTGAGCCCGACGACGTCCTTCTTGGTGAAGAACAGCCCGAAACTCTTATTGACGCTCGTTCCGGTCAGCTCCCGGATCCCCTTCTCGAACATGGCTTTTACCACGGCCGCGTCGACCTTCCCGCCCGGCATTGCCGCCGGGTCCTGGACCTCGATGACCCGGCCAGGGAACGGTCCGGGCAGGCTCCATTTGGTCTTGGGGACCTTGAGGGCGTCCTCGATGTTGGTCTTGGGCCGTGGAGGGCGTTCGGCCGGCTTGACCGGTGGCTGCTGGCCCTGCGTCTGCTGGGCGGCTAAAAGGCTGCGGCCGGCCATGACCAAGCCGGCGCCGATCGCTCCACCGGCTTTCAGAAAATCGCGGCGGCCGACGGCGTTCTCGGGGGGCATCGAGCGGTAGCGTTTGTTTGTCATGACATGTTTCCTTTGGATCAGTGTCGAAGGATAGCCCGCTGCCCGCTATGTGTCAAGAAACAATCGGAACGGGAAGCGAATCGATGCTTTATATATCTCGGAGAATTTATGTATTATTGTAGAGGGGGGATCGGACTCGGAAAGCAATAAAAAGGCCAAAAGTCCGTCCTAAGAGATATGAACGCTGAAGGTCGGGATACGGCCGTGGCCGATTTCTTCCAGGAAGAACACGGCCGGCTGGTCGGCTATGTCCGGCGATGGCTTGATGAAGTCGCCGACGAGGAGGCCGAGGACATCGTCCAGGACGTGGCCCTCGGCATCTTTGATCGGGGGGACGTCACGGCCCCTATACGCAATCTTTCGGCTTATATCTATCGCTCCCTGAAGAACCGCATCATCGATTACATCCGGCAGAAGAAATCATCCGTTTCCCTGGATGAGCCTCAGACCGGCGCAAAGGCGCCGACCCTGGCCGACGTATTGAGTGACAAATCGATCGCCCCTCAGAATGACCTGGAGCGGAAGGACCTCCATGACCTTTTATTTCAGGCCATCGACGCTCTCAAGCCGGAGGACCGGGCCATCATCCTGGCCACGGATTTCGAGGGCTGGACATTTCGCGACCTAGCCGAGGAATGGGACATTCCTCTTGGGACGCTGCTAGCGCGCAAGGCGCGCGCCTTAATAAAAATCAGGAAATATCTCGAAGCTTCGGGAAGATCTCTTTAGGAGGAACACTACCATGCATTCGGAAAACACGCATCCGGGGTTCGCGGTGGCCCGCATCGTCGCCATGACCGTCACCGGCCTTATCGGGGCCGTGATCATCGCCTTCCTCTTCGGCTATTTCGTCATGCTGCTCTGGAACTGGCTCCTGCCGCCCTTGCTGCACGCCGGAACGATCAATTACTGGCAGGCCTTCGGCATCGTGATCCTGGCCAAGATCCTTTTCGGCGGAATGGGAGGCACCCATCGTTACTACGGGCCCCGCGGCTGGAGAAGGGAAGCCCGACGCTGGGGCCGCTGGGAATCGGGGCGGGGTCCCCTGGGCTGGAAAGGGTCCTGGTGCGGGGAGGACGATGCGGGGGACGAATGGGCGCCCAAAGGATCCCATCGGAACTGGCGATACTATGGCCAGTATTGGAGAGATGAAGGAAAGGCGGCCTTCGAAGCCTGGCTGGATACGCACGAAAAGGACAAGGATCAAGACAAGGGGTCGAACCAGCCCAAAGACGGATAATCCGCCCGGGGGACGACAAACTCTTTGCCCCTTTTTTTGTCCCCGCTCCCGCTTTTGGGGGCGGGGATTTTTTTTAGGGCCCGGGCACTTCCGCTTTATCCCTTCGGCCCGTTTTGATAGAATTCCCCCGTGAAGAAGATCGCGGTCCTGCTCCTGGCGATCGCATCAACAGCCTCCCTGGCCGCCCAGGGCACTCCGGGCGCCGGGGAGAGTGAGAAAAGGTATCCGTTCATCCTCAGAGATTCCCCGGCCCGTCTCTTCACGATGCGCCAGTTCGATCAGGACTACCTGAGCGGCTACCGGCTCTTCGCCGATATGCTCGACAAAGAACTCGACCCCGTCCTCAACTACGTTATCCAGGGCGCGTTCGGCATTCTCTTTTTCCAAACGTTGACCCACGAGGAAGGGCATCGATCCATCCTGGTCGGGGAGGATATCGGCTCGGTGTCCCACCCGTTCCCGTTCTCGGAGCGGAGCGGTTATGTCGACGGGGTCACGGATGCGATCCTGCAGAACCTGCGGGATACGAAATTCACGACCTTCATCCGCCTCCACACGGCCGGCTTCGAATCGGACTACATGCTGGCCACGCGGGAAGAGACCCTGATGTCCCTGGGGGATGATAGCTACAAGAATCTCGTGGTGGACTATCTGCTCCGCAAGTTCGCGATCGTCCGGTATTTTACGGAAGGAATTTTCAAGCATGACACGGACGGCCCGGAAGAAGCGAACGACTTGCAGCGGGACATCGTCGGGAACGACCTTTACGGCGTCATCCGCCATCTTTTCCGGCCCACCATGGAATACACGCGCTACACGCGCTACGCCGACCTGACGAATCAGGAACTGGGATACCTGCACCGCGTGGAAGTGCGCACGTTTCTCAATTTGGCCAACGCCAACATCATCGGGATGGGCAACTTTCGCCTCTCCGACGATCTGCGGGTCAATGTCGGCCTGGGGCACTGCATGGGGCCTTTCGGCGATTTCATCGACGAGAAGATCTGGCTGGCCTACAAGGGGAAGCTAAAGCTCAGCGCCTATTGGCGCGAGTTTGAGAACCTCGACCACTGGTTCTTCGGGGCGGGGGTCGGCATCAACGACTTTCCCTTGGCGAAGCATGTGGACATGTCGGCCATGGTCCACTACTGGAACCAGCCTCTCAACCTGAGCTTCACCGAACAGAACGGAAGATCGGGCGGGGCGATTGACGTGACCGGCCGCTACAAGCTGTTCCTCAGGCCCGATTCCCGGCTTAACTGCCTGTCTTTCGACTTGAATCTGATCTATAAGAGCGCCGGTTTTCTCCCGGAAGAGATCGCGCTGGGCGAGCATTTCGGCGTCGGGATCGGTCTGAGCCTGGGCTTCCGGGACAACTGAAAAGGGGAAAATTGGAGGATAACTCATGAAAGCCATTGTCCGCACAAAATACGGCTCGCCGGATGTTCTCGAGCTCAAAGAGGTCGAAAAACCGACCCCCAAGGACGATGAAGTCCTGATCAAAGTTCATGCGGCATCCCTAAATGCCTATGACTGGCATATGCTGACGGCAGACATGTTCCCGGTCCGCCTCATGGGCGGAGGGTTTCTCAAACCGAAGAAGAAGATCCTCGGGGCTGACGTCGCGGGGCGTATTGAAGCGGTCGGCAGAAACGTCACGCAGTTTCGGCCGGGTGATGATGTCTTCGGGGACATCACCGGGAGTGGCGGCGGCAGTTTTGCCGAGTATGCCTGTAGTCGCGAAAATGGATTGGTGTCGAAACCGGGCCATCTCTCGTTCGAGGAAGCAGCGGCCGTGCCTATGGCGGCCCTCACCGCCTTGCAGGCTCTTCGCGATAAAGGACGGATTCAGCCGGGACAGAAAGTTTTGATTAATGGAGCGTCCGGCGGGGTGGGCACGTTTGCGGTGCAGATTGCCAAATCGTTCGGGGCTGAAGTCACGGCGGTATGCAGCGCGGGGAAGATGGGCATGGTGCGCTCGATTGGCGCGGACCAGGTCATTGATTACACAAAAGACGATTTCACCAAAAGCGGGCAGCAATATGACCTGATCCTGGCTGCTAACGGATATCATCCCATTTTGGATTACCGCCGAGCGTTAAGTCCCAAGGGAATTTATGTCGTGGCCGGAGGTTCCGCGGCGCAAATGATCCAGGTTTCACTCCTGGGACCATGGATTTCAAAGACCGGGCGTAAAAAAATGCGTGGCATGGTAGCAATAATAAGCCAACAAGACCTGGCTTTTATAATAGAGCTCCTTGAAGCCGGCAAAGTCAAACCTATTATAGACAGACGTTACCCGCTAAGTGAGGTTCCTGAAGCTCTGCGGTATCTTGGTGAAGGACACGCCCGGGGAAAAATCGTCATTACGATATAGGGCGGCTGAACCAACCGTATTTTGATTCTGCATCGGACAGTTTGCGCGGCTTGGCGGAAAAAGGACGAAGATCCAATCACCCGGATTCATGAAGGCGGGACCGGCCTATCCTTGATGGCTAGGTTATAGACCGGCTTGACGAGAAAGGCGAGAAAACTCCCGGTAGTCTTCCCATCCGTTATGAGCCGCAGAAGCCGCAGGATGCTCTCCATAACAAGCAGGAGGGCGGCGCCCAACAAGGCCAGGCTCCAGATCTCGAAAACGCCCCGGGACACGTTCCTCAGGCCGGGCCCCATGATCGCGAGGCCCGCCAAGAAATTGAAGCAGATGGAGATGATGACGTACGGCCGAGGCCTGTACCGTCCGTAGAACTCGAGGGACTTTTGGAGGTCGGAGGGGAGAAAACCCCAGAGAGGAGCGAAGACATAGGAAAGGTCCGAGGACCTGTTCCGGACCTTCTCCAACTCCGGGTCCAGGAACGGGAAGCCCTCTCCGCCCTTTTGAAAGCGGTAAAAATACTTCCTTTTTTCGCGGCGCGACTCCGCCAGAAGATAGGACTCTCCTCCGTATGTCACTCCTCCCGCCCTTTCCCACCAGATCTTCGGCACGGGTGAGACGACATTCAGCGCTCCTTCGATCGCCAAGATCTCGTCACTCGGGACATATTGGGGGCCTTCGGACTTTAATCGGAGGCCGAGGAGGGCCAAGAACAAGCTTCCGATGGGCTCTCCCGTCGATATAACCGCCGCCAGCCGGAAGACACCTTCGGCCATGGCCGCACAGGCTAGCATACCGGCCCAGGTTGGGATAGTTCCCCCCAAGCCCCCCATTCCCCCGACGACCGAGCTGATGACGAACAAGACCGCGAACGGGGACGCGACCACGGCCTCCAGCGCGGCTGACCAGAACGTCGCTCGGGCGGGATCCAACCCCGTCGCTTGATTAAGTCGTTCCTGGTTTTTGGCCGGCAAGAAGCCCAGGAAGGCCTGCGCTCCCCAGGCCAGGAGGTTCTTCTGTTCCCGGATCCGCTTATCGCGCAAACCGGCGGTGAATTCGCGCTCCGATTCCTCGCCCCAATCGACGTAAACGCGGATGGTATCTTGGCCCGTCCAGGGCTCCAGGCGGTAGACCCACTCTCCGCCCGATTTTTCGGCCGCCACGACCTCGAAGAGATCCTCTCCGATCCGGACCGTCGTTCCAGGGTGGCCAGGCCGGCGCATCTCTCCTTCGAGCCGGGGCCGGAACCGGGGATGGGGGGCGGGAAGGCGGATTTCTTTGGTCATGGAATCAGAGACTTCTGTTTTTGAGGATAGACCGGCCGTGGGGTAGGAGTCAAGAACTCCAGATTCAGAACGAAGAAAGAGTCCCCCAAATAAAAAAGAGCGGCATGCCCCTGACGGGCATCCGCTGCACCCCGCAAACACTTCTCAGCTAGCTACCAACAGGCGCGTCTTGCGGCCTCCAAGTCCATGCATACCAGACAATGAACACGGTACAGGCAATTTCGACGGCTGCAAAAACCATGTAATAAAGCCTTGGAACTCCGCCAAGTAGTGTCCAAGCGACAGCCGCAGTCTGGACTACGCCTACAATAATGTTCGCCCACCGATTTGCTCTATACTTCAGTATTCGGGACAGGACAATCATCGCAATCGCGGTCTCCATCAGCACGACCCATCCCAACATAACCCCTTCTGTCATTCTTTTTGCCATGTTCGTCATCGCAACAGGATTCAAAACCATTGTAAGAAAATCCGCATAAAGGTAATTAAACAGCACAAATATCCATAATGTCGACAGTATGACTTTCCTATCGTTCGTTTCGGTGATCCGTTTGCTTGAATTCATGATTCACTCCTTTGAAGTATATTGACAGGAATTTCCTTTTATCGCGCGGCGTGGAATCGCTTGGTTGGGGTGTAGGATCGGCCTTCCCGTCACGGATTCATAATATTCGCGGAATCGGGCGGGCGTCAACAATTCAGATTTCGCACGTCCCGATTCCGGGGGACGCGTACCAAATTCAAGGGAAATTGAGACATTTCCGATGACACGCACCAAATTCCGGGAATTTGGATCATGTCACCGAAATGTCTCGTCACCGAATCGCCCAGCGATCAGAACCGGCCGCGACCGCCGCTGCCGCCGCCGGGTCCGCCCGTGCGGGGACGATCGGTCCGGGGCTTGGCTTCGTTGACCGTCAGGGCCCGGCCCTTGAGGTCCTTGCCCTGGACCCGGAGCCTTTGGCTCCAGGCCCGACCACCGAAATAAAGGAGAGGAGGATGACCGACCGACCGGTGGGGCCCGTGCCCCTTTCTTTCGGCACGGGCGGGCTTAACTTCCGTGTTCGGAATGGGAACGGGTGTTTATGGCCGCCGATGTTGACGCCCTTCAGAAAAGCGTAAGTGGCGGAGGGAGAGGGATTCGGACGCTCTCCCAGTCCTGCCTGATGCGGTGCGTTCCTCGCCGACATCATGCAGCCGATATCAGTCCAGCTTTTTTGCTATCAGACGGATGCAGCGATCGATCAGCTCTTTGTGCTCGGGCATCTTAAGGGCCTCTAGGGCGGCGATCCTCCGTCGCAAGATCGTCTCCTTGGCTTTTTCGTCCGGATAACTATGAAAATCAACGGTGCCGCAAATCCAGTCCAGGAACGTGATCGGCACGGTATCAAGACGCTCAGACTCCAGGTAGCCGAACTTGGCCACGTTCTCGATGAATACGGCGGGTTTCATGAGCATGAGATCGCTGATGAAGCCGACGAGCGATTGGGAGGCGAGATCGTCCCAAGCGCGGAAAGCCGGGAGCAAGGCTGTGAAGACGATCTCGATCGCGTACTTGTTCCCGCATATCGCTTCGTGGAGGATAATCGAGAGCGGATCGGGACACGGCCGGTAAGGCGGCCATACCTGGTCAGGGCGGCTTATGAGAGGAAAGACGGCGGCGGTGACATAGGGGAATTCTCTCCTCCGCTCATCGAATAAGGCCAGCACTTTCCTCATGTTTTCCGGGCTGGGCCGGCCCATCATCTCCAGGAGGACGTTCTTGACCGTCTCTTGGGCAACTCCAGAGCCGTTCCCTTCTGGGGCCTCAAGAATGGGCCTTTCGACGGCATTGGCTTCCATGAATTGGGTCCCGTTTTCGATCAAATAGAGGCATTCGTCCCTAACGAATCGCAGCTCGGGGTCTTCGACCGATCGTAGGGCCTCCTTTCTCATCTCCATATCGTAGGAGACCATCGTTTTTTTCATATGAAGAATGAAGGGGACATAGCCGTAGGGAAGACTCTTTTCCTTAAGAAACGAGCTCTCTCTTTCTTCATAGCAAGCTCTTAAGTAAAGGGTGGGATTCGCGCGCATCAGCACTCCCAACGACGCTCCGATGCTCAGGCAGATAGGAAGCTTCAGGCTTGGAGGCTTTTGCCATTCCTTCTCGACGAAGCCGAGGATCCTGATCGCGGACCGGGCCGCGTGGATATCCCCATCGAGCATTTCGATGGCGATGACGCTAAAGCGGCCGACGTCCGGCATGAACTCGCGGATATAGGGTCCGAAGACATGGTCCAGGATGGCCGTTTTGTCGCCCTTGGGATATTTCTCGTCCGATATCGATAGATAGAACTCGCGCGCCGTCAAAGGCGATGGATCCTTTACGAGTCTGTCGAACGCCGCTCTCGCCGCGCTCCATTTAGGCACGATGGGGATCGGCTTCTCGAGGGTTAGGTTGATCTCGACGTTGACGTCGGCCTGTACGACTACGCCGGCCTGGGTCGTCTTCTTGAAGCCGGTCAGCTCGGCGGATATCTCATACTCGGTGCCGGGAGAGAGCGATATGAGCCTGTACCGTCCGGTCGGGCCGGTCACGGTGCTCACGGACGTGGTCTGTGGTGCCCGCAGGGTGATGTGCACGTCGGGAAGGAGGATGCCCTCCTCGTCTGTGATCCTTCCATAGATGTTTCCCGTTCTAGGTTGGCCCGCCATCGTGCCGGCAAGCAACAATAAGAATAGAACGATGTCGGTCAGGAATCCGAGGAACCCGGCTTTTGCCAACGCGCTCCTTCCTCTTCCTATGCTAACAAACTAGGCCGTTACCGTAAAGTCCCAAAGGAGCTAAGTGTGATAGCTAAGCATAAATGTCCCCATCAACTGCCAAGCTAAAATGTCCCCTAAGGATAGGAATTTCCTTTTCCCTGCGGTATGAAGGCGCCGGCTTCGGTCACTGAATCAGCCCTTCCCATCACGAAATGAGGATATCCCGGCCGCAGGCAAGAGTCAAGAACGTGAGATCCGGTAGCCCAGGGGCTGCGGCGAGCGGATTCTCGGCCTCCTCATCCCAGGAAGCGGATAAACGCAGCTAGTCCCCTCCCCGCTGATCAACCGCTATTCATAGTCCCCGCTCTCCTCGGCCGCACTCATGGTGCCGCTTACACGTCTCCATGAGTACAGGCCGAAGCGGCAGCCTTGCAGTCCTCATGGCTTCCATGAGGGCCGCCATCAGGGCGACCTGATCGAAGATATGGGGGGGCGGCTGCTTCTTGGCCGTGAACGCCAACCTCAGGTGACGGATGATCCGACCGACGACGGCGTACTCGGTCACGAACGTTGAGAGCGGGAAGCCGCGGATCGCTCGAGATAGCCGTCGACGAACGGCTATGCGCTCAATATTTCGGTTTTAGGCCGGCCTGCTTGCACAATTCGTTGGCCGTTATGCGGTCTATCGACTTATGCCTTTTCACGGGAATCGTCTTCTTGTCGTTTGTATATATGGAATGGCTCTTGCCTTCGCGCAGAAGAAAGAATCCGTTTTCTTCGAGGTAACGAAGGAGTTCCCGGCGTTTGACAGACATCTATATTTGAGCAGGAATCTGTTCGAGCAACGCTCCGCCCAAAGGAATTTCCTTTTTCTGCTGGCGGTATGCCAAGACCATCTCATGAAGCGCGTCTTTGAGCATCGCCCTGCATTCCTCGAGGGTTCTCCCCTCAGTCACGACCTCCGGCCACTCGACCAACTGGCCCATGTAACCGGATTTGATCTTCGTGTACTTGGCTGTATAGGTGGAGAACATGTTTTTTATCCTTAATCTCCTTAATAAGTCTATTATATCCATTTTTAAGCAGAAAAAGGAAATCCCCCCGAAAAAAAAAGGCGGACTGCCCATGATGGGCATCCGCCCTTCGTTGCGAATAAAGGTTGACCGCTCAGTTTCCGATTCTGGTGACACGCACTGACATTTCCGATGACACGCACCAAATTCCGGGAATTTGGATCATGTCACCGAAATGTCTCGTCACCGAATCGCCCAGCGATCAGAACCGGCCGCGACCGCCGCCGCCGCCGAAGCCGCCTCTGCCGCCGCCGGGGCCGCCCGTGCGGGGACGATCGGTCCGGGGCTTGGCTTCGTTGACCGTCAGGGCCCGGCCCTTGACGTCCTTGCCGTTCAGGCCGCTGATGGCCTTGTCGGCCTCTTCCTTGTTCGGCATCTCGACGAAGCCGAACCCGCGCGACTCACCCGAGAACTTGTCCTTGATGATCGCCGCGCTGGTGACCGCGCCGAAGGCCTCAAAGGCTTCTTTAATGTCCTGCTCGGTCGCCGTCCTGGAAATGTTTCCAACGTAGATGTTCATACTGATCTCCTTTAAAAATTGCCCTTGCCCTGGACCCGGAGCCTTTGGCTCCAGGCCCGACCACCGAAATAAAGGAGAGGAGTATGACCGACCGACCGGTGGGGCCCGTGCCCCTTTCCTTTATTCGACCCTTGCCCCCGTTTCAGGAGGCCCCCCTTCGTGGGACGAGCCGAAAATCGCGCCGGGCCGCGGGCCCGCGCCCGCTTCCCGGAAATCTCCGTGACCCCGAATGGATAAAAAAAACCCGGCAACGACCTACTCTCCCACTCAGCTGCCCGAGCAGTACCATCGGCACGGGCGGGCTTAACTTCCGTGTTCGGAATGGGAACGGGTGTTTCCCCGCCGTTATGATCGCCGGGATTTATTACAGTGTTACCTAGCGTGCGTTAAATTCGGTGACACGTTCGACCGATTCCGGTGACACGCTTTGACATTTCAGGTGACACGCACCAAATTCAAGGAATTTGGATCATGTCACCGAAATGTCTCGTCACCGAATCGGGCCTGTCACCGAATTTCCTGTCTTTTTTGTCTTGATAAACTTTATGGTCAAGCCTCACGGTCTATTAGTACTGGTTAGCTGAATCCATCACTGGACTTACACACCCAGCCTATCAAACAGGTCGTCTACCTGTGACCTTTAGCCCTTACGGGAGGGAGATCTTATCTCGGGGCGTGCTTCCCGCTTATATGCTTTCAGCGGTTATCACTTCCAAACATGGCTACCCAGCGCTGCGCCTGGCGGCACAACTGGTACACTAGAGGTTCGTTCACCCAGGTCCTTTCGTACTATGGGCAACCCCCCTCAAATCTCCTGCGCCTACCGTGGATAGGGACCGAA